>MFKO01000001.1 GCA_001779595.1 Candidatus Kaiserbacteria bacterium RIFCSPHIGHO2_01_FULL_46_22
TGGCGGGTGGTGCAGGCTTTGTGACTTGTGGTTCTAGCGCGACTGCCTGGGCTCTTAAAGCTCGCTTGGTCTCTAACACTGGTCAGTACTACTGCGTTGACTCTACTGGTGCTGCTAAGACCGTGACAGGCGCTTACAGTGATACCGCCTTTACAGCTTGTCCGTAGTTAAATACTCTTCACAAAACCCCCCGCCGCGTCAGACGCGGCGGGGTGTTTTGCTTTTTATCTTTTGAGCTTTGAACTTATACTTATGACAATGCTTCCAGAATGGTTTTTCTTTTCAGTCGTTGGACTCTTTGGACTTATTATCGGCAGCTTCCTAAATGTCGTTATCTACCGTCTACACACAGGTCGCTCACTCAATGATCGATCTCATTGCTTATCGTGTGGACACACTCTGTCTTGGTATGAACTATTTCCAGTTTTTTCATATTTGGTATTACGCGGCCGTTGTCGTTCCTGTCACTCGTTTATCCCATACCGTTATGCCTTAGTAGAAATGCTGACGGCTGCCGCATTTTTAGCGGCCTACTTAAACTTTCGTGGCCTCACATTTTTGATACTGGATTGCGTATTACTTTCTGTTCTTATTGTGGTGTTGGTCTATGATTTTTATCACAAGATAATACTTGATGAGTTATCAATTATCATCGCTGCGCTCGCTCTGCTTATTGTAGGAGTGGAAACATGGTTGGTAGGGGACCATATTTCGTTTTTGCTTAGTATATTTGCGGGCGGTATAGCAACACTATTACTCTTTACTCTTTGGTATTTTTCACAAGGTAGAGCAATTGGTCTTGGCGATGCCAAAATTTCCTTCGGCTTGGGTATGCTGGTTGGTCTCACAGGACTTTTTTCATTTATTGTTTTGGCGTTTTGGCTCGGTGCGGTTTTTGGATTGATACTCATCTTGCTATCCACCAGACGCTTGCGACAGCTCACTTTAGGTAAGATGCGTCGTGTTAGTATGAAAAGTGAGGTCCCGTTCGCACCTTTTTTGATCGTATCCTTCATCCTGGTTTATCTTTTTGAGATTGATATTTTAGCTTTGGTCGAAAGGACATTACTTGCAATCCTATGAAGAAAAAATACTCTTCTGTCCGAGGTTTTTCTATTTTAGAAGTCTTGATAACCGCCGGCATAATCGGTCTCATTACTGGGATTATCGTACTGAAATACGGAGCCTTTAATAACCTTATTCTTCTCAAGAATCAGGCGTTTCAGGTAGCTTTAGACTTGCGAGAGACACAAACGCGGGCTTTGTCAGCACAGGGACAAACTGGCACGGCGTTCCGCGATGGTTATGGCATTTACTTTGCTACAGCTGCGTCGGATCGGTACGTTCTGTTTGTAGACACAAATGACAACAATGTTTACAACAGCGGCGAAGAGTTAGAGACAAGGATGCTTGATACCAGATTTATGATATCTGGCTTATGTAACAATAGTAGTTGTGGTCTCACAACGATGTCTATCGTATTCAAGCGTCCAAATTTTGATGCCCTGATAAACAATGGAGCAATATCCACAGGTAAGGTAAACGTGACACCAAAAAACGGTGCTACCAACGTAAGAACTATTGTAGTTAACGCAGCCGGGCAAATCTCCGTTGAATAAGTAAGTATGAAAAAGCACTACTCTATAAATTCTGAATCCGGCTTCTCACTGATTGAAGTGTTGGTGTCGCTTTCACTTTTTATTATTGTTATCACTATGGGGATAGGTAGTCTCTTGGTACTTATCAACGCCAACGCCAAAGCCCAAAATATTCAATCGGCAGTAGGAAATGTTCAGTTTGCGCTCGACAGTATGGCTCGTGAAATTAGGACAGGTTACGCTTACTACTGTTCTACATCAGCTTCCACCGATGTCACTGGCGGCTTTGATCAAACCAGTGATTGTGACCAAGGTATTTATTTGTCTGTTATCGAAGGTGGTGACAGTCTAACCGAATCCGCCACTAATAATCGTCTGGCCTACCGTTACAATAGTGGGAGTCAGTCGATTGAAAGAAAAATCGGTACCGGCAGTTGGATATCTTTGACTGATCCTGCGGTCAGTATTGATGAAATGCACTTCAGTGTTAATGATAGTGAAACCAGATCGTCACCGACGGCGTCCATCATTCAGCCTAATGTGACCATATATATCAAGGGTTCAATAGCTGGAGTATCTGAAACTAATGCTGACTTCACTTTGCAAACAACGGTCACCAAGCGAGTGTTGGACTTATAATTTATGGAGACACGTTTATATAAAAGTAGGTGCGTAACAAATACCAAAGGTGGTTATTCGCTGGTTGAAGTGCTGGTAGCTATTACCGTACTTCTAATCGCATTGGTTGGTCCACTGACTATTGCGCACACCGGTTTAAAGCGTGCCTATAATTCCCGCGAACAAACGATGTCCGTGTTTTTGGCTCAAGAAGGTATAGAGGCACTCTATAAGCTGCGTGAGAATAATGCCTTGGCGGCTTTTCCAGATTCTCTCAGTGATCTCAATAGCACCTGGGGTTATGTTTCGGCCTTGGCCGGTCGTTGTACCACGGCTAGTCCTTGCGGCATCCAGATCGGCGATGAAGGAATGATTTCCTCGGACAGTTTTTATAACTGCACGACAACTAATTGCATAATGCATTACACTGCCGGCACCGACGTACCTTATAGACAGGGCGTCACAACAGGAACTGAGACCATTTACGAACGTGAGTTGGTCATAACTGTTGATAATGACAAAGCAATCATAGAATCTACTGTTACGTGGGGCACCAGACCTGATCAACAAATCAGCCTAGAAACATATATGTACAACATCTATTATGAACCAACTCCGTAACAACAAAAACGAAAATGGATTTGCATTACTAATCACGTTGGTGGTAGTTAGTGTTGTGTTGGCGATTGGATTGTCGTTGCTGTTCGTTACTACCAAACAATACTTGCTGGCAGTCACAGCCAATGAGTCCGAGAAAGCTTTTCAGGCAGCCAACGTAGGGCTTGAATGTATGCGCTGGCACCGTGCTCAACCGACTACCTTGGCGGCATTGTTACGTGAGGGTAGCACAGGTGCGCCATCGCTCGATTGTGCGGGAGAAACACCAAACTCCCCGCCAGGCGCTCAGACTTCTACCTTGTACAATCAAAACAATCAATTTTTTTACAAATATTGGTATTCATACACGACCGATCAAGAACAATGCATTGAAACCAGTTTGTATATTGCAGATGTGCGCACGGCCACTTCCGATTTTGATCAGGCTGTCAGCGGTGAAGGTCTTGCTAGTATAAGTTGCACCGCCGGTACTTTTTGTACAGCAATCTTTTCTCGCGGTTATAACCGACCATGTGATCAGTTGAGTTCTATATTTACTATTCAACGCGAAATCACCATCGAATACTAAAGACCAGAAATGGGCAAATTTGTATTCGCTTCAGTCGGACTGCTCCTGCACCGTAGGTCTGTCTACGCCTTTGTCGCAGTCCTCCCTCCAGCGAACACAACTTCATCCCATTTCTGGTCTTTATCGTGATCGTTTTGCTGTCTCAAACATCGATAGTAGAATTGGGGCAATGAAAAAAGCTGGGCAGAGTAAGGATGAAAGGATCGAGAAACTGCGCAATTTGGTGCTTTACCACCAGCGCCTCTATCACGAAAAGGATGCTCCGGAAATCAGTGACGAAGCGTACGACTCATTAGTACGCGAGCTTCGTGAGCTTGAGGGGGTAGGGGAAGAAGGTTCTTCGGTCGCCAACTTGGTCGGCGCTCGACCTAGCGAAGCCTTTACTAAAGTGAAGCATCAGGTACGTCAGTGGTCGCTGAATAATGTGTTTGATGTTCCTGAACTCAAAGATTGGGAGGAAAGTTTAAAGCGTCGTCTTGCGACAGAAGGACTATCGTCATCTGTATTGGAATACGACGTTGGACCTAAATTGGACGGTTTAAAAGTAGTACTTACTTATGAGAGGGGACAACTTGTTCGAGCAGCGACACGTGGTGATGGAGTAACTGGTGAGGATGTCACTCATACCGCTCGTGTTATAGATGATATTCCAGAAAAATTATCCGTGCCGGTTTCATTGGTGGCGGTTGGTGAGGTTTGGTTGTCTGAAAAGGAATTCAAGCGCATAAATGAAGAACGCGAGCGGGAAGAAATGCCTTTGTTTGCGAACCCACGAAACGCGGCAGCAGGTAGCCTGCGTCAACTTGATCCGACGGTGACAGCACGGCGGAAACTTTCTCTGATCATTTATGATCTAGACTTTATTGATACAAACAAAACTAAATTCAAAATACCGGCGACTCAACAGGAAGAGATTGCCTTGTTACAAGGTCTTGGTTTTCCGACCGGTAAACACACTGCACTCTGTCACGAGCTTCGTGATGTAATCGATTACTACAACGAGTGGAAGGACAAACGCGATGCCTTAGATTACGGTGTAGATGGAATAGTAGTGAAGGTAAATGACATTACTTTACAGCGTCGCTTAGGTCACACGGCCAAGGCACCGCGTTTCGCCGCCGCGTTTAAGTTTCCAGCCGAGCAAGCGACGACAGTCGTAGAAGATATTGTTTTGCAAGTGGGACGCACTGGTGTGGTTACGCCGGTTGCTCACTTAAGGCCTACCAAAATTGCTGGCAGTGTCGTCTCGCGCGCTACTTTACATAATGAAGATCAAATCAAACGTCTCGACGTCAGGGTGGGAGACACAGTGGTCCTTCAGAAAGCTGGTGATGTGATTCCAGAAATTGTTTCAGTAGTAAACGAACTACGGCCGGACGGCACTAAGGCGTATCGTTTTCCGAAAAAAGTGGATGGTTGTGGCGGAGGCGGTTTGATTGAGCGTATTCCTGGCGAAGCCGCTTGGCGGTGTGTGACATTAGATTCAGATTTCATACATCGTCGCCGGCTCTATCACTTTGTTGGAAAGACCGCCCTCAATCTAGATGGAGTTGGTCCGCGTATCATTGATCTTTTGTTGGACGAAGGATTGATCAAGGAACCGTACGATCTCTTTACACTCAAAGTCGGTGATGTGATTGATCTTCCTGGCTTTAAAGAAAAGGCAGCAGAAAATCTCATTAATGCCATCCAGGGCGCCCGTGAAGTTGAATTGCCACGACTTTTAGTGGCGTTGTCGATTCCGAATGTGGGTGAAGAAACTGCGCGCTTGATTTCCGAATACTGCGGTTCAATTGAGAATGTGATTGGTGCCAATGTGGAAGAGTTGGCATCCATTCATGGTGTTGGTCAAATCGTGGCCGAGTCAGTCGTACGCTATATGAAGGATCACCAGAACCAGAAGAAGTTGCGTGAGCTTCTCCGTTTCTTAACAGTGCGTCAGATTGAGAGGGTTTCAAAACAAAGTGTTTTATCAAACAAAACTCTCGTCTTTACCGGCTCAATGGTTTCGTTGTCTCGTGATGAGGCAAAGTTGTTGGCCCGCAAAAATGGTGCCCATGTAACCGAAAGCGTCTCGCGTAAAACAGACTTTGTGATCGCTGGTAATGAGGCTGGTTCTAAGGCAGAGAAGGCGGTGGAGTTGGGCGTGGCTATTCTTTCTGAAGCGGAGTTTTTAAAAATGATAGGGTAGTGTATGATGCACCAAAATGACTAAAGAAGAGATACTTCACCTTGGAACACTTTCACGTATGCGGCTCTCTGACGCCGAGGCTGAAAAGTTGAAAGGAGAAATCGACTCCATCCTGGACTACATCGGTCAGGTCAATGAGCTAGTTGATGATGGTCACCTAGAAAAGAAAGTCGGTTTAGTTCACAACGTTTTTCGCGATGACGAAGTAACCAACGAACCAGGTTCATATTCTGGTGCTCTCACCGCAGCTTTCCCAGAACGTGAAGGTAACTACCTTAAAGTTAAGAAGATCCTCAATCCCGATTCATGACCATTTCTGAATTACGTAAAAAGTTTCTTTCTGGTGAATATACTCCAAAAGAAGCAGTCGCAGATGCAAAGTCAGTGATTGCCGAAAAAGATAAAAACATTCACGCGTATTTGGATGTCTTTGATGACGCTGAAAAGATGGCAGAGGAAGCCACTTCTCGTTATCAAGAGGGAGGAGAAAACATTCCACCGCTTTGCGGCGTCCCGTTAGCAATCAAGAATAATATCTTGATTGAAGGGAAGCGAGCCACGGCTGCTTCTAAAATTCTTGATAACTACGTCGCCACCTACGACGCAACGGTCATAAAGCGTTTACGCGACGCTGGGGCAATATTTGTTGGTAGTACCAATTTGGACGAATTTGCCATGGGTTCCTCGACTGAAAATTCAGCCTACGGGCCAACTAAAAATCCGATTGATCCGAGCCGAGTCCCTGGTGGTTCTTCCGGAGGTTCTGCCGCAGCGGTAGCGATGGGTTCAGTACCGGCTGCTCTCGGCACTGACACAGGTGGTTCTATTAGACAGCCTGCCAGTTACTGCGGTCTTGTCGGATTAAAGCCAACCTACGGCGCCGTTTCCCGATATGGTTTGATGGCAATGGGCTCAAGTCTTGATCAGGCGGGCACTTTGACTAATTCTGTCGAAGACGCTGAAACGCTGTTTAAAGTAATTTCTGGTCGTGACCCGCACGATATGACCACCATCGGCCCTGATACTTACGGTGCTGTTGCAACTAAAGAAACTTATACTTTTGGTGTGCCACGAGCTTTCCTTGGTCAAGGTGTTGACGCTGATGTAATGGAGCGTTTCGAAGCTCATCTCGATCAACTGCGAGCGGACGGACATAAAATTGTTGATATCGAGTTACCACTATTCGAAGCTGGTCTAGCCGCTTACTACATCGTAATGCCGGCTGAGGTTTCGTCTAACTTGGCACGTTACGATGGTATTCGGTATGGTGTGCGCAAGGAAGGTGAAAACCTTTTGGAAACCTATCTTAATTCTAGAGCTGATGGTTTTGGTGCAGAAGCGAAGCGTCGCATACTACTCGGTACTTACGTGCTTTCTTCAGGTTACTTTGACGCTTACTATGGCAAAGCTGAGGCTTTACGAAGCAAAATGCGTGACGAACTCAATGCCGTCTTTACACAAGTTGATTTGGTGGTGACACCAACCGCTCCGACCCCTGCTTTTAAACTCGGTGAAAAATCAGACCCGCTGGCTATGTACAGGGAAGATATTTTCACAGTACCTGTCAACCTGACTGGTGTTCCCGCTATTTCACTTCCGATGGGTGAGGTTGATCGAGAAGGAATTTCTTTGCCAACTGGCGTTCAATACATTGCTCCACACGGAGGCGAAGCACGCTTGTTCGATATTGGTCGGAAGATATACGATGCCAAGCGTTATAATAATGGCTAAGTGGTAGCTTTGCTTCCATTAGATTTGAAAAATTGTGCGAGACGAGAACGACATTCCGTTTAACGAATACTCGGTTGATTTTTTCACCTTCTTGAACTTCCTGTTTGAGCGGCTTTTCGGTGGTGGTAGCAGTGCTGGCGTGACCTCTAGCTGGTCACCGGCTGACCTCGTAAATATCGTCGCGAACACTTGGAGTGTGATAGTGATACTTTCCTGGCTTCTTTCCGCCCTTTTTCTCTTTGGTTTGATTTATGCGCACATTCGCGGCGAACAAGTGGGGGAAGTAATTGCTGCGATTCTCAGAAAACAGGAAGAAACCTACGATGAGTTATACAGACAAGGTGTAAAAAATGAACGTTGGCACGATGTGCTTTCACATATAGACAGCGACCGAATGAATGATTGGAAACTGGCTATTATTGAGGCGGACATTTTATTGGAAGAACTACTTGATAAAATTGGCTTACCTGGCGCGACGGTTGGTGACAAACTTAAAAATGCTTCTCCTACGTCGTTCCGCACTGTTAATCAGGCATGGCGCGCGCACAATGTGCGTAACCGCATAGCTCACGAAGGTACTGAGTTTGAACTATCACAAATAGAAGCACAAGAAACGATTGCTCAGTACAAGATGGTATTTGATGAATTCGACGCTATCTAACCGGCCTTTTTCTTCCACAACTTGCCGTTCCTTCTTTCGATACCTCACCGTATATCCAAATACGGCTCGGTGTCTCACTTCAGTCCACGGCTTCGTTCTGAAAGAAAAATCCGCCGTCAGCACATACTCAAAATTGGACATGGGTTAGTTAGAGTGGTAGTATTTACCGCACGTTTAAACAGCGGGGTAGAGGAGAGGTACCTCGGGAGGCTCATAACCTCCAGACCCCGGTTCGATTCCGGGCCCCGCAACAAGATGAAATAAACCCCGCAAATGCGGGGTTTATTTCTTCCTCGATCTAATTTTGGTGTTGAAAACACGTGATTTCAATGGTATTCTCTTGGTCACCGCCGGCGTAGCTCAGGTAGTTAGAGCACATCACTCATAAAGATGAGGTCCCAAGTGCAAATCTTGGCGTCGGCACAAAGTGCGATTTTTGCGTTTTATGCTAGAATCGTGCCTGTTGCGGGAGTAGCTCAACTGGTTAGAGCGCTGCCCTGTCACGGCAGAGGTTGCGGGTTCAAGTCCCGTCTCTCGCGCATCTGAAAAACCCGGCCTTGTGCCGGTTTTTTCTATGCGCGAGAGAAGCAAGTAAACTGCTTTACTTGCGTCGGGACTTGAACGCTGGAGCGGTGGCATTCTCTCATCATAGGGAGAATGACCAGGAGGCGTGTCCCGCGGCACTTGTGAGCGTAAGCGAATTAGTGACCGTCAGGACAAGTCCCGTCTCTCGCGCAAAATAAAGGCCCCGTTAAGGGGCTTTTATTGTAGGCCACATCTACGCTAGAAATACCACTTCACAAGTAGCGTGAGTTTGTACGAAATAGTCGTGTTATTATTTGTGGGTATGAATAGAAACAAATATTTACCGATCGTTTTGATTGTCGGCGTTGCCATTATAATTGGAGCTATCATTTGGCAGGTGCTTGGAGGCAAAGGCCTGTTTGAGGAGAAATGGACTGGAGTTGAAGGTGAACCGGTCGCAATCACGCTCGAGTTTTATGATGCGTGGCTCAATGCGCGCACTGTTGGCGACAATGAACCTTTCACACAAAATTTGCTTGCGTACGAACAAATCGCTCCCGATTTGCGTAAGCGACTGCAGGAACACGATGGTAAATTAGGTGGCGACCAAGAAGACCCGGTACTGTGTCAGGTTGGAGTACCTGAAGGTTTGAGAACTTTGCCTATCTATAAGAAAGACGAAGAAGCACAGGTGCTGGTGATGTCTACTACTGATGGTCAGCATGGCCAGGCAATAGTGAAGTTGGCTGCCAAGAATAATTTGTGGCGCATTACCGATATCACTTGTGGTAATGCTGAACAGGCACCTGAGAGCGAATTCAGTTTTGATAAATCAGGTTTCCTCTTGAAGCAAGTTCCAGCTCCGCTCGATTCTAAATACTGGCACTTAGTCTACGAGGAAGAAGGAGTACTTGGTCACGCCGTACCGCTTTACATCGATGAATCAAGCGTTTGTGCTCGTCAGGATGGTTCAACTGGTGCTTGTAACGAAGAAGTATTAAAGGAAACTGCGGCAGCTCGGGTGATGGGTGAATTGTCTGAAACTGGCGTTACCGTAAAGCGCATTGAAATGATCGAATCTGTTTCGGTCAACTAAGGCTATGTCGAATAACCAATCTCTTACAGCCCTAAAAGTATTTACGGGGCTGTATTTGTTACTGGGTGGAGTGTTCTTCGTTCAGAATTTGAATTTCGAATTCATTGCTTATGTGGCCGTGTTGCTGGCTATTTTTGGTGGAGTGTTATGGATACAAAAATCCGCCGGCTTTCCTTCGTGGCTACTGTGGTTACTTTCACTCTGGGGTCTCATGCACATCTTGGGCGGTTCTGTGCCAACGCAGGATGGTGTTTTGTTTGCGTACAGGATTTATCCGTTACTCGACTTGGGTGGAGAGTTCTACATACTGAAATACGATCAGGTGGTACACGCGTATCTTTATGGTGTGGTGGCTGTAATGGCTTATCACTTGATCCGCATCAAACTCTTACCACGCGGACAAAATACTTTTGTTTTTCTGCTTGCAGTCATGGCAGCTCTTGGTGTAAGTGGCCTTAACGAGATCATGGAGTTTTTCATTTCTCTCACCGTGCAAAATGGTGTTGGTGGATACCATAACACTATGCTAGATATGTGCTTCAACTTGGCGGGCGCATTAGTGGCCACTTGGTCGTATGTGAGGATGAAGCGCGAGTGAGCCATCTCCGAGAATCGAACTCGGGACCTACGGTTTACGATACCGTTGCTCTGCCGACTAAGCTAAGATGGCGTGGTCAATATCGTAGTACACAAGAACTTTGTTTTCAACGAAGTTTTTGGTATGCTTTGCCACGCGATTGAAACGTTTTTGCGTGTAGATCGTCGCGCGGTCAGAAACCCTGTCCTACAGCCCTCTTCAGGGCTGGCAAGGTTTACATCAGGCGGTCTCCGCGCGTCAATTTGCCATCTTAGCTCAGTTGGTAGAGCGCATCCATGGTAAGGATGAGGTCCCCAGTTCAATCCTGGGAGATGGCTCACATAGAAATGGCGCCGGTTCGCAAAGCGAACCGGCGCCATTTCTGTTAGAATTGTCAGGATTTATGGCTAATGAGCAAAAGGCAGAACGGATAAAGGAGATAGAAGAATCAATGCTTCGGTCAGATTTTTGGAATGATCCACGGACTGCCCAATCAATGATCAAAGAGCTTCAAACTCTTAAAGACGAAGCCGAAGGAAAGGGTAAATATGATCGTTTATCGGCAGTCTTTACGATAGTTGCCGGCGCCGGCGGCGACGATGCAGAAGATTTCGCGCGAATGCTTGTAGAAATGTACAAGCGATATGCTGAAAATCACAACTGGTCAGTCGTAGTACTTGATCAAAACGAAAACGACCATGGTGGTTATCGCAACATTGTCTTTGAGATAAATGGCAAAGAGGTTTACGGGACTCTTAAACACGAAAGTGGAGTACATCGGCTCGTGCGCATCTCACCGTTTAATGCAAACGATAAGAGGCAAACATCATTTGTGTTAGTCGAGGTGTCACCAGTAATAGAGGAAGACGGGGCCGAAGTTTTGCCTGAGACAGAAGTGGAAATATCTTTTGCCCGATCAGGCGGTGCTGGAGGACAAAACGTAAACAAACGCGAGACCGCTGTTCGTGCCGTGCATACGCCCACTAACATATCCGTGCACGTCTCTTCAGAGCGTAGTCAGTTGCAAAATCGTGATAAGGCCCTCAGACTTCTTTTTGGCAAGGTTTTTGCCTTCAAAGAGATTCAGCGCGAACGCGAGTTGTCAGGTCTGGCAATTGAAAAAAGCGTCAAAATTGAATGGGGAAGCCAGATTCGTTCCTATGTCCAACATCCCTATCAGCTAGTAAAGGATCATCGTACTGGTGTAGAAGTACGCAATATTGAGGCGGTATTAGGTGGTGATATACAGCCCTTCGTTGATGCGATGCATGGTGTATAATGAAACTATAAGTTGTGTTTCCTGTAGTTGTATATGATATATTTCGACAAAGTTTCCAAATGGTATAACGACAAGGAGTCAGTAGCACTGGAAAATGTAACCTTTCAGGTAGCCCCACACGAATTCGTTTCGATTGTAGGTCATTCTGGTGCCGGCAAGTCCACCCTTCTTAAAATGCTGATTGCGGAAGATCGTCCGTCTGAAGGCTCGGTTTTTTATGAGTCACTTGATATTCATCGCATCCCGCGCGGCAAACTTCCTAAGTTCCGTCGCAAAATCGGCACTGTCTTTCAAGACTTTAAACTCCTCTCCAACAAGACTGCTTTTGAAAATATCGCCTTTGCGATGGAAGCTAATGGTCGTGATGACAGCGAAATAGCTGAAAACGTACCTCAGGCACTAGCACTAGTAGATCTTGAAGATAAAGCTTGGAATTTCCCTCACGAGTTATCCGGTGGTGAAAAACAGCGTGTAGCGATTGCTCGGGCTATTGTTAATCAGCCTGATATCATCATCGCTGACGAACCAACCGGTAATCTCGATCCGATTGCTACCTACGAAGTAGTACAAATTCTCCGCAAGATCAACGATCTTGGTACTACTGTCATAATGACCACCCATAATAAAGGTGTGATCGACGAGCTTGGTCGTCGTGTCATCACTATGGACAGCGGACGTGTTATCCGTGATGATGCGACAGGTAAATACGTTTTGTAATATTGCTAACTTTCAATTTTGAGATTTAAACTTTTAATTATTTATGTGGGTAGCCTTTAAAAGAGTCGTTCGAGCAGGGTTGGTTGGTTTTTGGCGAAGTACTTTCGTATCGTTCGCTTCGGTGTTTGTGATGACGATCGCGCTGTTTGTGATCGGCGCCATAATGGTTATCGACCAGCTACTTGGGGCATCTCTTCAGCAAATTGAGAGTAAAGTCGACATCAATGTCTACTTCAACATTAATGCGTCCGAAGCCGATATGCAGGCTCTTCAGACCAGGCTCGAGTCCTTGCCGGAAGTATCTGAGGTTACCTTCACCTCGCGCGAGGAAGCCCTGACCGCTTTTAGGGAACGTCATCGTGGTGACGAACTTACCATACAAGCTCTCGATGAATTGGGTGAAAATCCACTCGGGGCTTCGCTGTCTGTCAGTGCCGGAGATACTACGCAATACGAAGCGATTGCCCGTTTTCTCGATGAGCAACGCGCGGGGGAGTCGCCACAGGCTCCAATCATCGATCGTGTGAACTTTGTTAAGAACAAAGAAGTGATTGAAAAACTCACTGCCATCATTGGTGTTGTGGAGCGGGCTAGTATCACTACGATGCTCATCTTAGTTGCAGCAGCGGTTTTGATCACTTTCAATACAATCAGACTGGCTATCTACACATCACGCGAAGAGATTACTGTGATGCGTCTGGTTGGTGCGTCCAATACCTTCATCCGCGGGCCGTTTATGTTACAGGGTGTGTTGTACGGAGTGGTTTCTGGAGTCGTTGCCCTCATCATAATGTACCCGGTACTTTATTGGCTGGGACCGGGTACCACTACTTTCTTCAACTTCAATATTTTCCATTACTTCTTGTCAGAATTTGTGTATTTCTCTTCAGTTATTGTTGGTTCTGGTATCGCCCTTGGCCTCGTCTCGAGTGCTTTGGCAGTATCACGATACTTGCGAGCCTGATCGCCAAGTACACAAAGTTAGGCCGGCGCACATTGGTGCGCCGGCCTTTATCTTGATTTTCCTGAACACAGTTCAGTCACGTACTCGCAGATCTCCTCGACTGTATTGATGTGCAGAAGTTCACCGTTTACAGTGATCAGATCTTTTCCGTCGTGCCGACCCAAGATAATTTCATAGGAACCGGTCGATTGAGTCTCTCTGAACACACGGATGTGTATCTCGACAGAACCGTTCTTCGGTATACATCCCCGCTTTATGTTGGACGTGGTCGGAGCAAGTGGTGCAAGCAGTGACATTTCGTGCTTGCGGTCTTCGATGGGAATTCCCGCACGCAGTTCTTCCTTTGGAAGACGCATTACTTCGTCTAGTAGTTCGGATATTGTACCCACAGTCTTCTCCCTCAAACAAAAATAGGAACCTAGCCTGATCAATAATACAGGCGTTGGAGTGATTTTCAAACCA
>MFKO01000002.1:0-15044 GCA_001779595.1 Candidatus Kaiserbacteria bacterium RIFCSPHIGHO2_01_FULL_46_22
CGCATTAACATCCACATCCCCAGTCATACCGTAACCAGCAGCGGTTTCCGCATCAGCCGCTGCCTGATTGGTAGCTTCAGCATCAGCTCCACCAGCGCCTGGTCCAGGACCACCTTCACTCGGTGAGTCACCAGTACTGCCACCAGCGTAGCCGCTTTCTCCACTACCCATACCAGGTCCAGGACCACTCTCACTCGGAGAATCAGCACTGTCACTCGCACCACTGTACCCACTGCTGTCACTGTCTGCATCACTCTGTGCAATCGCCAGAGAAGGAGTGATGAGAGTGGTGATGAGGAGGAGGGCGGTGAGGTACTTATAGATTTGCATATGAATAGTGGGTAAAGTGAAAAAACTTCATAACGTTTGAACAACCCGACCGTTTCTGGAGAATGTAGGGACTATTACTTTATTGTAATTGTAAGGGTTTCCACCTTAGCGCTTTCATCACAGGCACCGGCTTGGATAGGGCAACCAGAAATTAATCTAGCTGTGTAAGTGCCAGCCTTTTCATAAGTATGGGTAACTTCTCGATTGTCTGGGCAATCTGTGTTAGAAGAATCATCTTCTACACATGGAGCAAAGCTGCGAGATTTTGTTTTGTCACCAAACGACAGGGTAGTGTTTTTATTGGCAGGTAATTTGAACGTCACTTTAAGACCTTCGTTACCAGAACGTGGAGAGGCACTGAAGGAATCTGATGTGCTAGGACTTGTACCACCAACCTTAACGGTAGTGCTCTTCTGCCAATCGGTAATAGGTGCGTCGGTCGGACCTGGGTGCCAACTTTTCACTTTTACTGTATAGGTACCGGCAGTTTGATAGGTATGACTATTAACTACGCTGGTACAGCTATCACCACGATTGCTTTCACTGTAGGAGTCATCTGGTTGTTCTTTACCATCTCCCCAGTCGACACTGAGACCGTTGCCACTTGGACCGAAAAATCCAATAGCGTACACACACTCATTAATTTTTTTGTTAACTGCGCTGTCGTTTGTGGTTAGTTTTACTGACAAAGATTGATCTCCGCTAGGAGTGACTTTGAGAGCGTCACCAGCCGCCGTATCCTCCTTAACAGACACATCTTTACGTAATACTTGCACTCCGTTTAGCTTTATTGAGATGCGGTAAGTTCCAGCTTTCTTATAGGTATGAGCCTCGGTTAAGATTTGCGCATCGCGACATTCCTCGGTCGTGCTACTAGGTTGTCTAGTAACCTCACCATCACCCCAATCGATTTCACCGATGTATTTGATTTCAGGGGTACAACCTGCTGGAGCGTTCCGTTTCGCGGTAACTGCCAAGGGGTCAGTGTCACTCTTAATGATAGAGTACTGATCTTTTGTGGATGGTTGTACTGTACGGTCACCGTCATCATCAACAGTCACTTCGATCACACTAGTGTGCACGTTGGAGCTGTCTTTTGATCTCTTACATTCAATATAGTAGGAACCAGCTCGTTCGTAGATGTTGAAGGCTTCGTTTTCTGTATTGCCGGTCAACATCTGGGCATTGGTACGTGTAAGAGCGTAGCTACCATTGTCAGCAAGGAAAGGAAGACATTGTGAGTAGCCGGTTCGCGCATCCCAACGGAAAGCAAGTGAGTCGGTCGATTTAATGGTGATGTTACCCTGCACCCAGTTTTGGACTGTGGCTCCGGAACTATCTTTGATCTTCACTTCAAATCCGATTTTGTTTACGTCCTCTTCTGGTGTACTAGTAGCTCCATCGAACTGTGTTTCAGTAATGTCTTCGCCAATCTCACCAATGTAAATCGGCACAAGCTTCATATTTTCCAGAGTCAGGCCGCTAAAAGCGTGACGAAGGGTGAGGTTCGTGATTAGAGTTGTGAGATAGCCGTCGATATTTGCGGCAGTGGCACAGTCTGAAACACCGATCTCATTAGTGCTGGTTATTATGTAAGCTTGGAATGTATGATTTCCAGTGCTTAGGTTACAGGTGACTTTGTCACCAGATTCGTCGCTTATGATGATGGCCTCGATTTCATCAACAGTACGTGTGCCAGAACGGTACTCGTCTGTATTGATGTCAGGCAAATTAGCAAACTCTCGATCAGTAATGGCATTCTCGCTGTCTGGGAACAAGAAACCTAGGGCAGCGTCAAATGTGCCCTGGAAGGCATCAGTTATGGTGTGAAAGAAATCTAGAGCAGGATTTCCTGTCTTTACACGAATCTTTAAAGTGTCCTTGATGTGTCTGTCCTGTTCAAAGATTTTGAACAGGGTGGCTTTATAGGAACCAGCTTCCTGATAAGTGTGGATGACTTCGATCGGAGTATCGCAAACAGCTCTTTCGTCAGTCAAAGCTTGATCACACTCTACAAGCGCCATATCAGAATCGTCACCAAAATCTATACGAGCCTGCACTCTTGTGCCTAGGTTTACCTTAAACACTACCTCCAACGGGGCTTTACCAGACTCTGAATTGACGGAAAACTTTGCTTCTTTGAACTCCGCTTCATTGACTCGTACAGTAGAGGTTGTTTTGGTCGTATTACCACCCTGGTCACGAATAGTGACTGTGATTTGGTAGTCACCACTCTTGCGGTAAAAGTGAGTGAAGGTGGTTCTTTGCACAAAGTCATCGGATTTGCGGAATAATGAAAAAGCCGCGTCGCTGATTTTTGAAGCGACACTTTCGTCACCCCAGCGAACACGGTAAGTTATTGGGCCCTCGTCTTGGTCAGTAGTGGTTACTTTCCATAACCCCTCTTCTCCAACTTTAAGTTCGTTTGGTCCGCTAAAGGAACGGACAGATGGGCCGTCTGTCGCAGCTTGTGCTGCGGCGAGCTGAATTGCAGCAAACAATGTTGCAATGAGGGAGATAGAGAGAACCGCGAGTAGATGGAATAGGGCACGGTTCGATACACTGCGGATAAATACTTTACTCATTTAAGTTATTTTTAATACTAAACACATTACGTATATATATGTTACCGCACGACATTCATAAGTGTGTCTAGCTGTTGTTGAAAAGTATTACTAGTGTGTCATTTCTAAAAATTGCGATATTCCGCTAATTTGGTAGAATCCGTTGGCTAAATGCGTCCAGTGGCGGGTAGCACAATCAAACACACGCGTCGGTGGTGGAGTGGTCAATCACAACAGACTGTAAATCTGTCGGCTTCGGCCTTCGCTGGTTCGAATCCAGCCCGGCGCACAATAAGACAAAATGACCTGAACTGCTTCAGGTCATTTTGCTTTTTGTGAGCCGGAGACATGTTTTTGTTTCATTTCCTAGAAACAAAAACGGTCGAGACCGGGGAGGAAGTGCTTAGTAGAATTGGAGCGAAGCGAACAATTATGCTTAGCAACTTGACCCCAAATGAAATCCGCACTTATGAGCGTATGCGAATTAGTGACCGTCAGGATCAATCCAGCCCGGCGCACATTTTCACAGGCACAGCGGCTATGCCGCTCTGCCTCGTGCTATCATCCTGATATGAGATTTCTGCCACTCCTTCTGGCCTCTGTGATTATCCTGCTGCCTGTATTTGTTGGGGCGCAAAGTAACGAAACTGGCCTGATACCTTGCGACGGTACAGATTGCAATACGGAGCATTTGATTCAGTTGGCTAATAACGTGATTGAGTTCTTGATCAAAATGCTTGGTGTGATCGCAGTGATCGCTCTCGTTTACACCGGCTTTAGACTGGTTGTGTCAGCAGGTAATGAATCAGAATGGGGTAAAGCAAAAGAGATGTTCACCAATATTGTTATTGGCATCATCATAATTCTCTCAGCATTCTTAGTGGTGGATATTATATTGGAGGGTCTAACCGGTAAAGGTTTAGACGAAACTACTGGTGGTATAACGAACACCAGAAGCAACTCCAACTAATTTTATTGCGGGCCCACGTGGAATCGAACCACGGCCGCTGGTTTTGGAGACCAGCATTCTACCTCTAAACTATAGGCCCGGTTGCACAATGGTATTGTAAAACCTACTTAAAATCAATTTTTGCCTAAAAAGGTCTCTGTCACATCAAGTATCTTTTGGTCATTTTTGGAAAACCATTGAATGGTTTTGTCTCGCTTGAGCCAAGTCATTTGACGCTTTGCATATTGACGGGTTTTGACTGCCAGCTCCTCTACCATAGTGTCGTAATCCAAGAGACCTCGTAAGTAACGAGAAATGTAACGATACTCAAGGCCAAAGTTCTCCAGACGTTCGTGCGTGATTCCATTTTTAAGCAAAGCCTCAACTTCAGCGACCATTCCAGTATGTAGTCGCTCTATTATTCTTTGCTTCACTATTTCGCCGTGGGTCTCCATATCAATAGTTAAACCAATAGTTAGGACATCATAAGGACAATCAGCTGGACGTGGGGGTGGAACTTTACCCAGATACATCGCAATCTCAATAGCGCGGATTAAGCGTCTTTTATTTTCTTTATCAATTGAAGCGGCGCGGTCGGGGTCAAGGTTTTCGAGCATAGCTAGCAATTCGGCGGCACTTTTTTCTTCAAATTTGGCGTGCATTTCTCGATCAGGAGGAACCTCTGGCATACTGACTCGCCCGAGCAGTGCATCGATATAGAAAAAAGTGCCGCCGGCCACAATCGGCAACTTGCCACGCGCGAGGATGTCATCCACTGCAACTTTAGCATCACGAGCAAAGTCTGTTGCGGTATATACCTCGCTTGGATCAGCAACATCAAGCAGGTGGTGTGGGATATCCTGCATTTCTTCGGGTGTCACTTTAGCGGTGCCAATATCCATTCCACGATACACTTGCCGTGAGTCAGCAGACACCACTTCACCCCCTAGCTTCTTTGCCAATTCAATCGCCACGCCGGTTTTACCGGAAGCGGTTGGTCCCACGACGACCAGGATCTTTGGCTTTTTTAGTTCTTCAGACACTTTGCGAATATAGCAGAGGAAGGCGGTGGGGACAACAGAGTCGATAGCTTCGCCCGGTTGCTATAATGGATACGTTATCATTTGCTAAATCATCGACCGATGAAAATGTAAATTTTTTTAGGGGGGGAATTATTATTTTATAGTTTTGAATATGGCCAAAGGAATGGATCGCAAGAAGGAAAAAAAGAAACCAAAGAAAGGAAAAGTAGTCTAGACAGCCCAACAAAGATTTTGTTAAAAACCGCCACGTAGCCACGTGGCGGTTTTTCGTTGTATTGATACGTATGGACGGGTAGTGTACTGTGGAGCGCTATGTCTAGGAATGCCGGACTTATTACATTTAACGGTGTCTCATACGAGCACGACTCCACCAAGCCGATCTTAATCGAGGCGAATTTTTCGATTCGACGCGGCGCCAAGATGACACTAATGGGACAAAATGGTGCGGGCAAGAGTACTCTTTTTGCTCTGGTTTCAGGCATTCTCAAACCTGATCACGGAGATATAAACATTATGCCGCAGACTACTATTGCAGTGTCGCGGCAGGTGATTCCACAAAACGAGATGGCACTCACTATGCGCGCCTTTTTTGAAAAGCGTTTTCCTACGAAGGTGTACGATATTGATCCGAAGATAGACGAAGTGTTGGAGGTGGTTAATCTGTTACCGTCAGATCCAGAGGTCGTCAAAGGCTTTAAAGACCGTTTGATCGGTAGTTTTTCTGGTGGTCAGCAGGCGCGGCTTCTCCTTGCTTCAGCATTGATTGAACAGCCCGATGTACTGTTGCTCGACGAGCCAACCAACAATCTTGATCGTGAAGGCATTGCCCACCTGACTGAATTTCTTCGTGAATACCGTAAGACTGTGGTGGTGATATCCCACGATGCAGACTTTTTAAACGCGTTTACACAAGGCGTTCTCTACCTCAATACTCAGACCCGCACTGTGGAGCAATATGATGGTAACTATCACGATGTGGTAAAAGAGATTGCCGCGCGTGTTGAGAAAGAACGTCGCAAAAATGCTCAACTCGAAAAGGAGATTAGGGAGAATAAAGAAAAGGCTAACTTCTTTGCAAACAAAGGTGGCGGAATGCGTCTTGTGGCTAAACGTATGCGTGAAAAAGTTGATGAGTACGAAGAGAATAAAGTTGACGTTCGAAAAGAAGATCGCACCATTCGTTCTTTCTCAATCCCGGCTGCAGCTGGGGTACCGCTTGAGGTCCTTAAACTTTCTTCATACAAGGTTATCCGCAACCATAAAGCGAAGGATGTTCCTTGTGACATTATATTGAAGCGTGGTGAACATCTTCAGATAATTGGTCCAAACGGTATCGGCAAGACCACTCTTTTGGAGTCACTAGCGTCAGGACATGCGACAGGCGAACAGGTAGCTTCGGGTGTGACTATTGGTTATTACCGGCAAGACTTTTCAAACTTGGATTTTGATCAGACTGTGCACGATTGTCTGTTGTCTGTAATGAAGAAGAAAGTCGAAGAGGATATGCGCTCCGTAGCGGCAGGATTTTTGATTAATTCAGATCTTATCAAGACGCGAATTGGTCTCCTGTCTGAAGGACAGAAAGGGTTGGTGGCATTTGCGAGACTCGTGCTTCTACAGCCAGGGCTGCTCATTCTTGATGAACCAACTAACCACATCAACTTTAGACATATCCCAGTTATTGCTGAGGCTTTAAACAAATATGAAGGGGCAATGATTTTGGTGTCGCACGTGCCGGAGTTTGTGGAGCAGATTCGAATCGATAACGTGCTTGATTTGGATAAGAAGGGGAGGTAAGAAAGTCCCTGTCGGGACTTGGTCAGGAGTCAGCTATTTTTATACTCCGCTTTGCTTCGTTAAAAATATGCTGCTCACGACCCTGTCTCGCGGCTCGTCGTAAACTCCTCGCAACGCTCCGACTTTCAAGTCTCTCCGCGACAGTGCGAAGGCACAACACAGGACTTGATCCTTACAGGATCAGTACACCTTTTGGATATTTAAATTCGCTCACGCTCTTAAAATATCTCAAAAGGTTTTCAAGTCCCTCCTCCAGCAAAAACAATAAAGGCCAAATCCTACAAGTTTTCGGATTCGGCCCTTTTGTTTTTATGTGCTGGAGGAGGGACTTGAACCCTCAAGGCTTGCGCCATGCGATTTTGAGTCGCACGTGTATACCATTCCACCACTCCAGCAAATATTTTTTGTACGTTATACAACCAGCCTGCGGTTTCTTGAGGTGAGAAGGTCCGGGGGACCTTCGAACCGTGTATCCATTCCACCACTCCAGCAAGTGCGACCAAATATAGCAAATATCTGCCTAATTATAAACAGTCGGTCAGAATCGGCTGTGTTAAACTACATCCCATAGGAGGTTGTTAGATTTTCCGCGTTTTCTCTATGTCATTTCAAGGCGATTCAATTTTCTGGGTTGAGCTCGATAAAATCGTGCCTAATCCATACCAGCCACGTCGTGAATTCGATGAGGCAAAGCTTAAAGAGCTGGCCGAATCGATCAGGATGTACGGCGTATTACAGCCCTTGACCGTTACTCGTCGCGAGCGATCTCGTGATGATGGAACTTTTTTTACTGAATACGAACTGATTGCAGGTGAACGCCGTTTGCGAGCTTCAAAAATAGCAAGCCTTTCTCAAGTGCCCGTCATCATCAGAAGTGGTGAACAAACTGAGCAGGAAAAATTGGAGCTCGCTATCATAGAAAACCTCCAGCGCGAGGATCTCAATTCTGTTGACAGAGCCATCGCTTTCCAACAGTTGGCACAAATTTTTAACCTAACTCACGCGCAGATTGCGGCAAAAATGGGCCGTTCGCGCGAATATGTTTCAAACACTCTACGTCTCTTAGCTTTGCCTGAGTATATGCTCTCCTCACTTCAGAAAGGAGAGATGACTGAAGGTCACGCACGGGCCCTCTTGATGCTTGCAGACCGTCCAGAGGAACAAGACGTACTCTTCCGTGAGATTTTACTGAAGAAGATATCAGTGCGAGAGAGTGAGAGAATCTCACGTAAAATCGCTACTGACCGGGTGCGCAAGAAAGAATGGAAGGGTAGTGATCCGACTTTGATAGAAATAGAACGTAAACTTACCGAGACACTTGGCACGCGGGTTCAGATCAAAAAGACAGACTTTGGCGGCACAGTTTCAATTGATTATTTTGATCCGGCAGACCTGGACAAAATACTAGATATGATTGAAAAACGTGAACGCGCCGCTGGTCCAACTAGTCAAATACCGGTACCGGTTTCTGATGAGGTGAGTTTGGCAAATGAGGCGATTAGTGAAACTTTGCACGAAGAGGCCGCTGAAGCCAATGAAGTGCTGGCAAAATTGGCCGAGAATACACCGCTCGAAGCAGCTGATTCATCAATGGTCAGTTCAGACAATCTTCCAGCAATAGATAACTTAGTAGTCCCTCCAGCTTTAGATACGTTAGTTATTCCCCCGGCTTTGGACAATCGGGACGAACTGCCAACGCTACCAGAAAAGGATGAGAGTGATATGTACTCGGTCGGAAAATTTACTATTTAGTCCAGAACCTTCACAGGTGGCAAATTTCTTCGTTGGACTACGATAAAATACCACTCGCTCTATACTTATAGCGCTCGCGTCATTTTTCTTCTCCGCCTTGAACTTTATCCACCTGTGAAGGTTCTGGGGTTGCGGTATTTGGAACTTAATTCCTCACCTTAGGATCTAGATTTAAATAATTACGGATGTGGCGGCGTGCTAAAGTCGTCTTGGCAAACTTCAACCACTTGCGAGTAGGTTGGGAATTTTTCTTGGTTTCTATTTCTACGATGTCACCGTTTTTCAACTCAGTATCCAGCGACACCAATTTTTTATTCACCTTAGCTCCTGATGTCTGGTTACCAACTTCAGAGTGGATGGAGTAAGCGAAGTCTATTGGAGAAGCGCCGACCGGGAGGTCAACCACGTCGCCGTTCGGTGTGAAGACGAAGATGCGATGCTTAAAGAAGTCCTCGCGCATATCTTCAATAAACTCTGAACTGGAAGAGTCAGGAGCGGCATACATTTCGCCGATCTGACTGATCCAAAGTGGTATCTTGGCTTTGGCTGGTACGCCTCGGCTGGCTTTAGCCTCAATTACCTTGCCGTTTTTCCAAATGAAAGGTCGGAATAACATCGGTACCAGATTGGCAAACCAGTGTTCTTGAGGCGATCGCTTCTTGTCACTAGTCAAAAGGTCTTTATAGATGATATGGGAAGCGATACCGTACTCGGCCTCGTTGTGCATCTTGGCAGTACGAATCTGAATCTCAAGAATACTACCGTTTGTGGTAGCTACAGTCGTGTGAATCGATTGGTAGCCATTTGGCTTAGGGAAAGCGATGTAATCTTTAACGCGTTGCGGCAAAGGTCTCCACATCTCGTGAATAACACCAAGGGTTTTGTAACAATCTTCAACGTTTGGCAGAACGACGCGTATTGCGAGCAGGTCATATATCTGGTCAACGTCCCACTCCTTTCGTTTAAGTTTATGAAAAAGGCTGAATAGTCCCTTTACACGATAAGAAGTAGAAAAATCACGTAGGCCCGATTCAGCTAGGTGCTTCTGTAAACTCTTACGTTCACGTTCCAATTTTTCCTCGTACTTACCAATCTTTTGTCGCAAAAGCTCGATTACCCGCTTGTGTTCTTCTGGGTAAACGTAAGGGAAAGCCAGGTCTTCAAGTTCCTTGCGAATACGTCCCATTCCGAGACGGTGTGCAACTGGCACATAAATCTCCAATGTCTCGCGGGCAATACGAAGACGTTTTTCTTCGGGCACATGACTAAGTGTCATCATATTGTGGAGACGGTCCACTAGTTTGATGATCAAGACGCGAATGTCTTGTGATGTTGCCACAAAAAGTTTTCGTAAACTTTCATTGTGTCGGTCGGTGCCGTAGTAGCGAACGCTGGATAGTTTTGTTACACCTTCAACCAAGAAAAGTATTTCCTCGCCAAAGTCACGACGAATGTCGTCTTCGGTCAATTCAGTATCTTCAATAGTGTCGTGAAGCAAAGCGGCTGCGACTGTGCGGGCACCCATACCCATTTCAGACAGGCGTAATGCCACTGCCGCCACGTGCGACATATAAGGCTCGCCAGAATAACGAATGTGTCCCTCGTGGGCTTCTGCAGCAGTCTTGTAAGCTTTTTCCACCAGAGTCCGGTCGGCATCGGTGGGATGCTCCAAGTGCTTTATGATGTCGCTGGCTGAGGTCATTGCTATAGGGTATAGCTTTTATGGCCTAGCGTCTAGGGATATTAATATTTGACACAACCTTTAGGGCGCTTATAGTGTTCAATAGGAAAGAGGCAACAGGAGAAGATCCATCATGGAAACTAACAAGCCTGCCGAAAGTACCAGCCGCCAAGAGCTGCGTCCCCCGACGCGGGCGCCAGCGGTCCTCCGGTTTGGAGACCACTACCTGAAGTGCTTGGAGTGTGGCTGTGTCGTTCTGTCACCATGCAGTTCTGAAAATGGCCAGGCCGAGTTCTGTCAGTACAATCCCAATTCCGGCCTGCAGGTCAGTCCGGATTAAACAATACGGCGCGAAGGCTATGCCTCGCGCCGTAAAATGTTTTATTGCTTCAACAACACCAGCGCATCTTCCATTGTAAACTTTTCGAGGTCAGCGTCATCGGGAAGAGAAATGCGTTTAAAACCACGACGGAGGAAACGACCGGATTTGGATTCTAAGACATTGATCGGTTTTTTGGTTTTTGGATGCGACCCTAATTCTTTTACAATTTTCTCACCCTTACGTGTGCCTTTTGGTTGCTTCAGTATTTCAAGAGCTCTTTCAAGAGTTATTTCGTAAGGATTATCGGCTCCTTTAAGAGATCGAAAATCACCATTGTGTCCAATGTAAGGACCGAAGCGTCCAATGTTCGCGATGATTGGTTCATTACTTTCAGGATGCAAACCAAGTTCGCGTGGCAGGGCAAGATATACCAAAGAATCTGCCAAAGTGACATCTTCTACTTTTTTACCTTTTGGCAGTGAAGCTCGGCGTGGCTTAGGCGCTTTCTTATCTTTTTTGTCAGGAGTTTCACCTTGCTGCACATAAGGACCGAAGCGACCGTTTAATACATAAATGTTCTCCCCAGTTTCAGGGTGTACGCCGATCGGTTCATCTTGCTTTACTTCCGAGCCGTCAATCAGGCGCGAACCGGTACAGTTTGGAAAGTCACTGCAGGACAAGAACTTTCCGCTTTTACCTAGCTTAATCACCATTGCTTTGCCACAGATTGGACAAGGGAACTCTGCTGGTGCGTCACCTAGGTTGGTCTGCTTTTCAATGTTTTCTTTTGAGGCAACATCGCGCGAGAACGGTCCATAAAAATCACGCAAGGTCTTTTCGTAAGAGCGTTTACCTTCCGCAATTTCATCAAGCTCATCTTCCATATCACTGGTGAAAGTGTCAGAAATGTAAGTAGGGAAATGAGTTTCAATAAAACTTGAAACCACATCACCGGTATCGGTTGGTATTAAGGTACGACCTTGCTTTTCTACATAACCACGGTCGGCCAAAGTCTGCATAATTGATGCATAAGTAGAAGGTCGGCCGATGCCGCGTTTTTCAAGTTCTTTAACCAGACCAGCTTCGCTGTAACGATTTGGTGGCAATGTTTCCTTCCCTTCAATATCTACTTTTTTTACTTCCACCTTTTCTCCCTTCTCTACTTTCGGAACCTCAACGTCTTCGCCGCGTGCGCCAAAGTCCACCTTAAGCCAGCCATCGAAAAGCACACGTGATCCAGTCAACGCAAAATCTGGAATACTCTCGGTTTGGCCTGAGATGTTGGTGGTGATGCGAGTACGTAGCACACGAGCATCGGCCATCTGTGAAGATAGTGTTCGGCGCCAGATAAGTTCGTAAAGAGCCTTCTCATCTCCAGTATTTCCGGCCGACTTCTTGCCGGCGTTGGTTGGACGAATGGCTTCGTGCGCTTCTTGAGCTGACTTGCTCTTGGTTTTGAATACACGTGGCTGCACGTATTTTTCGCCGTATTCTTTATGCAGAATGGCAATCATTTGTGACACTGCAGCTTTGCTCAAAGTAGTTGAGTCGGTACGCATATAGGTAATGTGTCCGGCCTCATAAAGCTTTTGAGCGGCACGCATCGTACGTGATGGAGAGAAGCCAAGTCGAGTCGAAGCGGCCTGTTGAATAGTTGAGGTCGTGAAAGGAGGGCGAGGTGAGCGCTTTTGTTCTGTCTCTTTAACTTCCAGCACGGTCCAATCATTTGCTTCACCTAAATTTTTGATTCGTTCCGCTTCTTTTTTATCATCTGGTTCTTCAGTGCAGGTAAAAGGCACAGTCGTGCCGGTAGAAAGTTTGGTTGGTGCGGTGAGCACGAAATATTGTTCAGGTATGAAGGCACGAATTTCTCGCTCGCGTTCCATCAGGATACGTAAGGCAGGTGACTGTACGCGCCCGGCCGATAGACCATAGCGAACTTTTTTCCAAATCAGGCCGGACAGATCATAACCTACCAACCGGTCCAGTACACGACGCGCTTCCTGAGCTTCCTTTAAGTTTTCGTCGATTTTACGAGGATGTTTAATCGCTTCTTTAACAGCATCTTCAGTAATTTCGTGGAAAACAATTCGCTCCAAATTCTTGTTTGTACCCTTAATCAACTCAGCGACATGCCAAGCAATCGCTTCTCCTTCGCGGTCCGGGTCGGACGCCAGTAGAACGGTGTCAGCTTTTTTGGCAGCGCTCTTGAGTTCGTTGATCACTTTCTCTTTACCTGGAGAAATTATGTAACGCGGAATAAAACCGCCTTCGATATCGACGGCGTCTTTATTAGATTTTGGTAAGTCACGTACGTGGCCGATTGATGACTTCACCACGTATCCTGTTCCCAGATACTTGGCAATAGTCTTGGCCTTTGATGGAGACTCAACGATTACTAGTGTAGACATACTAATTCGATAACAAATACCACAGGTGCTTCAAAACGCAAAAGTTAACCGTAGTTTTTACGGTAGGTGCCGTTGGATTCAACAATGTGTCCGGCCAACTCCATTTGCATCAAAATAACAGTAGCGGCAGATATAGGTAAACCAATTTGACGGATCAATGTGTCGCGCTCAAGTGGTGCTGTGAGTATTTCCAAAACGCGAGACTCTTCAGCCGATAGAGCCGCGGGCTTCGCCCGCGGCGCCTCACTTTTTACCTCTAGTCCTAATACATCCAAAATATCCTTTGGCTCTGTAACTGGTGTAGCGCCAAGTTTCATAAACTGATGCACCCCTTTAGAGTTGTCTGAAAAAATATTTCCCGGCACAACCAATAATTCGCGGTTGTAATCGGCCGTGAGTTTGGCCGTTATCAGAGTGCCACTTTTTTCGCTGGCTTCAATTATTAATGTGGCGTGTGAGATTCCACAGACTAGACGATTTCTTTGCGGAAAAGACCAAGTGGTAGCGCGAAAGTCTGGTGCGAATTCTGACAACAGCCCTCCGCCTTTCTCTAATATTTTACGAGCGAGCGGTTTGTGTCTGGCAGGGTAGATCGTTTGGTCGGAAATTCCGCCACCAGGAATAGCCAGCGTATATAGATCATTCGTAAGAGCAGCTTCGTGTGCTAACGAGTCGATACCAAGTGCCAGCCCGGAGACTATACCTATATTATGACCGCGTAGGCCGGCAAGCAGGTAGTCTGTCACCTGCTTGCCGTAGTTGGTGTAGTGGCGCGAACCAACCACCGCTAAGAGTTTTGTTTCTGGAGAAGGGATCGCGCCACGGTAATTCAGCTCTTTTGGCGGGCTGGGTATCTCCCGTAGCAATCTTGGAAATTCATTGTCCTTCAGGTACTCTATGGGGAAATCCATTATATTTATTCTACCCTATGCTCGACATCAAATTCATCCGCGAGAACTTGGATATCGTGAAGTTGGCGGCCACGAAAAAGAAGATCAAGATTGACCTTGATCGCCTGATTGCTGTGGATGATTCACGTCGCGAAATAATGGCGCGCCTAGAATCAAAGAAGGCTGAACAGAATATGACCTCGAAGCGCATTGCGGCGGAGCAGGACGCGGGCCCGCGCGGAGTCTTCATTGCTGATATGCAGAAGCTCAAAGCCGAGATTCAGAAGGATGAGGAGGAATTGAAGCCAATAATGGAAGAGTGGCATTCTCTAATGCTTCAGGTGCCGCAAGTACCGGATATGACTGTTCCGGATGGAGACAGTGATGCGGACAATGTGGAGGTGAAAAATTGGGGTGATCGAACCAAGTTCGACTTCTCTGCTTTAGATCACGTTGAGTTGATGCAGAAACACAAGATGGTCAACTTCGAGAAAGGTGTGAAAGTACACGGCTTCCGTGGTTATTATCTTATTAATGACGGCGCTCTTCTTTCTTGGGCGATTTGGAATTACGCCAACGAATTTTTTCTTAAAAAAGGTTTCAGTCCGATGCTGCCACCAACTATTGTCCGTAAAGCCAATCTTTACGGCACTGGTCACCTACCAAATGACGCAGAAGATGTTTACAACACTCAAGACGAAGATTATTTGATCGGTACCAGCGAGGTTTCAACGATGGGTTACTACGCTGACGATGTGTTAGAGCAGACCGAGCTGCCGATCAAACACCTTTCTTTCTCACCTTGCTATCGTCGCGAAGCTGGCAGTCACGGTAAGGACGTAAAAGGTTTGATCCGTGTGCACGAATTTTACAAAGTCGAGCAAGTGATGTTGTGTGAGGCTTCGCACGAAGAAAGTGTAAAGTGGCACGAATGGATCAATCGCAACACTGAAGAATTCATTGAGTCTCTCGGTATCCCTTATCACACGGTTCTCAACTGTGGTGGTGATATTGGACAGGGTCAGGTGAAGAAATATGACATTGAACTTTGGGTGCCTGGCGAGGAGAAGTACCGTGAGATTAGTTCGGCTTCATACTTCCATGATTTCCAGACACGTCGTTTCAATATTCGTTATCGTGACGCGGAAGGAAAGTTACGCTACGCGCACTCACTCAACTGTACCGCCATTCCAACTCCGCGCATTTTGGTATCACTGGTGGAAAACTTCCAACAAAAAGACGGTAGTATCAAATTGCCTGAGGTGCTGCACAAGTATATGAACAAGGAACAGATTGGTTAACAAA
>MFKO01000002.1:15084-19465 GCA_001779595.1 Candidatus Kaiserbacteria bacterium RIFCSPHIGHO2_01_FULL_46_22
TGCGGCGCGTACTCACTCGCATCCTGATTTTCCTTATTGTATTTACCCCGCTGGCCATTATTTCCTTCGGATCTTGGTATATAACGCATCTGTCCGCGTTGACCTTGCGCGAAATTAAAGTAGCAGGAGGAGAAACTGTTTCTCCACGCGAGATTGAGAAAGTTGTTAACGAAGAGCTCGAAGGTGATTACTTCCATTTGGTTCCAAAACGCTTTGCGTGGTTTTATCCAGAGGAAAAAATCATAGAGCGAATCAGGGCGGTGCCGCGAGTAAAAGATGTGGCGGTTCTACGCACGGACGGACATGTGTTGTCTATTAGTTTTACTGAGTATCGACCATATGCGCTTTGGTGTGCGCGACCAGTAGCGGGCGACCCAGACCATTGTTTCTTTATAGATAACGAAGGAACCGCCTTCGCCACAGCACCTTCTCTTTCTGGTTCGGCTTTACTCCGATTTGTTGATGAGAAGCAAGATCCAGAGCTACATAAACAACTTTTTTCTCCCGATTGGCTCAAACTCGGTGAAGAATTTGCACGTGGTCTCAAAGGGCGTTTCGGCTTCACAGTTTTGTATCTTGAACGGGTCAACGAGAATGAGATCTTTTATCATTTAGGTAGCGGTGGGCTGGTCAAGATAGGTGTCGAAAAAGACGCTAATACCTCCCTTAATGACTTAGAAGCAGTTTTTTCTGACCCGCAGTTTGCGGGGCTGCGCTCTGGCAACTTCGTTCACATTGATTTGCGTTATGGCAATAAGGTTTTTGTGAAGGAGAAGGAAGTTGTGCCAGAACCAGAAGTAGTTGAAGGGGACGCGATTCAACAATAAAAAAGGCCTGGTGCGGCAGGGTAGTCGCACCAGGTCCGTTTGAAGGGGATGTTAAACAGTCCTTCTGTCGACCAAGCCTCATTGCTTAGTCGATGGACTTTTAGTACTTTACTCCAATGCAAGGATTTTGGTCAAGTATAAATAAGCCAGCTTTTGTACTGGCACCACTCGCCGACGTCACTGACGCGGCCTTTCGTCGGATGATCGCTAAGTACTCGGCCCATACTCGGGCGGACGGCACAGTTGGTGGACCGGACGTTTTTTGGACGGAATTTGTTTCGGCAGATGGCTTAATGATGGCGACAGAAGAAGGGAAACAAAAACTCTTGGCCGACCTTAAATATTCTGAAGAAGAGCGACCGATCGTAGCACAGTTATTTTCTGCCAACGAGGATCATATGGAAAAGGCAGCCGCACTGTGTCGCGAACTCGGTTTCGATGGCATTGATATAAATATGGGTTGCCCGGATCGTGGAATCGAACGACAAGGTTGTGGCGCAGCGATGATAAAAAATCCAGCGCAGGCTCGAGCAATCATTCGTGCCGCCAAACGCGGAGCGGGTGATTTACCAGTGTCTGTGAAAACACGAGTTGGTTACAACAAGGATGAACTGGAAACTTGGTTGCCGGAATTACTCGTAGAAAATCCAGCGGTAATTACTGTGCATGCGCGAACCCGCAAAGATATGTCTAAAGTACCAGCGCGGTGGGAAAGGGTAGCTCGGGCAGTGGAGATTCGGAATGAGCTTGGTAGCGATACTCTCATTTTTGGAAATGGAGATGCGTTGTCGATTGAGGATGCAAAGCAAAAAGCCGCTACTTCTGGCGCCGACGGAGTAATGCTCGGCCGCGCAATATTCGGCAACCCCTGGCTGTATCACCCTGAAAAGGACTTATCGAATGTTTCGCTTCAAGAACGTTTCGATGCTTTGATCGAGCACACAAAGCTATTCGAGGAGCTTTTGCCACACAAGAACTTCGCCATTATGAAGAAGCATTACAAGGCCTATATTAACGGTTTTTCTGGCGCTGCTGAATTACGAGCAGAATTGATGGAGGCCTCGGACGCAGCGGCCGTCGAAACGATTGTTAGGGATTACTTGCAAAGATAGTCAAAGTGTGCTATAGTATAAAGAGTTAAATCCCCATCTTGAAAAGGCCTAAGGAGGGCCAAATCCATGAACAAGCTCATCGTTATTCTCGCCGTTATCGTGGCTTCCGGAATTGCCTTCCTGGCACAGTTGGAGCCGCCAGTTCGGTACGAACTGGAACCCAAATGCCCGCCATCGATGGCTGGAAAAACCTGCGGTTGAGGAGTCTCGCCCTAGCCCTTAGTCCCGCTTTAGTTGCAAAACTTTAGCGGGGCTTTTCTTTTGTCCGCAGCTCATTTATAAGCATCTTGCAAAAGCATCTTAGATATAGTCAAATATCAGTAGTAAGTAACGAACCTTGAAAGGAGGTTCCAATGAAGGCCGCTCTGGTAGTTTTTGTCTTTCTCTCCGCCTTGTTCTCTGGTGGAAAGACTGAGGTATGGAAGTTCAAGGTGAATTTCGAAAAGCTCCAATCGTGTGAGTTTTCTGGACCTGTTCCTTGCATTCTGCTTGGAAAAGATCCTGTGCTTCTGATATTTCGGCCAGGCGATATCATCGAGCTCATAGCCACAGATGAGGAAAGTGAGGTGGCCGGAGCGTTGGTAACAATAAAGGAATATCGCCTGGACACTTCACGACTAACCAACCCAGCAGTGATGAAAGACCAACAAGGAAGCGTTGTCTGCGCCAAGTATTTGCAGCGAGGAAAAACCTGTTTCTATTCTTATGGCGCCACAAACACATCAATCATTGCGCCGGCAGGTATGGGTATAGTTGCGACGCTCGTGTATATAGGACGTACACCGGCCATTGGCGTGACACCTACATCAAATGTGGAAATGATTGAGGAGTGAGCTCTAGCCCCGCGGAATTTGTCAGCTGACAAACTTCCGCGGGGCTTTCTGTTAATAAGTCCCTGGTTTATTTTTGAACACAGTTATACTTATCCTATGACCGAAGTTTTGCAGGCAAATATTTTCTTCTTTATTACCACAGTGGCCGTAGTCGTCTTCACTGTCTTTTCGTGTGTTGCGATGTATATGGTCATCAGGATATTGCGCTCGGTTAGACGCATTACTGAGCGCATTGACGAAGGAAGTGAAAACATCGCCGAGGACATCAAGCAACTGCGCACTTATATTGCGCAAGGCAGTTTGATTTCGCGAATCGTCGGTATGTTTATTAAGAGCAAGCGTTCGCGCAGTAAACAGAAAGACGTTGATCAGGATAATTAGCTAAATTTCTTTATGGCAAAAAGCAAAAAGTCCGGGATAAGTGGTGGAGAGAAAGTCGGCATCGGAGTGGCGTTGACGACTGCAGCAGTAGCTGCAGCTGGAGCGTACTTCCTTTACGGCAGTCCAAATGCTGCTAAGAACCGCAAGAAAGTAAAGAGTTGGACGCTTAAGGCTAAGGGTGAAGTTTTGGAAGTGTTGGAAAAAGCTGGCAAGATGAGTGCAGAAGAATACCAGCAGGCTGTGGAAGCTATATCGGCTGGATATAGTAAGGTGCAAAGCGTATCCAAGGCTGATATTGCAGATTTCAAGAAAGAAATGATGGCAAACTGGCAGAAGATCGCCAAGCAGGCTGCCCCGGCTAAGAAAGCAGCAAAGAAGGCTGTAAAGAAAGCTGTGAAGAAAGCTACGAAATAAGTAGAGAAAGAAAAAGGCCGGACCCACAAGGTCCGGCCTTTTCATTTCTGATATACTAGTCCCCGTATGTCCGAAAATTCTTCTAGTACTGTTTTGTACCGCAAATACCGCCCGTCTAAGTTTGCCGAAGTGCGTGACCAAGACCACATCGTCTCGGTGCTTGAAGGCGCGATCAAGAAAAAAACCATTCCGCACGCGCTCTTATTCTGTGGCGGGCGCGGCACTGGCAAGACCACACTGGCCCGCATCTTCGCTGAAGCCATAGGCACCAGTGGTAATGATCTTTATGAAATAGACGCTGCCTCCAACCGCGGTATCGACGATATCCGCGAATTGCGTGAAGCGGTTCATACACTGCCATATCACTCTCCGTACAAGGTATATATCATCGACGAGGTGCATATGCTCACCAAGGAGGCTTTCAATGCCTTCCTGAAGACGCTTGAAGAGCCACCGGCCCATGTCATTTTCATTCTAGCCACTACCGAAGAAGAAAAACTACTCGACACCATCAAGTCACGTTGTCAGGTGTTTCGTTTTCGTCAGCCTTCCCGCGCCGTGCTTAAAGAAACGGTGCTTGAAGTAGCAAAGAAAGAGAAGTGTAAGTTGGATAAAGACGCCGCTGACCTAATTGCTGTGGCTGGCGATGGCTCTTTCCGTGATTCACTCGGCATTTTGGAGAAAGTCATTATCGCCTCAACAGACACCCAGCTTTCTGCCGATGAAGTTGCAACTATCATTGGTGCTCCGCGTGGCGAACTTTTGATGAGAGTAGTGAACGCCTTGGCCGAGAAGAATGCTGAAGATGGTTTAG
>MFKO01000002.1:19491-117415 GCA_001779595.1 Candidatus Kaiserbacteria bacterium RIFCSPHIGHO2_01_FULL_46_22
GCGCCATTATATTGCTTCGCAACCTGCCCGCTCGCCGTGAAGACATTCTTGCTTCTTTCAACGAAGAAGATGCTAAAGTCTTGGAAACACTTTCCGCAAGCCAAAGCTCACCGCTTAATTCACACGTGCTTCTACGTCTTCTCGACGCGGCCGACCAGACCAATCGTTCATCTATTCCGCATTTGCCATTAGAAGTAGCGATCATTGATCTATGTCAGAAGGCAGTGTAAAGAATATATTTTTCATTCGGCACGGGGAGACGAAACGAAATCGCCAGTATTTTCATCAGGGTCCAGATGAGCCTTTGACAGAACAAGGTCGCGAGCAGGTGGCAACACTAATCGAGTTTTTGCGTGATAAAGAAATCGATACACTGATATCGAGCGATATGAAACGGGCTGTTGAGACCGCTGAGTTGGTTGGTACCGCACTTGGTCTGCCTAGCCGGACTGAGCGATCGGTCCGCGAATTTGGCCGACCACTTGGCGTGTACGACCGCCACTACTTGTCGTTGCCTTCACTCCGCTACTTCATTGACCTGTACCGCCATCGGCTCGATCTTTTGTGGCAGAGCGATGATGCTGAAAATCTTGTTCACATCCGCGAACGCGTCCGCGACGCCAGAATGATGCTTGAAGCCTCGGAAGGTAAGCGCATCGCGGTTATCTCCCACCGGATCTTTATGACTATGTTTGCCGAGACGGTGTGTTACGATAGGCCGCTGTCTTTGTGGAAATTCTTCTACGGACTGATGGGTCGTAAGCGCATTCCCAATACTGGAATACTGCACCTTACCTGTGAACCGACCGTACCGGCAGAGAAGAAATGCACCTGGTTCCTGGAAGAAGTTGTTCTTCCACCGTATAATAGATGAGTTAACTAATATTTATGTTTCAAGGAAATTGGAAGTGTAGCGGATGTGGGGCCACCATTACTGAATTACCATTTGAGCCACGGAGTACCGAAGGCTTGAAGTGTCGAGATTGTCACCAAAAGAGTCGTGGTGATGCTCCTCGTCAGAACTCTGACCGAGGTGAGCGCAAGATGTTCGAAGGCGACTGGTCTTGTTCAGGTTGTGGTAATAAGATCTCACAACTGCCGTTTGAGCCACGCGATACTACAAACCTAAAGTGTAAGGACTGCTTCCAAAAGACCAGGTAAGGGGCTGAAAAGCGCGAGCCGCGACTTTATAGTCGAAGCTTAAAAAAAGACTCAATATATGATAATCTAGCGACGCACCTTCAGAGGTGCGTCGCTAGATTAATTTGCCGGATCATCTAATGGTAGGATGCTTCCCTCTGGAGGAAGTCATCTTGGTTCGAATCCAAGTCCGGCAGCAAAATGAAGTATGTATCTGTTAAAAACCCCCTTACTATCATTGCTATTTTTGCAGGAATTGCGGAAGTGAGTGGCACTGTGGTAATTACTCATTTGAATGAGAAGGGACAGGACATTTTTGTTTGGTTCCTAGCCCTATTCCCTACACTTTTGGTCGTACTATTTTTTATAACGCTTTGGTTTAAACATACGGTGTTATATGCCCCTTCAGATTTCAGCGATGAACAAAATTTTATGACGGTCAGTAATAAAGGTGCCGATAACCAGCATTACGAACCAAAGGCTCTGACCGCACCCGAAGTACGTGGTATGTTCAAAAATACACAATCCTATGAATAAAAATTTTTCAGTAACATTTTGGATAAAATTAGATCAAAATCCTGCGTGGAAAGACAAGGATTCAGTAATTGATTTCCCATCATTTGTGGTAAATGAAGGTATTCAGATTTTTTTCTCAAAACATGAAAGTCTTTTTAAAGTATTCGTACTACACCCTTTGATTGGCTATAGGAAAATGGTTACGGACGTAGAGGCATACATTGGAAAAGATGCTTTTGTTGCTTTTACAAATGATGAATCTGAATCTAAACTCTACATCAACGGATCTCTGGTTTCTACAGTCACACCAACCAACTTAGGAGACGATCTAGAAATTGGAGATTATGTAATGGTGAAAGTCGATAAAGGGGAGTTGAAAACTCTTAATATTGAAGGTGAAGGAGTGCAGATTATTGCACCAGCCAAGATTTCCGCGATTTCAGACGAAACAGTGAGCCTTTACTTTTTTGCACAAAATGAAAATCTGGATCTAAGTAAAGACAGACTGGTTTACTAGTCATATTTGACTAAATATTAATAAAGCTTCTCCAACCTTTATCCTTGACTGACGTCAACTCGAGATAGGTTACTGTGAGCGAGATGTGTCTAAAATGTAACTCATGGTCTATATCGAGATTGTTGCAAATAACTCCATGTCATTGTTAACAGGGCTAACGGCACTCATTATTTTATATTACACGAAGGAAACTTGGTTATTGAGGAAAGAGTCTCAAAAACAAACCGAATTATCGATTGCCCCTATTATGAGTTTGCATGTTAGGTACATTAACGGTGTAAAAAATGAGCAAGAAAGAAAAAGTATAAGAGAAAAATATTCAATTACTCATCAAGTTGAGACGGGAATCGTACCGTCGGAATATTATCTTGCATTGAGAAATATGGGTCAAGGGCCGGCCCTAAACGTTGAAGTCGAAAGTGATAACTTTAAAGTTCTCAGATATCAAACACAGATTTTTGCTGCCGAACCAAATGCCGACGAACACGCAATAAAGATTGTGAAGAAACCAGACAATAAAATACGTTCTCTAGGTGAGGTTAATGGAGAGGAGTTTGTAATTAAATGTAAATCCATCTCTGGAAAAAGTTATAAATACAAATATAGAATCAGCGATCTTACAACTCGTTCGGTAGAATTTGTTGAGGTACTTTAGTTCCCAAGTAAATTCCAACTTCGTCCAGACGGCCAGTAACAGCTTTTTAGTCTTATTTCCAGCTTAGATTCAGTTCGAGTCTTAGGTTTGTTATACTCTCTGCACATGACTAAATATATCCTTCATGGTGGGTACACTAGTCCGGACAACGAATTGAACCGTACTTTCTACGAAGAGATTGCTCGTGATGTTCCAGATGGAGGCACAATATTACTTTGTTACTTTGCTTCTAAAGATGAAGACAACTCCCGAAGGTTTCAAGAGGATAGTCAAAAACTAAGGGAGCAATCTCATGGTAAGACTTTCAAGTTCATACTTGCAAGCGAGGAAGACTTTTCTGAACAACTGAAGCAATCAGACGCTCTTCATATACGCGGAGGTAGTACCCCTAAACTTCTTGGGATATTGAATAAATATCCTGATCTCAAGGAAAATCTGAAAAATAAAACAATATCAGGATCTTCCGCCGGAGCATATGCAATTGGCGCTTATAGCGCTTTTCATGACGATGAATCTGGTGGGAAAATACGCAAAGGAGTCGGGCTTCTCCCAATAAGAGTGGTTTGTCATTACGAAAGTAAAGACTTGCCCCCAAACCCAGAAGCATTAACCTCTTTAATGGAAATGGAGCAAGCACTTGATCTGGTGCTACTCAAAGACTTTGAATGGAAGGTGTTTAGAGTTTAATAAAATTTTTACTATGAATATGAAATGGCTTCTTATTGCGCTTGGCGCGATCATCGTACTCTTCGCGGGCTTCTTTGCTTTTAACTCCTATATTTACAACGAGAAGCAGGCAGATACGGCAACCGATTATAAAAATGCTGAATATATTATCGACGGACAGCGCGTGAAGCTTGAAGACGGCTTGGCCGAAATCGAAGCGGCACCTGGCTCCGCGTCAAAGATTGTTACTCGTTACTTCGGCAATGAGGTGATCCGAGACCTAAATGGTGACGGACGCGATGATGTTGTTTTCATTTTGACACAGCAGTCAGGTGGTAGCGGCACTTTCTTCTACGTTGTTGCGGCCCTTAATACTGAGGATGGATACATCGGATCGGAAGCGTATCTTCTTGGCGATCGCATCGCTCCCCAGACCACGGAGCTAAGTCAGAACCCGAATCACCAGAATGTCATTGTCGTAAACTATGCAGATCGTGCATCCGGCGAGGCTATGACAGTAGCACCTTCTGTGAGTAAGAGTGTATGGCTTAAACTTGATCCGGCCGCGATGCAGTTCGGCATAGTGGAACAGAATTTCGAGGGCGAAGCTGAGCCTACTCGTATGTCGCTCGTTATGAAAGATTGGACTTGGATTTCAGCGCTCTACGAAGACGGTCGCAGTATTGAGCCGAACCAACCTGATAGCTTCGTTCTTTCCTTTGACGAAGACGGCACTTTTTCTGCAACCACGGATTGTAACGGCGTGGGTGGAAAATATACTGTCAGTGGGAATTCCATTTCATTCGGCGAGATGGTTACGACTTTGATGTTCTGTGAAGATTCAAAAGAGACTGAATTTCATCAGATTCTTGAAAACACAGCAGGGTACCACTTCACTTCGCGCGGCGAGCTGATTCTCGATCTTAAATTCGATAGCGGAACGGCGACGTTCAGATAATGTGGATAAAGAAGGTGGTTTGAGCAAGATTTAGTAACAAAAATTCTAACCTCGTCCCAGGCGGCCAGTGACAGCTTTTTAGGCTTATTTTTCAACGCAAATTACAAAGGTTGCGGTAGGTATTCATGCTAAGATTTACGAATATGTTATTAAAAATCACAGGCTCTATACTGCAAGGTTTTGGTCTACTCTACTTCCTCTTGTTCTCAGTTGGTGCTAGCGCGCTTAGCTTGTACACATTATTTACAGGTCAATCTGGTGCTGTTACTACTGAACTCGGAGGTCTACTCACCGTACTTTCATTTTTTGGAGCAGTTCCTTTAGGGCTCCTTGTTGTTGGTTTTATCCTTGTAAAGAATGCAACGGGCAACTCCTACTTTCCCAATAAGGCGTTTGAAACTGTCGGCAAGCTTGCTTTTGTACCTATAAGTATTGCCCTCGGCAGCTCTTTTTTTATTATTACAGTTCCTTTTCTTATCTATACTTTTTATCGGTACAAAATGGGTGTAGAAACTAACACCGTACGTTTTATTAAGTGGGCGGTAAAAGACTGGTACATTACACTTTTTATCTATGCCGTTATCGTTGCCTGTACGGCGTTCTTCTTGTTTATTCAGGAGCCACCAACGCAAAGTAATAATGTGATTACAGAACGCGCTTACGATGTTTCCGAAACTGTGGTTGACTCAGAGCCAACAGATATGAAAAAGGAGTTTGCTAATGAGTACAGCATCAAAATCTCTAGCATTGATGATTCAAAACTTTATACTCTCGAATCTTCAATTCCAGTTACTTGGAACCTCTCAGGTGAATCTAAGTATCCTAATGTTGATGTATGGGTGGGGTTTATGTTAGTTGATGCGGAAACTGGCGAAGAATTTTTTATAACAGATGCTTTATGGGACGAAAGTAGAAGTGTGAACGTTTCCCTGAAGGAAGCCGTAAGCGGTTCTAGCGTAATTGATACCGGTAAATATCAACTAAAAGCATACATATATGGCTCAGATCAACGCGAGTATCCTTCCGTGCTTAGTAATCAATTCAATGTTGTTGTGAATTAATTCAGCCGCCACACTCTCGTTCCAGACAGACAAAAAAAGATCGCCATCATGATGATGGCGATCAAATCCTGGAATGCTCTAAGTAACTCAGAAATTTCTTATATTCTGGAGATGTACGCGACCACGGGAAGTAGTAAACGCCGTTTAGTAGGCAGTAGTCCGCCTTTCCTTGGCCGACATTTACCAGCACCGCGGTCCTGATAGTTGCGCCTTGAAGCGCTTCACGGCCAACCTCAAGTGTCAGACCTTTTGCTACAGCATCGTCTACGAGTAGTACCCGTTTGCCTTGGATGAACAGTCTGCTTGATTCACTTAGCCCCTTCTGCAAAACAGGTTTGGTAAACCTAAAAAGTATCCACCGAACTGCCAGTCTGAGAATAGACGGAAGTCTATTAATAAAGGGCATGTTGTAGATATCTCTGCAGACGTAGATGCTTAGGTGGGGGAGGCCTAATATTCTTGATATTTTTTCGCCTACGTATCGTCCACCGGTATCAATGCTTACGATGCATTCTGGCTCAAAGGTCTCGGTTGCGTAAGCAAGAGCCTTGCAGAGCGAATCGACTTTGAGAAACGTAAGTTGTTTACTTCGAAACAACAACATGGACCCGCTCCTTTCTAACGAGAACTGACTAAGACATAAAATGTCACTCTGCCTTAAGTCTGTCAAGCAAGGCGGGCGTAACCTCGTCTGGGGCGGTCATCCGTGTGAACCTTTTGCTATACTTTTTAAATGGTCAAAGAAATAAAGTCATATAACACAGCTCAGTCTAAAGAGGACAAAAAGATTTGTAACCTTCTTGCTGAGGTTATTGATACAAATCTCAAGAATGCTGAAAACAAAATTTGGCATCGACATCCGGTGTGGTTTCTTGAAGGCAACCCTATTGTTGGGTACAGCAAACTTAAAGCGGGTGTTCGGCTGATGTTTTGGAGCGGCGCTGACTTTGACGAAGATGAATTGAAGGTTGGCACAGGAAAGTTCAAGGACGCTTCCATCAACTATACCGACGTGAATCAAGTCAGTGAGTCAGATCTAAAACGATGGTTGAAGAAAGCGGTGAAGATCCAGTGGGACTATAAAAATATAATAAAGAGAAAAGGGAAACTGGAGAGATTAAAATAAATTTCTTCATGAAGATTTTTAAATAAGAGAAAACCGTAAGGTCAAGACACTTCATGTAAATTACATGATAAAATTATTGTCAAAGAGGCACGGATTAAGCAAGCAGTGCTCCGGCACTGTTTTTTAGTTGCTTCTGGATTAGAAATCGCAGTACAAAAAATAAAATCGTGATGAAAGAAGAACATACGCGGACCATCGACTTATCAACTATAATCGGTTTGCGTAATTGGAGCCTAGTGCTCCTATTGGCGGCAGCTTTGTTTGTGGGATTGCCTGGTGTTGCTGGGGCAACCACGGCTGCAAGTGTTGGCAGTGATTTTTACTACAACTTCAATTCATCTGGCACTTTGAATGAGTCAGGTAGCATGGATGAAAGCAATAGCCCTTACTTCTATCTAAATTCCGGCGGTCAATTCCTGATAGAAGGGGGTGTGGGCAAGACAATACAAGACGAATTGGCAGAGTCTACCCAGACTTACTTACTCTATGCTTTGTCTAACGCTCTTGATACTGACGGAGGTCATCAGCCGCAGAATCTATTCAGACTTTTGACCAGATCGAAGTGGGAAGACGCGTCTAATAAAGTGAGTTGGCGAATAACTGACTTGAACTTATCCTCGTCACCAAACCGCGATGGTCATAACGGCATACTGTTGTTCAGTCGTTACCAAGATCAAGATAATCTTTACTATGCTGGTGTTCGAAGTGACGGCTCGGCAATCATTAAAAAGAAGATTGGCGGCACATATTACACCTTGGCGAGTGTGCAGGTATTTGGCACTAAAGGAAAGTATGATCGTGATACCACGCCGTCGTTGCTACCTTTAGAGAGGTGGACTGGTATGAAGCTCGAAACTTACAACCTTAAAAACGGAGGGGTTAGGCTACGCTTGCTCTTGGATAGAGAAAATGATGGATCGTTTGTTTCGATACTGTCAGCAGATGACACGGGGTTAAATGGAAATGCCTTTACCGAAGCAGGATATAGCGGAATAAGAACGGACTTTATGGACGTGGAATTCGATAACTATCGCTTGACTGGTATGTAGCAGAAGATAAAAAACGCCCGGCCGCAAAGCGGCCGGGCGTTTTTTGCAGTCATTCTAGGCCTATAAATATAGCCTAAGCGGATTATGTTAAAATTAGCTCACTATGAAATATCTAGTTATTGCAGTTGTAGTGATCTTAGTTCTCGGTGTGGGAGGGTTCTTTGTCTACAAGAACATCGCCAATCGTGCAGACATGGAGAATGATCGAGCATTTGAGGAAGCGAAGCCTGATACAGCAGCAGAACAGGAAAAAACAGTGGACGATACCAAAACGGTTATCGGTAAGTCAGCAGACGGACACGAGATAACTGCGTATCACTATGGTAAGGGAGACACGAATCTTCTATTTATCGGTGGTATTCACGGCGGTTACTCATGGAATACCGCTCTCGTTGCATACGAACTGATGGAATATCTTGAAAAGACTCCTGATGCTATTCCAGAGAATATGCGCGTGACAGTTATTCCAGTTATGAACCCTGATGGACTTAATACCGTCGTTGGAACCACAAGCCGCTTCTCTATGGCGGATGTTCCAGAAGAATCGGCAGACACTATACCGGGACGTTTTAACTCGAATGAAGTAGATCTCAACCGAAACTTTGATTGTGATTGGCAGGCGGAGAGTAAATGGCAGAACCGCACAGTGAGCGGTGGCAGTGAAGCTTTCTCTGAGCCGGAGAGCAAGGCAGTGCGTGACTTTATCGCAACAAGCAGTCCGGATGCTGTAGTGGTTTGGTACAGTTCTGCCGGCGGTGTATTTGCATCAAATTGTCACGATGGTGTATTGGCCGAGACGACTGAGTTGACGAGCTTGTATGCGGAAGCTTCTGGATACCGCGCGTTTAAAGAATTTAATTTCTACGAGATCACTGGCGATATGGTGAACTGGATGGCAAAGCAGGGAATCCCAGCCATCAGCGTGCTCCTCACTACTCACCGCGATGTCGAATGGAACAAGAACCGAGCTGGTATTGAAGCGCTATTCAAACACTATTCCGATGAATCTGCCGACCTTCCTGAATAAAAAAGTTGTCACAGCAGGATTAATACTGCTAGTGATTTGTGTTGGTGTTTTCGTATTCTTCTTTAAGCAGACGGAGGAATATATTCCTCAAGTTGTGAATGAACCAGAGGAAGCAATTACAGTTCGACACGAGGTTATAGGCACATCCGTTGAGGGTCGTACTATCGACGCTTACACTTATGGCGATGGTGAAACACATCTTCTGTTTGTGGGTGGAATCCACGGTGGGTACGAATGGAACAGTGTCGTGCTGGCATACGAAATGATGGATCATTTTGAAGAAAATCCAGAGCTTATTCCGCAAAATGTGTCGGTCACTATTGTGCCCTCTGCCAATCCAGACGGTCTCTTTGCTCGGGTTGGTATAGAAGGCCGCATTACTTCACTCGACGTGCCAGCTGAAACAATAAGTGGCGAGGGACGGTTCAACGCCAATGATGTTGATCTTAATCGCAACTTCGACTGCAAGTGGCAGCCTGAAAGTATGTGGCGTGGAAAAGTTGTGAGTGCTGGAACAGCTGCATTCTCAGAACCGGAGGCGCAGGCTATACGTGATATCGTTTCTGCAACCAACCCTGTGGTTGTGGTGTTCTGGCACAGTCAGGCAAATGCTGTTTACGCATCGGAATGTGAAGAGGGAATTTTGTCTGGCACGCGAGCGGCGATGAATGTGTATGCAACTGCCGCGGAATATCCGGCAGTGGATGTGTTTGACAGCTATCCGGTCACTGGCGATGCAGAAGGCTGGCTGGCGTCGATCGGCATACCGGCGATTACAGTAGAATTGGCGACTCATGAAAGTACTGAATGGAGCCGGAATTTGGCCGGCGTGATTGCGCTAATAGCGTCTTATAAAGGAAACTAACGTTATCCGTTGGTGGTATATACTTGATTTGTAATGCAAGAATTCTTTAGAAAAATATACGATTTTTTTGAAACTCTCCCTGATCGTCTTTATCCTTTTGCGAGTGAGATAGAAGGACGTTGGGTTAGAGGAAGGAGGTCTTACCTGCACGCGCTCAATCATGCTGTTCTAACTTATGGCCCGCATCGGTTTGGTTACAAGCTGACCGTCTATCGCGCTACTTTTCATTTTCTTGGAGCTGTATTATTTATCATATTTGCGGCGTTGATATCTCAAAAACTCCTTGGCAGTGAGGCGGCGCTTTATGTCCTGTTGGGTGCAGCAATAGTTGCGTTATTTCTTCAAGAATTTCATTTTCATCCAAAGCGGTACGGACAATCCAGACAAAAAGGCGTCATCGACTGGCTTACGTGGGTAATTCCAATGGTGGTCTATATTTCTATCCATACGTTATAGAGTCCGAGCAGGTGATTCATACGGTACTGTGAGAAACATCAATAACATTCAAATAAAAAAGCCGGGCGCGTGAGCGTCCGGCGTATTGTTTTTTTGTCGATTCGTCACATCCGGCTCACATAGTGTCGCAATGCCGGAGTATATTCGGTCGACATTTCCGCAAACACGACCGCGCTTATTACGAGACTGGCGCCTAGTGCGACCAAGATCAAGTTTCTCATTGGATTCCTCCTGACTTTACTCAGTACACACCCGTTCATTGGTTGTGTCAAACACGGTAGTAATAAAAAACCATCGATCACTTCAGACTTAACCTCCATCACCGTATGTTAAAATCGTGGCTAATGAAGAATCTACTTCTCGGCATCATTGGATCCTGCGCGGTTGTTTGTATTACATGGTATCCAGCTACCGCTTCGGCCGTGATTTCGGTGCAAAATGAATCTTCACGCGCTGTCAGTGTTGCTGATGAGAAAAAAATACAAGATGCAACTGTAAATCTTTATTGTCGGACAAAGGTCGGCAACAAAGAAGTCAGCTCAACCGGTAGTGGCGTACTGATAGATTCTCGGGGCATCATTCTTACAAACGCTCACGTGGCCCAATATTTTCTCTTAAACGGTAAGGATTCGAAACTGACAGCTAATTGCAGTGTACGCACCGGTTCTCCGGCAAAAACGAGCTATAAAGCAGAAGTACTCTATATGCCAAAGAGTTGGCTGACGGAAAATGCTAGTAAATCAACAAAAGAATTTTCTAAGAGCACTGGAGAAAATGATTTTGCCATACTTTACATTTCTGATGCAGAAAAAGGTGAGCTTCCAGAACAGTTTCCAACACTCGCACTTGGTATCCTTGTACAGCTGAAGAAAGATGACGCCGCCACTGTGGCGGGGTATCCAGCCGGTAGTCTAAAATTCAATGATGTACGTAATAAATTAAAATTTCTTTCGGCCAGTACTACGATCACTACGACACAATCTTTTCAGTCCGGCACGGTTGATTTGATCAGTCTTTCTCCTTCCAAAGTAGCAAGTGCTGGAGTTTCAGGTGGTCCAGTGGTGTCGTCGAGTACTGTGATTGGTCTTGCGACCACTATGGGTACATCAAAAAAGAAAGAAGGAGCGAGCCTGCGTGCCATTACAGTTCCTTATATTGATAGGGTAGTGCGTGCGGAAACAGGTTTGTCGCTAATGTCTATATACAGCACAGATTTATCCAACCGGGCAGCGACTACACGAGCTGGCCTATCAGCCAAAATGTTTACAGCTATCGAAAAACGTCTTCGGGCCACTAGGTAGTTTTTTTTAAATAGTGCCTGGTTGACGTTGACGTAGTGCAGTAACCGGACTTTAATGGATTGAAGTTATGACTTGGATTGAAAGACACTATAGGCTACTTGGGGTTATTGCAGTACTCGTTACCTTAAACGTTTTTTTATTTTTTCTAGGACCGCAACAAGTAGTGGATAGTATCGGTGTTAGTAATACTTATCTTATAGTTTTTATTATCGCCACTGTGGGCGGGATGTCCTCCTTCACCGGCGCTACTTACGCAAGTGCAGTAATTACCTTTACTGCAGGTGGCGCCAATCCTTGGCTGATTGGTCTGTGTGGAGGGGTGGGCGTGTTCATTAGTGACAGTCTGTTCTATCTGTTAGCTGAATATGGCCGTCGCGTGGTGCCTCACGACTGGAAGCCAACGCTAGAGAGGGTAGCGAGAAAGATGCGGGTGCTCCCCACCAAGACGGTGCTTCTTTTAAGCTACGTATATCACTCGTTGCCACTTCCAAGTGATCTGATGATGTTAGCGCTTGTGCTGGGTAAATATAGCTATCGCACAGTAGCGCCGGTAATTTTCTTGGCCGCGCTAACTTATTCAATTTTGATAGCCCACTTCGGCAGCCTGTGGTCCTGATTGATCAGTGTCTTGACAAGATTGCAATAACGGGTTAATTTATTGTCACTTTGGCGACAGGCGCCAAAGAAGATGAGGAGTTCTTCAATGACCAAGACCACGCTGCCCCTGTATGCACTTTTGATCTCGACAGTATCGTCCGTCGATGGTTCGCCCAAGTCGCTCGAGGACGCGAAGTTCGCGGCGAAACTCGCCGCCAACGGCGAAATCCCGGCCGACAAGCTGCCCGAAGTTGCGAGTGCCATCGACCAGCAGCTCGGCATGATCGCCGGCGGTGACGGCATCCATGTATGCGAAGCTCACCAGATGCTGATGCAGGCACGCGCGAGCATCAGCGGCCAGGTCGATTTCTACAAGCAGCAGCTCGATATGTTCGACGATGACAACCAGCTTTCGCTCGGTATCGACAACAAGCTCGGCGCGGCCGCCAGCATCATGCCGACCGCCGGCATGATCCGCGATGGCGCGGTGCATCATCCCGCCGAATGATCGGTCCTTGACAGCATTCGCTGTCGCATAACAGAGCCTTTCCCGATACGTTATCGGGAAAGGCTCACTTTTTAAGTCATACACAAACAAAGGGAGGAGGTGTTTAAAATGTCGCATCCCCGTAATAAGTCCGATGGCGAACCCAATCGGGCGAAACGGCGAAAGAAGGAGTTGAAGGAAAAGCAGGGCGGAATCCTGCAGCCGCGTGGCGCACCCGTTGGCCCAGGCAAGAAAAGAAGGGTCAGGAAGCCTTGATCCACAGGCCCGATCGCGATAGCGATCGGGCCATATTTTTTTAATCTCTTTTTTCCTTGTTAAACATTTCTCCAATAATCCCAAACATCACACCAAGGAAAATGAAGCTCACTACATTATCTGTGAGAATGCCCATTACAGCTCCCACAAATGTACCTATAGCTATTACTGATCCCCAAGGAAGATTCATATAAAAAACTGTACGCCTTTTTAGGTGAAGGAATAATGTAGGTATTTCCAATTTGCATCCATTATTTTTGCGTTATTATTGAATTATGGAAAAAATACCGGCTGATCTTAAAAAAGCGCTTGCATCAGCACAGAAAGCAAAAACTATCTGGGACGGTCTGACACCTATTGCCCGCCGAGACTTCATTAGCTGGATAGAAAGTGCCAAGCAAGTAGAAACACGTAAGCGTCGCGTTGACAGCGTTCCTTCGAGACTTATATCAGGTAAACGTCGTCCGTGTTGTTACGCGCTGGTGCCGATGAATCTTTATAAAGCAATTGGACTTAGCGCAAAAGCGAAAACTACTTGGAAAGCGCTTACTCCGGACGAGCGCAGAAATTTCAATGATTTTGTAAATGGAGTAAAGAATAAAGATCTGCAGAGTGAACGAATAGCAAAGGTTATTTATATACTGGCCTCCGGCAAGAAAAGTCTAGTGAAGTAATGATGAAGATGGTAATAGAGATCAGTAGGGGTCGTCATCACTATTGTAGGGAGATAGATTACTAACTAAATAACACGATACTATGTTAAAGAATACGCCAGCCGTATTCTTGGCGGCGATTGTGGCTGTAATCGTAATAACCAGTCCATTAGGCATCAACTATGCCTCGGCCCGTGCTGTCTCCGACCAAGATATCGACTCCCAAGAGGTTGTTGTTCGAACCGCATCAAGAGAGATGATTGAAGAGTACACACGGTTGTTGCTCTATATGATCATTTTTAAGTTGGAGACCAGAATAGCGGACCAGCAAAAGTAGAGATTTGAATTGCAACGTTCACAATCTCCATACGCAAATGATGTTTGTCTAAATACAGTATAGACATCTGTGTAAGCAAAAAGCTCGCCTTGCATTGGCGAGCTTTTTGTATCATAGCCCACTATTTATGGGTAAGATACGCATATAATATTGAAAAGCTGACAAAGAGGTAATATTGTTTCAATATGACAAACACTAAAATTATAGTAGCAACCACTGAAAAGATAGCCGGCAGAGAAGTGACAGAGATTTTAGGACTGGTCCGCGGCAACACCATAAGGGCAAGGCATATTGGCAGTGATATCGGAGCGAGCCTGAAGAGTCTGGTCGGAGGAGAAATAAAAGGTTATGTAGTGGCAATGACTGACGCCCGCGAAGAGGCATTGTCCAGAATGCTTGATGAAGCATCTTTGCTAGGCGCGGATGCGGTAATCGGAATGCGTTTCACTACTTCACAAATAATGACTGGTGCCGCGGAAGTTCTAGCGTACGGCACAGCGGTAAAATTAAATTAGCTTCTGACTAAGATGAGTAATGTGTTCCGGACGGATAAAATGGTGGTACGTTATGACGACTATAAGAAAACCGCTGCTTTTCTAAGCAGGTGTGTGCTTTGTAATAAATCAGCACTCCAGGATTTTAAGTATTGGCGGATTACTAAAAACGACTTTCCTTACGATCGTATCGCAAAGGTGCACGATATGATAATCCCGCTTCGTCACACGAATGAGGCCGGTTTGACTGCCGATGAGACAGCCGAATTGTTGATGATCAAACAGCAGTATTTGCAGGATTATGAATACATAATAGAAGCAGCTGAAACACGTCGTTCAATACCGGAACATTTTCACTTACATCTTATACAGAGCAAGACTGAATACACCTAAACTTCATAAAGTATTACTAGAATAATAAGGTGTATAATTTTGGTATGAAACCTACGATCATCATTTTCTTGGCGATGTCGTTGTTAGTGGGTGCAGGTTTTTTAACTTGGAGGAAAGATACAGCGTCTCTGAATGATGATGCGACAAAGAACATTCAGGCAGAAGATCAAAACCAGAGCTTGGAGTTGGAAGACAATGAGTGGGTGTGGCTCTATACCGAACTACAGAATGGACAAAAGGTGACTGCGCCAGAAGGAAACGAATTTGTAATTTCTTTTGATTCAAAAGCCGGACGCATTGTCAGTCGTACAGACTGCAATAGCTTGTCAGGTATTTTTGCCAAGGATGGAGAGGTGTTAAGTATGGGTGAATTCGTCTCTACTAAAATGTATTGCGAAGGATCTATGGAAGGCGTGTACGTCGATCATTTAGCGCTAGTTAACTCATTTGTTATTGAAGGCAAGACACTTCGCCTTATCCAGAATCGTGATTACGGCGTAATGGTTTTTGAGCTAGTCAGCTCATAATGTAATTAGTATGGATTGGATATATCAAAGTAATTTGAACGGAGGACCGGAATGGTTTGGTCTTGGTTTGTGGCCAGCCTTAACCATTCTGCCATTGATTCTCTGGGGCTTAGGATGGAAAGGTTGGGCTATGTGGTTGGCAGCTCGGCGGGGAGAAACACCGTGGTTTATCGCCTTGCTCATCATCAACACAGCTGGTCTTTTGGAAATCTTCTACATTTTTGTGATTGCCAAAAGAAAAGATACGGAAGAAGAAGCATTGAAAGTAGTGCCAGAGGAACAGTCTAATAAATCATAAATCTATGAAAATTTTTGCTTTCATCGCGATAATAGTTGCGGCTATCGGTGTGTGGTATATCTGGGCGGCGATGCTAAATGGCGGTAGTAGTTTAGTCGATATAAATCCTGATCCATCACCGCAGGATATACGTTCTTTCGAGGATTGTGAGAAGGCTGGTTATCCGGTGATGGAAAGTTATCCTCGTCAGTGTGCCGTGCCAGACGGTCGCACTTATACAGAAGAAATTGTGGTTGAGGCCACTTATGAAAATGCCGATGAGGATATGATTGTAGTTGACCTACCTAATCCTGGCGCAGTGGTAGGGAAGGAATTTAAAGTAATTGGTGAGGCGCGCGGCAATTGGTTTTTTGAAGCGTCGTTTCCTGTAGAAGTTGTGGCGGATAACGGAACAGTGTTAGCGCGTACTTATGCCACAGCCGTCGGGGACTGGATGACAACTGAATTTGTAGATTTTACCTCTGATATCAAAGTTCCTGATTCATATATTGGCCCAGCTACTTTGATATTGCGAAAAGATAATCCTTCAGGTTTGCCAGAAAATGACGCGTCGGTTTCTTTCCCGATTGTGATTGAGTACTAATAGAGAGGTATTAAGGTGAAAAATTTATCGTTCAAAGCAAAGGTATGGCTGTGGCCTGGGGAATCAGCTAGTTGGCATTTCACATCAGTGCCTAAGGAAGAAAGTGTTAAGTTGCGTGAGAAGTATAAAGGGCTACACCGCGGCTGGAACTCTATTAAAGTACAAGCAAAGGTTGGAAAAACAGTATGGGAAACATCCATCTTTTTCGACAGTAAGAGTGCGCAGTATATGTTGCCGCTCAAAGCTTCTGTCCGTAAAGCGGAAGGGATATTTCACGGTGATCCAATTCAGGTTAAACTAAAGATTCTATAAATTGAAACTGTCAGATATGTTGAAGCCGGAAAATCGAACGGTTAAAGGATGGTCAGACTACGCCCTTTTGGACAGTGGTGAAGGAATGAAGTTGGAACGTTTTGGTGATCTCACTTTGGCGCGTCCAGACACCCAGGCGATTTGGCAAAAGCATTCTCCTAAAGAATGGCGTGAGGCCGACGCAACTTTCAGCTTGAAAGAAGGTAAGGGGCGATGGCAGAAAAAAGCATCCGCGCCGGAACGTGCTTTGATGAGCTTTGGCGATGTGCAGTTCAGTATTCGTCTTGGTAGCTTTAAACACATTGGTGTATTTCCTGAGCAAGCTGATAACTGGCGGTTCATCAAAGAACAAGTAGAAAAGCAGAAGGAGCCAAAGGTATTAAATCTTTTTGGTTATACCGGTGTAGCTACTTTGGTGGCAGCAAAAGCTGGCGCACACGTTACTCACGTTGATGCGTCTAAGCAATCTCTAGACTTGGCGAGTGCTAATGCTGGTTTATCGGAGTTGCCTAAAGATCGCGTGCGGTGGATTCCAGACGACGCTTTAGCATTTGTAAAGCGTGAGGCTCGACGCGGTACTCGTTACGACGGCATTGTACTCGATCCACCAGCCTTCGGCCGTGGCGCCAAGGGACAGGTGTGGCATATTGAGCAGGATCTACCAAAGCTTTTAGTTGTTCTCAAAGACCTGCTATCTGAAAAGCCCAGCTCGTTTTTGGTATTAAATGGGTATGCGGCCGGTTATAGCGCAACAACATTTTCTCAGCTAGTACTGGAACAGTTTCCGACTCTGAAGGGCACGTACGGCGAGCTACTACTGGCTGAAGAAAACGGAAATCGTCAGTTGCCGAGTGGTATCTATGTGCGTGGTCAGATATGAAGCGGAAAGTATTAGGAAAAACTTTTTCTGAAAGAGTAGTCGAACTAGCCTGTAGCGTGCCTTCAGGCCGAGTGACAACCTATGGTGACTTGGCGAGAGCGGCTGGCGGTACACCAATGACAGCACAGGGGATTTCGGGAATTTTAGGTAAGGCAGAAAAAAACGGTGTGAAAGGTATTCCTTGGCATCGGATTGTTTATAGTGACGGTCGAGTTTGGCTTGATGAAGAACATCGAGATGCTCGATTGAAGCTTTATAAAAAAGAAAAAATTAAACTTGATGAAAAGAATCGAGTGATTGATTTTGATTTAAAAAGGTTTTAACCTCGGTTTAATCGTGATAGGGTGTTTATAGAAGGACAGACTCGCTGTACTTCGCAAAAACCTGTACAAGGAGAATAGAAATGTTACCTGATTGGACAGGAAAGGCTGTGGCAGGTGCCGCAGTGGGCGCCGTAGCTGCTATGATCGTCGGCTTCGCGTGGGGTGGTTGGATGACCAGTGGGTCGGCTGCGACGATGGCGAAAGCCGAATCGCAGAAGGCAGTAGTTGCTGCCCTTACTCCGATCTGCGTCAAGCAGGCGGAAGTTGATCCGGAACGCACGGTGAAGCTCGCGGCGTTGGGCGCGTTATCTTCGTACCAGCGGAGCGACGAGCTCGTGAAGACCGGCTGGGCAACAATGCCTGGTCACGACAAGCCGGCCGACAGGGCCGTCATCTCAGCTTGTCTCAACGAACTGGCCAAGAGTCTGAAGTAGTTCAGACGAGAACACAATAGTGCGCCGTTCGGTTATACCGAACGGCGCATATTTTATTTGTATGGGTCCTTTTGAGCGTAAATGGAGACGGTGCGACGCTTGCGGGCTTTGCCGTGAGCGCGATGCTTGTGTGAACGGTATATCTTTTTGACGATGAATTTTTCGGACAGAAATTCAAGCAACTCATTTTCGCCATAGGCGTGTTCGGGCACACCGATCACTGGGTGGATGTAGCTTCCAGGTTCATTGGCTGGAAATTCTTTGAGTAATCGTATCGTGTGGAGGTCGTCGTCACGCAAGAAAGTTTTCATAAACAACCAACCACCTGGTCGTAAAACTCGATGTATTTCATTTCGTAGCACTTCGCGTTCGGACGCAACTAAAAAGTGCGATGTCATCATATCGAGAACAAGATCTTGCGAAGCGTCGGGAAGATCAATTGTTCCTGCAATACTGCGGGCCTCGTAAGTGATTGGCAGGCCTGAAGACAAGCGTTTAGCCTCAGCCACAGCCGCGGTTGAAAGGTCATAACCTACACCAGTGACGCCAAACTCACGTGCCAAAAAAATGAGGTTACGGCCGTTGCCGCTGCCTAGGTCTAGAGCCTTGGCGTGCTTATTTAATGCCAGCTCATTTTTTTGGCGCGAGAGCCAACGTGTAAATTTGGCAAAGTCCTCGCTCTCGTCTTCTGACAACGCCAAATGCTCCCCGCCAGAGGCGTACTCGCTGTCCCAGAAAGTAACACCGTGTTGCTTTCGCTTCTGTTTTCGTATGAAAGGTCTCTTGGCCATATAACAAGGCGAATCCTACCATATTATGCTAGGATTTGGCGGATGGAAATCTATATATATGGCCGCCATGCCGTCGAAGAGGCTTTACAGCGCCGGCCTGACATTGTGCTTGGTGTGCATTTGGCGAGCGCTATCGCTATCGACCCGGATTTGTTAGGTGAATACTTAAAGAAGGGAGGACGGGCTGATGACCTGACTAAGCGCGCATTATCGGAGATTCCTAAAGATGCCGCGCACCAGGGAGCAGTGGCTCGCCTCAATATCGATAAATTCCTTATACCTTTTAAGGAGTTTAAGAATGATTTTGTCCCGACCCAGGACACCTCGATCATTGTGTTGGGTGAATTGACTGATCCACATAACGTTGGCGCGATTATTCGTTCCGCCGCCGCATTCGGCGTTAGTGCTGTGTTGATACCAGAGCACCGTCAGGCTCCGATTAACGGTACGGTTATAAAGGTATCAACCGGCACCGCTTTTAGTATCCCGCTCGTTTTGGTTGGCAATGTGAACAGCGCACTTCGTGATCTCAAAGATAAAGGTTGCTGGGTCTATGGGCTCGATATGGAAGGAGACGCTCCTTTACCAACTGAAGATTTCCGCCGGCCAAGTGTCTTTGTGGTAGGCAATGAAGGCAAGGGAATCCGTGAAAAGACAGTTGCATTGTGCGATTCAATTTTGACCATCCCTATTCATTCACGAGCGGAGTCATTAAACGCCGCAGCCGCAGCCGCGACAGTTATGTACGCCTGGAGTGCTCGACACCCTGATGCTGTTAAGAAATAAGTTATAATATTTGTCATTATGCTAAAGAAACATTTTTGGAAGATCGCCGCTCTTATTGCTGTTTTGGCTTTAGGCGGAGCAATTTATTACTCAAAACAAGCCTCAGAGAAAGCCAATGAAGGGGTAACTATTTCTTCTCACATCAAAGGCAATCCGGAAGCAAGAGTTGAACTTGTTGAGTATAGTGACTTTCAGTGTCCAGCCTGCGCTCAGTTCTATCCTTATGTAAAAGACTTGCTGGACGAACACGGATCATCAATACGTTTTGAATACCGACACTTCCCGCTGGTGACAGTTCACCCCGTAGCTATCCCGGCAGCACGTGCCGCCGAAGCCGCCAGTCAGCAAGGCAAGTTTTGGGAAATGCATGACAAGTTGTTTGAAAACCAAAGTGCTTGGAGTAAGGCAAGTAATGCAAACGCACTTTTTGTTCAGTATGCCGAAGAACTTGATCTTGACGTCTCGTTATTCAAGAGTCATATGAACGCTTCACTAATCGACGAAGCTATCAGCAAGAGCTTTGAGGACGCACGCACTCGCGGTTTCTCCGGTACTCCTACCTTCCTCCTAAACGGAGAACTGATGCAGTTCACAACCTTCGACGAATTCCGAACAGCTATCGAGGAAGCAATTGCAGAGGCTTCATAGAGGTTTTTAGACTTTCAAAGAAAGCGTGTCCTAATGCGGGTGGAGTACAAGACCGTGTTAGGATTTTGCACACTTTAGCTATTGAACTATATGCCCAAGGCCAAAAAGAACATCATAGCCTATGTCTCCAGAGTGCCGTTGGAAGCGGTCGTCGATATTCGTGCTTGGGAAAAAGAAACCGGCGAGAAGTATCGGATAATGCTGATAGAGAATTCAGTCCGCAAATTAACCAAAAGGCAAAGCGGGGCTTCGCTATCAGGCGTTGATATCGTTTTATCTTTAGACTTTGACAGCGAGGATTCTTTGCAGGAAGGTATTGCTCCTTATCAAGATCAGCTTTGTGCCATTTCGAGTCGAGTCGAGTCGTATTTGGCTGATTTCATAAAGATAATCCCCTTCGTACCGTATCTACATACACCAACACCTGAGTCTCTAAAGTGGGCTAGTGACAAACGCTTAATGCGTCGTCATTTCAAGATTGCCGATTCATCCCTTTCACCAAAATATACTTTGGTTAAAAGCGCGGAAGATGCGGAGTTGGATAGGGTTATTAATAAGGTTGGCTTGCCACTTATTGTAAAACCCACCAACTTAGCTCAGAGCTTGCTGATCACTGTATGTCACCATCGTGATGAACTGCGAAAAGCTGTAAAGGACATACTTAAAAATATCGACAAGGTGTACGAAGAAAACGGTCGTACCGAAAAACCACGTGTTATTGCCGAGCATTATATGGAGGGCCTGCAGTATTCTATTGATGCGTACGTATCGGCTCGCGGAAAGGTTATTTGTTGCCCTCTGGTAAGACAAAAGACCGGTCACGATATAGGCCGTGATGATTTCTTTGGTTATTTGCAGTCAACTCCAACTGCTCTATCTTCTGCGACTGTCAACAAAGCGGAAGATGTTGTCCGAAGAGGAGTTTATGCTCTTGGTCTTCGCAATACCACCGTGCACGTAGAGTTGATGAGGATAGATAACGATTGGAAAATTATAGAAATTGGCGCACGTATAGGTGGTTTTCGGCCGCAGCTGCACCGACTCTCTTGTGGTATCAATCACGGCATGAACGACATCTTAGTTAGAATGGGTAAACCACCAGTGGTACCTCGTCGTTGCAAGCGTTTCTCTGCAGCAATCAAATACTATGCGAAAGAGGAGGGTGAAATAGTCAGTATTCTTGGTTTGAAGAAAATTGAAAAGCTGAACTCCTTTCACCAGATAGAAATGCGTAAAAAGCGTGGAGATAAAAGTGTGTTTGCCAAAAACGGCGGCGGCGCCATATTTGTCCTATATTTGGTTAATGACAGCCGCGCGGAACTTCTAGCTGATATTCGTCGCGTTGAAGCAACAGTGAAAGTGGAAGTAGATTAGTTTTACTCGTATCCATTATTTATGAAAATCGCACTAGTTGCTGCTCGTCCGATATTCGAAATCAAAGAACTTCACAAAGAGTTGTCTTCGCGTGGACACGAAGTGGTCATGTGGCCTTTGGATGATCTGACACCGGAACAATTTGTAAATGGAAGCCTAGTTGAGGCCTGGAGCGGATTTGATTTGATCTATTACCGGTCGGGGATGTCAGACGCAGGAATCGAGATGTTGCCACGTCTTCTTGGAGACAGGCCAGATCGACTCGTAAACCAGGTGTTCATAAAGTACCCTTTATCTCGACATAAAATTTACCAAGCGTTTGCAGCGATAGAGGGAGGTCTGCCTGTACCACCAATGTTTATAGGGCGTAATGTTCCATTCGCCAAGCTGACAGCCGAACTAGGATTACCTTTCATTGTTAAGGGTGCGCAAGGGATACAAGGTAACAGAGTATTCTTGGCTTCTGATGAACAAAACTATACGACTTTACTTGAAACTGTCGAAGGTGATGTTTTGATGCAAAAGTTCATCCCTAATAATGGTGACTATCGAGTCTTTACAATCGGAGGAGAAGTCTATCAGATATTTAAACGGGTAGCAGAGAACGGAAGTTTCAAAAACAACATGTCACTTGGTGCTAAAGGTGAACCAGTGGTTGACCTTGAACTGCGAGAGCGACTTGGCAACATAGCGACCAAGATTGTACGTGCTCTAAATATCGAAATCGGCGGCGTCGATATCATCGAGTCCGCAGTTGATGGAAACTTGTTCTTCTTGGAGGTTAATGTGAACCCAGGTTGGGCTGGGCTTGATTCTACACTAGGTACAAATACCGCTTCAGCTATTGCTGACTATTTTGAATCTCGCATCAAATCATCTAGTACTGCTACGCTGTAGGTTTTCTCTAGATCAAAGCCAACAAAAGGATTAAATATATCCATCTGTGGTGCCTTGTTAACTTCAAACACTAAAGGTCCACGCGGAGAACGGACCAGATCTACACCAGCTAGACGCAACTGTGCTATCTCCGCTGCTTTGATGCATATATCGCGCTCTTGCTCGGAGATCTCTGCCTTTTCACCCTGACCGCCTTGTGAGAGGTTGTTATAGAAGCCATCTGCGCTACTTCTCCTTACAGCGGCTATTACCTTTCCATCCAATACGAAGACGCGTAAGTCGTAATCGTTTTCTATGTACTCCTGAATAAGTGTAAGGTTGTCGTCGGTTCCTAGTTTTTCTTCGAGCTCAGCCAGAGTATTAACTTTCCAAACCTGCTTACCTTTCGAGCCGGTTTTTTTGATCACAGAAGGGAAGGTCAGATGAGTGGAGAGAAACTGCTGGTTTACTTTGTATGAGTGATTTGTCAATAAGATTGACTTCGGTACTTGTATGCCTGAAAGGGGTAGAAGGACACCGATTGTCATTTTGTCGGCAGTCTTGTCCGAAAGCAGATTTGCGTTGTCGATATAAGCAGGAGCTTGTTTGCTGAGGATTGTAGCAATCAGATAGGTTCGATAAGTGTCCTGATTGGTTCGTCTAAATACAAAACCGGTGTCTTTAGTGACTAAGGGAAGGTTGTTGTAGATGACGGAGACAGCCTTATTGTCCTCATTATGACCAATAGTTATAAGACAGTCTTTAGTGTCGATGTTCTCTGTAGTCAGACTCCGGGCAGCGGCTGCTTCGTGAAAAGTAGAAATGAAATGTTCCAGGTCACCGGCGTTCAATACAACTATTTGTTTCAACATAATGGTCAAATCTTATGTTTATTATGAAGGATGGTCAATCTTTTGTTATAATAGCCATATGATACGCACGCGTGATTTTTTGCTGTTTGGAGCAGTCGTGCTCTTTCTTTTTACTGGCCTAAGCGTGACTGTGTTGATGGATGCATGGCAGGAAGGAGGTCAATTGGCTACTGTGGTTGAATTTGAACGACCTAAGGAAGTTGCGGGCGCTGAGGCAGAAGATCAAGTTAAAGACTACGAAGGCAATGCTGAACGTTTACGGGGCAAAATTGCACAAGGGGAAGGTATCGTAGCAGGCGGTCCGGTGTTTACATCGGTCGATGACTTGATGGCTGCGTCCAGCACGACAATTACCGATCAGACTGCGCCGACTTCAATTTTGATCGGACAAACAATGGATGGTTCACCTTTATCGAGCGATGAGCTTTGGCGCTATGTGGGTTTTACACAAACCGATCAAATTGGTGTTGCGATAAATGGTTACCCGATCTTCGGTTCTCATTCGAACGTGGCAGTACTTGATGCTTGCGGGGGAGTTGATGAGGGATCAGGTTATCGTTACTACATACAGCCGGGCAAAGAGGTTGCTGAGGGGTGCTTTGTGAAGTAATATCCCAGATTGATTTAGTATTGTAAATGTGTTATAATACAGAAAGTCTGCACGCAGGAGGAAAAATTGGATTGGATCAATGTACGTCCACTGAGCAAGCCTGAAAAATTGGCTGACGTCGCAATGGCTCCGTTGATGCGAGTCATTTCTGGAGCACCCAGTGAAGTTCCCCAAAGTACGCATCGTTGGAACAATGCAAAGCTAGATGCTGAGATTTGTTCCAGTTTTCGTGATGATTGTATGGTCGAGATCGCTGGTGACCCGGCCGCCAAGAGAATGTGGTACGGCTCACTCCCTCTTTTTCATTTACCCATTCTGGGTGGATGGAAAAGATATGTTGTACTTCAGTCAGAAAGACCACACATCAAATGGTATGTGGGCTGGATAACACAGGAAGTTTGCGGCTACTCGAGAATACCGAGTCTAGGAGCAACGCGATCATTGATTGGACCGGGGAATGTGAAATTCTTTGGTCTGAACGCCGCTGGTCTCCAGATACCAATCCGCATGGTCGGTGAGGGAAAGATCGGCGACGGTGGGGAGTGGCGGAATTTGCCGCTACGCTGAGGTTGGGGCGCGAGAAAATACTCGCGCCCTTTTACGTATCAGGCATCTGCTATAATTTTGCTATGCAAAGTAAGCGAATTTTTCCGGAAGGCTTTTATTGGGGTTCTGCAACATCAAGTTTTCAGACAGAGGGTGGCGTGGAAAATATGGACTGGGCCAAAGGCGCAAAGGAGGGCCGAGTACCAATGATTGGACGTGCTTGTGATTTCTACAATCGTTATGAAAGTGATTTTGATATCGTAAAGGAGCTTGGGCATAACTGTCATCGTATTTCCATAGAGTGGGCTCGAGTCGAGCCAGAGGAGGGAAAATTTGACGAAAATGAAATTCAGCACTATTTGAAAGTGTTGGCCGCAATGCGAGAGCGTCGTATTAAACCTTTTATAACCATTTGGCATTTTTCACTACCGCTTTGGTTTTCTGAGAGTGGCGGTTTTGAACGCAGTGATTCTCCTGAGATTTTTGCTCGTTTTTGCGGTTATGTAGCCAAAAAGCTTGGCAATGACTGTCGCCATTTTTCTACCATCAATGAACCCACTGTTTTAGCCAGCAATGGTTGGGTGCGTGGTACCTGGCCGCCATTTAAGGAAGTGCCAGGTATGGGTTGGGCATTATCTAATGTTCCTGGACATCAAGAAAACAAAAAAGATAAGGGCTGGCGAAATTTGTTTTTATACTTGCGTGTGCTCAAAAATCTTGCCCGTGCCCATAACGCCGCTTACGACGCAATAAAGAAAAATGCTTTCGGCGCTGAAGTGAGTATTGTGCATCACATTATCCTTTTTCATGCCAATTGGAATCCGATAAATAAATTCAAAGCTTGGTTTATGAATTGGTTTTGGACGCACCGCTTTATTAAGCAAGTGTACAAAAAATGCGATTCAATCGGTGTTAACTATTACTTACACAAGAAGTTTGGAGGCACAGAAACTTACGCCAAGACTGATATGAATTGGGATGTCTACCCTGAAGGTTTGTGTGGCGCACTAAAGATGGTTGGTAGATACGGAAAACCGCTTTGGGTGGCGGAGGCTGGAGTGGCTGATGCTGATGACGATATTCGCGGTGACTACATCAAGGGTTTAGTGAGCTGTATGTATACCGCAATTGAACAAGGTGTCGATCTACGCGGCTATATGTACTGGTCTCTTCTTGATAACTACGAATTGGCACACGGATACGACAAGCGTTTTGGTCTAGTTGAAATTGATTACGATACTTTGGAGCGAAAGATTCGTCCGTCTGCATATGTGTACAAGCAGATAATTGAGAACAACGGGTTGGTAGAATAGATCTAAATGTCTTGGATTCTTCTTGCGACCAGCGCGCAGTTTATAAACGCGGTTGTTGCTGTTGCAGATAAATACTTAGTGTCGGACGAGAAGCGGATGCCTCGGCCGTTTGTTTATGCTTTTTACACCTGTCTAGTGACGGGGTTTTGGCTTGTCATTTATCTTTTTGGGTTTATACCGGGCTTGTCGGCGTTAGGAGTGCCTAGTTTTTCCAACATCAAAATTCCTACCCTAGAGGTAGTGGCGCTTTCTTTCTTTGCAGCGTACACATTCTTCATTGCTGTCGTGTCTCTGTACGGTAGTTTGAAACGGGCAGACACTTCTGATGTGATGCCGGTAATTGGTGCTATATCTGCCGCTGCCTCTTTTGGCCTGACTTATATCTTCTGGGAGGTCAGCTATTCGCCAAATTTTATTTGGGGCATAGTGCTATTAGCGACAGGCACTTTTGCTGTTTCTAGTATTCGCTTTTCTACCAATATCGCTCTGGCGGCCATTCATAGCGGTTTATTTTTTGCACTCCACTACATTGCAATGAAAGGGTTGTTTGAAACGAGCAATTTTGATAACGGATTTTTCTGGTCTCGGGTGGCGTTAGTACTGTTCGCCCTATCTTGGCTCTTGGTACCTAATTATCTAGAGCTTATAAAAGAACAAAACCAGAAGACAAGCAAACGCACGGGGATGTTGGTGTTTGGTACCAAGATTCTTGCTGGCGTGGCTGCATTTATGATTCTTAAAGCAACTGATCTGGGTGACGTGGCCGTTGTACAGGCTTTGGATGGCGTGAAATTTGTATTTATCCTGTTCATTACTTTCTTCTTGGGACGATGGCTTCCGGAGTCTGTTGGTGAACGCTACAGTGACTCCAAAACATTAGTACAAAAATTTGTTTACGTTACCATTATCTGTCTAGGGTTTACTCTTTTGTTTTTATAAACAATGAAGAAAAACAAAAAAACTAATAAATGGTTCTGGTGGATTGCGGTTCCGGTTTTGGTACTCGCCTTGATAGCCGTGTTTGTATGGTGGTTATCAGAGAAGCCAGTGCCTAAAAAAATAGTGTACGGAATGTCGTTTAATACACTTTACGCCAGAGAGCTCAATCTGGATTGGCGAGAAGTTTACGACGCTATTCTTGATGATCTTGGAGTGCGCCATCTTCGTTTGGCCGCGCATTGGCCGATGGTTGAACCCTCGCCTGGAGTTTATAACTGGACGGAACTTGATTACCAGATTGAGAAAGCGGAGGCAGTAAATGCCGATGTGATTTTTGCTGTTGGTCGTCGTTTGCCGCGCTGGCCAGAATGCCATGTACCGGAATGGGGTACTAATTTATCCTGGGATGAGCAAAAGGAAGAAATCCGTGAATATCTCAAAGCGGTTGTAGAACGATATAAAGACAGCCCGGCCATTGTGTATTGGCAAGTAGAAAACGAACCTTATCTAGAAGTGTTTGCAAAAGAACACTGTAATGAATTGGACGAAGAATTTCTAATTGAAGAAATTAAACTTGTCCGCGCACTTGATCCGACTAGACCGGTCCTCGTGACTGATAGTGGTAACTTAGGTTTATGGGCAGATGCGTACAAACATGGTGATGCTTTTGGGACGAGTGTCTATGTTTATTTTTGGAATCCGGAGCTAGGTCAGTTCAAAACAGCGTTGCCGCCGTGGTTTTATCGAGTAAAAGAAAATTTCATTAAACTTTTCTACGGTGATAAGCCGACTTTTCTAATCGAATTATCTGCCGAACCGTGGTTGGTGGAGCCGATAACGAATGTCGATTTGGAGACTCAATATTCCCGAATGGATCTAAGTAAAATTAATGAGATCATTGATTATGCAAGGGAAACCCGTTACGATAAACAATATCTATGGGGAGCCGAATGGTGGTACTGGCTTAAGGTTCAGGGGCATACAGAAATTTGGGATAGAGGAAAAGAGTTGTATAAATAATTAAAAGCAGAAATTTAAAATGAAAAACCAAACTTTAAGATTTGCACTAGCGGGCGGCAGTATTTGCCTGTCGATCGGTATAGTGGCCGCTTTTATGCTGGCCATTGTTCCACTTTACGCGTCAGCCGAGACAGTGGTTCGTACTGGTGGAGATGTATCAATAAACGCCGGGCAAGTTGTAGAGAATGATTTTTATGCAGCAGGCGGAGGAGTCGTGCATTCTGGTGAAGTGCAAGGTGATATGTATGTTGCCGCTGGTTCGGTCACAGTGAATGGCGAGGTTGGTGAGGACTTGACGGTGCTCGGCGGAACGATAAACGTACATAACACTATCGGTGACGACTTGCGAGTAGTAGGCGGAGAAGCTGTTATTGCTGGAGAAGTTAAGGACGACGTTTTTGTTCTGGGTGGCAAATTACACATCCTATCTACAGCTAAGATTGGCGGTAATGTTTATTTCTATGGTGGGGAAGCAGTGATAGATGGTGAAGTATTGGGTACTGTAATGGGTCACGCAGAGCGCTTCACTATCAATTCTGCTGTTAGTGGCGTTGATGTGGTTGGCGTTTTAGAGTTGCAGGACAATGCTTCAGTTAAAGGCGATGTTCGCTACCAAAGTGAAAAGGAAATTACTCGTTCACAGAGTGCAGCAGTATCAGGACAGATAGTTCGTGGAGACGCTGCTGATGCGGAAAGTAGTAAGAAAAGTAATTTTGGTTTGTTTGCTTTGTTGGCATGGTTTTTCACAACACTTTGTTTGTTTTTCTTGTTCCGAGGTAAGCTCGAACAACTTTGGCGTCGTCTTCGACGAGAGCCAGCAAAAAGTGGCATCTTTGGTTTGGTCGCCATTATCGCTGGGCCGATCCTAACCTTTATTTTATTTGTGACTGTTTTAGGTGCTTGGCTCGGCTTACTTACTTTGATAGCACTGACCGCATTAATACTTGTAGGTATGCTGTTGTTGCCAATAATGTTGGGCCGACTAACTGTTTCGATTTTCCCACAATGGGACAAAATGAATTTTGGTACGGTTTTGGTTGGTTTTATTGGTACCGCTCTTCTTTGCTCTTTGCCTTGGTTTGGAGGGTTGTTGATCTTCGCAGCTCTAGTGATAACTATGGGCGGCTTATTGCTTGTTGTGTATCGGGGCATTAAAGACCAGTTTTAGGAAGGACTGAGTGAATTGGTATCAGGTTGTTAAAGTAGCATTGACTTTAGTCATTTTTTGATTTAGTGTTCGTTACAGACCATTCCATGAGGAGTGGCAAATGCACCTAGAAAAGGAGAATATCAATGGGGATACTTATTAGGAGGTCAGATGGACTTCGGATTCGTGTGACCGGCACCGGCGTGGATGGTGACCCGATCGGTGAGGTTATCGACGATCAGGACAGCATCGTCACGGTCCGTCGCCTCAACTTGGCCGAAAGGGACGCCTACTACCGCGCCCAGAAAAGCGGGAAGATAGAAGTTGCGGTTATCAAACACCACAACGGCGTCATCAAGACTCAGCGCTACTGGAGCCCGAGCAGCGGGAAACGTTCCGTTGCTCCGCAGAGATCTTCTCTGCGGAGCAACAAATCCTCGACCACTTACAGGGTCGTCGAGATCGAAAGCCAGTTTTCTGTGCGGATCGGCACCAAGCACTTGGACTTTCCGAAGGGTCTCTATTGATCTGATTCCAAGCTTACTGAGGTAAGCGCAAAGCCATTCGGTTTTTGCTACAATTATTGTATGCAGAAACCGGTGGCTTTTTTTGATATAGATGGAACGGTCTTTCGCTCAAGCTTATTAATTGAGTTGGTAGAGAAGCTGGTAGAACATAAAATCTTTCCGGCCGAGGCCGAGGAATATTATTTAGAGGCTAAACAGAACTGGATTGATCGTGAAGGCGACTACGAAACATACATTGATGCAGTTGTAGAGTCTTTTCGGCATAATATCAAAGGCGTTTTTTATGGTGACTTGGCAGACATAGGTCGCGAAGTCGTTTCACTTCATAGTAAACGCGTTTACCGCTATACTCGTGACTTAATCGCTTCACTTAAAAGGGAAGGTTACTACTTAGTTGCTATATCGCAGTCGCCAAAAACTGTGCTGGATGAGTTTTGTCGTCAGTACGGTTTTGATAAGGTCTATGGCCGCATTTATGAAATTGGTCCACAGGATCGCTTTACCGGCGTGGTAGAAGGCGAGCATTTGATTGCCAACAAAGCCAATATAGTAGCCCGTGTTTTAAGTGAAGAAGGATTAACAGACAAAGGCTCAATTGGAGTTGGAGATACTGAAGGTGATATGTCTTTGCTTGAAGCTGTAGAAAATCCGATTTGTTTCAATCCCAACCAAACGCTTTTCACTCACGCAAAACGTCGCAACTGGAAAGTTGTAGTGGAAAGAAAGGACGTGATTTATGAACTATAGTTTACAATTAGTTCTATGGAGATCGATAGGCACCAGAAACATAAATCGCAGGCAGGAATGAAGTCGTTGCCGGCCCGTACCTACATCATCAGGACTCTGACTGCTAATGATGTGGCATTCTGGGGCGCGGATGCATTTGTGTCAGTAGCACTGGCCCTGTTTGTAGTTTCTTTTATTGAAGGCGCAACAATACTTAATGTTGGTGTTGCTTTGATGATACATCGAGTGGTTGGAGCGTTTGCAGCGATTCCGATCGGGCGTTGGTTTGATAAACATAAAGGTCATCTGGACGAAGTCTGGGGCTTGTCTATTGCGTGTATGTTAGGTGGCTTCACTTACGTACTGCTTAGTTTTTCTACAGCGGTTTGGCAACTGTACGTAGCGATGTTCTTTTTGGGCATTTTTGCGGTCGTCAATCTTGCCTCTTGGCGCATTCTTTTTTATAGCAACGTCGATAGTGATCAATTTGGACAAACAGTAGGTATTTATCAGACGATGTATTCCTTTGGCATTGGTCTTTTTTTGGTGATTGGAGGTTTTACCGGGGAACGTTTCGGCTACGACACTGTACTGCTTGTGGGCGGATTGTTAATGGTTTTTGGCAGCACCTTGCCACTTCTGATCAGGGGATATTTCGATGAAGGAAACAAGAGTCATCGTCGGTCGAAGCGTTTAAAGTAATTTCATTTTGCCAGTGGCATTAATTGCATCCAACAATGAACCTACTCAACTTACGACAATCTGCAAAAGGCTTCACTTTGATCGAATTGCTGGTGGTTATTGCAATTATTGGCATCTTAGCGAGTGTGGTAGTAGCGAGTCTTAGTACTGCCAGAGCAAAAAGTCGAGATGCCTGGAAGAAGAGCCAGCTTAAAACCATGCAAACTGCATTGGAGTTGTATTTTACTGACAACGGTCGTTATCCTGCGGGTGGTTGCGACAACGGTTCATGGTCACGATCTTCTGATTGTCCGACAACATATATAACCGGTTTATCTTCTCAAATGTCTACGTTGCCTACTGGTCTGCAAACCGGCCACTCTTTCTTGTACTCTGCGCGTGCCAGCGACAATTATCAGAGCTATAAGTTGATGTACAGTCTTCCAGAAACAGAAACAGTTGATGGATCGCATCCTTTGGCTCGTTGTTCAAGTTCCTGCGCCGCAGGCACGTGGTGTATAACCACTGGTCTTTCTAGTAACCCGAGTTACTACGCAGTCGCAGCTGGAACAAATGCTGCTTGTAACTACTAAGGTTCAAAAAAGCCGCCGCGTCTGACGCGGCGGCTTTTTATTTGTTTAAATTTAGATACCAATCAGTACTGGAATCACCATCGGAGTCTTGTTGGTCTTTTGCATTAGGAAGCCAGAAACAGTGTTGGAAAGTTCATCCTTCACATAATCTAGATCAAGAGGATGCATTTTCTCAGTATGCTTCTCAACAGTTTTTTTGATGAGAATGCGGGCTTCTGATAGTAGCTGTTGGTTCTCACGCAAGTAAACGAAGCCACGAGAAATAATGTCAGGCGACTTACGCAGCTTTCCGTTCTTGGTATTGACGGTCGCGATGATAACGAACATACCGTCTTCAGCGAGTGTCTGGCGGTCACGCAGCACCACTTCCTGCTTGGTGCCCACTGTGAAGCCATCTACCATCACAAGTTCGGTAGGGGCCTTTGCTTTTTGTACGGTCATCTCACCATTCTTGAAGTCGATTAGGAAGCCGTTGTCTGGTACCACAATGTTTTCGCGAGGGAAACCGTTTTCGATTGCCGTATACATATGGCTCTTCAAGTGGTAATGGTGGCCGTGTACTGGGATCAAGAATTTCGGACGAATCGCCTGACGTACCCAATTTAGTTCACCAGCATTACCGTGGCCAGAGGAGTGCACTGCCGCGCTGCGGTAGTTGATAACCTTCACATTCTTGCGGTAGATATTGTCCTTTAATTTCTGAACAGCAATCTCGTTACCGGGAATCACCGATGAAGACAACACAATAGTGTCGCGTTCAGTTAGTGTGATCTGCTTATGCTTATCGGTTGCGATTCGCATCAGAGCAGCAAATTCCTCACCCTGCGCACCAGTGGAAAGGATAACGATGCGATCTGATGGGTAGTCGCCCATATCACCAGCATTGATAAATATTTTATCGTCAACTTCCAATAGTTTTGCTGTCCGAGCGATGTCTATGTTGGTTTTGATACTGCGACCTTCCAGTACGACTTTTTTGCCGTATTTCTCGCAGGATTTTATGATCGAAGTTAGTCGCTCAAATTGTGAAGCAAACGTACCAATGATCATACGGCCGGTACTGTTTTTGATGATGGCATCAAGATTTGAAAGAACCAAACCTTCCGATGCAGAAAATCCCTCACGGTCAGCATTGGTCGAGTCACAAATCAAAACTAGGTTGTTGTTTTTGCCCATCTTCTCCCAGCTCTCACGTTCATCCAAATCCACTTCACCATCTTCATGAGTAAGGCGGATGTCACCAGTGATTACAATATCGCCCTGGTTGGTCTCCACAGATACTCCCATCGCGTCAGGAATTGAGTGAGTGACAGGGAAGGTTTTGATTCTCATCTTGCCAACAGTGAAAGAATCACCCTCTTTGACAACGTGCATATCAACAGGGTCTAGATGAGGAAATTCTTCTTGACGCTTCTTGATCATTAGTGAGGTCAAGTACTGGGTGTAAATTGGCGGGTTACCAATACGTTCCATTACAAATGGAATACCACCGATGTGATCGAGGTGTCCGTGAGTGACTACTAGAGCTCGGATCTTATGCTTTCGTTCCTCGACATACTGAGTATTAGGCAAGATGTAGTTGATACCTGGAGCGTTAGATTCTTCGGATACGAATTGAAAACCAATGTCGAAAATAACCATGTCGTCCTTTGTTTCAACCACTGTCATGTTACGACCGATTTCTTCAACGCCGCTCATCGGAATCACACGTACAGTCTCGTCATCAGTAATTTCTGGCAGGCGAGGAGATTTCTCGTCAGTGACAGAAATACGGTGTTGAAGAGCCGGCGCTTTGTTGGAGCGGCGTTTGTTCGCAAAGCGAGAAGGACGGCGAGAGCCACCGCGTCGCTCGCCGGCACTGTCATTGGTGCGGCCAGCAGGGCGGGGTGCGGCGCTTTTTGTTTCTGTGCTGACACCAGTAGCACTACCTGTGCCTGTACCAGCTACATTGTTGCGGGAGGGCGCACCACGATAGTTACTGCGTGAGCCAAAACGGGTTCGGCTTCCGCCGCTACCACCAAATGGACGTCGGCGACTACCGCCTGTGGCCTTTGGTCCATTATTTTGATTATTATCCATATTAGTTAGTTAAATTTTTAATTAAGTTGATTTTCAATAAGTTAGTTTTGCTCGGTAAAAAATGGCCAAACTCCATTCTCGTTGGTGTACCATTTTGTTACGTTGGCGAATCGTTCGCTCGGTCGCTGCAATCGTTTCATCTCCGTAGTCTTGATGCGAGAACTTACAACGTATTCAAAAGAGGGAGCAAATAAGAAGGTGGCCGGTTGTTCATTGGCGATCTCGGTAGCAAAGCGTCCTAATAGATCGTTGCGTGAATCGCTGGATGTGGCAGTACGTAGTTCTGCTACTAGTTGATCAACTGCGATGTTGGCGTAAAGAGAGACGTTCAGTCCTGGGTCTTCTCTTTGTGATGAGTGCCAAAACGGATAGAGATCAAGCGAGCGTCCAATGTCAGCTCCGAAAAGCAAAACCTGATAGTCACGTGGTCGAATGATAGTTTGCACTAGGTCACTCTGTTCGTATAGTTCCACTGATACATCTACTCCTAGTTCCTGCCAGACCCTTGTCAGATAGCTGCTAACCGTTTCGAAAAGCAGACTGTTTCCTGAACGCATAGTCAATGTTAGCGGAGTGTCGATGTCGTCGATATTCTTTTCATAGCGGCCGTTTTCACCGATTGACCAACCGCCAGCTTCAAGGATTTGTCGAGCGGCCTGTATACGTTCTTCTTCTGTGGAATAACCTGATTCCGTCTCTGGTATATCAGTGAAGTCAGGAGGAAGAGGAGAGTTGGCGACTCGGCCATAACCGTTCACAGCAAGCTTGAGTAACTCGTTGCGGTCAACCACTACAGATAGTGCTTCACGAACCGCCTTGTCTCGCAGGGCAGAGTTTTTGTTCTGGTTATAAAAAACTGAAAAGATGCGCGGAAGTGGTTCGCTGATGAAATTAAAATCAGCTCGGGGTACCTCTGGAAGCCAACGTTCCGTCAGAGCCGCAGTGGCGTTGATCTCGCCTTCTTTAAGTGCATTTAAAATTGCTTCTTCGTTTTGATAGAAACGAATAGTTATATGATTGAGATTGGTTTTCTCATTGTAGTGCGGCGATACGCGTAGCTTGTATTCAGATACCAATCCGGCTGGATTACGGCCGATTTCTTCAACTTCGTAAGGACCGCTACCAATTGGCTCGATATTGCGTTGGCTGAATGGCAACTCTTCATCAGACAATGTCTCCCAGATGTGTTTTGGCAAGATGCCAACAGTTAGGTTTTCTGCGAACGGCGCATAGGGGTTTTCCAACACAAAGTTTATTTCGTGTCGCCCAATTAGTTCTACCGTCACGCCGCTCCAGTTGCCCAAAAGCGGGGATTTCAAACTAGGATTCTGAATTAAGGCCACTGTGTAAGCGACGTCTTCAGCCGTTACTGATGAACCGTCATGCCATTTGCGATCTTGGCGCAAAATAACGTTATAGACCCTTCCATCATCTGAGACTGTGACTGACTCAGCCAAATCATTCTCGAACTCACCCGTTGGAGACAGCTTTAGGATTCCGCTGTAAGTGAGCGCGACTAAGTCATGATCAGCGCGGGTAATTGCAAGGACAGGATTAATGAAACGCGGACTACCTACAGAGCCTTCTACCAAACGTCCACCATCTTCGGGAACGCTCACCAAAAAGGACCGGTTGAGAGAAACAACGTTGATGATAAGTGAGACAAAAAAGATCAGAAATAACGCACCGAAAATTAGTCGGTCGAAAGGTCTTAGTTGGTCAAGATAGTTGAACCAGCGGTCCAACCAGCTTGAGCGAGGGAGTAGGGGCAGGCTCATTTAAGTAAGCGAAGTTGTTAACAAAACCCGTTTAGGGTCAATACAATACATTCCAAGGAAATTCGACCGTCTGCCGAAGGGAAATTGGTCTAGAAGGCTATGTTGAGGAGTGCGGAAAGCACAAACAAAACCGCCAAGACTATGGTAAGACGGAAAAGGAAAAGTTCACTGCCGCGGCGCTTATGAAAAGCCGCAGAGAAATTATCACCTCCAAAAGCTCCGCCCAAGCTCGATCCGCGTTGCTGCAATAGAATAGTTGCAATCAATAATACGGAGAGAGCGATCTGGATGTAAGGCAGTACCGGAAGTACGACTGATCGGACGAATTCCATGTCGTTGACAACGATATCATAGCGACTTAAAAACGGCAAACGAACAAGGGGTGGTCAAAATATACCCGGAAATATTGAGATCGTTGAGAGTTTATACAGTTTCAACTATAATCAGTGCGCTACGGTGGAGTGTGTCCGAAATGTCTTGGTCTACCGAGTATTAAAATTAAAACTTTTTTATCTATGTCAGAAATCAATCTCAAGCCACTCGCTGATCGTGTTGTGGTCCGTCCGCTGACCGATGAAGAAGCGGGAAACGTGTCTGCATCCGGAATCATTATTCCTGATACTGCAAAGGAGGAAAAACCAGAGCAGGGTGTGGTAATGGCAGTAGGTGCTGGTAAGTGGGACGAAGATGGCGAAAAGCGTTTGCCACTCGATGTAAAGGTGGGTGACCGGATAGTGTTTTCGAAGTATGGCTACGACGAAGTGAAGTTGAGCGGTGAAAAGTACTATATTCTGTCTGAAACAAGTATCTTAGCGATTATTAACTAGACCTGAAAGTAAAACCAAATAAAAAATATGGCAAAGCAGGTTATTTTCGATGAAGAGGTAAAGAAGAAGCTCAAGGCTGGTGTTGATACTGTCGCCAATGCTGTGAAAGTAACACTGGGTCCGCGCGGCCGTAATGTGGTTCTTGATAAAGGTTATGGCGGCCCTACTATCACGAACGATGGTGTTTCGATTGCTAAAGAGATCACTCTCCGCGACAAATTTGAAAATATGGGTGCGGAGATTGTGAAGGAAGTTGCCAACAAGACCAATGAACAAGCTGGCGACGGTACTACTACTGCTACTGTTCTGACTCAGGCATTGGTACACGAAGGTCTGCGGCAGACTTCGATGGGCCTTAATTCAATGGCGGTTCGTCATGGAATGGAGCATGCGGCCGCTGACGTGGTAGAGACTTTGCGTAAGATGGCGACGCAGGTTTCAAATTCCGACGAGATCAAACAAGTCGCTACCATCTCAGCAGAATCAGCCGAGATTGGTGAGAAGATTGCTGAAACCATTGAAAAGGTTGGTAAAGACGGTGTGGTAACTGTAGAGGAAGGCCAGACAATGGGCATCGAAACTGAATACACCGAAGGAATGGAATTCGATAAGGGATTTGTCTCGGCTTATATGGTGACCAATACCGAGAGAATGGAAGCTGAGTACAAAGACGCGCAAATTCTGATTACTGACAAGAAGGTTTCCAGTGTTAAAGATATCTTGCCACTATTGGAAAAGGTGGCGCAGGCTGGCCGCAAAGAACTCGTCATTATTGCTGACGATGTTGATGGGGAAGCACTGACCACTTTTGTTGTGAATAAGTTGAAAGGTGGATTCTCAGTATTGGCTATCAAGGCCCCGGGCTATGGCGACCGAAAGAAAGAGATGTTGCAAGACATCGCGGCTTTAACTGGAGGTCAGTTGGTCAGCGAAGAACTTGGCCGTAAGCTTGAAAACACGGAACTTTCCGATCTTGGTCGGGCCGATCGTGTTACCTCTAATAAAGACAAAACCATTATCGTTGGTGGCGCAGGTGACAAGAAAGCAATCGAAGACCGGGTGGCTTCTTTGCGAAAGATATTGGAGGATACAACTTCCAAATACGATAAAGAAAAACTAGAAGAACGGATTGCAAAACTCACGGGCGGAGTGGCTGTACTTCGAGTTGGTGCTGCGACTGAGACAGAAATGAAGTATCTAAAGCTCAAGATCGAAGATGCTGTTAATGCTACTAAGGCAGCTCTCGAAGAAGGTATTGTGCCAGGCGGCGGTATTGCGCTCACTCGTGCCGCGGCGATCGTTGAAAAAGAAATTCTTGATAAAAAAGATCTAGAGCGTGAAGAGATGGTTGGTTACAACATTGTGCTAAAGGCACTTGAAGTGCCTTTGCGACAGATTGCAGACAACACCGGCAAGATTGACGGTGCCGTCGTGGTGCAAAAAGTTAAAGAATCCGGTGGCAACAGTGGTTACGATGCTTACAAAGGCGAGTTTGTGGAAGATATGATTGCAGCTGGCATCATTGACCCAGTTAAGGTAGAACGCGCGGCGGTACAAAATGCTGTGTCGGCCGCTGCTATACTGCTCACTTCGGAAGTGGCGATTGCTGATGAGCCGGAAGATTCTAAACATTCACATGGTGGAGGCGGTGGAGGAATGCAAGATATGGGTGGGATGTATTAAAACTTTCAAAATCCGCCCATAAGCACCAGTTTCGGAAATTTTACTCGGTCAATGTAGGAGCCTCTACACCTCCCTCATAAAATTTCCTCCAACTGGCACTTCTGCATCCAATTTTGAAAGCTTTAAAATTTGAGAATAATAAAACGGGGCGAGACTCATCTGAGTCCGCCCCGTTTGCGTTTATTCTCGCGCGATCCTTGCGATTGTCTCGGCAAGAACCTTTGAGACGACCGGAGTTCGTATGAACTCAACTCTTGCCTTGTTGAAGTCAAAGTTGAACAATGTCTCCCTTTCGGGGGTCATAAAGAGAATCGGTCCATCCTTCCAATTTGTGTTTCGTAGATGTTGGATGTCCCTTATGCCGACCTGCCGACTGGCGATCCAGTCGTAAACGACAACCAATTTAAACTCGCCGAACGCGGTGGTTTCGGTGAGTTCGATCAGTTTCTCCGCTACTTCTCCGGAGGGACTGAAAACAACCCTACAACCTACATTGGACAGGTTGGTTTGTGCCTCGTGCGATTCTCCAATGCATAAGACTTTGACCATTTGCTCAAACATCGCGCATTCTCCTTGTTGCGAGGTGACAATCTGGCCGTATCGTACAATAACTTGCATTTGTGTCAAAAATGCTAAAATGAAGGTATTAAAATAATTTCCTAATAATTCTCTCTATGAGCCCAATGATTATTGCTGTAGTTGTCCTAGTTGTTGTTGGAGTGTGGATAGTTTGGGCGTACAACCGTTTTGTTCGTTTGGTTCAACACACTAGCGAAGCTTGGGCGGACATTGATGTGCAGTTGAAGCGACGTTACGACCTCATTCCAAACTTGATCGAGTCGGTAAAAGGTTATATGGGTCATGAGCGAGGAACTTTGGATGATGTTACTGAAGCACGCGCCAAGGCTACTCAAGTTCATGTTGATCCAACTAACATAACTCCAGATCAGATTAGAGCCATGGCAGAGTCAGAAGGTGCTCTATCTGCTTCGCTTGGAAAGTTGCTGGCAGTAGCGGAAAGTTACCCTGACCTTAAAGCCAGTCAGAACTTCGTTGAGCTGCAACGGGAACTTACCGATACTGAAAACAAAATCCAAGCTGCTCGCCGCTTTTACAACGGCAATGTGCGCGACCTTGGTATTGCACTAGAGTCATTCCCAAATAATATCATCGGCAATGCATTCAACTTCAAAGGTCGAGAATACTTTGAACTTGGTGAAAACGAAGAAGCTGCTCGTGAACCAGTGAAGGTACAATTCTAATCAGTTATGAAGCGCTACACGGTAGGGTTGATATTTAACTCAACTTTAACTGAGGTGGTGTTGATGGATAAGACTCATCCTGATTGGCAGAAAGGAAAGCTAAATGGAATCGGTGGTCGCATTGAGGATGGAGAGTCTAGCGTAGATTGTATTGTGCGCGAAACAAGGGAGGAGACTGATCTGGAAACCATATCTTCGAATTGGCAGTTGTTTGCAACTATCGCAGAAGGTGACTCCGAGGTTGATTTTTTTGGTTTAGTACATTTTGGCTCAAAAGATGATATCAAAACAGTTACTGATGAAAAAGTGAGTTGGTATCCAGTCAAAGCAATACCTGAAAATGCGATCATGAACATACATTGGCTTATTCCGATGGCGATGGAAAAGTTGAAGGGAGGAATTTTTGATATTGCAAAAATAAAGTATAAATAGAATATGGCCACTCTATATACACAACAGTCAAAGAATGTGCGAAAGACTTGGTTCTTGATGGCAATGTTTTTTGCGATCGTGATAGCAATTGGATATTTTCTCAATTGGTACTATGGCAATCCATTAATAATGTATGTGGCGATTGGTTTTGCTCTCTTTATGAACATCGCGAGCTACTGGTGGAGTGACAAGCTCGTTATAAAGATGACTGGTGCAAAGGAGGCTGATCCGCGCGAGCATTATGATCTTATTAAAGTGGTAGAAAATCTTTCTATTACTGCCGGCCTGCCAATGCCTAAGGTGTACTTTGTAGAAGATCCTGCACCTAATGCTTTTGCGACTGGTCGTGATCCTAAACATGCTGTAGTGGCTGCAACCACAGGCCTTTTGGCTATTCTTGATCGCACCGAATTGGAAGGGGTGATGGCACACGAACTTTCGCACGTTGGTAACCGCGATATGCTAGTTTCCACAGTGGCGGTTGTGCTAGCTGGCTTTGTAGCGATAGTGGCGGATATGTTTATGCGCTCAATGCTGTGGGGCGGCAATGACCGAGATAACAAAGCAGGCGCAATCCTACTTATAGTAGGCATTGTCGGTATCATTCTTGCACCGATCGCCGCGCAACTCATACAAATGGCGATTTCACGAAAGCGTGAGTATTTGGCTGATGCGACTGGTGCACTGCTTACTCGTTATCCAGAAGGTTTGGCTTCGGCTCTTGAAAAGATCAATGCCTATGGCCGACCGATGGCCCGCGCTAACAACGCCACCGCACACCTTTTTATCGCTGACCCTTTTGGTCCAGAAAAGCACACATTGGGGCAGAAGATTTCCAATCTTTTCCAGACGCATCCGCCAGCAGGCGAACGTATTCGTATTCTTCGCGAAATGAATCATTGAGATTGGTGAAAATCGCGATCTGCGTCGTTGAGCTACGGAAAATAACACTCACTGAACAGTCCTAGTTCACCTCGTGTTATTTTCCTTACTCGCCTTGCATCTCATCGATTTTCAACAATCTCAAACATAAGATGCCTTTGTGTTATAAAGTAAGTATATGGTCCGCCGCCACAGCATAAAAAGAGAAAAAGTCCTGAACGTGCTTCAACGTCACCACGGTGCTCTTTCTGCGGCAGAGATTCACTTGAAGCTTAAAGATATGGACATCACTACGGTTTACCGTAATCTCGAATTGTTCGTAAAAGATGGGACAATCAAGAAGTTAAACCTGGGAGGAGATGAGGCGCAGTACGAATACACAAAAGAACCGCACCATCACGCGATTTGCAGTGACTGCAATAGAGTTCTACATTTTTCAGTGCCTACAGATATGTTGAAAGAATTGCTCAAGCTGCCGGACTTTGAAACCAAATCAATAGAAATCACAGTCCGTGGGAACTGCAAGCATTAAGAAAATAAAGAAAACCGCCGCATCAGATGCGGCGGTTTTCTTCGCTGTAATTGAGCTACATAAAGTACGCACTCCAGGTGAGATACACACCGATTATAGCTATTATCGCGCTGGCGATAATAAGCATTTGAGAATTTTCAGTCATCCACTTGCCAGAGCGCTCGGCCCAGGCCGGCATTATTGTGCAAGCCAAACCTTTGAGTAGAAGAAGCCAACCGAAAAGACTCAACAGCATTTCCGGTAATGTCTCCCACATATTATGTGCATTGATTTGGGCTACACCGATGACAATCGCCGCCATACCAAACAACCAGACTGCGAATGGTTCTCTTCCGAATTCACGATAGATTTTTATGTAGTGGTCACGATTGATAAACATACCAAGTCCTACGGCCAACATAGCTGGTCCCCAGAGCCCGGCGAGGAACATAGTTATCTCCATACGTTTGAAATTAGTTTTTAATATCCGTCACTTATATTTTAATCCTTTCATCACACGAATTATGCTTTCGCAAGTTGGAAAGTGTGCATAAGTCACGAGTAATTTCATGCACTCTTCATGCTTGTTGCTCATTTAGTGCATGCTAATCTGATAACAGGAAAGAAAATTCAAGGGAGGAGTAGATGATTCATGTCTACGTACAAATAATCGATGTGCCTCCCGGCTTTGCTCCGCCGGAAATCAGGGAGCAGTGGAAGAAGATTGTTCTTCCTGTAATTACTGAGAGTGAAATGGCGACTAATCCTCCCAATACGAGATACGGGGTGGACGCCGCAAATGTGGGAGGGTTTACAGTGTCTAGACCCAGGGCAGTGGCCGCTTTAACAAAGCGTGGCAGAAGCGAAGCCGCTGGATTTTGGACAGGATTCCCATTTGGTCCTTATTTGCAGTTCAGGAAAGATGTCTGTCGGGTGATAAGAGTGGTCAGCCGATGAAAGGTCTGCACAAAGTTAAAACCGCCGGCAAGCTTACCGGCGGTTTATGTTTGGCGGAGGGTGAGGGAACTTTTCTCTTACAGAGCAGTACACCTTTTGGCTAAAATTTTCTTAAAATTAATTTTAGCTCAAAAGGTTTTCAAATCCCTCCCGTCTCACTCAAAATATAATCACACAAAACTCCAGATGTTCGTTTTGTGTTCATTATTTTGCGGAGGGTGAGGGATTTGAACCCTCGAAGGAGTTTCCCCCTTACCGCCTTTCCAAGGCGGCGCACTAGACCACTATGCGAACCCTCCTAATGTTGCGGTCGTTATGATAGCGCAAAGTAGTTCCTTTACCAACCTTGAGAAGGGTAGATTCGTTTGTACTCAATGTATAATTTACCTAATGAAACGTGATGATTGGATGCTCCTTACTCTGACCTTCTTAACTGGTGCAGCGATTGGAATGTATATGTATGTTGCGGTCTGGAAGCCGGTTTATTTTCCTGAAGATTTAGGAAATGAAGAAGCAGAGGCTTCTGATTGGAGTATCGTCGGTGAAAGACGGCAAGGTGGAGCCACCGAAGCTTCTTTCCGACTTCTTTCGGATGGTAGTTATAGTTATATAGCCATTGACGATCTCTCTGGTGAGCCAGAAGCGCGCAAAGAAGGATCAATCAAGAAAACGCTGGTTAAGGAATTGATGGTGTCGGAAGATGAGATTGCTTCTTACGAAGAAGAAACAGAGTGTCTGGCATCAGATAAAGTTGAATATGAGTATCGTTTTACAATCGACAACTACACTTATTTGCTCGATACTTGCAACACTGAACTTGGACACGACACCGAGTTGTCTCTCTTATTGAAAAAAGCGTGGCATCAAATGGAAGGTAGTGTTGACGGAACTGCTACGCCGTCAGAATGGCTAACGAACTGGCTTAACGAAAGGATTGGAGCAAATAAAAATAATTGAAAGTAAGTACAAAGCCGGCCACGTCTAACGTGGCCGGCTTTTGAAATACAAAATATATCTGTGCGTAACAATAACCGAGGCGATCAGGATAATGCAGATCAATCGCCTTTCCGTAACGCAGAGTTAATCAATATTTCATCTCTATGAACTTAAGATCAGTATTAATCCCAGTGGCAGCGTTTGCTGTTACTGTGACTGGCGCTAGCGCCTTTAATAGCGAGCTCTTGCAAAAAGCAGGACTCACAGAGGATCAAATCAGTGCTTTCGAGGAAGCCAAAGAACTTCGTGAAGCAGGTGATTTAGATGCGGCCCGAGATGTGCTCGAAGAAGCTGGAGTTGATGAGGGTGTAATGGAGCGACTTCGCGACACGATGCACGGCCACCATAAAGCACTCAGGGCTGCGATCGAGGACAATGATTACGAAGCTTTCCGTGAAGCAATCGAAGGCTCACCTCTTGCTGACATCATTAATACTGAGGAAGAATTCGAACGTTTCGTTGAGGCTCACAATCTAATTAAGAATGGTGACAAAGAGTCTGCCAAAGAAATTTTTGATGATCTAGGAATCGAAGGTCCAGGTAAGCACATCAAAATGTTCAACGGTGACAAGGAACCTCCATTCTTTGAACAGTTAACAGATGAACAAAAAGAAGAGCTTAAAGCAGCTTTTGAGTCACGTGATCACGACAAAGTGAAGGAACTACTCGCTTCGTATGGCATAGAATTGCCGGAGAAATCAGAAGGGAAAGGCTTTGGTTTTGGTCGGGGAATGCATAAAGAAATGAATAACGATTAGGCAACCGATCGACTTAATAAAAAGGCCGGCAACCTGCGGGGTGGAGACTTCTGCGACTCCATCTCGCGGGCTGCCGGCTTTTTTGTAATTTAGTGGACAATACGATGATTTTAATGTAGGATTTCGTGCACTTACAGCTGTGCCCGAGGGCACTTTTTCTTTTTTTGATTATGGAAATACGCAATATCGCAATCATCGCTCACGTGGACCACGGTAAGACAACCCTTACTGATGCTTTAATGGAGCAGACCGGCGCCCGTGCCGAAGGACAGTCAATGGACTCAAACGCTCTTGAAAAGGAACGCGGCATTACTATTTATGCCAAAAACACCTCCATTGAGTACAAGGGTACCAAGATCAACATCGTTGACACTCCAGGCCACGCCGACTTCGGCAGTGAAGTGGAGCGTGTTTTGCGTTCGATCGACTCTGTTTTGCTCGTAGTGGACGCTCAGGAAGGTCCGATGCCACAGACACGTTTCGTACTTAAAAAGTCGCTTGAGCTTGGTCTTAAGCCGATTGTGGTCATTAATAAGATCGACAAGCCTGCCGCTAACCCACATCACGCTGAGGAGCAGGTTCTCGAACTCTTCCTAGAACTTGGCGCAAATGATGAACAGTCCAATTTCACTACCGTATTTGCTATCGGACGTGAGGGTATCGCTAAGCGGTCTCTTGAAGACGATTCAAAGGACCTTTCACCACTCCTAGACGTCATCTTGGAGCAGGTACCAGCAGCTAAGGCCTACGTAGAGGGCGAGCCGCTAGCAGCTCAGGTCTTCAATCTTGGTTACGACAACTTCCTCGGCCGTTTGGCAGTAGCGCGTGTTTACAGCGGAAAGTTGAGCAAGGGACAGACTTTGTTTGTTGCTGCGGAAGGAAAGGAAAAATGGAGTAGCAAGGTAGTTAAAATTTCTACCTTCAAAGGCACTAGTCAGGTGGAATCCGATACCGTTTACGCTGGTGATATCGCATTGATCGCTGGTTTTTCTAAAATCGACATCGGTGAGACATTGGTGGACAACGAAGCGACTGAACCGCTAACTGCCATTCACGTTGATGAGCCGACTATCGGCCTCAGCTTTATGCCAAATGCTTCGCCTTTCGCTGGGCGAGAAGGTAAGTTTGTTACTGGTCGCCAGATCAGAGAGCGTCTTGAAAAGGAACTCGAAATTAACGTGGGTCTTAAAGTAGACTTTTCAAAGGGAGACTTTTTTGAAGTATACGGACGTGGAGAAATGCACATCTCTATCTTGTTGGAAAACATGCGTCGAGAAGGTTACGAAATGGCCGTGTCTCAGCCGCAAGTAATCATTAAGGAGGAAAACGGACAAAAAACTGAACCGTTTGAAGAAGTAGTTGCTGATATTCCGTCTGAATTCCAGGGACCGGTAATCGAAAAGTTATCGAACCGTGGTTTCGTGATGCAGAATATGATCACTCACGAAAATCAGGTTCGTTTGGTCTTCGTTGGTCCTACACGAGGTCTTCTTGGTTACAAAGGTCAGTTCATTATCGACACCAGAGGTGAAGGAATTTTGGCTTCACAATTCGTTGGCTTCCGTCCATACGCTGGTGAGATCAAGAAGCGTCAGGCTGGCAGTATGGTTTCAATGACGGCAGGTAAAGCACTTGGATTTTCACTTTGGAATTTGCAAGATCGCGGACAGCTCTACATCAACCCAGCCACAGAAGTATATGAGGGTATGGTGATCGGAAATACTTCTAAGGGTGAAGAAATGATGGTAAACCCGACTAAGGGTAAGCAGCTCACCAACATGCGCTCTTCGGGAGCTGATGAGGCAATCAACCTTACTCCACCACGAATCCTTAGTATTGAAATCGGTTTGGAAACAATGGCTGACGATGAGTATTTGGAAGTAACACCACAAAGTGTACGTTTGCGTAAAGCTCTTTTGAAAGAGAGTGAGCGTAGGAAGGGTGGTAAATAATATTGGGTATTAAAACAGCCGGCCCCGAAGGGGCCGGCTGTTTTAATACCCATACACAACGGCCACATTGACACTTTTTAATACTGTAATACTCTGGTTGGTACCAGGCAATAACGCACTGGTAACGCCAACCAAAAAGGAGTTTTTCGATGACCTGGAAAACGCATTTTTCGGCCAACTTCAGCCCCCATATCGGCGACACCACTTCTTTGGCCCGCGCGCAGAATTCGCACAGCGTCGCTATCGGCACCGGCGTGTCGGACGGTTCGGTCAAGGACATCTCCAAGAACTGATTCAAGGCCAGGGTCTCCCAGAAAGGGGAAACGCACATGTCTATCCGCAAGGGTATGGTGAGACGATATTCGTCTCAAGGTGATCAGGTTCTTTCTGTCTGAAATTTTTCAGACTCGAGCACAAAAGGGCGATCGTGAGTTATCTCCGAACGCCCTTTATTATTTTTTTATACCCTCACTTCGGCGAGGTTTTTTAAACCATCCCCAACGCTTTCAAAAAATCTTTAAGCTCTTTTCCAACAATCTTTCTATATTGATTCGGTTTCAGTTTGCCTAGTTCAATATTCACAATGCGAACACGTTTCAAATTATCTACTTGCCAGCCGAGAGCGGCGCACATTCGTCTGATTTGGTGTTTTTTGCCCTCAGTCAGTACCAGACGAAAGACATTTCGTCCTTTTGGTACTGCTAGCGCTGGCTTAGTCTTGTAACCTTCAATGTTCACACCAAGCGCCAGTTGTTTCAATAGACCAATTGTCACCGGTTTATCTACGGTCACTTCGTACTCTTTCTCGTTGTCATTTTCAGAGTCTAGAAGTGGTCCGGTAATGAGACCGTCGTCAGTAATGATAAGAAGACCTTCTGAAGCTTTATCTAGTCGACCGATCGGGAAAAGACCAGACAGTCCGTAGTCTTTCTTGAGGCGAGTGATTACATCAACTTCGCCCTCGCTCGGTGAGTGGGTAATGATACTAACGCCTTTGTAGTAGGCGAGATAGGTGCGCGGCTTGGTAGCGCCGGGAGCCAGGCGAACTATGTCGTCATCTCCAATTTGTTGCCCTAGGGTGGCCTTTTTACCGTTTACCAGCACCTTGCCTTCGGCAATCAGTCTATCTGCTTCGCGCCTAGAAGCGAGTTTTCTATCCGCCAAATATTTATTCAAACGAACAGCCATCGCAGTATTCTAGCACTAATAGATTGAAATATTTACTTGAGAAAAGCGTATAATTTCAAGATGGCCGCAGAGACAGCATCGCCCTCGGACAACGAGGTAGTCAAACTAGCGCTCGAAGAGCGGTCGTCCTTTGGCCTTATCGTAGAGCGGTATCAGGAAAAGTTGTCCCGTTATGTTACCCGTCTCGGAATCAAGGATTCGGACGACCGCGATGATGTTCTTCAGGAAGTGTTTATAAAAGTTTATCGCAACTTAAATGATTACGATGAGCATTACTCATTTTCTGCTTGGATTTACCGCATTGCGCACAACGAGGCAATTTCTTGGTATCGTAAGAAGAAGGTAAGGCCAGAGGGCAACTTGGTGGTGGACAGTGAAGAGGTTTTGGCTTTTTTAAATAATAATGAAGAAGACGCCGCTGTGCGTCTTGATCAAAAAATCAACGCTGCATATTTAGAGGACGCGCTTGCAAAGCTTGATCCTAAATACCAAGCCGTATTAATTCTCCGATATTTTGAACATCTTGAGTATGAAGAAATATCTGATGTGCTTGAGTTGCCGACCGGTACAGTTGGCACTTTAATTCATCGTGCCAAGAAGCAGCTTCGTGAAGCCTTAGAAAAATATGAGTGATACACAAAAACAACCAAATAAAGACTTAAAAGAAAGTGTTCTTTCACGCTTGGAGAAAGAGGGAATTGAGCCCCGCTCACGCCTTTATTGGCTTTCACACGAATACGCCCTTTGGGGCGCTTGGGGTCTTGCGGTATTGTGCGGCGCCTTGGCGCTTTCGGTAGCTTCTTTTGCCTCTTTGCACATAGGCTACGCACTATATGAGGCTTCACATAACGATTTTCTAACCTTCGTCTTTGACGCCCTGCCTTATCTCTGGCTGGTAGCTTTCTTCTTACTAATAGCTGTTTCCTATTTCAATCTCAGGCACACTAAAAGAGGCTATCGCTACCCGATCATTCTAGTGGTGGGCAGTAGTATTGGTTTTAGTGTTCTTGGCGGTGGTTTCCTTCACTGGCTGGGTGCTGGTTGGTATTTTGATCAAATGTTGGGTGAAATAGTGCCTGCGTATCAATCAAGGGCTAAGTTTGAAGAGGAAATCTGGCAAAAACCGATGGCGGGACGTTTAGTTGGTAAAGTGGTTCAGCAGCCCGAAGAAGTTGATTATGCTGCTTTTGTAGATGCAGAAGGAGAGTATTGGCGTCTTAATACTGAAGAGTTGCGTGAACATGACGTTGATTTACTTCAAAGCGGTCGAAAGGTCCGCATCTTGGCCGCTACCTCCAGCGAGTTCGCTGAAGGTTCGCTTTATGTCTGTGCCGTTTTTCCTTGGATACTCGACCACGCTCCCGGTCTCAAGGAATGGCGCGCTGATCGGGCAGGGTTTATCGAAGACGTAAAGGCGTCTAAGGAAATGATCCACATCATACGTACTCCATCAGGTGAGGGCAGACCAAACGATATTCCTCCACCTGAAGTGATGGAAAAAGTTGCTTCAGAAACCTCTTCACGTTGCTACAACTTGTCCGTTTTCAAACGCGCCAGGCCGGGCATTGTGGCGGAATAGTGCCAAAAAGTACGGCAAAGAAAACATAGTCACGACTTAATTATGGATTACTGTCAAGCTTACTAAGTTCTGGCGTACTGCTAGAATGCAGACATTATGAACGCAGAACTCATACCTCTTCGGGGGTCTGTTTTACGAAAGCATCTCGGCATTTTTTAATTGCCTAGATGCTTTTTGCGTTCAAATATCCAAATTTAAAAATTTTTATACCAATTATATGAATTCCCACACCGCGCACTTCTTGAACCGAGTTCTTTCATTTGTGACCATAATCGCTCTCGTTTTGGTCATGGTGCCGGTTTGGCCACAGATAGCACATGCAGATAATCTTTTTTCCACGAGCTTCGAAGGAACTCCGCCACTTGATGAATGGACAAGTGACGATCCTCATTGGGGAGTAAACGCGAGTGATTCAAGAACTGGCTCAAAGCAGGCGCAAGCAGTGGGAAGTAATTCTGGCGCCGGGACTCTTCTCAAAGAAGTCAGTACGGAGGGCTACGAAAACATCTCTCTAAGTTTTTGGTACAAACAGCTAGGCATGGACGTTGGCGATAGTATTACAGTGGAATGGTTTGATGGATCAAGTTGGAACCCTGTAACCGCAATCAATGGGCTTGAACTTGAGGCGGACGACGATGCTGTGTGGGTTGAGTGGTCAGGACTTCTGGGTTCCGAAGCTGACGACAACACCGCCTTTGCCGTAAGGTTTGTGTCGAATATGAATTCCGCTGGGAACGATAAGTTTTTCTTAGAGGACGTTAATCTAGAGGGTGAAGAGGAAGAAGTTGTGGGGCCTGTTCCAGATTGTAGTCTCACAGACAGCGTGTCGATGACTACTTTTGACACTTTTGCTACAGGTACTGTAAATGCGCAAAACTCATGGAGCTCAACTGGCTCTTATGACCAGGAGGTTGTTCCAAATACTTATGGCTTTGAAGAGTTCGGTTGTAAATCACTTCGCATCTCAAATGCTGTAACAAGCGGTGCTTTCGGGAATCAGACGTTTGCCGCTCCAACTGCGGGTACAGCAGGCGAATCAAGTGTTGCGGCCAATAATCATTTTGAGGCAGAGTTTGATATTGCTTCAACAATGCCTGGTTTGCAGTCAGGTCTGACACTTTCAGTGTCTCCTGATGACGGAAATGGTTCACGTATGAGCTATTTGAGCTTCACTGACACCGCAGATGGTATCGATGTGGTCTTTTATGACGTAACAAACACCGGCCCTCTTCCGAGCGTAACTTCATGGAATGATACAGAAGTTGCAACACTTGATCGCGATGAGTCCCATACAATCAAATTTGTAATGGACTTCGTAGATGGTCCAGGTAACGATGTTGTGAAGATTTATATAGATGACGTACTTGCACATACAGGCACCAGCTGGGAGGACTATTATCGCTATGACGCAGAACAAAACGGCAACGGAAACGCATTGTTCGGAGTAGATACTCTTATCTTCCGTGCTGGAGGGACAGCTGTTCCTGCAAACGATAGCAACGGTTTCCTGTTCGACAATATGTCTATGTCAGTTTCAGACATTAGTTCTGGCAGCAGTACTTCTGAAACCATAGTGGTTTCCAGCAACACATCTGCAGGTGAGAATCTACCAGGATGGATGTTCAACCGTGATCCAGGCACAGATACTCCATTTGTGTTCAACACTGATCAATCATCTATCGGTGCTGGTAGTCTCTACGTGTTGCCGATTGGCTCATCTAGCCCAAGCGATAAATTTATCGCGGAGAACTTCATCAATGCACCAATTGCCGATGTCGATTCTATTTCTTACGACTTTATGATCGGCAGTGGCGGCGAGAACACTGATGAGGAACAGTTCTATATGAATGTATACGCCAACTTCGGCGTATCTGACGACAATAAGTTTTACGACTGTCGATACAACATCGTGCCAACAACTGGTTCTACTGGCGGATTTACGACTGTTACATTTGACCCAAATCAGAGCTATCCAGTTACCACCCGAACCGGAGGCTCTGCGTCACCATTTACCTGTCCTTCTGTACCAGCTCAGATGGATAACTTAAGTCCAGGCTCCAATATCCGTGTCTTCTCCCTAAATCTTGGTGATACCACCGTGAGCGATGAAGGTATAGACGGTTACTTTGATCGAGTGGTTACAGTTATTGACGATGGAGACAATACTCATACCACCACTTATGATTTCGATCCTGAATCTGAAGCTCCAACTGCCGCTGTAACAATGTGTAAGTACAATCCATCTGAACAGACAATGGATGGTTGGACTTTGATGTTGGAGGGTGAACATATAGAAGACGTTGTTGTGCCAGCTGGCGCTATTGGAGGTATAGACACCACCGCTTCTCTTGAGGCTGGTAAGTCCTACTTCGCGGTAGTAAATGGCGTATGGCTAAACGATCGTACTCCTGACAATCACGTGGATGCAGAGTACTCAACTGAAGACAGTTGGCTTACTCAAATGGACGGATTCACTGGTTACGGTGAAAACATTCTTGATCTACAAGTAGGAGAAGAGTTTGTAGAATGGGGTCCATACAACAGCACTCATACTTACTCAGCATCATTCACTCCAAGTGTTGATGGCTCTGTGAACTTCCGTATCTTTGACGGTACAGGCGACACACCGAATGCTTCTTGGTACGGAGATAACTCTGGTTCACTCAGCGTATCTATTTATGAAGGTTTTGCCGGAGTAACTGACGATGGTTGTGTTACTTTCGATGCTGTACCTTACGGTTCCTATGAAGTTGACGAAGTGATGCAGGAAGGTTGGGTCAACACATTTGGTCTTGTAGAGGTTGAAGTAGATGAACCGACTGAAGAGTTCAATGTAGTAAACGATGAGATTGGCGAACCAGAAATGTGTTACGTGACAGTTGTTTCAGATGAGAGCAACTATGTAGAAGAAACTGAAGACGATGCGGAATTGACTTGGGCGCATCCAGCCTGGACTGCTGTGATCGACTTGGCTGAATGGATCTGGGGTACTGAAAATGTAGAAGATCCAACTGTTACTGAAGTACAGACTTTTGTTAAAACATTTGAATGGAGCGGCGGTGTTGCATCTTCATCACTTGTAATCGCTACTGATAACTTCTATGAAGTTTACCTAAACGGCAACTTCGTAGCTTCGAGTACAGAAGCCAGCCTCTTCACTGATGCAAACAAGGACACGATTGATGTTTCTGGCTTTATTGAGATGGGAGAAAACACTTTGGAGATCAAGGTTACCAACCTCGGTGTTCCAGGCAGCTCACCTACCAGCAATCCAGCTGGTTTGAAATACAACCTCACTGTTGTATCAGACGAAGAGGGTGAAGATTGTATGTATGCTCCTGACGAACCTAGTCTTGAGATCACTAAGCCAGAAATAGATGACATGGTACTGGCTGGTATTTACACCTTTGAAGCTGAATACGTTGATGCAGATGAAAACCCTGATCCTGTACAGTGGGCGATCCGTGCTGGTACTTGTAACGCAGGTACAAACACTGTTGCAGGAAACGTTGATGGATTCTTTAGCTCATCAACACCACACACATGGAATGGAGCAAGCTTCTCTAGCACCATTGATATGAGTGACTGGGATGATGGCGAATACTGTTTCGTCGTTAATCCAACTGAAGATGGCGGCACAAACTTCCGTGAGACTCGTCTATTTACTCTTGAAAACGCTGCACCTACACAATGTCTAGTAGTGAGCGACACAAGTACTGTAGTGGTAGAGAACAACAATTACGCTGTTGCTACTTGGGATGAGCATCATAACTGGACTCATGACATTCTTGGAGCTACTTGGATCTGGGATAACCTCTACGTTGTAGATCCTGAGGCTACAACCACGTTAACCTTCAAAGAATCATTTACTGCAACTGATATTGAAGAAGCGTCGTTTGAAATCGCAACCGACAATGCATACAAGGTATTCATTAACGGTGTATTGCGATATGAGCAGTCAAACTCCAACAACTTCCAAACTCCTGATGAGCATGAGGACGTCCTCGACTTCCTAACTGAAGGAGAAAACGAACTACTTGTAGAAGTGACCAACTTCGCAGTGGAAGACAGTATTCCTAAGACCAACCCAGCTGGAGCGTTGTTCAAACTAGATATGGAAGTTGGTGGTGTTTGTGAAATCACTACTGACCTAGAGGATGAATCAGAACCTCAGCCTGAAATCGGAGAGAATGAAGTCTTTGGCTTCGTCTGGGTGGACGATAATGAAGATACCTCTAAGAATAACGACGAAGACTATCGCTCAGGTATCGGTATTTCGATTAATAATGGTTCAACCACAGTTTCTACCAGCACTGATGCAGGTGGTCGTTACTTCTTTAACATCGATGATGGTAGCTGGACTATCAGTGCCACAACTGGAGGAGAGTGGAGTCTAACTTACCCGTCTGATAACGGTGGTGAACACGACGTCAGTGTAAGCACTAGCTCTGGTCCTTATGACTTCGGTATTGTCGAAAACGGTTCTACCGATGGAGGTGGTGACGGTGATGGGGATGGCAATGGCGATGGGGACGGTGATGGCGACGAAGGTGGCGGAACTGGTGGTGGCGACACAACTATCGATTCACCTAGTGGCGATGCCGGCGGTAACCCACAAATAGCTGGCGTTACGACAAGTGGCGGCCTCTTCTCACGTGGAGATTCTGGTCCGGACGAAAAGGTATTGGGTGAAAGTACTTCGACCGAAGATGGAACAGATGACTCTATTGAAGAATCGACATCCACAGCAAAAGCTTTGACTGCAATGGTAGATTGGATTGATGAGTGCTGGTACTGGTGGCTCTTGGTCTTCGCTTGGATCGTATCAAGCGGCGTTGTTTACTACTGGAAAGGTTGGAGCAATGAACCAATTTCTCTAATGAGCGTTGAACTATTGTTCAGTATTCTTGGATTGCTTGGACTGATGTCCTACCTAGTGTTTGGCTTACATTGTGCATTGTGGCCTTCTCTAATCACTATGTTGGGCTCAGCGATACTGTACTATGTCAATAACCGTGAGATCCCTTCGTCCAAGACCGTGCTATGATTTAGGAGACATTAGTCTCCACTATGAAGGATTATTCTAGGCGTCTATTCGTTCCGAACGAAGCCAATAATTTCCAACCCCACAGTCTGCAGAAAGCAGCTATGGTAGGGATGTTGGTGTTGACCCTGATTACCTTCTCAGTAGTGAATTTACAGTCGATACTTTGGCTGGCATCTGAATATTTGGTGGCCGCTGTACTGCCAGCTGTCGTACTCGAAGAGACAAATGCGTCGCGTGAACGCGAGCAACTACCGACGCTTCGAAGAAATTCAGAGCTCGATGAAGCGGCGCGTTTAAAGGCAGAGAATATGGCCGAGGTAGGATACTTCTCACACTGGAGTCCGGATGGTATTTCTCCGTGGCATTGGTTTGAAGAGGTAGGATATAGCTACGCTCATGCAGGAGAAAATTTAGCCGTGCACTTCACTGATTCTACCGCGGTCGTGGATGCCTGGCTCAATTCTCCTTCGCACCGCGCCAATATATTGAACGAGCAGTACACAGAAATGGGAATCGGTACGGCAGTAGGGCAGTTTGAAGGTTATGACACAGTGTTCGTGGTCCAATTGTTCGGTGCGCCCGCGGCGGCCATACCGGTCGTGGAGCCCGCTGATACCCTAGGCGCTACGGCGGATACTCCCCTTACGGAGGACGTGGCCGCCGCAGGCGCACCGACAATCGCTGGAGAAAGTGATGATGTAAGAAATGTCGAATTAACAGAATCTGGGACAGTGGTTTTGGAAAGTTTTGCTACCACTTCCGACAAGACAGCTCTGGCTGCCACAGCAGCCCCGTCTGGATTTTGGAAGTTAGCCACATCTCCGCGTATGGTTCTGCAGATTGTGTATTCGATGATCGGACTGTTTGTAATGGGTGCGCTACTAATGGCTCTGGTACTCGAATGGCGACGGCATCATCCAATACAGATCGCTTACAGCGCAGCGCTACTTGCTGTAATGATCGTACTTTTTGAGATACACCTAGTTTTCTCTGGTGCCGTTACGATAGCTTAATGACTTAGGTAGCAAGACGCGGAGGAGCTCTAATCTTATATGGGAAAGGTTTTTAACGTGATGAAAGACGAAACGAATGATCGACCTCTCGACATTCATGACTACTTAGTAAAACATCCAGCCTCCACATTTTTTATGAAGATGGAAGGAGACGGTCCTGAAGGAAGTGGTATTGAGGAAGGAGATGTATTGGTAGTTGATCGCTCTGTAACCGCAAAGCGCGGCAGTATTGTTGTGATGACTGAAGATGGTGAATTAAAGGTCACTAAATTTCCTTCATCAGATGACTCTGCAGAGTCATCTTTGTGGGGTGTAGTAATAGGATTACTGCGTAATTTTTAAAGCGTATAATTCCTAGGTGAATCTTTTTGGATTGGTGGATTGTAATAATTTTTTCGTCTCGTGTGAGCGGTTGTTTAGACCTGACCTAATTGGTCGGCCGGTAGTCGTACTCGGTAGTAATGATGGCGTAGTGGTGTCGCGAAGCGAAGAAGCCAAAAAGTTTGGCGTGCCGATGGGCGTTCCGTTTTTTAAAGTGAGAGATATTGTGAAAGATAATAAGATCACTCTTTTCTCATCCAACTTTGAACTATATCGAGATGTGTCCGACCGGATTATGTTTGTGCTCCAAGAAGAGCTTGGTGAAATTTACCAATACTCTGTCGACGAAGCGTTTTTTCAGTTTACAGAGAAAAGCAGCGCCGTGGCGAAAATACAACTCACCGATTTAAAACAGACTATTGAAAAGAAAATTGGAGTACCTGTCTCGCTTGGTGCTGGCAAAACCATGACAATCGCCAAGTACGCTAGTGAAATGGAAAAAAGAAAAAGTGGCGTATGTGTTCTTTCAGGCACGGCGTGGCAAAAGTTAACGCCGCAGATACCACTTAGTGAAATTTGGGGCATTGGTGGGAAAACCTCCGTTAATATGCGTAATCATAAACTCAACTTCGTAGCGGATTTGTTATCCGCACCTGAAAGTTTCATTAAGGAAGAGTATGGCGTGCACGGGCTCCGACTTCGTTCAGAATTGTCCGAAAATCCTGCCCATCAACCTACTGAACGTGAAGGACTGCAGAAAAGTATTATGCATACTCGGTCGTTTTCTAAAACGACAGAATCCTTAGCCGCCTTAGAAACTGCTGTGACATTCCATATTGAGCGGGCGGCCGAAGAACTGAGAGCTATTGGAGGAAAGGCTGGGTCACTTTCGGTGCAAATTCAAACGAGCCGTCATGGTGATTGGCTTCTTCAGAGCGGTAGACAAGAAATAATTCTGCCAGCACCGATGTCTGACACCAGAACTTTGTTGCGCTATGCGTTGTCTTTGACAAAAGCTCTGTATCGCAGTGGGGTGCCGTACAAAAAAGCTGGTGTCGTGTTGGGCCGCATCATATCCGAAAATTTTGTACCGGTATCACTGTGGGATCAGTATGAAAAAACTGATGAAGATGCGCTGCTGATGAATGTTATAGATAATCTAAATGCAGAATGGGGGAATGACGCAGTAACTTTCGGTCGTCTGAAAAAAGGGGGTCAACTGGATCACGATCAACATCGTTCACCCAGGTACACTACTAGCTGGAATGAAGTGCGAAAAGTTGAAAGAAAAATATGAAAGGCTAACGGCCGGCCTGCAGGCCGGCCGTTAACTAATTTTTATTCACTAAATAATTATCCACTGCAAAAAATAATTTTATAAGCATTACATTTGTATAATGAATGCAATAGTTATGCGCGCTCTTCTTTCGTTTGGTTTTGCAAGTCTACTACTCTCTCCTTTTTTTGCGCTTGCACAGATTGCCGAAATAACACCGGAAGAACTTTATGCTGGAGGCCCTGAAGCGCCGACCATTTTATCTTCTACCCACCCAGATCCTGATCGTTGGTATAAAAGCGGGCCGGTAGAATTCAGCTGGGATTTGCCATCAGATATAACTGCTATTGCGGCGGACATCTTTATATCCTCGGGCCGTGAGCCGATGCAGCCGTATCGGCCTGCAGTCGACACTCTTTCATTCACGGCTGAGGATCTGTCTGAAGGAATCAACTACTTAGTTGTTCAATTTCGTAACTTTGACAAGTGGGGAATGATCGCAGAACGGACAATTAAGATTGACGACACTGCTCCGAGCGTACCGGTTATAGATGTCAGTCAATTTGATAAAGAAGGGGGTATGTTGGTTAAACTAACAGCTAGTGACCAATTGTCCGGCTTATCTCATTTTGAATTAGCTTTTGGAGATCGCCAGTCAAAACGATTGGATGTAGCAGAGGCGTCGCGCGGACATCTACTCACGCTGACTCCAGGACAATCTTCTCGACTGCAGGTCACTGCTTACGACCAGGCTGGTAACAGTAGTGAAGCCTCGCTCATTGTCTGGCCAACGTCCTATAACGCATCCTCTATCGCCGCTACAATGGCAGATGAGCCGGCTTCCTTCTTGGTCACGTTGCTGACCTTTCTCTTAACTTTGATGTTTGGATACTTAATTTACGAACGCCTGCGATACGCTCGGGCACTCGCTGCATTGCGTAAAGAAACAGCCGATGTTCATAATCAAATGATTCGTATCTTTACCGCTCTTCGTGAAGAGATATATGATCAAATACGTGGTATCTCAAAGAAATCCCGTCTGTCCAAAGGCGAGAAACAGGCTGTTGATGGGTTAAATCAGGCTTTAGCCGTGTCAGAATCTCTTCTTGAAAAAGAGGTTAAGGATGTAAAGAAGCTTCTGGCTCCGTAATTGCGCTTTTGGCCGAATAGGCTACTATTTCAAATAAATATGCTACTGAATCGGATGGTTGAATACGTTTTCTTTTTCGGCCTGATGGCCGTGATTGGTTATTTGATATGGCTGATGTTTTCTCCTTTTATCACGGCGCTGGCCTTGTCAGCGGTGATTGTGACCATTTGTTACCCGATATACGAATATATTCAAAAGAGAATACCTCGTCAGAACGAAACAGCTGCTGCATTTCTCACCACCATTCTAGTCTTAACGATCGTGGTCCTTCCTTTGGTTTGGCTTACTTCAATTTTGGTTAGCGAAGCGGTATCTATTTATAAGATATTGGGCAACGGACAATACTCGTTGGTAGGTACCTTGAATGACCTAGAAGAGTTAGCAAGAACGCTGGTTCCTGGACTTGAGCTGGATTTGGCAAGTTATTTACGTCAGGGTGCCCGCTGGTTTGCTGGTAATCTCGGGGCAATCTTTGCTGGTACTGCAGCTACTTTGTTTTCGTTTTTTATTGCCTTGATCGGCTCTTTCTACTTTTTTCGAGATGGTAAGCGCTTCACCAAGTCATTAGTTAAGATTAGTCCACTTTCTGATCTAGATGACACTTTGATTTTGCACAGAATGGCTATGGCGGTGCGTGGAGTAGCAACAGGAACTGTTTTGATCGCCATTATTCAAGGCACTTCAGCGGCCATCGGCTTCACTTTGTTTGGTTTTGAGCGAGCTGTCTTATTTGGCACAGTTGTAGCGCTAACTGCCTTGGTGCCTGGGATTGGTGCATCGGCTGTCTTTTTGCCAGCTGCTGGATATTTGGCATTTACAGGCGAATACGTCGCTGCGGGTGGATTGTTGGTATGGTGGCTTTTGGCAGTTTCTATTGTAGACAATATCCTAGGTCCATACTTAATGAGCCGTTCACATCCAATGCATCCTTTTTTGGTTCTACTTTCAGTGCTTGGTGGTTTGGTGTTGTTTGGACCAATCGGTTTCATTGTTGGTCCCGTGGTGACAAGTGTCTTCTTGGTGTTGTTGGAGATTTATGCCTTACATATCGCTCCAGACAAAGTGGATGACGATGAGTTAGTTGCTTGATTCTATTATGATCGATCGCAGTTACCTTGAAAGAATATTGAAGATGAATGGCTCGTCTCCGACTGCGCCAGATGAGGAAATACGTTCTGTTTTAATTTCTGCCCGCTGGAAGAAGGATGATGTTGAAAGCGCGATCACTGTTTTGCGTGAAAACGTAAACACTCACCAGAGTCGAATTGAGCGTGTTGACAATGTGTTTCTTACCGACAAAAGACTTAGCCCTGAGGCTATTCACGCTCTCTTAGGTATAGACGTTAAAGTAAATGCTGAAGACCTCTCTACGCTTCGGGCTCGTCAAAGCTTTATGTATTGGGCACAGGTTAGTTCTATTTTTGTGATAGCTTTTGTTATAGCGGCGGCATCCTTGCTGGGCGTTATGTATGCACAAGGTGTTGGAATCTTTCATCCTTCATCCTCTAGCCATTTTCCTGCTAATAAGTAAGATAGCTGTCAAATGAATATTTCATTGTTCAAGACCATTTTGCTGGGAGTCTCTATAGTTTTACTTTTTTCGGCCACTGCTGTAGTTGGCTATTCTTTTTACCAACTTCATTTTAAAACTCTGGTTGGTGAATCACTTTCTATTAAACAAGGATTTTTGGAAGTTGTTTATAATTCTGCCGAAGAAGATGACGAAAAAATTATCCTTACAGGCGACATAATGCTGGCGCGAGATGTAGAGAGGCGACAGTCTCTGCTGTCGCCAGGGCACTCGCTGAGCGAACTAGAAGACTTGTTTAAGTCCAGCATTGTTGTCGGCAACTTTGAGGCCAGCATTCCAGTTCTTCATGAGCCTACACCTAGTATGGTTATGAAATTTTCTGTGACGCCACAGAATCTCGATATTCTCGTTCAGGGAGGACTCACACACCTATCGCTCGCTAACAATCATTCGCTTGATCATGGTTTGCTTGGTTACGAAAATACTTTAACTGAACTGCATGAACGTGGTTTTGTTGCAGGAGGTTACCCGGTCGGTTTGTCTAGCTCCTCAGTTTCCTATGTGGAAGCAAATGATAAAAAATTCGCGTTGGTTTTTATAAACGCCACTTTCAGTTACCCTGATACGGCAATTTGGCATCCGTTTATAAAACAGGCTGAATCAAGTAGCGATGCTGTAATTGTTTATATTCATTGGGGAGACGAATATGAACTAATACACAACAATGCGCAGGAAAGGCTGGCCCATGAGCTTATTGATGCCGGAGTTGATTTAATTGTTGGGCATCATCCCCATGTGGTGCAGGATATTGAGCTGTATAAGGGTAGATTAGTTTTTTATTCTCTTGGCAATTTGGTTTTTGATCAGTATTGGAACAATGATGTCTCTGAAGGTCTAATATTAGAGCTGGAGAAGGTTGATGCTATGTGGCGGGCTGAACTCCATCCTGTGGAAAGTCGTACGGTTAAGACACAGCCACAGGAAATGACGGCGGAAGAAAGCCAAGCTTTCTTCCGCCGCCTCGCAGAGCGCAGTGACGAGGCACTTTATGAGCAAATCCTCGACGGTTCTCTCTCGTTGCAATTTTAGACAGTCTATTCTATTCTGATGCCATTATGTTAAAGCTGAACAAATATGAAGCGGCGGGTATAGGTTTGTCGATCGGTGCGATGGCCCTAGCTCTGTTCGTTATGCGATTTGACGGTACTTTAGAAAATCAAGTTGCTCTAATAGATCGTTTGTTTGCTGAAAATCAGACAGCTGGAGTTGTCTTTTCCGAAGGGGGAGTTGAGGGCGCACCAGCTGCACTAGCGAGCGCTATGTCTGGCAATCGAGTTGCGAAGCTTGTTGTTACTGACGTTAAGATTGGTAGCGGCGATGCTGTGGCAAAAGGAGACACTGTTGAGGTGAACTTCATCGGTACTTTGCAGAACGGTCAGGAGTTCGACAACACTTACAAAAAGGGTGAGACTTTTACATTCACCGTAGGTGATGAAAAAGTAATCAAGGGTTGGGAAGAAGGTGTGGTTGGTATGCAGTTGGGTGGTCAGCGTATCTTGGTCATTCCATCGGAAATGGCCTACGGCAGTGAAGGTTATGGCCAGATCCCAGGCAACGCCACTGTTGTCTACGCAATTGAACTGGTTTCTATTAAGTAATGCAGCAAACTCCGATCTCATTTGAAATAGTGAAGCGTCAGCCCGGGTCTATGGCCCGGGCTGGTGTTATTCATACTCCACACGGCGACATTGAAACGCCGGCCTTTGTGACTGTTGGTACCAAAGCGACAGTAAAGGCCCTCAAGTCAGAAGATTTGAAAGACTGGGTAGGTGCTCAAGTTGCCTTAGCTAATACCTATCATCTTTATTTGCAGCCAGGTCACGAAATAATTAAAGAAGCTGGAGGATTGCAGAAATTCGCCAATTGGGATTTGCCGACCATGACCGATAGTGGTGGCTTTCAAGTGTTTTCGCTTGGAGCGGCTTTTGGTAAAGGTGTTACCAAATTTGCCAAAGGCGAAGTGGAAGATGATGAAAAGCCACACGTGCATGGACTCAATGTGTATTCACGAGCCTTGGCAGAGAGTCACGGCAAACTTTGTGTAGTTGATGAGGAAGGTGTGACGTTTACTTCGCATCACGACGGTTCTATGCATCGCTTTACAGCTGAGCGTTCGATTGAAATTCAGCACGCAATCGGTGCGGATATCATTGTTGCTTTTGACGAATGTACCAGCCCGACTGCAGATTTTGATTATCAAAAAGAAGCGATGGAGCGTACGCATCGTTGGGCAAAGCGCTCAATAATGGCTCATAAGCAAAACTACGAAGCCCTAAAGAAACAAGGGCTTTACGGTGTGGTGCAAGGCGGACGCTTTCTAGACCTCCGTCTAGAAAGCGCCCGTACCCTCGCTTCTATGGACTTCGACGGCTTCGGCATTGGTGGGAGTTTCTCCAAAGAAGACTTAGGTGATGCTCTTAAGGTTGTGAATGAAAACCTGCCGGAAGATAAGCCACGGCACTTGCTTGGTATCGGTGAGCCAGAAGATATTATGGAGGGAGTACGACTCGGTTGCGATACTTTCGACTGTGTGGCGCCTACGCGTATTGGACGCACTGGTACTATCTATATCCATACCAGAGACGGAATTAAAAAAGTCAGTATCAAGAAAAGCGAATACGCACGGGACTTCAGTAAGTTGGACGAGGGTTGTGACTGTATGGTTTGCCAACGTTATACAAAGGCTTACGTATCGCACTTAGTACGCTCAGGTGAGATTTTAGGTGGCCATCTTTGTTCGATTCATAATCTTTATACGATAGTCAATTTCACCAAGCAGCTGCGTGAGAGTATTTTGCGCTCCTAACAAACATGCTAGACTTTATATGTAACCGAGGACCTGGGCCCGCCATGGCCCTTCCGCCCTCGGTCGCAGAGCATACCAACCTACGAATCCTGGCGGGCAACTCAAATTGCCCGTCTTTTTTTATTGCCCAACTTCGGATACACTGAGGCCAATGAAATTTGAGCTCGCAACTGACAAAACACCAGCTGGTGATCAGCCACAAGCTATAGAGAAGCTAATCGCTGGATTGAAGGCTGGAGCAGAACACCAGACCCTACTTGGTGTGACTGGCTCCGGTAAGACCTTTACCGCGGCCAATGTGATAGCTTCTGTGCAGAAGCCTACTTTGGTGATCGCCCATAACAAAACTTTGGCTGCTCAGCTAGCGCAAGAATATCGTGACTTTTTTCCTAATAACGCAGTGCACTACTTCGTTTCTTATTACGACTACTACCAGCCGGAAGCCTATATGCCGGTGTCCGACACCTATATTGAGAAAGAAGCTCAAATCAATAAGGAAATCGACCGCCTACGTCATGCTAGTACTCAGGCATTGCTGACGCGCAAGGATGTAATTATCGTAGCTTCGGTTTCTTGTATCTATGGTTTAGGTTCACCGATTGAGTACGAAAAAGTACATAAAAAATTTGAGAAAGGTTTTAAAACCAATCGAGCAGAACTTTTGCGCACTTTAGTTTCGATGTATTTTGAACGAACTACCGCTGATCTGATGCCGGGCCATTTTCGCGCTGTCGGCAACACTGTGGAAATAATGCCCACCAACGAGAAGGCAATCTATCGCCTAAGCTTTGATGGTGATGTCGTCTCCAGTATCACTAAGATTGATGCAACGACGCGAGCTATCATTGAAGAATCGGAAAACTTTTTTCTTTTTCCTGCTAAGCATTTCGTTACTCCAGAAGCAGAAAGAGCACGAGCGATTGAAGACATTAAGTTAGAACTAGACGAGCAGCTAAAGAAATTTAAGAAGGAAGAAAAGCTGTTGGAAACAGAGCGTTTAAAGCGTCGTACTGACTACGACCTCGCAATGATTCGAGAGATCGGTTACTGCAATGGCATTGAGAACTACTCAAGGCATTTCGATGGACGACAGGTGGATGAACCGCCTTATACCTTGCTCGATTATTTCCCACACAAAGCGGATGGATCTGCAGACTTTCTAACCATTATCGATGAGTCGCACGTAACTATTCCTCAGATCGGTGGTATGTACGCTGGAGACCGCGCGCGCAAGGATACTTTGGTTGACTATGGTTTTCGCTTGCCAAGTGCAAAAGATAACCGACCGCTGAAGTTTGATGAGTTTGAAAAACGAGTTGGTCAGCGTATTTACACCTCTGCAACGCCAGGCAAATACGAGTTTGAGAAAGCAGAGACCACGGGATTTCCGATGGTTGAGCAAATCATCCGCCCGACTGGCTTGGTAGATCCAGAAATTGACCTGCGACCGATTGTTGAGAAAGGCAGTTACCCCGGACAGGTAAAGGATTTCATTGAGGAAGCTGAAAAAATAATCAAAGGGGGAGCACGCGTGCTTACTACTGTACTCACCAAACAGATGGCTGAAGACTTGGCTGAATTCCTTGAAGGAAAAGGAATCAAAACCAAATACATTCACAGCGATGTTGAGACATTGGAGCGAATTGAAATTTTGACAGACTTCCGCAAAGGAGTGTTTGACTGTCTCGTTGGAGTGAACCTACTTCGTGAAGGACTCGACTTACCAGAGGTTGAGCTTGTGGCAATTCTAGATGCTGACAAGACGGGTTTCTTGCGCAGTGAGACGGCCTTGATTCAGACTATCGGTCGTGCCGCACGTAACGTAAATGGTCGCGTGATTCTATATGCTGACGAAATCACAAAAGCTCTAGAATTTGCGATAGGCGAGACTAATCGCCGCCGTAGCATCCAGCTGGCTTACAACAAAGAACACGGCATTACACCGCAAACCATCAAGAAAGAAATAAAATCAATTGCCGATCAACTCCGAACTGTACACGACGAAACTGTTCATACGCTGCTTACTGTAGATATGGATTTGTTTAAAAAGAATCCTAAGAAAGTTCTGAAAGAAAAACGCCAGCAAATGAACGAGGCGGTTTCTCTTCTCGACTTCGAAACCGCCGCCATCATTCGAGACGAGATCAAAGTTTTGGAGGAGTCTGCCAATCGCAAGAAAAAATAAAGAGTCTTTTTGCTGGATTGAAAAAAGACTCTAAAAGGGAAAGAACAAACAGTTTCTATTGAGTAAAGGCTGACGCTGAACCGTAGCTTACAGCAGCTATGTTGGTCCGGCGAAAGTCGAACTCCAGTTGTTTTTTACGGAAACGGAAGACCGGCGCGCATGAGAAGACGCCGTCAGCATCGGGAGCATACTCGTCTCCGGCAAAGTCTATCCAGAGGTCGTTGTTATCCTCTACAAATTCTGGGAAACGTTCCGGATGAGTGAGTAGTATAATGCCGCCCGCAAATGCACCAAGTCCGAATTCGTTGTGAGCGAATTTTTCCCGCGAAAGACGAGTGGAATGTCCGCGGTACTTTATGCCTGTTTGTGCCGGGAGCAGAATAACATTGCTTTTCTGTTTTCGGCCCAACCTTCTCCAGGCATTTTCAGACCTTACAGACTGCCGAAGCTCACCTTTGCCAAATGAATACTTCTGGTAATTGTAGAAATTACCATCGTAGCGTTTTTCCAGCTTATCCAGCAGCATTTTTAATGCTTCGTTGTAGCTGGGTGAAAACGTCTCGAATCTAGGGATCAGAAACGCCCCGTCTGCACCGGGCGCGCTGTAGTTTGCGTCCAGATTGCCAGTGACGTGTTCGATGCCTGTAAATTCCTTCCGCAAAATCCGCATTTGCTCTGCTAAAGGCTTCGGTTTGTATTCCGACGGGTATTTGTACTCCGAGGCCACGTGCTCACTCTCGAACTTTCCGGTGGTATTTTGTACAACCTTGTTCATAGCGCATCTCCGTTTCTGTTGTAAGGTACCGCCTAGTAAAAATATGAACCTTATACATTTAAGCGTCAAGTCTCTCCTCATCTGTGCCAGAAAAAACACTTTATGCTATACTCGCTTCCGTAATAAAACCTTCGGCTCCAACCGGAGGCGGTGTGCTATATGGCTGTAAAAAAGACCAAAACAGAGATGAACGAAAGAAGCGAGAAAATCGTGGTGCGTGGTGCGCGTACCCATAATTTGAAGAACATTGACGTTGAGATGCCTCGCGGGAAAATGATTGCCATCACCGGACCATCTGGTAGCGGCAAGTCTTCGCTGGCATTCGACACCATTTTTGCTGAAGGACAGCGTCGTTATGTGGAATCGCTTTCGCCTTACGCACGACAGTTTTTGAACAAACTGCAAAAGCCAGATGTCGATGAGATCAGCGGTCTTTCACCGGCTATCTCGATCGATCAGAAGTCTGCTAGCCGCAACCCGCGCTCCACTGTTGCAACTATTACGGAGATTTATGATTACCTTCGTATTCTTTATGCTCGAGTTGGTCAACCATACTGTCTTACCGAAGATGTGGCGATCGAGAAGCTTTCACAAGATGAGATTCTTGGCATTGTACTGAAGTCAATCGAAGAGCATGAAGTGAAGGACGCGAAGAAGGAAAAAGTGTTGGGAATTGAAGTTTCGAAAGGAAAGGTGGCAATTTTTGCACCATTGGTTGTTGGTCGTAAAGGCGAGTACTACCAGTTGCTTTATGATTTGCTCAACAAAGGTTACGAAACAGTGAAGATCGACGGACAAGTTAAACAACTTCGTGAACGAATTGAACTGAAGAAAAATCAACGACACGATATCGACGTGATGATTGATGCTATTTACGTGAGCGAATTCACTGATGATGCCCGAGGTTCACGCGAACGATTGTCAGAAGCAGTCGAATTGGCACTCAAAGAATCGAATGGTTTGGTAAAAGTGGAGCGACCGGATGGTACTGACCGAACGCTTTCAGCCAAATTCATTTGCCCTATTGACGGCTCGTCTTTTCCAGAGGTTGAACCGCGACTCTTTTCATTCAACTCACCTTACGGAGCTTGTCCAGAATGTAACGGTCTTGGAGTCGTAGGTATTTTCCAATCTGATGAGTGTCCGGCCTGTAAGGGTGCACGTCTGCGTCCAGAAGCCCTTCGTGTTTATCTAGGTGGTGGACCGAAAGACGGAAAGAACGTCGTTGATTTCACTAATATGTCGGTCAATGAGGCGAGTGACTTTATTGCAAAGTTAAAACTCACTAAGCAACAGCAGGATATCGCTTGGCCAGCCTTGCGCGAGATCATTGAACGCCTAGAGTTTATGAAAAACGTCGGTATCCAATACCTGACTCTCAATCGTCGTGCCAACACACTTTCTGGCGGCGAGGCACAACGTATTCGTCTTGCTTCTCAGTTAGGAAGTGGATTAGTTGGCGCGCTTTACGTGCTTGATGAACCTACTATTGGTCTTCACCAACGTGATAATGATCGTTTGATCAGCACGCTCACTTCACTCCGCGATCTCGGCAACACCATCATTGTGGTGGAGCACGATGAGGACACTATTTACGCTGCAGACTACCTCATCGATATTGGTCCTGGCGCCGGTGTACATGGAGGAGAAGTAGTAGTAGCTGATTACTTGGAAAAACTACTCTCTGATAAGAAGAATGAGTCTGGTTCAATTACACTCGATTACTTGCGTGGAGATAAAAAGATCGAGATACCAGAGCGTCGAGACAGCGAGAAGGGCAAGATTCAGATTAAAGGCGGCAAGGCTTTTAATATCAAGAACTTAAATGTCGATATTCCTCTTGGTCGGTTGATTGCAATCACTGGCGTGTCTGGTAGTGGCAAGTCCACTTTTATGTACGAGATTTTGCATAAAAATCTTTTGGCGCGGCTGGAGCGTCGTTATCGTACGGCGAAAACATTCAACGTAGCTTCGATCACTGGCACCGAATACCTTGGCCGTTCAGTTCTTATTGACCAATCACCGATCGGACGAACACCACGTTCGAACCCGGCTACATACACCGGTGCCTTCACTCATATACGAGATATGTTTGCCGCTACGGGAGAAGCACGAGCCCGCGGTTGGAAACCTGGACGCTTCTCATTCAATGTTAAAGGCGGACGCTGTGAGGCTTGTCAGGGTAATGGCGAGATTGCAGTTGAGATGCACTTTTTGCCAACTGTGTATGTGACCTGTGATGTTTGTGACGGAAAACGATTTACAAAGGAAACTCTCGAGGTTACTTATCGTAAGAAAAATATTTACGAAGTTCTTCATCTTACTATTGAAGAGGCTTACAACTTTTTTAATGATGTTCCAGCTATCGCTGAACGCTTAAAGAGTTTACTTGACGTAGGTCTTGGTTATCTTGAATTGGGTCAGAGTGCGACAACACTTTCTGGCGGGGAAGCACAGAGAGTAAAGATTGCCAGCGAGCTTTATCGTCCGCACACTCAAAAGACCATTTATCTCCTCGATGAGCCGACTATCGGTCTTCACTACGAAGACGTCAAGAAGTTGATTGAAATCCTGCAGGAGTTGGTACGGCGAGGTAACACTGTTATGGTAATCGAGCATAACCTCGACTTAGTAAAATCCGCTGATTACGTACTAGACTTCGGACCGGAGGGTGGGGAAGGTGGCGGTAATCTGGTAGCCAAAGGCACACCTGAAGAAATTGCCAAAAATGAAAAGTCTTTCACGGGACACTACTTAAAGAAGGTGTTGAAAAAGTAGTTGATGCTAGGATGCTTGGTGATAAACTAAGACCTTAGTTAACCTAGAGGAGACTGTGATGGATGACGAGTCTACCAAAAACATCATTCGTTCTTTCCTGAATGATATTGAAGGTGTGAAGGATAAGGCGGAGAAATACTTGTCTTTTTGCTTCCATGCAATGTCAGCATGTGTGACCAAACGAGAGTTCGGCCACTTGGTCTGGAAGTACCGAAGAATGTACAGGAGGCCCGCGCATTGATTGCGCGGTTTCTGTTTTTTCACTACACTGACGCTGTGACCAAAGAATCGCTAATTAAAAAGAAGCTACCGGATGCACCAGGGGTGTATTTCTTTTTGGGTGCCCGAAAGGAGATTCTTTATATTGGCAAAGCCACTTCTCTTAAAAACCGCGTACGCAGTTATTTCGCGCCTGACTTGAAAGACAAACGATCAGTGATGATCGAAAAGATGGCTCTGGAGGCCAAAAGTGTGGACTATACAGCAACTGATTCTGTGCTGGAAGCGATGATCCTGGAGACCAACTTGATCCGTACTCACAAGCCTCGTTACAACACGATCTCTAAAGACGATAAGAGTTATAACCATCTAGTTATAACCAACGAAGAGTGGCCTCGTGTATTGGTGGTTCGCGGGAAAGATTTAGGAGATTACGATTACACCTACCACTTCGGGCCGTTTCCAAGCGGCAGTTTGTTTCGCGAGGCGCTAAAGATAGTGCGCAGGCTTTTCCAATTTTACGATACCAAGCATCCGATTGGTGATGAAAAATCCAAGCTTGCTAGGGGCAAGATAGATTTCAATCGACAGATCGGTTTGTATCCGACTGAACAGAACAAAAAGGCATATCTGCAAGCCATTCGACATATTCGGTTTTTCTTTGAGGGAAAAAAGCGGCAGATCATTAAGGAATTGGAAAAGGAGATGAAACAATTGGCAAAAGACGAACGTTTTGAAGATGCTAATTTAGTTAAGAAAAAGATTTTTGCTCTGCAGCACATTCACGACATTGCACTCATTAAGGATGATAGCCGGATCTATCGAGATGAACATTCAGTACGCATTGAAGCCTATGACGTTGCGCATCTGCAAGGCAAGGATATGGTCGGAGTAATGACTGTGGTGGAGGGTGGCGAAATAAAACGCAGCGAATATCGAAAATTTAAGATACAGAGCGTGTCTGGCTCAAACGATCCGGCCGCCCTCCGCGAAGTGCTTGAGCGTCGCCTTTATCACAGCGAATGGCCACTACCACAGATCATTGCCGTAGATGGCAGCACAGCGCAGAAAAATGTAGCTGAAAGAGTGTTACGTAACAAGGAATTGGCTATTCCGGTAGTGGCTGTTGTTAAAGACGACCGACATCGTCCAGTTCGTGTTCTTGGGCCACAGAGTGTGCTTAAGAAGTATCACGACTCAATATTGCTGGCCAATGCGGAGGCCCATCGTTTCTCAATAGGTTATCATCGTTCGAAGCGAAAGTTGGTCTAAATTAGATGTGGGGCGGCTACGCCGCCCCACATCTCGTTGTTACATATATCTTATAACCCACGTTATAATCTTGGTATGAAAAACCTTCGGGTGGCGGTTTTGCGTGGTGGTCCAAGTGAAGAGTACGAAGTGTCGATGAAAACCGGCGCTGCTGTTCTTGGGGTACTACAAAATCTATCCATTCCGCATAACGACATTGTAATAAATCGTCGTGGCGAATGGCTTCTTCATGGTATTGAACGCGCCCCCGCGGATGCTTTGTTTGCTACTGATGTAGTCTTTATTGCGCTACATGGTCAATATGGTGAGGACGGCACTGTGCAACGTTTGTTAGACCGTCTCGGCGTTCCGTATGTGGGCAGTCGCGCCTATCCTTCAGCTCTTGCGATGAACAAGGTGCTGACCAAAGAAATACTTCGTGATCATAAAATAAAACTCCCAGCACACTTACGGGTGACAAAAGCCGGCACTGACGTGCGCCGTGTTGTTGGCACAATTGAAGAGTTGTTTGGTCCAGAATACATTGTGAAGCCGGTTGCTGGAGGCTCCTCAGTTGATACTCACCATGCAGCTAGTTCTTCTGAACTTGCCGCTATTTTAAATGACATATTTACACGTCGCGACGAAGTGCTGGTGGAAGAATTTATTCGAGGGCGCGAAGCGACTGTAGGTGTAGTTGAAGGTCTGCGAGGAGAAACACTTTATAGTTTGCCGGTAGTAGAAATAGTGCCGCCGCCTTCACATAGTTTTTTTGCCTCCGACGTGAAATACGATGGACGTACTGAAGAAATTTGTCCTGGACGTTTTTCTAGAGACGAAAAAGAAGCCCTAACAACAGCTGCTCAATTAGCACATCAAGCACTCGGACTTTCTCATTACTCTCGCAGTGACTTCATTGTCTCAGATAACGGTATTTATTTTTTGGAAACAAATACTTTGCCGGGCCTGACACAAACTTCACTTTTTCCACAAATGCTTTCTGCGGTGGGACATTCGTTTGATGATTTCATTTTGCATTTAATGCGAACCGCTATAAAAAAATAATTTTGCTTTGAATGTTTCTACGTTAGTCACACCTTTGTACTAGACAGTAAAAATATTTCTCGTGATAATACTGTTAACGTTTCAATGTTTCTAATTTAGTTCTTATGAAGGCAAAAAATATTAGTACCAAACCTCGTGTGACGAAAACAACATCCGCAAGAATCGCAACGCCTTCTTTGGTGATCAAGCAACATGAGCAAGCCATTCTGGTAGTGCTTGCGTACTTGATTGGTTTTATTACAGCTTTCATAGCGTTTAAGTTAGCGGAAGATAATAGCTGGTCACCGATTGTAGAAGCCGAACGCTCTCAATATGAAATGATGAGTAATCTTGAGGTCTTGGTGAAAGGAGGTAATTTGTACGCAGCTCGAAACGGAATAGAGCACGCACTAAGTGTTTATGCTGACAGAGAAGAAGAGGAAGATGGTTTTCACTACAGCGTGTTGGTAGCTTCTGTTTCTCCTGATAACCGTTTTGTGCACTATTGTGTGCAGCCAACTGCGACTTCAGATACTTGTACCAACTTCATCTATTCGTCTGAAGAAGACGTGATTTATCGAGTTAAGAACGGAGAAGAACAAATGTCTGTCTTGGCTGACTTAACCACAGACTCTGGCTGGATGGAGGACGGCAAGTTGTCCCTACCAGGACACCAGTCAGTTTCTGCTGATACTCCTTGGAAAATGGTGGCGCATTGACGACAGCGCCAAGAATAAGTATCATACTGCCTGTGCGATCGCCCAAGTTGGGCGTTTGTGCTAATAAAAGGGCCCTTAGCTCATTTGGTAGAGCGCCTCATTTGCACTGAGGAGGCGGCGGGTTCGAATCCTGTAGGGTCCACCGATACATTAAACCTGCCCTGCGGCAGGTTTAATGATAGGTGGAGGCCGGAGGCCTGTTGCTTTGCAACGGCCGAGGCGGGGTCGAGAGCACTTAGTAGAATTGGAGCGAAGCGAACAATTATACTTAGTGACTCGTGACCACATAAAATAATCCGTCAGGATTCGAAGACCTTGCCTGATATTTTGCGACGTAAGGAGCAAAAATATCGACAAGGTGTACTGAAACTGTAAGTTTCGAATATCCTGTCTGGGTCGAATCTTTTAGTCTACACATAACAAATACAAACTTTAACGCCCGGCAACCAATGTGGTTGCCGGGCGTCGTTCCTGTATCTGAAGATCAGGTGTAACCTTTCGGTAGAAATATGCAATAGAATGTGAACCCTCCGTTGGTGGCAGGGCGTCGGCACACATGTGCCTTGCCGTCCGGAGTATCGACGTAGAACTTGTTGTCTGTCTTTGCGAAGTACCACTTGTTATCTTCAAGCAGAACTTCTGCTCCACCGCTCAGGATGTCTTTGTAGTCATCAACCGGCCCGCAGTCACGACGTTTCTCGTCGCAACAGCTCAATCCGTTCGCTTGCAGCGTCTGGTACCAGTGGTGGTTCCTGTCGTGTCCTGGCGCAACATAGGATTGTTGCGCCAAAACAATACTGTGGGTGACCATCACTACTAAGATGGTCAAAGCTTGAACCAATCCTCTAAACATCGCTCACCCTTTCTTTAACTGAGGTCGCTACTCGGAAAAATAACACGCCAGGACTATTCGGTAAAGTACCTGTGCACAAGCTCGGTTCTTGGGGCTTACCGTTGCTATACTTACCGGTATATGAGAAAACCATTTGCACTGCTCAGTGGGGCCATCGCTCACTTCAAGGTCAATCCAAAGTTGTATTTAGGTGTTGTTGCAGTGCCGCTCGTTATCAATTTATTAATGGTCTTACTCGAACCGAGCAAGAACACTGGAGTCGTCAACATGTATGAATGGATTCTTTATGGAGTCTTAGGAATTGCATTGATTGTGTTCAATATTCTAATGGGCGTGGCTTTGATATTGGCCGCTAACAACCCAACACTAAGCACGCGTAGTGCTTATGGTCAGGCTTATGCCTACTTCTGGCGCTACCTCGGTTTTTCAATAGTACTGTCACTAATCATTTTTGTGGGCCTTATTTTATTCATAGTACCCGCAATCATATTCTTAGTCTGGTTCACATTCGCAGTATTTGTGTTGGTTTTGGAAAATGCGCGCATTATTGAGTCTCTGAAGCGCAGTCGGGAGTACGTGAAAGGACACTGGTGGGCTGTTTTCGGTCGCATGGTTTTCATTACAGGTGTTGCGGTTGTCATACTTGTGCCGCTTGGTCTTCTCAGTTCAGCAATGCCAGGACAAAAGGACTGGATAGATGGTTTAGTCAGTCTGGTAAGTGCGCTTATTACGCCGTTCACCCTGATCTATATGTACCTGATGTATCAGGACATCAAAGGTTCGATAGTTGCCTAACTTAAGTTAGCTTCTACAATAATGTCCCCCTTTTCTTCCGAAAGGGAGGACTTTTGTTTCTTGTGGAGAAGCTTCAATTTTGGCCTAAAATGTGTTAAAATGCCGGCAAATTCTGTGTTTTATGACGTTAGTACCGACAGCTCACGCGGCCTCAGAAGGACTATCAATCCACCTCGCTCCCGAGGTGCTTACCACCGTGGGTGGTTTGCCGATAACTAGCACTTTGCTCACAGTTTGGCTCACGATGGCGCTTTTGGTTGCCTTGGCCTATTTTGGCACTCGTCGTCTAACATTGATGCCGAGTCGTTTGCAAAGCTCTTTGGAATTACTGGTTGGAGGTGTCTATGACTACGTTAAAGATGTGTTGGAGAGTGAAAAACTAGCGAAGCGTTTTCTTCCGCTAATATTAACCATTTTCCTCTTTATTCTGACAATGAACTGGATTGGTCTTTTGCCAGGAGTTGATTCAATCGGTATTTATAAGGAAACAACAAGTCATGGTGAAGCGGCAGCCAAGTTAGTACCATTCTTTCACCCGCCTGCTACCGATTTGAATATTACGATTGCTTTTGCTCTGGTCGCTTTCGTGGCCATTGAACTGGCCGGTGTAACACTACTTGGTGTCTGGAAGTATGGCGGTAAATTTATAAATTTTCATTCACCACTAGGCTTTGTGATTGGTTTGATCGAGCTCCTTTCCGAGTTGGCTCGTCTTATCTCATTCTCATTCCGTCTCTTTGGTAATATTTTTGCCGGGAAAACACTGTTGTTGGTAGTTATGTTTTTGACTACGCCATATATTTTGCCAGTGCCGCTGATCGCTTATGAAATATTCGTCGGTTTTATACAGGCCTTTATATTCGCGATTTTGACTTTGTATTTCATAAAGATCGCGATCGAAGAACCACATTGATTCGTAATCAGACTGGAGTCAAACGATTTCGTTTGGTTCCCGTCTGCTTGTGAGCAGGTTTAGTAAGTATTAAGTTCAATAATTTTATGGAAGTAGAAGCAATGAAAGCCCTCGCTATGGCTATCGCCGCTGGCGTTGGTGTTCTCGGTCCTGGTATCGGTATCGGTATCTTGGCAGGCAAGGCTCTTGAGGCAATCGGTCGCAATCCTGAAGCCGCTGGTAAGGTACAAGCAACGATGTTCATCGGCATCGCGTTCGTGGAAGCGTTGGCGATTTTTGCCTTGGTAGTCGCATTCGTCATCAAGTTCGCTTAAAACCTCTAAAATCGGTGAACTCCTAGAGCTTCAGAATTTTGACTCCCGCACCGTAGGATCGTCTACGTCTTGGTCGTCAAAATTCCTCCAGCTCGTCGGATTTCCTCCAATTTTATAAGTTTTTGATTTTGCACTTATAATTTTTAGCAACTATGGAATCTCTTATTCACGCCTTTGGTATCGACATCAAGTTGATCACGATCCAAATCATAAACTTCGTCGTCTTGGCGGGAGCGTTGTCGTATTTGCTTTATAAGCCGATACTGAAAATTCTTCGTGAACGTGAAGAAAAGATAAGTCAGGGTATCCAGGATGCTGAAGCAGCGAAAAATGCTAAGAACGCTGCTGACGTTGAGAGAAAGGAAATTGTAGCTACGGCACACAATGAGGCTGAAGCTGTGACGAAGCGCGCAGAAGAGCATGCAGAAGCACGAGCTGCCGAAATGATGGTTGAGGCAGAAAAAGAAGCTGCTCAAAAACTTCGCAGCGCTGAAGAAAAAGCCGAAGCTATGCGCGTACAGGCACGCAAAGAGAGTGAGGCAGAGATTGCGAAGCTTGCCGTCTTGGCAACTGAAAAGATGCTGAAGCAAGAGTCCAAAGCATAAATTATGAACACCAAACAACATTATCTGAAGGCGTTACTTCCTCTTCTTAAAGACGAGAAAGGTGCGAGTAAAAGTCTATCTCACCTCGAAAAGGTGATGAAAAAACACGGGCACGGACAACTTTTGTTGCCGGTGTTACGTGCGGCTGTTCGGGAGTTGTCTGGTTATGCTAACGCTTCACATCCGCGTCTCATCTTGGCTAACGAGAAAGACAAGGCGCGATTTGCTAAAAAGTACAAGGATGCCGAAGTTGTGATTGATGAGCACATCATCGGCGGTTATATTTATGAAACAGAAGGACAACGCTTAGACCATAGTCACAAAACAAAATTATTGAACTGGTATCACGCCACAATTAACAACAAATAAAGTTTATGAGCACCACAATTATTGAAAAGCTGAAGAAGGAAATAGCTACTCTTGAAAATGAGTCGACCAGTGAAGAGGTTGGTGTCGTGTCTGCCGTCTTTGACGGTATCGCCGAAATCGACGGACTTCGTGGCGCCGAAATGATGGAAATGCTTTCCTTCGAAACCGCCGATGGCAAACCGCTCACAGATGCCATCGAAAACGCCGGAGCGCTTTTTGGTTTGGTGCTCAACCTCGAGGAAGACTCGGTCAAAGCTGTGGTGCTTGGCGAGTCATATCGAGTGAAAGAAGGTATGCGGGTCACAAAGACTGGCAAGCTGCTTTCTGTTCCTGTTGGCGAAGGAATTGTCGGTAGAGTCGTCAACACTCTTGGCGAGCCGATTGATGGTCGTGGTGCTATCGAAACGGATACCTCAATGCCAATTGAACGTGTTGCATATGGCGTGATGGATCGTTCTAGTGTGAATGAACCGATTCACACAGGTATCAAGGCAATCGATTCGATGATTCCGATTGGTCGTGGTCAGCGAGAGTTGATTATTGGTGACCGTGGCACTGGTAAAACCACCGTTGCTATCGACACCATCATCAACCAGAAAAACGAGCCTAAGGACAAACGACCAATCTGTATTTATGTAGCGATTGGTCAGAAGCGATCAAAGACGGCTAGCTTGATGGCAAAGCTCGAGGCGGCTGGTGCAATGGAATACACCACGATCGTTGCGACTTCAGCTTCTGAAGCATCCCCGCTCCTTTTCTTGGCGCCTTTTGCCGGTGCCGCTATTGGCGAGTATTTTATGCAAAAAGGTCGCGATGTGTTGGTGGTGTTTGACGATCTTTCTAAGCACGCCGTTGCGTATCGTCAGATGTCACTCTTGCTCCGTCGTCCACCAGGCCGAGAAGCTTATCCTGGAGACATCTTTTACTTGCACTCCCGCTTGCTCGAACGCTCAGCCAAGCTTTCTAAGGAACTCGGTGGGGGATCATTAACTGCACTTCCGATCATTGAGACGCAGGAAGGTGACATCTCAGCCTACATTCCTACCAACGTGATCTCTATCACGGACGGACAAATTTTCCTTGAAGGCGATCTCTTTAATAAAGGAATCCGTCCTGCCATCAACGTTGGTAACTCCGTATCTCGTGTGGGATCTTCTGCTCAGACAAAAGCGATGAAAAAAGTGTCAGGCAAGATCAAACTTGAGTTGGCACAGTTCCGTGAGCTGGAAGCCTTTATGCAGTTCTCATCAGACTTGGATGCTGAGACCAAGACTCGCATCGACAACGGTCGTAAATACGTTGAACTCCTAAAGCAAGACCAAAACGCACCAGTACCGTTTTACGAGCAAGCTGTGTCTATTTATGCAGCCAACCAAGGTCTTTACAATGGAACCACACCAGAAAACGTACGCGAAATTGAGGCAGGTTTTGTGGCTTTCATAAAACGTGACCGAAAAGAAATTTTCAGTCAGATAGAAGATAGTCGTGAACTGAGTGACGATGTTATTGCTGCTCTCGACACCGCCATCGTAGATTTCAAAGACGCCCACTCTAAGTACTATGGCTCTTAAACAAGTAAAAAGTAAAATAGTCGCTACCAAAAAGACTGGTCAAGTGACCAAGGCTATGGAAGCTGTGTCGGCTGTGAAAATGCGCAAGAGTCAGGAGAAAGCATTGCAAGGTCGGCCTTACGTGCGCTCAGCGCTCCGTATTTTGGCGCGACTGGCTTCGTCTCGTGATGGTCTTGCTCATCCCTTTGTTGTGCCAAAGTCAGAAGGTAAGCGATTGCTTGTTGTGATTACCAGCGATAAAGGTTTGGCGGGTAGCGTCAATAGCGCTGTTTTGAAACTTGTGGATGAACTTGTTAAGGACAAGGATGTAGAAGTGATACCGGTCGGACGCAAGGCAGTCGACTACGCTAATCGTATGGAATTAGTGTCACACGGCGCTTACACCAACATTAGTGATGATGTTAAAGTGCCAGACGTTACAGAAATTGCTCGTTCTGTTTTCTCACTCTACAAAGATGGGCGATATAAATCTGTAGAGGTTGTCTATCAAAATTTCCTCAGCACTTTTGAACAAGCACCAACTAGACGACGCATTTTGCCACTAGACCCAGCAGAACTTCATTTTGTTTTACAAAGCATTCGCCCTAAGACAGGACGTTATAGTGAAGCAGAGGAGTCGACTGACAATGTTGCTGATTACTTGATCGAGCCGTCACCAGAAATAGTGCTCGATACTCTGATGCCACAATTGATAGAGATAATGATTTACCATTCACTGATCGAAAGTAAGGCCTCAGAACACTCAGCCAGAATGGTAGCGATGAAGAATGCCACGGACAAAACAAAAGAAGTTATAAAATCGCTGACTATCAAATACAACAAAGAGAGACAGGCAGCGATCACGGCAGAAGTGTCAGAGATCACCGCCGGCGCCGCCGCAGTAAGCACTTGAAAACTATAATTGGACAACAAAAAACTTAACAACATTTAAAACATTATTATGAAAACAGGAGTTATTACCCAAATTATCGGACCAATCGTAGACGTACACTTCAAGGAAGGTGTGCCAGATCTTCTTAATGCGCTTAAGGTGAAGCGTGCAGACGGAGAAACTATCACACTCGAAGTGGCTGCGCATACTGGTCTCGACCGTGTACGTGCGATTGCGATGCAGGACACGCAGGGTATGACGCGCGGTCTTGAGGTTATGGACACTGGTGCCGCTATCTCGGTACCGGTTGGAGAAGGCTCGCTCGGGAGACTCTTCAATGTCTTGGGTGAAACTCTTGATGGTAAAGGGTCAATGGATGGAGCGCCACAACGTGCAATCCATCAGGAAGCACCTGCTTTCACCGAACAATCAACTGCTACAGAGGTGTTTGAAACCGGCATCAAATCTGTAGATCTTCTAGCACCTTTCATTAAGGGAGGTAAGGTCGGTCTCTTTGGTGGAGCCGGCGTAGGAAAGACTGTGCTCATTCAGGAACTCATTAACAACGTTGCTACCAAGCACGGAGGATACTCAGTGTTTGCTGGTGTTGGTGAACGTGTGCGTGAAGGAAACGACCTGTATCACGAAATGAAGGACTCAGGCGTGCTTGATAAGACGGCGCTTGTTTTCGGACAAATGAATGAAGTACCAGGTGCCCGTGCCCGAGTTGGTCTCACTGGCCTTACAATGGCTGAGGCACTTCGTGATGAAGGTTCTGGTAAGGACGTGCTGTTCTTTATGGACAACGTGTTCCGCTTCACTCAAGCCGGACAGGAAGTGTCCTCACTACTTGGTCGTGTTTCTTCAGCTGTGGGTTATCAGCCTACTTTGGCCGAGGAGATGGGTAAGATGCAAGAACGCATCACATCAACCAAGACTGGTTCTATTACTTCGATTCAGGCGGTTTACGTACCGGCTGACGATATGACTGACCCGGCTCCAGCAACCACTTTCTCACACCTAGACTCAACAGTGGCACTTTCTCGTCAGCTTGCGTCACTTGGTATCTATCCGGCCATTGATCCTTTGGAGTCAAACTCTTCTGCCCTCGATCCAAAGATCGTAGGAGAAGAACATTACCGTGTAGCGCAAGGTGTGAAGCAGACATTGCAGCGCTATAAAGATCTTCAGGACATTATTGCCATCCTTGGTATCGAAGAGTTGTCTGAAACAGACAAGCAGACAGTTTATCGTGCTCGTAAAATTCAGCGCTTCCTATCCCAGCCGTTCTCTGTAGCGGAAGTGTTTACTGGTGCACCGGGTAAGTATGTGAAATTGGCTGACACTGTACGTGCCTTCGGAGAAATTCTGGACGGTAAGCATGATGATAAGTCAGAAGCCGCTTTCTATATGAAAGGGGGAATCGAAGAGGTAATATAGCCACTTCAAAATTTTGCTTATGAAATTACTTAACCTGACAATTGCTCGCGTGGATATGCCTGTTTTCGACGGTGAAGCTATTTCGGTGACTGTACCAGGTACAGCCGGTGACATGACATTGTTGGCCGACCACACGCCGATCATTTCTCCTTTAAAAGCCGGCACGATTTTGATCAAGAAAGAAAATGGGGAACAGGAAAGTATTTCAATTGACTCTGGCGTCTTGGAGATGAATGACAATCACGCGACTATTTTAATTTAAAAGTAGATCGCTAGAGATAAAAATTGCCCTCGGATCGACAAATGTCGACCCGAGAGCTTTTGTTATTCGGCGCGACTGTCCATTGAGCCGATCAGTGCGCAGAGAAGGCCTGCGGCGAGCGAGATGGCAATGATTGCCTTCCAAGCGAAGGTGATCACCTGAAACGCATCTGTTGCAAAGAGCGCGATCATCACCAGAAAGAAAGCTCCAGCGAATATTGAACAAACAATAAACACCAGAACAAATTTAAATCCAGACATTCTTCCCTCCAAGAACTACACACTTGTATTATATCACAAATTAGAGCTAATTGCAAGTATCATCGATGTACACAACTGTCGCATCCTTCACTCAGTATGGTTGTTATGATGTGTGATATGGAAATAGCATATATTATTGCGTCAATTTTACAGACGATCGCAGTGTCGCTTGGTGTCGGAAGTTCAACTGTCGCAGTGGCTCAGTTTTTTGTGGCCATAGCTGATGGGAAAATTGAAGAAGCAGAACGTCGTGTTATGGGAGTTGTGTATATCTTGTTGCGTGTCGCAATGGGTCTTATCCTGCTCGCAACACTAGCTCAGTCAGTCATACTTTATAACGTCGTGGGACTTCGTTATATCAACCCATTTACAGTAGGCATTTGGGCCGTCACTGCCGTTTTGTTTATTAATGCCATCTTGATGACGCTCCGTATGATGCCGTCAAAATTTGGACCAGGTATTCAGGCAGGAAGTTGGTACACTCTAGGTGTTACTCTTGCATTAGTACCGCTTGGCCTGACAGCTTTCACCTACCAGCAATTTTTCTTTGCTTTTGCAGGTATGGTAGTTCTCGCTGTCGCCATTGTTAACGGAATAATGAATTACCAAAAGAAAATCAGATAATAAGCATGGCAATTGATGTAAAGGAGGAACAATTATTGTTGGCAGAAATACAAGTTTTGTTGGCCGAGCTTCGAACGCACTTGTCTTTAGTTCGTACTGGAGCAGGAATCGTGGTAAGTGCTGCTACACTAGGCTTTCTTTTGTTGTCCAATGGCGCCTACCTGCCTTTCGTTACAGAAATGCACACTACGGTGATTTACAGCATCCTGTTGTTCTCAGTATTAGGTGGTGTTTATCTTTTTGTTAGATCAGAGAGGAAAATACTAGCAATAACAGGATTGATCAGAAGCGCTGAAAAAAAGAATAAAAGGATTGATAAGTTGATGGTGTAAGTTAGTTGCAAAGTTACATAGTTACAAAAACAGCCGACCCCCGAAAGGGTCGGCTGTTTTTCTTAGTAACCTAGAAACTCAGTGACTTAGGAACTACGTCGCCATCTCTTTCACTAATCTTCGGTAGGAAAGAAGTGGGATAAACACCAGAGTCAAGATGGTGCCGTAGATGAGGCCGAACGCAATCGTGAAGGCAAGTGGCGCCCACATCGCAGATACCAGAGTAAGAGGAATCATACCGATTACAGTAGTAATGGTGGTAAGAAGGATAGGACGAAGGCGACTTTCTGCCGCACTAAGTACGATATCTTTCGGGTTACCATCGATGTTTGATCCACGTAAATGATTCAATACGTCGAGCAATAGAATGCCGTGGTTGATCACAACACCACCGAGCGCAATGATGCCAAGGAAAGCGGTAAAGGATAGTGGCTGACCAGCGATAAAGAGACCAATCAGAACGCCTGTCAGTGAAAGCGGTATGGCAGATAGTAGTCGAAGGGAGGTACGGAAAGAGTTAAACTCAAGCACCAATACTGCAAACATCAGCACTAGACCAGCAATCAAAGCGATTAGCATTTCGGTGAAGGTTCTCTTGATTTCCTCGTCTTCACCGCCAAAGCTAATTCGAATGCCAGAAGGAAGTTCAAGCTTTTCAGATTCTGTGCGAATCTTTTCAGTCAGTTCAACAGCATTGGCGCCGTCGACTACATAGGCGCTCACCTGACTCACGCGTGTACCGTCTTCGTGATTAATTGACGCAGAGGTACGTCCGGCGGTGATTGTAAGAAGAGAACCTAGTGGGATGGTGCCGCGAGGTGTTGCTACCGGTACAGTAGCGATTGCGTCCGCTGTTGCGATTGAGGTGTCTTCGGGATTTACAAAGTCAGCATTGAGATCCATCACAACGTGCACATCAACATCTTCTCCTTCAATACGAATAGTGGTCGCATCTACTCCATCAATAGCAGTACGAAGAGTGGAGGCAACGTCAGCGGCAGATAGTCCGTATTCCTCAGCTCGGCTCCGGTCTACGGCAATACGTAGCTCAGTGCCGTCATTAGAAAGCGACGAGGAAATATCACGAGTGCCCTCAGTATTTTCAACCAAGTTTTCTAGTTGTTCAGTAGCGCGGGAAAGGGCAGCTGCATCTTCACCCCAGACTTTTGCTACTATCGGAGCACCGGACGGTGGACCGCCTTCTGCTGACGATACTGTAACTTTGGCATTCTTCAGTTCCATTTTAGCCAAACGTACGCGCAGGTCATTTACAATTCCTTCACTGCTTGCGCTTTTTGGACGGTCTGGATCTAGGTTCAATGTTATGTTGGCAAATTTACTTCCAGAACTAGCGCCACTTGCGTTGAACAAAGAGCCGCTACCTACTGTCGTCATATACGAGTCAAGATGAGGAGTTTTGGCCACTTCTTTCTCAACCAACTTCGCTACAGCATCAGTCGCTGTCAAAGTGGTGGCTTGAGGTAATTCAATTTCAAGGTAGGCCAGGTCAACGTTTTCGGGAGGGAACATTACGGTTTTCAAAAGACCTGTCACTGGCAATGCTAGAGCTATGATGAAAGTAACAGCCAAGAAGCCAAAGAAGAAACGTTGCAAACGAAGACTTGAAAAGAGTTTGTCCATCCAAGCACGGTAATTTGTAGAAGTTTTAGTCCAAAGTTTTTCTCGATATACAGCGAATGGGCTTTCTTCATGCTTAATAACCCAGAGTGTAATAAGTGGCACGAAACCAAGCGCAACCACAATTGATGCCAAAAGCACAACGATGATAGTGAAAGGAATCGATTTGATGAACTGACCAATGATTCCGGTCAAGAAGAAAAGTGGTACGAACACAGCAACTGTGGTCATCGTGCCAGCAATCAGTGGCCAACCAAAGTCTTTGATGGCTTTTTGAGCAGCGGCTAGTTTAGAGAGACCTCGTTCGCGGTTGGTATGAATTGCTTCAACCACCACAATAGCGGAGTCCACCAATATACCGATTGCAATAATGAGCGCAAACAGAGAAATGAAGTTGATCGAGTTTCCAGTCGCCATCATACCCATAAAGGCAATCACGAAAGAAAGCGGTACTGATAGTGCTGCAATAAGAGCTTCACGAAGACCGATCGCAACCAGCAAAACAAGCATAATGAGCACAACTGTTTCAAAGCCAGTTCTGGTCAGTTCATTGATAGAGTCGCGAACCTCTTCGCCGGAGTCATATATTACAACTACATCAGAGCCTTTAAGCAGACTGCTTTTTAATTCTTCGATTCGCTCTAGAGTGTTGTCTGTGGCTGTTAAAATGTTACCTCCAGAGGTCTTGTAAACGTTTAGAGTTAATGCGTAAGTCGCTTCTTCTCCGTCCTGTGACAAACGAGAAATTGAAGAGGATTTTTCAAAACCATCGATAACAGTAGCGACATCAGATACTCGTATTGTGCCCGAAGGTGTGGCGATCGGGGTGTTGGCGATATCTGTCGGATCAGTGATGTCTCCTTCAAATTGAACAGGGTAATCAACACCGTCGACAGTTAGTGAGCCAGCTGGTACAGAAGCGTTCGCAGATCGTAAGGCACCGATTATTTGGTCGACGCGCACGTTGTGTTGGGCAAGTGCATCCTTGTGAACAACAATGGATAGTTGTCGATCACGGACACCAGAAACTTCTACTCGCGAGACACCAGTGACGTTAACAAGATCATCCTGAAGATCTTCGCCAAGCTTGGCTAGAGTGGTAGGAGAAAGGTCAGTCGAGACACCGATCATCAAGACCGGTTGATTCTGAAAGTCCATTTTAGAAACAGTCGGCTCTTCTGCATCCGTCGGTAGCTCCGCCTTTACTCCATCTATAGCCGTGCGCAGGTCACTGAGTGCTACATCAACATCGGCAGAAGAAAGAAACTGTGCAGTAATGACAGAAACACCTTGTTGTGATGTTGAAGTTACCTTATCAATATTGGCGACGTTGCGTGCTGCTGGCTCAAGCTTGTCAGTCACTAGTCGTTCAACATCCGCTGCGGTGGCTCCAGGCAAGATTGTGGTTATGATGCCCATTGGGATCACGACCTCAGGGGTAGATTCCTTAGGAATAGCGAAAATAGCGTAGGCGCCAGAGGCGAGTAAGGTAAAGATTGTGAGAATCGTAAACGCTTGGCGAGTGAGAAAGAAGTTCCAAAGAGGAAACATAAAGGTAAAAAGTTAAGTTTAATTAGATACTTCCACTCGTTCTCCAGCTTTTAGACCACGGACATCTTTGATAACGTTTTCGTCGCCATTAAGTCCTGTTACTTTAATACTGTTGGCAGTCACTAGCCCAGTCTCTACTGTAATCTCTTCAATTACGCCGTCCTGATTTACAACGAAAACATAGGCATGGTCTGGTGTGTACTTAACAGCCGAAAGCGGCAGTGTCCACCAACGGTTTGTTTCAACACCTTCTTCGGGAACGATTATGGCAACATCGGCACCAATATTGAGAATGTCACCTACGACTACGTTCTGAGAAGTGATTGTTCCAGCAAACGGAGCTCTGACGATAGTTCTGTCATAGCTTGCTTTAGCGGCTTGGTAAGAACCTAGAGCCTGCTTAATTGCTGCATTGGCAGATGATACTGCACCGCCAGTACCACCAATGGCCGCACTGTTAACAGCTTCCTCTGCTCTTACTAAGGTACTCTTTGCGCTGAGGAGAGCGGCATGATGAGTGTCGAGGGTGGCTCGGGCAGTAGAAAACTCTGATGAAAGAGTAGATAAATCGCTAGCTGAAAACACTTCATTTGGCTCGTGTCTAGGAATCAAGCTGATAAAAATATCAACCATACTTGTTAGACGTTCTACATCACTAATGGCTCGGTTAAGTGCAGCCAAGATAGTAGGACTATCACTATTGGATGAAATTGCTGCAACATCTTTCTGCCAGTCATTAAGGACAGTGCTCAGTTCGGATCGGCTTTGATTAAGCTCTGTCGCTTGTCCACTTGCACTGATGCGTACACCTGGACTGATACGTGGGTTACTAAAAAGTTGATCGACAGTATTAAGTAATACACCGTTCCAAGCAGTCATAGCAGCTCGGTCAGCAGAGATAGCCGCCTGCTTAGCAGCCACAAGTGCTGTTTCTGCATCGGCTACGCCAACATCGCTTTGTGCGGCTGAAGCCAAAGCCGCTTCATAAGAACCTTGAGCCTGTGTCAAAGCGGCTCGCTCAGAGGCGTTATCGATTTCTGCGATAATACTGCCGGCCTCTACTTTAGTGCCAGCGGATGTAGCGCTGTTGACTCGGCCTCCGGCTTGCGCTCGCACAACAAATGAATTGCCGCTCGCAGTGGGGTAGGCGATAGATAATGCTCCCTCAGCTGTTTCTGATACGTTTAAAGTTTCAACTTTGCGGGTTGCTTCTTCTGGAGTGTTCTCGGTGCCATTTTTGCCACCAAAAATAATGAAACCAATAACTGCTACAAATGCAACAACTGCACCGCTTGTGTAATAAGGATGCTTTTTAATAAAGTTTTTAATATTTTTCATAAATTTGTTTAAGTATTAAAGGTTATGTTTTGCCACCAGCGGTGATTTTTTTATGAAGTTCGTTCAATACCTTGAGTTCAGAATCAGACAGTTTGGCAAACATCAGGGCACATTCTTCTGCAAATAATTTTTGGATACCCGCCATCATTTTATTACATTTTGCTGTGGGCATCAGTTTTACTGTGCGTTTATCTTTCGGATCATGCTCGCGACGTACGTAGCCCTTCTCCTCAAGTTCGTTGGCCAACTGGGTGATGGCGCTTCCTGTAACATCCATTATTGCACTTAGTTCTTTCACATTGGCGCCTTTGTCACCGTACAGTAGGTTAAGTAGTGCCCACTGTGAGGGTGTGACAGCGGCTCCCGGTACCTTAGCCATCCTGCCACATGTAGCACGCTGGCCTTTGCGTAAGGACTCAATTACCTCTCCAATGCATTTAGTTCTATCCATAGTATTACTAAGTAACTTAGTTAAGTAACTTAGCAAATATCTGTAAAGTGGTCAATCCTACGCCGGTGGATTATAATTCCTGCATATGTTTGGAAATTTGAAGAATTTTGCGATGCGGAAGCTTTTGGAACGTCAGCTTAAAGACGCTCCGCCAGAACAAAGAGAAATGATCACTGCCTTAATGGAGAAGAATCCGGCGGTGTTTGAGCAGATTGCAAAGGAAATGCAGGCTGAGCTAAAAGTAAATGGAAACAATCAGATGGCAGCGGCAACAAAAGTGCTGCCTAAGTATCAGAAGGAAATTATGGCTGCTATGAGTCCCGAAATGCGGGAAAAACTTATCCAGATGCACAGTGGGACAGCTGGCCGTTTCAATCCTAATGGCTCGATAAGGCGCTAAGCGCAGAGCCGGTTGTATCAACAGACCACGATGCAGAAACATCGTGGTCTTGTTATATTTATAGTTATACATGGCAAAGAAAATTCTCGTTCTGCTTGGACACCCTGACAAAGAGACTTATTCAGGACAAATAGCCGACCGTTACGAAATTACAGCTAGGGCAGCTGGCCACGAAGTAACCAGAGTTAATATCGGGGAGCTACAATTTGATCCGATCCTTCATAAAGGCTACAAGGAAATTCAACAATTAGAGCCAGACTTAATTGATTTGCAGGAAAAAATCCGCGCCACCGATCATCTTGTTATTGTTTATCCAAATTGGTGGTGCACGATGCCGGCTATACTAAAGGGCCTATTTGATCGTTTTTGGTTGCCAGGCTTCGCGTTTAACTTTGATAAACAGACTAAAAAACTTGTTCAGCGACTGACAGGCAAGACTTCTAGAGTGATAATTGTTGCTGGTACGCATAGCCCACTTCAAACTTGGTGGAAATTTGGTGATTATACAAACGAGATCCAGTACGGCATCCTTGAATTTGCTGGGATTAAGACCAAAGTGAGCGCTTTTGGTCCTTGTGACTCAGTTGACAACGTTTGTCGAGAAGATTGGCTAACGGATGTAGAAGATTTAGCAAAGCAGGGCGTTTAGTGTTTGAGGTGTAATTTAGGGGTTAGATTATAGGTAGTGGCTTTTTTATTTGCTTAAATCTGTTAATGTAGCGCGGTATGCAACTATCAGTCGGTATTGTCGGTCTGCCAAATGTCGGAAAGTCGACGCTCTTTAATGCGCTAACACGAAGCAGTGTGCCTGCCGAAAATTATCCTTTCTGCACCATTGATCCTTCAGTTGGTGTGGTTGCTGTACCTGACCCACGTCTCGAAACTCTTTCCAAGATATCTGGCAGCGAGAAAATCATTCCAGCAATCGTAGAATTTGTTGATATTGCGGGTTTGGTAAAGGGCGCAGCTTCTGGTGAGGGCTTAGGCAACAAGTTTCTACAGAACATTCGCGAAGTTTCGATGATTGCCGAAGTGGTGCGAATCTTTGAAGACGGCGACATTCATCACGTGGCTGGAATGGTTGATCCAATGAGTGATATTGAGGTTATTAACCTGGAGCTCATTATGGCCGATACTGAAACAGTATCTAGGCGTCTCTCTAACGTAGAACGTGACGCTAAGCGTGGCGATAAAGACTCTGTGAAGGAGAAGGAAGTACTAGAAGCTCTGCTAGCTCACTTGCAAGACGGCAAATTGGCAAATTCACTTGATTTGTCTGACGATGAAAAGAAACTGGTCAAAAATTTGCATCTTTTGACAATGAAGCAGTTTTTGTATGTTTGTAACCGAAAGCAGGACTCTTTCAATCTAGATGAGCAAAATGACGAGCGTTGGCAAAGACTAGTGGAATTTTTCGAAGAGACCGGTTCTGAATACGTCGTGGTTGATGCTGGTATGGAACACGATCTAAAAGATCTGGAAGAAGATGAAAAGACAGAGTTTCGTCGTGAGTATGGCGCACAGGACAGTGGTGTCGAATCATTGATTCGAGCTTGTTACCACCGACTGGGATTGATGTCTTATTTCACAACTGGAGAAAAGGAGACACGCGCTTGGACCGTAGAACAAGGATCTACTGGACCAGAGGCAGGTTCTGCTATTCATACCGATTTTCGCGATAAGTATATTCGCGCGCAAGTAGTGTCATTTGCAGATTTGGTAGTTGCTGGATCCATTCCCAAGGCACGTGAGACAGGTAAGTTGCGTACCGAAGGCAAGGAGTATATTGTGCAGGATGGTGATGTGATTGAGTTTATGCACTCGTAACAAGGAGCGAAAAGGTGGTAGAACGCAATAAAGTGAGAGAGCGTTGGCAAACGGCCAGTGGTATGGTGCTGATATCAATACTGATACTGCTCGGTGTCTGTCTTATGTTGCCGATTTGAAGGAGGAAGAAATGGAACAGCGTCCTCAGTCCAGTCCTTGGTACTGGGTCACAATCGGCATTATCTGTGTACTTGCTGCATTTAGTGCCAATCCGATCGAGATATTTTCAAAATTGGCCTCGATCTTCTGATAACACCGGCGCCTCGTGTTCACTCACGAGGCGCCTGCTTGTATCTACAGGGTGTATAATTTAACCAGATGTTGAACGAATCCTGATAAGTTAATTTTCTCTATGGAAAAAAGTTTCGTACTGCAGTTGGCCTCGTTGGTAACGCTTTTTGTTTCCTTACCGGCCTTTATTACGTTAGTGTTCGGCATCATAAACTTACAGTTCCCTGATGCGGCAGACTCATACTGGCAAGTCACCAGTGCCGAAGATAGTATTCGTTACGCGATCGCAGTAGTGGCGATCTTCTTTCCTGCGTACTTAATAATCACACGTCTCGTCAATCGGGCTCGTAGAAATGAAGGTCAGCTCTACCATATCTTAACGAAGTGGTTGGTTTATTTGGCGCTATTGGTAGGAGGTGTAGTTATTTTGACTGACCTAGCAGTAGTTGTTTACACTTTCCTTGGCGGTGAAATTACTACCCGATTTGTATTGAAGGCGCTAACTTTGCTAGCTGTCGTCGGTGCCGCCTTCTACTATTATGCTCAGGACGCCAAGAACTATTGGCAGAAACGCGAGCAGACATCTGTAATGATTGGTGTTGCTGCTTTGGCAGTAGTGTTGTTGGTTGCTGGATTCGGAGTAACCAAAATCAGTTCTCCATCGGAGGCTCGCGAGAGTAAGCTTGATCAGCAACAAATCAGTGACCTTCAGGATATACAGTGGCGAGTTGAGGCATTTTACCAAACAAATGCTTCGTTTCCCGCCAACTTAGAAACTCTTTATGAAGGTTTGCCAGTGCCAACTGCTCCAGAAGGTCGTGATGCTTACGGCTATAGCATCACTGGTGCTGATTCTTTTCTTCTATGCGCTACGTTCGCTAACGAAACTCCAGAAAGTGAGCGACGCAGTCCCAAACAGGTCTCTGTAGCAGAAAGTTCATATCTGCAAAATCAAAACTGGGATCATCAGGCAGATGAACATTGTTTTGCTAGACGTCTGACGACTCCTTCAAACTAAACGTTGTCGATTAGACATATCGTAAATTGCACGGCATAATGACCTCTATTAATGGGGGTCATTTTGCTTTTACTTAGGCCAACTATCTATGCATAAAAAGTTCGATCATGAAGCAATAGAGAAGAAATGGCAGGAGAAATGGCGCCAAAACGATCTATATAAGACTGAAGAAGGGTCGAGCAAGGAAAAGGTCTATGTGCTCGATATGTTCCCTTACCCGTCCGGAGAAGGTCTACACGTGGGCCATCCTAAAGGTTATATCGCCACGGACATTTATTCGCGTTTCAAGCGTATGGATGGCTATGAAGTATTGCACCCGATGGGCTGGGACGCTTTCGGTTTGCCTGCAGAAAACTTCGCTATCAAGAACAAAATTCATCCACGCGTGGCAGTCGAAAAAAACATAGCTAACTTCAAACAGCAGTTGGCGCACCTTGGTTTCAACTACGACTGGAGCCGCGAGATAAACACTACTGATCCAGAGTATTACAAATGGACACAGTGGATTTTTTTGAAACTTCTGGAAAAAGGTCTGGCTTACGAATCTCATGAGCCTATCAACTGGTGTCCGGGTTGTCAGACAGGTCTTGCTAATGAAGATTTGGAGAGTGACGGCACTTGTGAGCGTTGTGGTTCTGTTGTTGAGAAGCGCCCGATGCGGCAGTGGGTTTTGAAGATTACTGATTACGCTGATCGAATGCTGGAAGATCTCGATACCTTAACCGAGTGGCCGGAACATATTAAAGAAGCACAGCGTAATTGGATTGGAAGATCAGAAGGTGCAGAAATTGACTTCAGGCTAACTAACGGAGACGTCATTACGGTGTTTACCACTCGTCCAGACACACTATTTGGTGCCACTTATATGGTATTGGCACCAGAGCACGAGTTGGTGGGCAAATTGCCGCTCGATAATACAGACGAAGTGTACGCCTACGTACAAGCTACTAAACAAAAGAGTGAAATTGATCGCACTAATGCGGAGAAAGAAAAAACTGGCGTGGAATTGAAAGGGATAAAAGCTATCAATCCTGTTAATGGCGAAGAAATCCCAGTGTTTATCGCTGATTATGTTTTAGCTCACTACGGCACGGGAGCGATTATGGCTGTTCCGGCTCATGATGAGCGTGATCGAGAGTTTGCTCAGAAATTTCAATTGCCGGAAGTTACTGTAGTGGACGAAGATGTTTTGGTAAATTCTGGTGAGTTTAATGGCATGAGTGTAGTAGAGGCGAAGAAGGCTATTGTAGAAAAAGTGGGCGGACGAATAACTTCTACTTACCGTCTTAATGACTGGGTGTTTTCGCGCCAGCGCTATTGGGGAGAACCTATCCCAGTTATTCACTGTGAAAAGTGTGGCGTTGTTCCGGTCCCGTATGAGCAATTACCGGTACAGTTGCCGGAGGTAGAACACTATGAGCCAACAGGTACCGGTGAGTCACCATTGGCGGCCATTACTGATTGGGTCAATGTGGATTGTCCAAAGTGTGGTGGAAAAGGGAAGCGTGAGACCAACACAATGCCGCAATGGGCGGGCTCGTCTTGGTATTACCTGCGCTTCATTGATCCTCAGAATGACCAAGCACTTATTGATCCTGATAAAGAAAAGAAATGGGCTCCGGTGGATGTCTATGTGGGTGGCGATCATGCAGTACGACATCTTATTTATGCCCGTTTCTGGCATAAGTTTCTTTTCGACATCGGTGTCGTACATACAGCAGAACCGTTTATGCGGCTGGAATTTTTAGGCTTCATCTTGGCGGAAGATGGCCGAAAAATGTCCAAGCGTTGGGGTAATGTCATAAACCCAGACGATATTGTGAAGCAAAATGGCGCTGACACTCTTCGTGTCTACGAAATGTTTATGGGGCCGTTTGAAAACACTGTCGCCTGGAGTACGAATGGTTTGGTGGGTGCTCAGAGGTTCGTTGAGAGAGTAAATGGCTTGTTGGATCACGTGGGTGATACTGAACCGCAAGAAATCACTCGTCTCCTACATAAGACAATCAAAAAAGTACGCAGCGACATTGAAGAATTTAAGTTCAACACCGCTGTTAGTGCGATGATGATCTTTGTTAATGCGGCAGAAAAAGCCACATTGACCAATGAAAGTTATCAAAACTTCATTAAGTTGTTGGCGCCTTTTGCACCACACTTAACTGAGGAATTGTGGGCTAATGCAGGAAACGATACATCGATTCATCTTGAGACCTATCCAGTAGCTGATGAAGATTTGGCGGTGGACGATATGGTCACTATGGGTGTGCAGATTAATGGCAAGTCTAGGGGTAGTATTACGATTGCTGCAGACGCTGACGAGGAAACGGCTGTATTTGCGGCCAAATCAGACCCTTCACTTGCCAAACATCTTGAAGGTGGGGAGGTGACAAAAGTCATCTATGTGCCAGGCCGAATCCTCAATTTGATGATTGGACAACGAAGTTGACGTCTGTCAAAGAAGGTGGTAATATGCTAAATATCGAATTAAGTTTGTGGAAAATTCACCGAAATATCTTATCCAACTATGATCACCTTTAAACCGAAGCAGATCACGAAAAAGCTCTTGTCAGCTCTACCAGAGCGGGCTCGAGATGTCCTTACAAAGCGTTATGGCTTAGGTAATGACACCGAATCTTTCACTCTAGAGTCTATAGGTCAGGCCTACGGAATTACCCGAGAGCGTGTGCGCCAGATTGAGGCCTACGGCATCACATCTATTCAAAAATCACCAATCTACGGTGAATACAAGGAGGTTTTCGACGAGTTGCATCGCCTGATTGAAGAATTGGGTGGCGGTTTTATTGCTGAAGATCATCTGCTCGAGGCTCTATCCTCTGATCAGTCAACCCGCAATCATATTTATTTCCTACTCATCGTTGGTGATCCTTTCTACCGCGCCAAGGAAAACAACTCTTACGCTCACCGTTGGTTCACTGAACGTGAGAAAGCCGATACTGTAGAAAAGGCTCTTCGTAACGTACATCAGTCTTTAGAGCGTGATCAGCTTGTGTCTGAGGAGGATATTCTTGCCCGATTCAAGGAACAACTGATTGGTCTTGCTGACAAATATAATGAAGACGTTTTGAAGCGTTGGTTGATGGTTTCTAAAGACATTTCCCGTAATCCACTTGGTGAATGGGGTCATACAACAAGTCCTAACGTCAAGGTTAAAGGTATTCGTGATTACGCCTACTTGGTAGTAAAGCGTCATGGTTCTCCAATGCACTTCCGTGAAGTTGCCAACATGATCGAGCAGCTTTTTGAACGCAAAGCACACGTAGCCACCACACACAATGAGTTGATTAAAGATAAACGTTTTGTTTTGGTTGGTCGCGGTTTGTATGCGCTTTCAGAATGGGGCTACTCAGCTGGAGTTGTGAAGGATGTGTTGCGAGATATTTTAGAGAAACATGGTCCACTGACCCGCGATGAGATCATCGATAAGGTTCGTAAAGAGCGTTATGTGAAGGACAATACTATTGTGGTCAATTTGCAAGATACAAATCTCTTCAAGCGTTTGGCTAATGGTGCTTACGCACTAGTGACCGAATAAATTATAAATTTGCAGAAACGGCGAATTTAATCTGGAAAAGCGGGCGGTCCCTTTAGGGACCGCCCGCTTTTCACTTTCTTACCTTTCAACTTTGTTCTTTTAACTCTATACTTATGACGTGTTTGGCAAGGAATTTTACGAAGAGCATGTGCCTATCGCTGGAGCGACTTTTAAGTGGTTGAATGACCAAGACCTTGATTATGGTCCCGTGATTGCTGGTATCGCGTTCATTTTGATCATTACTGGGTTTGTTGTCTTCGGTGTTTCTGCAGGAAATGTATTTGCAGTGTTTATTGCGCTAATTCCTGTATGGCTTCCGATCGTACTTTTTCTACTGTTTTTCAAAAAATGGATGGATACAGTCGGTCCGATTTTCAGTTTAGGTCAAGGCCGCACCACTCTGCGTATTCGGTTGCCACAGGAGGTAATGAAATCACCTGAAGCAATGGAATTCGTGATCGCGCAGATTCACAACACTGCCAATCCTGATAACTTGATGCAAACCTATCTGCAGGGAAAGCGACCGGTGCCATTTTCGTTTGAAATCGCCTCCATCGGTGGCGAAGTGCGCTTTTATGTCAATGTGCCAACCAAGAAAACCAAAGACGCTTTCGAGGCCAATATGTACGCTCAATACCCAAACGTAGAAATTGTGGAAGAAGCCGTTGATTATGCTGCAGAAATACCACTTGATTACGACAAGTTAGGCTATGAGTTGTTCGCTGTACATATGGGAAAAAAGAAGGACGGTCATATGCCGATCAAGACCTATATAGATTATGGTCTGGATAGAATGCCAAAGGAAGAAGAAAAGGTTGATCCGATGACTCCAATGCTTGAGGTGATGGGTAGCATCAAACCGCACGAACGTTTATTTGTACAAATTTTGGCCATTTCTTTCCGTCGCTCGAGCTTCCAAAACGGACAGCTTCAGATTGGTGAAGGTCCAAATTGGAGTGATGCTTCAAAAAAGGCCATCAACGATATGATGAATCGTGATGCAAAGACAAAAACCCCGCTCGGCTTCAAAGGTACCGATGAAGGTGGGCAAATGGCAATGCTGACAACTGGCGAACGTGACGCTATTGCCACGCTTGAACGTCATTCCAGTAAGTATGCTTACAACACCGCCATTCGTTGGATTTACGTAAATCAGAAGGGTGGTTTTAACGGTGATTTGATCAATCCAGTGATCCGTATGTTTAGTCAGTTCGACGGCGGGATGAATGGTATTGGGGTGCGATGGCGTACCGACTTCGACTACAAGGATTTCTTTCCAGGTAAAAAGAAGAAGCAGTTGATCGCACTTAAAAAGCAGGAGTTAAAAGAATACCGTCGCCGAGTCTATTTCCCGAAAAGCGGAGGTGATGACTACAAGATCTTCACCGCCGAGGAACTAGCTACTATGTTCCACTTGCCTGGTAGTGTGGCTCTCACTCCAACTCTTGATCGCGTACCGTCCAAACGTGGCGAAGCACCTTCAAACTTACCGACTGGTGAATTCGCACAATGATAATAAACACAAACAGAAACGGATTTCGCTTTTTATGGCTGTGGATGATACCACTTGTTTTAATTGCGGCGGTCCTCTTGGCGCTTTTATTTTGGTGGCAGACCAGACCGTCATCAGCATTTCCAGTTGACGCAACAATAACAATCGCACGCGGCCTGTCAGCGGCTGATATTGTTAGACAACTGGAAGAAGAAAATGCTGTGCGGTCTTCGTTTTTTGCCCACATTATTTTGTTAGCATGGCACGATCCAAACAATGTTAAGGCGGGCAGCTACTATTTTGATGCGCCATTGTCGGCATTTTCGGTGATTGATAGAATTACCCGCGACGCAGACGGCGACACGTTGGTGCGGCTAACCTTACCGGAAGGCTATACAACCAAAGAATTTGCTTTGTTGGCTACCGCAGCACTGCCTCAGTTTGATGGCACTGAGTTTTTGAATCTAGCCGACGGTTTGGAAGGGCGTCTTTTCCCAGATACGTACTACATTCCGGCCGACTTCACCGCTTCAGAACTACTTGATTTATTAAAGAGTACTTACGAGGAAAAAACATCTTCAAAAAACGAACTTATCTCAAACCACACGCTTGGTGAAGATGGTGTGATTACGCTAGCTTCACTACTTGAACGGGAAGCAAACACCGAAGAATCAATGAAGATTGTTTCAAATATTCTACAAAAGCGTCTGCAGATGGGAATGAGGCTCCAGGTAGATGCGTCAATTGAGTATGTGCTCGGACGACCACTGAACCAACTTCGGGCTGAAGATTTAGAACGCGATACTCCGTACAACACTTACTTGTATGCTGGATTGCCACCAACCCCGATCGGCAATCCTGGACTTGATTCTATCAATGCTGTATTGGAGCCTATAGAAACTGAATATCTGTATTACATTACAGACGAGGAGGGAAATTTTCATTACGCAGAGACATTTGACGAGCATCGGGCAAATATTGCAAACTACCTGAAATAAAGATTATATAATCGGCGAAATACTTGAACTTCAGAAATTTCCCTCGTCACCGTATGTCTATATACGGCTACCTCACAAAATTTCCTCCAGTTCTGCGTATTTCATTCAATTCTAAAATCTTTAGCCACAGATAAGTTATGCCAAAACTAAACAAAAAAGTCTTTGTTGGCCTCTCAGGAGGAGTTGATTCTTCTGTAGCTGCACTGCGCCTTAAGCGCGCTGGTTATGACGTGGTTGGCGTTTTTATCAAAGTTTGGCAGCCAGATTTTTTAGAATGTGATTCAGAAAAGGATCGTCTCGACGCCATGCGTGCGGCAGCTCATCTTGAGATACCGTTCCTTATCCTTGATGCCGCTGAGGAATATCGTCGTGACGTTGGTGAATACTTCATCAAAGAATACGAAAGCGGCCGTACACCAAATCCAGATGTAATGTGTAATCGTTATGTAAAGTTTGGAGCATTTTGGCGCTTTGCAAAAGAGCATGGTGCGGATTACATAGCAACTGGCCACTACGCAAGAGTTATTGAAGAAGATGGTCATTATCACCTCCATCGTGGTGTGGACAGTGCAAAAGACCAATCGTATTTTTTATGGACTCTAACAGAGGAAGATTTGGCGCATACCCTTTTTCCAATCGGCGATACATTAAAGGAAAAAATACGGGCTGAAGCCGCCGCCGCCAATTTACCAACAGCTACACGCAAAGACAGTCAGGGTATCTGTTTCCTCGGTCATGTTGATATACCGGAGTTCATTGGACACTTTGTAGATTTGAAAGAAGGATCGGTCATTGATCGGTCTGGTAAAGCCATCGGTACTCACCAAGGGGCTCTTGTTTATACGCTAGGACAGCGACACGGCTTCAGCGTGAGCGTAGCGAATGGTGACACAAAGCCATACTTCGTTGTAGACAAAGATATTACAAAAAACACCATAACAGTGGACACTGAACCTGCCTCGCTTTTGCCAAAAGAGAAGGTTTTACTTGAAGGTGTCAGCTTTGTCGAAACAAAACCAGCTTTCAAAACTGAAATGGAGGCACAATTCCGTTATAGACAAAAGCCTTTTCTGGTTACGCTACAAGGTTCCAAAGACAACCTCGCTCTAGAGACCTCGTCAGATGTTCCGATGCCTGACAGTGGGCAGTCTGTTGTTTTTTATGAAGCAGACCGACTAATAGGGGGCGCCGTGATAAAATAGCAGCGTTATGTTGGTTACCAAAGCTGATGGTACTGTTGAGCAATTTGACCCTGAAAAATTGCGCGGTTCGCTTAGAAAAAGTGGAGCACACCAAGATGCGATTGAGGCGATAGTGAGTGAGATAGAAAAGACGGCGCATGATGGGATGCGTACACAAGAAATCTACCGCCACGCGTTTGGAATGTTGCGTGGTACCAAAACCGAAGTGGTAGCGCGTTATGCGCTGCGTCGTGCTTTGTTCAATCTTGGACCAACTGGGTTTCCATTTGAAGCGTTTCTAGCGCGTCTCTTTGAGGCAGAAGGATACAAAACACTGACCGGTATAAATTTGCAGGGTCGCTGTGCCATACACGAGATTGACCTAGCGGCTTATCGCGAAGACCATAGTTTTATAGCGGAAGCAAAATTTCACGCTCGACCGGGCATTAAGTCTGATCTGCAAGTGGCAATGTACTCATATGCCCGTTTGTTAGATTTGTCTGAACAAAAAGTTTGCAATGCTGACATTTGTGGTGTTAAAAACCTGAAGTTAATCACCAATACGAAGTTCACCACTGCCGCTATAAAATACGCCAATTGCGTAGGTGTTGATCTTATGGCCTGGGACTTCCCTAAAGAAAACAATCTATTCTCACTCATCGATAAGACTAGGCTGTTTCCAATAACAGCTTTAACTAGCTTAACGGTGGCTCAAAAGAAGCAGTTTTTGAATGCCGGGCTGATTGTGGCCTCAGACGTTTTTGAAAAAACAGATACTCTAAGCCATCTTGGATTATCTGCACGTAAACTAGAAGCATTAATTTCTGAAGCGCGTCAACTATCGGGCAAGGCATAAGGGACGGTATAATAGGTGGCATTAACAGTGTTACTGAACGATTTAATTTATGTCTGAGCAAACTATGACTGAGGAAAACAAGAAGACTATCGTCGCCTTCATAGCCGGCCTTTTAATTGGAGGTTTGTTGGTTTTTATTTTCTCTGAACCTGCAGAAAACGACACCAAGCGCGTAAATAACAGCACAAGTCCTGAAGCGGCTGAAGAAACTGATGAAGACATTGAGTCAACAGAAGAAACAGAAGAGGAGATGCAGGAGCCAGAGGTAAACGATGAGGTTATCTCTGTTTCCGGACAAACAATCGAGCTAAATAATCTCGATTTCCCAGCAGACGCAGGTTGGGTAGGAATTCGTGATTACGAAGGTGGTCAATTGACAGGTCTTTTAGGAGTAGCTCGCTGGAATAAAGAGGAAGGCCTAATGCCTACTGAAGTTCCATTGCTACGCTCTACCGTGTCAGGCAATACTTACGCTATTGTGTTCTACTCGGACAATGGCGACAAGCGCTTTGACCTTTCTACCGACGCCCAGATGAGTGGAGAAGTGACTACCTTTGTAGCGAAATAAATTAATTGAAGGTTTACAAGGAAAACCGGCTGGGAGCGAAGCTCCCAGCCGGTTTTCCTTTCAGCTTTAAACTTTCAGCTTTATACTGTTTCTATGGAATTTAATAAGAAGTACAATCCCGACCGCTCTCCTGACTGGAACTACGGAGGAGCGAAGTGGCGACTATCCCGTTCTAAGATTGATTTGTTCATTGAGTGTCCGCGTTGTTTCTATTTAGATAACAAGCTCGGCACCAAGCGTCCGTCGATGCCGTCATTCAACCTTAATATCGCAGTTGATGAACTTTTCAAGAAAGAATTCGATGTGCATCGCAAGGCAGGGACGCCACACCCAATAATGACGCGCTATGGTGTAGATGCTGTACCTTTCAAACACGTTAAAATGGACGAGTGGAGGGATCCTTTCGTAGGAGTCGAACATCGCCATGAACCAACTGGCTTGGTGATTTCTGGTGGCGTAGACGACCTGTGGGTAACTAAAGACGAGAAGCTGATAATTGTTGACTATAAAGCCACCTCAAAAAGTGGTCGCATCGAAAAGCTTGGAGACAGTCCCTGGGAGAAACAGTATCAGCGACAACTCGGCGTCTATCGCTGGCTCTTGGAACAAAACGGCTTTGCTGTGGAGGAGATGGGTTATTTGGTTTACGCCAACGCTTCTAAAGAAGAAGATGCATTCGATGACAAACTAACCTTTGAGACAACCCTTGTGGAATGCCCTACCAAGGTAGATTGGATTGAACCGACTTTGGTGAAGATCAAAGACACTCTAGATAGTCGAGCCATTCCGCCTTCTGGGGACGCTTGTGAACATTGCCCATATCGAGAGGCTTCCGGCAAAAAGCTGCTAGCTTTACACTTGGAGGAGAAGAAAGGTAAAATGAAGCCAAATTAAACTCAGATATCATCATGTCTACAGAATCACTCAAAAGAGCTTTAGAAGCTATCGAGCGCCAAATTGAACAAGAACGTCGTGAGTTGGACAAAATAAAGGCAGAGGACGCAAAAGTAGATCAGGAACTTAAAGAGATCACAGCTGAAGAAAGAAAACTCACAGACGAAATTCACGAAATTGAGAGCAAGATGCACCAACTAGAAGGTAAGCGGTTAGAAGCAGTCCGTAAGCTGGCCTCTGAAGAAGACGCAGAGAGACGCAAGGCTGCATAGTATGACGC
>MFKO01000002.1:117447-148300 GCA_001779595.1 Candidatus Kaiserbacteria bacterium RIFCSPHIGHO2_01_FULL_46_22
ATACGCGCCGCTACCGTGCTTCACAAAGACGGCATTCGTCGTGGTCTTCCACCACTCCCGTACATTACGCATCTTTTTGCAGTAGCCTGGATGGTGCGTGATTACACGAAAGCTGAAAATACAGTGATCGCCGCTTTTCTTCACGATGTTCTTGAAGACACTCCTTATACAGCGGCAGAGCTTGAGGAGGATTTTGGAGAGCAAGTGCGCAATCTAGTTGAAGCTTTGACTGAACCATCGGAAAAGGACGGGAGGCCGCTCACTTGGAAGGAAAAGAAAGACGCATACATTTCAAATCTGAAGAAAGCTCCAACAGAAGCTTTAGTTATCGCCGCGGCCGACAAGATACACAATATGCGTTGCATCGTAGAGCAGTACTACGATGACCATAAGCGGTTTTTGGCGGATTTTCCAGGATCATTGGAAGAACGGGCTATGGGTTACCAGGATCTTTCAAATCTTCTCAATCGGCAGCTTGAGAATGCTATAATCGGCGAGTTCAATCACGTTTACACAGAATATAAAAACTTTTTAGGAAATGTTAAGCGAAGCCAAGAAAAAGTCCCAAAAAAGTGACTTGAAATACGAAACAAGCACCAAACTCCCTACTTTAAAGACCATTAAAACGAAATGGGACCTTGGTCGTTATTATTACAAAAATGATAAAGACCCGCAGATCGAAAAGGATATAAAGGCTACCGAGACTGCTTTAAATAGTTTTGCAAAAAAATACCGCGGCGGCGCTTGGTTGAAAAACTCAACCAGTGTAGTTAAGGCCGTAAAGGAGTTTTTGTCTCTAGACTCTTTGCCGGGAGACCGCCCACTCTATTACTTCAGTTACCGTAGAGAACTTGATGCTTCTGATGTGGTAGCGGAGCGCTTGCTGAATAAATTTTCAGATCGACTTACGAAGGCCGGTAATGAAGTGTTATTTTTTCCTCTGCAGTTGGCTAAGCTGCCAAAAGCACTTCAAAAGGAGTTGTTGACCATTGATGCGACCGCACCGTTCCGGTTTTTTCTCAAGGATGTGTTTGAGGATGCGAAATATCAGCTAAGTGAACCTGAGGAGAAGATACTGAGTCTCAAAGCTCTAACCTCGCGCGGTCTTTGGGTCTCTGGTACGGAGAAGATTCTCAACAAAAAAACTATCGAATGGAAGGGTAAGCCAATGCCTATTCACGGCGCCTTGATGCAGTTTGAGCAGCTGGGAGCCAAAGAAAGACACCAAATGTGGGGCAAAGTTAAAACAGTGCTCGAAAGCATAGGTGAGGTAGCTGAGAATGAGCTCGTTGCATTGGCACTTGATAAGAAAACCAATGACGAACTGCGTGGTTACCAGAAGCCCTACAGTGGCACTACTCGTAGTTATGACAGCACCGATCGTACGTTGGAGACTTTGGTCCCAGTGATCACTGGTCGCGGCTACGAGCTATCACGACGATTTTTTGCAATTAAGAAAAAGGCATTAGGTCGTGAACTCACTTACATCGACCGCAATGAGTCCGTTGGTAGTGAACCTAAGATACCGTTTGAAACAGCGGTCGCAATTTGTCGTGACACCTTTTACGACTTCAATCCAGAATACGGAAAATTCTTTGACGAAATGCTCGCAGGAGGAAATATCGATGTTTGGTCGAAAGAAGGGAAAGGCGGTGGAGCTTTCTGTAGTAGTGGTGTCGACAGACCAACTATGGTTTTCCTAAATCATAACGACTCTCTTGAATCGCTTCGCACTTTAGCTCACGAAATGGGACATGCTATACATTCACTCCGTTCCAAGAGTCAGCCAACTTGGTATCAGGATTACTCCACGCTCACTGCCGAGACAGCCAGTACCTTCTTCGAGTCTCTTGCTATAGAAAGACTACTGGAACAGTCTTCATCACGTGAGCAGGTAGCTATCCTCAGCGGAATGATCGGTGACCGCATTGGCACGATGATAATGTGTATCGCGCGATTCCAGTTTGAACTGGAGATGCATGAAACTATTCGTCGTGAGGGCGGTATGACTTGGCAAGAGATGTCAGCGGCCCTAGCACGGCACTTTGCTGCTTACACAGGTCCTGCAGTCAAAACTTCTGATGAGCACGGCCTGATCGTACTTTCTAAACCGCACTACCGAATGAATTTCTACCAATACTCGTATTCATTTGGCGAAATCGGCAGTAGCATAATGCGCGCTCGTTGTAAGGAGGATGTGGAGTATAGAGAAAAAGTTGATCACTTCTTGTCACAGGGTGGAAGCGGTTCGGTTGAAGACATCTTTAAGTCAGTAGGGATCGATATGAGCAAAGCATCTACTTTCAACCAAGGTCTCGACTTGTTGGAAGCTGATATTGCTCGCTTCGAGAAGTTGGTTGCTAAAAAGGATTAACTTAGTTGCGTGACGACTTATTTTGTGGTTTCCTAGAAACAGGGTCGCTTTTTTGCGGCTGAACACAGGAGGAAGATAAATGACTTATGTAGTCGACTTTGAAAAGTCCGTAGATATTAACGACTCACGGTACTGGTTGGTACGCATTGCTGGCAAGACCAGCGTATTGCGGCAATGGCTGAGGGGCGACAAGCCTGATCCCAGCTGTCATAAGGAAGTAGTCCTTCCCAACCAGATTCCGAAGCAGCTGATCGGCATTTACAACACCCTCTGCAGCGGAGGGATGCCGGCAGTAACCTGAATCCACAAAGAGCGCATTTCTGATGCTGTTGCACTAGAAATGCGCTCCCACCGACACCTCTCGTAGGTGTTTTGTTTTATCTTGTGATATATTTTCGATTATGTCTGGTAATGAAATTCGAGAAAAATATTTGAAATTTATGGAGGAGAATGGTCATGCAATCATTCCTTCTTCTGCGCTTGTTCCGGAAAATGACCCCACTACGCTTTTTACTGGGTCAGGAATGCAACCTCTTATTCCATACCTAATGGGCGAGAAGCATCCGAAAGGCACCCGCCTGGCTGATTCTCAAAAATGTTTTCGAGCCAACGACATCGAGGAAGTCGGAGACAACCGTCACACCACTTTTTTTGAAATGTTGGGTAACTGGTCGCTTGGTGATTATTTCAAGAAGGAACAACTGCGCTGGTTCTTCACTTTCCTTGTAAATGAAGCAAAACTCGACCCAAGTCGCATCTACGTGTCCGTCTTTGCCGGTGATGAAACATTAGGCATACCGAGAGATGATGAGTCGGTTGCTATCTGGCAGGAATTATTTGCAGAGCGAGGTATTGACGCAAAAGCCGTTCATATTGGTTCAGAAGAAGACGGTTATGAAGTCGGTATGCAAGGTGGCCGTATCTTCTATTATGATGCCGCTAAAAACTGGTGGAGTCGCTCTGGTAAGCCTGAGGCTATGCCTGTGGGTGAAATCGGCGGTCCAGATAGTGAAGTTTTTTATGATTTCGGTCCTACCCACGCCACACATCCGGACTTTAAGGACAAACAGCCACATCCCAACTCAGACTCCGGTCAGTTCCTTGAGATCGGCAACTCGGTCTTTATTGAATACATAAAGCAAGGGGATGGTTCGTTTACAAAGCTTCCTCAAAGAAACGTCGATTTCGGTGGAGGACTCGAGCGTATTGCAGCCGCCAAAAATAATGACCCAGACGTATTCAAAGTGGATCTGCTTTGGGAGGTTGTAAAGCAGATTGAAAGTCTTTCTGGTAAAAAATACGAAGATAACCTAACGGCCTTTCGTGTCATTACAGACCACATACGCGGTGCTGTATTTATGATTGGAGATGGAGTTTTTCCAGCCAATGATCAACAGGGATACTTCGTCCGTCGTCTTTTGCGTCGCTCTGTACGTTACGCTGATCAGCTCGGCGTACCTGCAGGAGAACTGAAAAATCTTGCCGAAAGCGTTATCCACACCTATGAGACGCATTATGGTAATTTGTCCGACAAAAAGGACAGTATTACGGACACAATAGCCCGCGAAGAGGAACAGTTCCGACGAACTTTGGAAAAAGGTTTGAAGGAGCTAGAGAAACTGTCAGTCAAAGGTACTTTAAGCGGAGAGGATGCTTTTGTCCTTTTCACTACTTACGGTTTTCCGTTTGAGCTTACTGAAGAGATTGCTAAGAGTCGCGGATTGAATGTTGATCGCGAGGCTTTTGCGTCAAAGATGTCAGAACATCAAGACCTCTCGCGTGCTGGGGCAGAACAAAAGTTTAAAGGCGGTCTAGCGGACCATTCGGAGAAAGTGGTGCAATATCACACCGCTACACACTTGATGTTGGCTGGTCTTCGCAAAGAACTCGGCGAGGAAGTGCATCAGGCTGGCTCAAACATCACCGGAGAACGATTGCGATTTGACTTCACGTACCCAGAGAAAGTAAGTGATGAGGTTCTACGAAGAGTCGAGACGTTTGTAAATAGCGCATTAGAAAAAGGTGGGGAAGTGAGTATTGCGATGATGCCGAAGCAGGAAGCGGAGGCTGATCCAACTATTGAAGCAAGTTTTTGGGAGCGTTATCCCGACGAAGTAAAAGTTTACACAATGACTGGTCCTGAAGGAACTGTGTACTCTCGCGAGCTTTGTGGTGGGCCACACGTTCAAAACTTCAGTGAGATACAAGGCAAATTTAAGATTGTCAAAGAGGAATCCTCCTCGGCCGGTGTACGCAGAATCAAAGCAGTCTTGGAATAAGGAATGAACTAAAGGGCGCCAGCTTTGCTGGCGCCCTTTAGTTATCCTTTTACAATTTCTCGATTGCATTTAAAATTTTAGTAATGTTTTCCTTAACCAAAAGGAAGCCTGTAACGCGTGTGATGGCGCTGGCTGATATTAGTTCCGATGGCATTAACCTTGCTTTGGTTAGATCTGAATTAGGTACATCACACCCGGATATTGTCTGGTCGCATTTTGAGGCCTTTCCGCGCGGTCATTTAGAGCGTGGCAACGAACAGAGACTACAAAGTTCTGTAAGGAATGGCATTGTTACTCTTGAAATGGACGGGATGCGTTTTCTTTTACAAAATTTTCCAGATCTACATCCAGAGGTTTTTAAAGTAATTGTTTCAGCGCCTTTGTCTGAAACAGTTGCTCGTAGCCTTAAATTTTCAGGCCGCATTCCTGTCGATATCACAACAGACCTAATGGATGAGATTCATTACTCACCACTGATGAATGAGATACCTTTGCCAACCTCTTTTGATAACAAGTTAAATACTAAGACAAAAGCAGGCTCTTTGGTCCCGATGGGACAAAATTTGTATCAGTTGATCTCGATTTTACCGGCGTCAATTTACAATGAGCTTATTTCTGCGCACGATCGTTTTCTACCAAGTACGGAATTTAGCGTCGAGCCAAGAATGGGAAATTACCTCAATATAATTTCCAATTTGCCTCACTCGACCGATCATGTTTGTTTGATCGATCTAACTGGATCAGCGACGGAGCTTTGTGTGGTTTCAAATGGAGAGATCCGCAACCTCTCACATACGCCACACGGCACCGACAGCATAATTGCAAAACTAGCGGAATCTCTGGGTTTGCCTGAAAGCGAAGCCGAACATCTTTTCCGAGACAACGACGTTGACGGGCGATCTTCATTATCTGAGACAAAAAACGCAATCCTCGGCGATGTTTTTGACAATTACGAAGCGGATCTGACGAAATTACTCAAAGAGAATGACCTTGATGAACTGCCGACCACGATCTTTCTCCATTCTGAGGAAGGAGCGCAACGTTTTTTAAGAGACCGCTTGTTCGCACTTGATCTGTGGAAGGAGCGGCCAACTATTCACCCTATTACACCTCGGCTTTTTGGTCATGAACTCACTGCGGACACACCTCTTTTGGTGGCTTCACTACTTTTCCACAAAAAAGGACGTTAGCACCTTTAGTGTTATAATTTAGAACATATGGATAAAAAGTGGAATTTGCAAGACATTAAACCGCCAAAACGCCCTAGCCGCATTACCAGAACTAGTGCGCCTATGGACACGGAAGAACCGGAGCGGGTTTCAGAGAGCAGAGTACCGGCAGCACCAAGGATTCGCAGTAGTAACAGTCGTCCAGGTAAAAGACACATCTGGGTGGCTGTACTAATATTCCTTTTCCTGGCAGTACTCGGTGTCGTTATCGGTACTTTTATAGGTGGCGCAAAAGTGACTGTCTTCCCACGCTGGCGCGAACCGGTTGTTAACGCAGCTCTAGAAGCCAAAAGACAAGCAACAGGAAACGAACTGGCTTATGAAATAATCACTTTCGAAGCTGAAGGCGAACGCCAAGTAGCAGCCACTGGTCAGGAGCAAGTTACTGAACAGGCAACTGGTGAGCTCACCATCTACAAAACAACTCCTGGTGAAGAAAGGCTTATTAAGAACACCCGTTTCGAATCAGCCGATGGCCACATCTTCCGCATCACTGAATCTGCCGTGGTCCCAGGAGCAACAACTGACAGTGGTGGGAAGTCAGTGCCGGGTTCTGTGAATGCCAAAGTCTTTGCTGAAGAAGCTGGACCTGAATACAACCTAGCGGCAGGAGCCCGCTTCACGGTACCGGGTTTTCGTGAGAATGATCTGACCGATCTATACGATGCCATTTATGCTGAAAATCCATCCGCAATTTCCGGAGGTTTCGATGGTCCACGATATATAGTTGATGAAAACGAGATGCAGAGCGCTCTCTCCAGCCTACGCACTGAGCTCAAAGAGGCCCTAATGCAGCGAGTAAACAGCGAAAAGCCTGCTGGCTTCACAGTACTAGAGTCCAGCTACACTTACGCCTATACAACCTTGCCCGGTGAGGCTGTTGGTGAGGGTCAAGTTAAGGTAAAAGAAAAAGTCGCACTCAAAGTCCCTCTCTTCAAAGATGACGCTCTGGCTTCATACATCGCCAAAAGCGTAGTTCCGGGTTATGATAACGAACCAGTACGAATTGAGAATGCTGCGGAGTCATTGAGCTTCGAGTATTTAGACCAAGCAACCATCGAGTCTGACCTAGCTGCCAAAGAGTCGATAAACTTCCGTCTTACCGGAAAACCCCGTCTTATATGGGTATATGACGCTGAGCAGTTGAAAAAGGACTTGGCTGGTGCACCAAAGACCGCGATCAACACTGTCCTAGGCGGTTACCCTGCCATCGAGAAGGCTACCGCTACGATCAGACCGTTTTGGGCCCGTAGTTTCCCTGAAGATTCCGCTGATATCACAATTATCGAATCTGTGGGCCAATAACGGTATTGACGTTTTATCAAGTATCTGCTAAACTTTTCTCCGTTTGATGTCCGAACCACAAAAGGAAAACCTCGTCTACGGTACAGTGGAGGAGGCGCTGCCAAATGCGCTTTTTCGGGTTGTACTTGATGATACCAATCAAACCGTCCTTACTTTTCTTGCTGGCAAGATGAGGAAGTTCAGGATTAGGGTTCTAGTCGGCGACCGAGTCGCCATTGTCCCTGATCCGTACGGCGGTAAAGGTCGAATCACCAAACGTCTTTAAATCATCTGCAGAAAGAGGAATTTATGAAAGTTAAGTCATCGATCAAAAAACGTAGCCCAGACGACATTATCGTTCGTCGCCGTGGCAAGATTTACGTGATCAACAAGAAGAAGCCGCGACATAAGCAAAGACAGGGTTAATCTATGAGAATTTCTGGTATCAACATCCCCGATAACAAGCATTTGTCATTCGGACTTACAGCCGTTTATGGTATTGGCCCTACTCGTGCCAAGGCCATTCTCGATGAGCTTAAAATCAACGGGACTTCTAAGCCGGCAGAAATGACCCCTGAGCAGGAGAATGCAATTCGTGAAAAAGTCGAGTCTTTCACCATCGAAGGTGAGTTGAAGCGCCAGGTATCCTCTGATATCAAGCGTCTCAAGGATATCGGCTCATACCGAGGCAGTCGTCATCAAAAGCGTCTACCTGCACGTGGACAGCGCACCAAGACCAATGCTCGTACTCTCAAGGGAGTTAAGAAGACTATGGGATCTGGTCGCCGTAAGCTTGAGAAGACATAGAAGTAAAAATGTAAATCTCAATTTGAGATTTACACTTTACGCTTTAAATTTACAGATTTCCTATGGGTAAGAAACGAATCATAAAAAAAGGTGGAGGATCGGATGTGGCGGGAACGTCACGAGCTCTTAACCGTGTCCCGAAGAAAAAGGTTGCTTCAGGTCGCCTCAACATTTTGGCCACTTTCAATAACACTATCGTTACGTTGGCCGACACAAAGGGTAACAGCCTAATTGCCGCTTCAAGTGGAGCAATGGGTTTCAAAGGATCTCGTAAATCAACACCGTTTGCTGCTGCAAAGGTGGGTGAAATTATCGGCGAGAAGGCTACCCAGATGGGTATGCGTGATGCAGAAGTGATCATCCGCGGAATCGGTGCTGGTCGGGAGTCTGCTCTTCGAGCTTTCTCTGGTAAAGGTATCGCTATCAGCAAGATTATCGATATGACGCCGGTGCCACACAATGGCCCGCGTCCTAAAAAGCCACGTCGCGTCTAGTGAAATATTTAAATATTTCAATATTTAAATTCTATCAAATATGAAAATCGGACCTAAATACAAAATTGCTAAGCGTCTCGGCGCACCAATCTTCGAGAAAACACAGACTCAGAAGTTTGCTCTTTCTGCAGCTCGTGTTGGTAGAGTGCGAAAGGGTCGTCCTGCTCAGATGAGTGACTTCAAACGTCAGCTTATCGAAAAGCAGAAGATGCGTTTTTCTTACGGCATTACCGAGAAGCAACTCCGCAAATATGTAGATGAGGCAGTTTTAAAGAGCGCTCACCCGACTATCTTTTTGATGGGCCGACTCGAATCACGTTTAGACAACGTTGCCTACCGTCTTGGTTTTGCTAAGACTCGTCGTATGTCACGCCAAATGGTTTCTCATGGTCACTTCAAAGTAAACGGTAAAAAACTTACTGTTCCATCTCACCAAGTTAAAACTGGTGACATCATCTCTGTCCGCGACGGTAGCCGCAGTTCAGGACTATTTACTGGAGGAGAAGAAAAGACTACTACAGGCGTCCCGAGCTGGATGAAGTTTGACCCTAAGAGCCTGGAAGGTAGCGTGACCGGAGTACCAACCTACGAACCTACTGAAACTCTGTTTGATCCTGAGCAAGTCCTGGAATTCTACAGCCGCTAGTCATTGGCCCTGTTTAATTAGCCGTTAAATAAAAAACACTATGCTAGAAACCAACGTCACACTTCCTTCCAAGCCTCGCGCTGTTAAGGAAGAAGAGTTCCAAGGGATCTTTGAGATCGATGGTCTTTATCCTGGCTACGGACACACTCTCGGCAACTCGTTGCGTCGTATCATCCTTTCTTCTTTACCTGGCGCAGCTGTGACCCATGTAAAGATTGATGGCGTAAAGCACGAATTCGACACAATCGATGGTGTTAAAGAAGATGTTATTAACATCCTTCTCAATATCAAGCGTATTCGTCTGGCTCTTCATAGTGAAGATCCAGTCACAATGAGACTAAAGACCAACAAACTTGGTCTTATCACCGCTCGTGATATTGAAGCTCCAAGTCAGATCGAAATTCTTAGCCCTGAGATGCCGATTGCAGAGATTACAGCCAAGGGTGTTTCTCTAGATATTGAAATGACTGTAAGTCGTGGCTTGGGCTACGTACCACGTGAGTCACACCAGAAGGAGAAGATGGACATTGGTGCTATTGCGCTTGATGCTGTTTTCACTCCGATTCGCCGCGCTAACTACGAAGTAGAAAACATGCGTGTTGGTGAGCGTACTGACTACAACCGTCTCCGTCTCTTTGTAGAGACTGATGGTACATTGACTCCTCGTGAGGCTGTAGAGAAGTCGATCGAGATAATGATCCACCAACTTAAGGCAATCACAGGTTTCAAGGACACAGAGCCAACTGCTCAGGCTGAGGAAAAGGAAGTTGAGAAGCACGAAGCGGTTGATCAGGACATCCTAAAGACTCGCATCGAAACCCTCGATTTGTCTGCCCGAACCCTTAGTGCTTTGGAGGACGCATCGATCCGTACCATTGGCGGCCTTGTCCGAAAGAAAAAAGATGATATCCTAGCGCTCGACGGCATTGGTCCTAAAGGCTTGGTAGAAATCGTTGACCTTTTGGAACGAATGAGCCTCAAGCTCGCTGAGTAATGACCTAACCTGACGATGAATTTATATGAATCATTCCGTTAAAACCAGAAAGCTTAGCCGAACACGTCGTGGACGTACTGCTCTATTGCGTGGCTTGGCCGCTGACCTTATCGTAAAAGGTAAGATCAAGACCACTGCTGCTAAGGCTAAAGAACTCCGCCCATTTGCTGAGCGACTAGTTTCTTACGGAAAGCGTGGCACTGTCAGTGCCCGTCGTTTGGCGGCAACTAGCCTAGGCGAGCCTCGTGCGCAAGTTATAACCAAGCTTTTTGATGAGCTAGGTCCTCGCTTCGCTGAACGAAACGGTGGTTACACTCGCGTCATTAAGTTGGGCCTCACCAAAGCTGGCCGAGAAGAATCCGTAATTGAGTTTGTATAGTATGACGACTGAAAATACCAAAAAGGAATATACAATTGACGCTTCTGGTAAGCGTATGGGTCGCGTTGCTACTGAAGCAGCAGCAATTTTGCGTGGCAAAAACGATCCTGCCTTTATGCCTAACGAATTGGCCAATGTAACAGTTACCATCGAGAATGCTTCTAAGCTTGATATTCCAGACAATCGCAAGACAGAAGCTTATCAAAGCTATTCTGGTTATCCAGGTGGTCTCCGTAGCGAAACTTTGGAGCACCTAGCTAAACGCTTGGGCATCGGAGAAGTTTTGCGCCGAACTATCAACGGTATGCTTGCTAAGAACAAGCTTCGCAAGCCAGCTCTCAAGAACCTCAAGATCAAAGATTAATTATGACAACTGCTACTAAAACCAGATACAACCAAGGCATCGGCCGTCGCAAGACAGCTAGTGCTCGTGTTCGTCTAACTCCAGCAACAGCAACTACTGTGGTTGTTAATGACAAGAAGATTGAGGAGTACTTCAAGCACAAGTCTCATATTGACGCTGTAATGGCTCCACTACAGACTGAGCAGCTCGATGCTGGTGATTACACCATTACTGTGAAAGTTGTTGGTAGCGGCCTTTCTGCACAAGCTGATGCAATCAAGCTTGGTATTGCTCGCGCCCTTTTGGAAGAGAAGAGCACTCGTCGTGGCCTTTTGAAAAAGAGTGGACACCTTATGCGTGACCCTCGCGCAGTTGAACGAAAGAAGTTCGGTCTCCGTAAAGCCCGCCGTGCCCCACAGTGGTCAAAACGTTAATTCCAATCAAAAGCCGCTCGAATGAGCGGCTTTTGATTTCTCTGCGCATTCGATGTATAGTTTTAGTTAGGTGAGTAGGAAGAGACCAACCGGCGATTCCAGTTTCCCCATGATGCTGTTCAGGCGAGCAACACGTCGTAAGGACTGGACAAGTTCAGTGCGTTGCATCTTAGTTCATTGATGACCTTGGTCACAGAACGGATGTCGGGTGACCGAAAGACGCCACGAGTAACAGAGCGCAATACTTTGTGAAAATGGGAGCTACTATCTTCCAAGACTAAACCTACTCACCTGCCTAACCCTGCGATTTCATCAAGGGGTTTTCTTTTTGTCTGAAACACACATACAATGAGTTTGTATGAAACTTACTGAGCAGAAATGCGAAGCGTGCGAAGGTGGTGTCGCTCCCCTTAATAAAGTTGAGGCCGATATTCTTTTAAAACAAATTCCTGGTTGGGAAGTGTCTGCCGATGTAAAAAACATTTCTCGAGACTATGCTTTTAAAAACTTCAAAGAGGCTCTAGATTTTGTAAACAAAGTAGGAGGACTAGCAGAGCAAGAAGGCCATCACCCAGACATTCACCTAACCAACTACAAACACGTGAGCATAGTGCTAAGAACTCACGCTATCGATGGTATATCCAACAATGACTTTATACTAGCGGCTAAAATTGATGAGACGTCAGCATAGTCTTCAACTTTCCCCCTTTAGTTATAAAACAAAAGCGCTCGGGAGTATTTACTCCGAGCGCTTGAATTGATTCTTCTATCACTTACTTATACCTTGCTGTGAGTCTTTTCGTAGTACGCTTTTGCAGCGTCACCGGTCAGATGCAGAACTTCGCTGTTCGGCTTCATCACCGTCGGAGTCGTGTACGCTGTACGACTCTTCTTACCATCGATCGCTAGAGCAATTCTGTCGACCAGAGAGGCGATCAAGTCACTGATACTCTTGGACGCCGCCAATACTTCTTCAGCTTTGGCGACGTCTAGGTTTCGAAAAATAACGCGAATGTCAGCCTCGGTCCAGCTCTGAACACGGTGCTTACGCACCGTCTTGAAAAAGTTTGAAAGCTGCTCAAGACTTTTGTCGGGACGTCTCTCGTGAGCCGAAGTGTGAGCGATCTTTTTCTTTCGGTGTTGAAGGATAAAGTCGCGAGCTTCGGTGGCGTTATAGCCTTCACGCAAAATCACCTCTAACAGCACTTGCTGGTAGGAATGAATCACTTGCTCCGAATCTGAGAAATCCGGCAGTTCAACATCGACACTGAAGTCTTCGAGAAACTTCTCAAAGACTTGAGGATCGGGTTCACTCACCATTCCGAGCTCTTGAGCAACGAGCGTCGGCAAAGTGTCATTGCCACGACTCGGGTCCATGAGCACTTGGATTGAAGGGTCGAGCTTAGTCAGAGCCAGGCGGTTGTACACCCAGACCGTAGTCTTACCGAATGACGATGCGATTTTTTCGGCAGATTCTCCGAGGTCCCTCCTTCGCTTGATTTCGATTCCTTCTTCAAGCGGAGTCAGGTCAGATCTCTGCGCATTTAAAAGCGCGGCATCTTCCCGATGTTCATGCTCGTTTGCATAAATTCTCACCAAGGCCGGGACTTTTTCGAGCTCGACCAACTTGGCCGCGCGCTGACGTCTGTGTCCGGAAATGATAAGAAAGTGCTTGTCAGAAAAATCTGGCAGTCTTTCTTTCATCCACGGCATGCACGAAAGCGGGCTGACACGAATCGGCTCTCGAATGCCGGCGGTCCTTATGCTTTCTGAAAGCTCCGCAAGGTCACCTTCCGCCATGAATTTACGCGGTTGAAAAGGGTCGGGTACAAGCAAGTCCGTATCAAGATGACCGGTTGCTCCTTGCTTCATCCACCACACTTGCACGTCTTTGTCTTTCAACATTTCAGCCTCCGTTTCTCAATGAACACTGGGAGGAGTGTATAACATCTCAACGAAAAAACGAATTTTGACACGCGCTCTTTTTACATCTATAATGCGGAAGTTATGGAGGAAAAGTTTGGCAAAAATACTGAGAATGATATTGAGGTAGATGAAATAACAGAGGACTACGTGGACGAAATCGACGAAGAAGGAATTGAAGAATTAAGCCAGGAAAAACTAAAGAAGTTGAAGGAGAAGTTGCGACAGTCTGATAAGGACAAAATGGCCGCTCTTGAGGAATTGCAGCGCCTACGAGCTGACTTCCTCAATGCTCGCAAGCGTTTAGACGATGAGAAGATAAGAGACCGCGAGCGAGTGAAGATCGACCATATTGAACGTTTGTTGCCGCTTTGTGACAGCTTTGGAATGGCACTTCAAGACAGAGGCTTCGCTGATTTACCTGCCAACCTACAAAAAGGCATTCGAGGTATTGAAAGCCAACTTTCGTCCATATTAAAAAGTTACGGAGTCGACGAAATTAACCCTGAGGGATTGCCCTTTGATCCATACGAGCATGAAGCAATTGCTCAAAATGGAGAAGGGAACAACGTGGAGGCGGTATTACAGAAAGGCTACAAACTGGGAGACATCATCATACGCCCCGCCAAGGTTGCTGTCGGCAAATAATTTTTACTAATTCTTTAAATCTAAGATAGAACTATGGCAAAAATTATCGGAATAGATCTAGGAACTACAAACTCAGCAGTGGCTTTTATTGAAGCTGGTGAGCCTAGAATCATTGAGAACGCGGAGGGAGGTCGCACTACCCCTTCGGTAGTGGCTATTTCAAAGACCAATGAACGTCTAGTTGGACAAATCGCTAAGCGTCAGGCTGTCACCAACCCTTTCAGCACTATTTACGGCATCAAGCGCTTCATGGGCCACGCTTTCAAAGAAGAAGCCGTGCAGAAGGATAAGGTGATTGTGCCTTACGAAGTAAAGGAAGGGCAGCAAGGTGGAGTCTTGGTCAAAATGGGCGAAAAGGATTATCGTCCGGAGGAAGTATCAGCGATGATTCTGTCGAAGTTGAAGGCTGATGCAGAAGCCAAGCTCGGTGAGAAGATTACTGAAGCAGTTATTACTGTTCCGGCCTACTTTAACGACTCACAACGCAAAGCTACTCAGGACGCTGGTAAAATCGCCGGCTTAGAAGTGCGTCGCATCATTAACGAACCAACTGCAGCCGCTCTTGCGTATGGATTTAATAAAAAGAAAGACGAGAAACTAGTTGTTTTTGACTTTGGTGGCGGTACGTTTGACGTTACTGTACTAGAAGTTGGCGATGATGTAGTTGAGGTTAAGTCTACCGACGGCGACGCACATATGGGTGGCCGCGATATCGATCAAGAAATCGTACGTTGGTTTATTGCTGAATTTAAACGAGAAGAAGGCATTGACCTTGGTGTAGATAAGCTTGCCTTGCAGAGACTCGATGAGGCCGCAGAAAAAGCCAAGTTGGAACTTTCCTCTAGTTTGGAAACGGAAGTAAACATTCCATTCATTACTTCCGGAGCAGACGGTCCTAAGCATATGTTGATCAAGCTCACTCGCGCCAAGCTTGAAGAATTGGCTAGTGAATACATTGATCGTGCTATGGAGATCACTAAGCGCGCCCTTGAAGCATCACCATTCAAGAAAGAAGAGATTGACGAAATTATAATGGTGGGAGGACAAACACGTATGCCGAAGATTGTTGAACGTGTGAAAGAGTACTTTGGTAAAGAGCCAAACAAATCAATTAACCCGGATGAAGTGGTGGCTCTTGGTGCTGCTATTCAAGCTGGTATCTTCCAAGGCGATGTTCAGGACATTACCCTTGTTGACGTGATTCCGCTTTCTCTAGGTATTGAAACGATGGGCGGAGTAAACACTAAGTTGATCGAGAAGAATACTCACATTCCTACCCGGAAGACTCAGGTCTTCTCAACGGCTGCAGACAACCAGACTTCTACCGAAATCCACATCGTTCAAGGTGAGCGTGCATTAGCTGCCGACAACAAACCGCTTGGTCGGTTTGTGCTCGATGGTATTCCACCAGCTCCACGTGGCGTGCCGCAGGTTGAAGTTAGTTTCGACGTGGACAGTAACGGAGTACTAAACGTTACCGCTAAGGATAAATCTACCGGTAAGGAGCAGTCTATTCGAATTGAGGCCAGCTCTGGACTAACTGAAGAGGATATCGAGAGAATGAAAAAAGACGCTGAGGCGCACAGCGCTGAAGATGAGAAGAAAAAGCAATTGGTAGAGGCTCGAAATATGGCTGACCAACTCATCTATACTGCCGAAAAATCGCTCAAGGATCACGCTGATAAAGTTGAGGAAGATGTAAAAAATGATGTTGAAACCAAAATCACTGAACTACGTGGAGTCAAAGATCAAGACTCTGTTGACGAAATAAAGGCTAAAACAGAGGCTCTTTCAGCGGCCCTTTCCAAGATTGGCGAAGCGATGCAGAATAAGGGTGAAGAAGGAAAGACAGAGGAGAAGCCACCAGAAGCAGAGAGCGACCAAACAAGCGCATAGGGACATAACAGACAGCAGCTAAAAACAAATTATGAAAGACTACTACAAAATACTCGGCCTTGAACAAGGTGCCGGTAAAGATGAAATCAAGAAGGCTTTTCGTAAGTTGGCTGCTCAGTATCATCCTGATAAAAAGACAGGTGATGAAGCTAAGTTCAAGGAAGTGAGCGAAGCCTATGCTGTCTTAGGTGACGAGAAGAAGCGTGCTGAATATGACAATTATGGCAGGGCTTTCGGTGGTAACAACCCAGGTTTCAACGGCTTCGATATGAGTGGCTTTGCGGAAGGCGGAGCGCAATTCGACTTTGGAGATATATTCGAAAACTTTGGCGAGATGTTTAACGGCTTCGGCCGTCCGCGCGCACGTCGCGGCAACGACATCTCAATCGATCTCGAGTTATCACTCGAAGAGTCTGTGTTCGGTATCGAAAGGGTAGTTGTACTGGCAAAGAATTCTGTTTGCGAAGTTTGTAAAGGTAGCGGTGGCGAACCAAATACAGAGATGACTGCCTGCGCGACCTGTAACGGCCAAGGACGCCTGCGTGAGACACGTTCCAGTATGCTGGGAAGCTTTACAACCGTGCGCGAGTGCGGAGCCTGCCAGGGTCGCGGGCAAGTGCCAAAAGAAAAGTGTAAGCATTGTCACGGACACGGTGTAATGAAGAAGAGCGAAGAAATTGCTATCAAAGTTCCGGCCGGAATCGAAAACGGGGAAGTGATTCGTATGACTGGCCGCGGTGAGGCTATACAAAACGGCCCAGCTGGTGACCTGTACATCAAATTACACGTCCGTCCTGACCGTCACATCCGCCGCAATGGAAATGATTTGGTGCGCGATCTGTCTATCAAATTGACTGATGCTTTACTTGGAGCAACGTATCAAATTGAAACACTGGACGGAGTAATAGAAATCAATGTGCCAGTTGGAGTAAAGCAAGGTGAGTTCTTGCGCATCAAAAATAAAGGTGTACCAACAAGTCGCGGCGGAAGCCGTGGTGACTTTATGGTTAAGGTTGATATTGCCCTGCCAATGAAACTTTCGAAAAAAGCAAAACAACTGGTAGAAGAATTGCGAGAGGAGGGAGTATAAATCTTAAAGACAGAAAAACGGAGTGGGTTTTAAACCTACTCCGTTTTTCTATCCACTCCTGTTTACTTCGATAATTCAACTACGCTTGTACAATTGTCATTATGGATCTGGATACTATTCTCTCCATTCTGAATGGCTGGTTCTTTTTACTCGCTGCTTTTGGATTGGGATTGGGTTTAGCTATGGCTAAAGGCCGGCAGACACTGATTAACTTGATAGTCGGTGCTTATTTAGGGCTTTTCCTCTACACGAACTTTCCTTACTTGGAAACGTTGACAGGGAACGCAGCGGGACAAACGGCCGCTTCAGCTATTTCGCTCGTAGTGTTTCTAGGCTTTACTATTGCATCAGCATTATTGTTTAGTCACCTTATGCCTCGGGAATATTTAGAAGGTGCTTTTGAAGCGATTGGTAAAAAGCTTCTCCTAGCCGGTCTTTTTACTGTTCTGGTATTAACGCTCTCAACGCACTTTCTACCAATTGATGCTGTGATTTCTACCGGCACGCCCCTGCCCGAATTCCTGTTGGAAGAAAAATTGTCTTTTTTATGGCTTGTTCTGCCTTTAGCAGCTCTATTCTTCCTTTAAAAGACTTACTTTGTTAATATTGAAGTAATGTCTAAAAAACGTCTGTTTACTGGGTTGCAACCTTCCGGCACTCTCCATATTGGTAATTATTTCGGTGCACTGAAACCATTCCTAGATACCTACGAAGAATATGACAGTCATCTTATGGTGGCTGATTACCACTCTTTGACTACACTGAAGAACAGTGACGAATTGCGACGTAATACCGTTGATGTCGTAAAAGATTATTTGGCCGCTGGTGTCGATCCGAAAAAGGCCGTTATATTCAAGCAGTCATCTGTTCCTGAACATACAGAATTGGCTTGGATTTTCGAATGTCTGGTATCAGTTAAATTTCTTGAGTTGGCACACGCTTATAAAGACAAGGTGGCCAAAGGCCTTGAAGCAAACGCCGGTTTGTTCAACTACCCGATGCTGATGGCGGCGGACATTTTGCTTTACGACACTGATATTGTTCCAGTTGGTCGCGACCAACAGCAGCACGTCGAGTATGCACGCGAAGCGGCCAAAAAATTCAATCTTGCATACGGAGATTTGTTTAAAGAACCGACCGAAAAAATTGTAGAAGGCGTAGGCACTGTACCTGGTACCGACGGTCAAAAGATGTCCAAGAGTTACAAAAACACCATTCCATTATTTGGAACGAAAGATGAAATACAAAAAGCTGTAATGGGTATTGTTACCGACTCAACTGGAGATCGTCCGGAAAATGTTTACGCTATTCACAAACTTTTTAGAACTGACGCGGAATTGGAGGTGATATATGAAGAAAACAAAGGTAAGTATAAGAATTTAAAAGAAGCCTTACTTGAGGATGTCGAGGCTCTAGTAGCACCACTTCGTGAGAAACGAGATAGTATTACGGATGAGATGGTAGCGGAAGTGTTGAAGGCGGGTGGCGAAGCCGCCCGCGCAGAGGCTGCTGCTAAAATGTCCCAAGTCCGTCAGCAGATTGGCATTATTTAACACAGGTGCTAATATTCAAATAACCAACGATGCGGCTGACACCCGCGGAGGTTACTATTAACAATCGCATAGAGCGCTTGAGCTAGGCTCGAGAAGCGAGGTGGCACCGCGCTGAAGAATCTGCTTCAGCGTCCTCGCAACAATTTAATTTGTTGCGGGGATTTTAATTTCCGCCACGACAAAACTATGCAAAGAACTTTGATTAAAGAGCTGAAGGAGAATATTGGTAAAGAAGTACAGATCGCCGCAACAGTAGATGTAAGACGCGATCAGGGCAAAATGGCTTTCTTTGATTTTCGTGATCGCTCTGGTGTTGTGCAGGGAGTTGTATTTGGTAAACCTGAGGTACTGGACGTAGCAAAGGAAGCTTCTCCTGAAAGTGCTGTTCTCGTGAACGGAGTAGTCAATCAACGTCCAGAGAAGATGGTCAATGAAAAAGTTCAAAACGGAGATATTGAGCTAGAAATAACCAGCATCGAGATATTAAACAAAGCCGACAGTCTTCCTTTCGATTTTGACGCTGAACTTAGTCTGGAAGTTTTGTTGGACAATCGTCCGCTCACTTTGCGTCGCAAACACGAACGTGCCATCTTTCGTATACAAGCTGCTATCACGCGCTGCTACGGTGATTATTTGCGCCAAGAAGGCTTTACGGAGTTCCAAGCACCAAAGCTAGTGGGTGGTGACGCTGAAGGTGGCTCAGAGGTGTTTAAGGTCGGCTACTTTAATGACAAAGACGCATATTTGGCGACTAGTCCTCAGCTTTACAAGCAAATTATGGTTGGGGTCTTCGAACGTGTGTTTTCATTGGCAACAGCCTTCCGAGCGGAAAAAAGTGCTACCACTCGTCACTTAAGTGAGTACACTTCTCTCGATGCAGAAATTGGATTCATCAAGGATCACACTGACATTATGCGGATTGAAACCGGCCTGATGCGCTATTTGGTTGAATATTTAAACAAGAATCATCAAGACGATCTTGCTGTTCTTGATATTGCCCTGCCACTAATACCCGATGGAGACCTGTTTCCTCATATGAAACTTCGTGAGGCTCAACAACTTATCAAAGAGAAGACCGGTGTCGATAAGACAACCGAACCTGACCTAGAACCGGAAGATGAACGTTGGTTGTGCGAGTATGCGCAAAAAGAGTTGGGTAGTGACTTTATATTTATCACGCACTATCCTGTCTCGAAGCGTCCGTTTTACACAATGGAGGATCCCGACGATCTTGGTTACACAAAAAGCTTCGACCTTCTCTTCCGAGGTGTAGAAATCACAACCGGCGGTCAGCGCGTACATAACCTGGAGACACTCAAAGCTAAAGCGGTTGCTAAAGGTCTTGATCCTGCAAAGTTTGCTTTCTACCTTCAAGCCTTCGAGTTTGGTATCCCACCTCACGGAGGTTGGGGTATGGGTCTCGAACGTCTCACAGCCAAGTTTTGTGGCGTCACGAACGTAAAAGAAGCTACTCTATTCCCCCGCGATATAAATCGCATCGATACCTTGCTGAGTAAGACTGACGATGATGATAGTAAAAACAAGTAAAAGCGAAACAGCAGCGAAAAATTTCGTTACTGTAATACTGACGGAGGAAAAAAGCGGTCAGCGATTTGTTGAAACCAAAAATGGATCCTTGGAGCTTCGGTTTGCTATAGGAAAACTCGCTGACATTAATCGCCGTAAGTTCATCACGTTAGTTCGTAATATCATTCGTACTGCTAAAACCCATGATATCGAATATTTGTTTTGGAAGATCAAACCTACGGCTTTTGTAAAGCTGACTGAAGCAGGTAATGACTGGGTCTTGGAAACAGTGGCTACAAACATTCTGCTAGCCAATTACGAATTCCACGCGTACAAGACAGGGAAGAAGAAGGCTGAATTGAAAGAGGTAATTTTAGGCGGCAGTGAAGCCAATGCTTATCAAAACGCTGTTAAACGCGGCGTCCTCATTGGTGAACATATCAATCAGGCTCGAGACATTGCCAACACCCCAGGTGACGATATGACACCGCGCTTGTTTGCTGAAAGTGTTAAATCTTTAGTCAAAGGCACCAAGATAAAAGTGACTGTTTTTGACGAAAAACAGATCAAAAAAGAAGATCTTCATGCTTTGTGGGCAGTCGGAAAAGGAGCGGATGATATGCCACGCTTTGTAATAATGGAATACAAAGGAGGTAAGCCAAAAGAAAAGCCAGTTGTCTTAATTGGCAAGGGCGTGACATACGATACAGGTGGTCTAAATATCAAACCATCTGGCAGTATGCACGATATGCATATGGATATGTCTGGAGGCTCGTCAGTAGCTGCAACTATTGTAACGGCGGCAAAACTTGGATTAAAGAAAAATGTAGTAGTCCTTATACCGGTTGCTGAAAACGCTGTCTCTGAAAAATCAATGCGAGCTGGTGACATTGTTAAATCTCATTCAGGAAAGACGATTGAAGTACTTCATACTGACGCAGAAGGTCGTATGATATTGGCAGATGCCTTGTCATATGCAAATAAATTTTCCCCGCGAGTTATTATCGATGTCGCAACATTAACCGGCGCCTCAATGGTGGCGCTTGGCCAGCAGGCAAGCGCAGTTATGACTACTAACGACGTCCTACGCGAGACTCTTCCTCGCCTTGGTGAGGAAACAGGCGACTACGTATGGCCACTACCACTTTGGGATGAGTTTAAAAGACCACTGACCGAAACTCGCGCCGATGTGGTTAATATTCAGCCAAACTTCAGTAAACTCGGTGGAGCGATAGAAGGCGCTGCTTTCCTTTCTTTCTTCGCACCGAAGGGTATACCATGGGCTCATTTGGATATTGCACCTAGAATGGACGCCGCTCCGCACGATAAATTAGCCAAAGGTTCGACTGGTGAACCTATCCGCCTTCTTATAAAATTCTTAGAAACATACTAAGTATGACTGTTGAAGAAACCAAAAAACGACTACTAGAGGACGATGATTTTGTTTTGAGTGAGCTTTCAAAACTTCAAGAGCTATTTAAGATGAAAAAAGTCATTCGCTACCACCACACAAGAGAAGAGATTATCGACACTGAATCAGTAGCAGAGCATGTCTACGGAATGATGATCTTGATTGATTATTTTTTGCCACTCGAACAAATAGGGCAATGGGATGGAGAAAAAATTTTTAAAACTGCCCTTTACCACGACATAGACGAAATCTTAACCGGCGATCGCATAGGTTATCTCAAAACCCAATCAGATAGGGAACAAGAGAAGGCAACTCAGCAAAAAGTAGTAGAATCGTTGCCTCTTTCCATTCAGCAAAAAGTCGACGACCTCTTAAACGAATATGACGGTCAAGCCTCAATAGAAGCTCGGTTTACAAGAGCGATAGATAAAATTGAACCCCTGTTTCACTTGATAAACGACAACGGCAAAAAGATATGCGTGGAGACCAATGTGACGCTAGCGCAAAGTAAAAGCATTAAAGACAAGTACGTCAAAGATTTTCCGTATATCAAACGATTCAATGAAGTATTGACAGATCATATGATAAAAGAGGGTTATTTCTCACCCGAACAGTGATAAAATTATAGTGTGACCATTGATTTCTCCATAAAAACCGAGGTGTTTGAAGGACCACTTGAACTTCTTTTGGAGCTTGTAGAAAAGCGTAAACTCCTCATAAATGACATATCACTGGCGACAGTGACTGATGAGTTTATGGCGCGCGTTTCTGCGATGCAGGAAATGTCTTTGCCGGGTACAGCCAACTTCGTGGCACTTGCGGCAACTCTACTTTTAATCAAATCCAAATCCCTTCTACCTGTTCTCGATCTGTCAGAAGAAGAAGAGCACAGCATAGAGGAGCTCGAAGAACGTCTACGGCTTTATCAAATCTTTCGCACCGCGGGTGAAGTTGTTCGTGCCGCATTCGGCCTACAGATTAGTCACGAAAGACAATACGTACCTGATACAACTCCGATATTTTTGCCCGACCAGTACTGTTCTAGTGAAGAACTACGTACTGCAATGTCTCGCGTCATCAGCGAACTACCGATTAAAGAAATCAGACCAAAAGTGCAGATTAAGAAGGTTGTTTCTTTGGAGGAAATGATTGAGCGACTGCATCAACGTATTGAGAAGCAGTTGAAGTTGCGCTTCAGTGACTTAGTTGCTGGAGAAGGAGAGAAGCACGGACTGATTGTGGGCTTTTTGGCTGTTTTGGAGTCAGTCAAACAAGGCTCGATCTTGGTATCTCAACTTTCGCGTTTTGATGACATAGAGATTGAACACTCAAAGCCGCAATTGCCACGTTATTACTAAATTATTGTCCACCTCTTCACACAAATAGCATGATTTTCATTGCTATAATTGGCGGATGATAAAGGTGGCAATCAACGGCTTCGGCCGCATCGGTAGAGCATTCCTTAGAATGTCTCATGAACGAGAAGATATTGAGATAGTGGCCATTAATGACCTAGGGTCACCGGAAAGTATGGCCTACTTGCTCCGCTACGATACAGTCTATGGACACTCAGCCTTTACAGTTGATCACGCCGAAGGAAAACTTATAGTCGCTGAAAGAGATATAGTACTAACCAACGAAAAGGATCCAGCCAATTTGCCTTGGGGCAAGCTTGGTATTGATGTGGTAGTTGAATCAACCGGTATTTTTACCAGTTATGAAAAGGCTAATGCTCACATAACTGCCGGTGCTAAGAAAGTGGTCATAACTGCCCCTGTAAAGGCAGATCCGGCCGGTGGGAGTGTGGCTGGAGAAACCATCTTAATCGGCGCAAATGAAGAGAAATTCGGCACCTGCAACATTACCTCAAATGCATCTTGCACCACGAATGCAGCTTCTCCACTCATCGGCATTTTGAAGGAAAAATTAGGCATCAAGAAAGCGCTACTCAACACTGTACACGCCTATACGGCCTCACAAGCGCTAGTGGACGGTCCTAGCAAGAAAGATCTACGTGAAGGTCGTGCTGCAGCACAAAACATCGTACCTTCTACGACCGGTGCTGCTATTGCGACCACAATGGCATACCCAGACTTGGTGGGTAAATTTGACGGTATTTCGATCCGTGTACCAGTTGCTGTAGGGTCAATTGTGGACGTTACTTTTCTCGCTGGTCGAGCTACCACTGTAGAAGAGGTTAATAATATTTTAAAGGAGGCCGCTAGCGACCCTCATTGGAGCAGAGTGTTTACAGTCACTGAAGAGCCACTGGTCTCGTCAGACATTATTGGTGCGCGTTTTGGTGCTATCGCTGATCTAGGAATGACTCAGGTAGTAGATGGTGACCTGGTCAAAGTTCTCGCTTGGTATGATAATGAGGCGTCATACGTACATACGTTGATAGAACATGTTACTGAAACCGCTAAACACCTGTAGTGACTATGAAAATCCATTTTGCCTCTGACCACGCCGGATTTGCTCTCAAAAACGACTTACTCGCTTTTGTACAGAATGAACTCAATCTAGAAGTCTTGGATCACGGAGCAACAAAACTTGATCAAGAAGACGACTACCCAGACTTTATAAAGCTGGCCGCTAGTGCGGTTTCTTCTTCTACAGAAGACCGAGCTATTATCCTTGGCGGTAGTGGACAAGGTGAGGCTATGGTGGCAAACAGACAAGCCGGAGTGCGGGCTGCTGTATTTTATGGCGGCGATCTTTCAATTGTTAAGCTTTCACGAGAACACAATAACGCCAATGTTCTATCTCTTGGCGCGCGCTTTATTTCTTTGGACGATGCCAAAGTTGCGGTGCAGCTTTGGTTACAGACAGAATTTAGTGGCGAGGAGCGTCACCTAAGAAGGATTGAAAAACTCGGTTAAATCATATGATCGTTCCTGCAATAATTCCAAAATCACTTGACGACCTAAAGACCAAACTTACCCTCCTATCGTTTGCTCCAAGCGTGCAAATTGACGTGGTTGACGGTGAGTTTGTGGAAAACATATCTTGGCCCTATGAACCGAAGGGTGCAGTCACAGAGGCAGTTCCGTTTTTGTCTAATCGTCAAATTGAAGTGGACTTAATGGTCAAAGATCAGCAAAAAGCAGCCAAAGAATGGCAAACTGCTGGGGCAAAAAGAATTGTGTTTCATATCGAAGGCCTACTGGATGACACTACTTCCTCATCAATGCTGACTAAGAAGAACGACAGCGTACTTTTCGGCTTGGCGATTAACAACGACACTCCGATCGAAAAACTTGATCAATTTGCAGATCAAATCGATTTTGTGCAAATGATGGGAATCGCCACTATTGGCAAACAAGGTGAACCGTTTGATGAGCGGGTTCTCAGCCGCATTGCTGCAGTTCATTCTAAATATCCAAATCTACCAATCGGAGTTGACGGAGCAGTCAGCCAAACAAACTTACTTTCACTTAAAACAGCGGGCGCAACTAGATTTGTAGCTGGGTCGTCCATTTTAAATGCAGATGACCCACAAGCCGCATACGAACAACTGTTGAAAATTACTGCCGATTAAATCAACACTCACGTTATAATTTAAGAATGAATTATCTAAGCGATGGGGAAATCGCTCGTCTTGAACATAAGGCAAACGAAATTCGCCAGAGCATTATTGAAATGTTAATGGCAGCGGGCAGTGGTCACACTGCCGGCCCGCTCGGGATGGCCGATATTTTTACCCTGCTCTATTTTGATGTATTGAAACACGATCCAAAAAATCCCGATTGGCAAGACCGCGATCGAGTCGTACTTTCTAACGGACATATTTGTCCGGTTCTATACGCAACACTGGCACATAGAGGTTATTTTCCAGTTGAAGAACTTCTGACTTTGCGCAAATTTGGATCTCGTCTTCAAGGTCATCCGCACAGGACTGCATTGCCTGGTTTGGAAACAAGTTCCGGCCCTCTCGGTAGCGGACTGTCACAAGCAGTTGGTATGGCGCTTGGACTCAGAATGGATAATCCATACACGTCACAATACGTATACTGTCTGATGAGCGATGGTGAACTTCAAGAAGGCCAGACTTGGGAAGCAATGATGATGGCGGGCAAAGAGCGTCTCCACAACCTGATTGCCATCATTGACCGCAACGCTATTCAAATCGATGGTTATACGGAGGACATAATGCCGCTTGAACCACTACGAGAAAAACTTGAAGCTTTTAATTTCGATGTACAGGAAGTAGACGGTCATAATATACGTATGGTGTTAGACGCTATTGGCAAAGCCCAGGCAGTGTACAGCCAACCGTCAGTAATTATTGCGCACACTATTCCTGGTAAGGGCGTGGATATTTTTGAGCGAGACTTTCACTGGCACGGCAATCCTCCAGGCAAAGGGCCAGAGAACTTTGCAAAGAAAAATGATCAAGGCAGGGATGCATTAAAAAAACTCCGATCTTTAAGCGGATCAATTGATCCTGCCGATTATTAATCTGATGCGTATATGAAAATTGCTTCTCATCTTAACCCTAAACTTTTCGACGAAGGTATCGAGAAAGCACCAACTCGTGATGGTTTTGGTGAAGGCCTTAGAGAGGCTGGAGAAAAAGACCCGAAAGTAGTGGCTCTTTCAGCCGATCTGGTTGAATCTACACGAGCCAATCTTTTTGCAGACGCTTTTCCAGATCGTTTCATTGAAGTGGGTGTTGCTGAACAAAACATGGCTTCGGTTGCATCCGGATTAGCGGCTGTTGGCAAGATACCTTTTATTACTTCGTACGCAATGTTTTCTCCAGGACGAAACTGGGAGCAGATTCGAACCACGATTGCCTATAACGAAAGAAACGTGAAAATAATCGGCGCTCACAGTGGTATATCTGTAGGTCCTGACGGAGCGACACACCAAGCCCTCGAGGATATGGCCATAATGCGGGCGATGCCTAATATGATAGTGATCGCACCTGTGGATGCCGTTGAAGCTAAGAAAGCCACTCTATGGGCCTCCACATACGATGGACCAGTTTACATAAGATTGGGTCGCGAGAAAGTGCCAACCGTCACTACTATCGGGACACCATTTCAGTTGGGCCAAGGCGGACTTTGGATAGAAAAAGACGACGACTTGCCACACACTGTGGGAGTCATCACTACTGGATCAATGTTCCATAGCGCAGCTTCTGCAGCTGTTGAACTAGAAAAGAAGGGGATTGGAATCTCGATTCTTCATCTACCTATGGTCAAACCTCTAGACACAGCTGGCGTGCTGAAGTTGGCTGAGAGTCACGACATTATTGTCACGGTTGAAGAACATCAAAGAAATGGCGGCCTAGGTGGAGCAGTCGCTGAACTTTTAGGAGAGGAAAGGCCTACTAAGGTAATTCGTCTGGGAATTGACGATCAATTTGGACAAACTGGCGAGCCTGAAGAACTGCTCAAACACTATGGTCTCGACAAGAACGGTATCATCAACAAAATAACTGAAGTATTCGGAGTTTAGACAGTCGTATTAAAATAATTTCTTAGCCTTGAATTCAGGTGGGGCGTTTTTGAGGTGCTCTTCAAGTTTCTCGCGAGTTAATAGACCTTTTTGCGCGCCAATATATTGAACGACAGACATTGAGTTAATTGGTCCCCATGCTAGCGCGTCGTGCGGTGAAAATCCAAGCGCAATAGCAGCAGTGAAAGTGGAGGAAAAAGAGTCTCCAGCACCAGTGCGGTCCACTGGCTCCTTAGGGTCAGGATACATCGGCATATGCCACACAGAGCCATCTTCCTCTAATACATAAGCGCCTTTCGGGCCGTCGGTAATAACTGGCAGCTTAGGACCTAGTTTCTTCAATCCACGCAACAAAGTAATTAGATCATTTTCTTTAGTGCTCAAAATAGTCTGAGCCTCTTCTTTATTACAGAAAAAGATCTCTGTTACTTGATAAAGCTCCTTCAATTTTTCATAACCGAGTCGGATCTGGAAAGTACCCGGCTGGAAAACAAGTTTTGTTTCAGGGTGTTCTTTCAAATATTTAGCAATTTCGAAGTGTAGAGGCAGACCGCTTTCTCCTACCGAAGAGAAGTATAGAAAACGCGGCGGCAAGCCAAAATCTGGAAGCACATACTGAAACACTTCGTGCTTAATCAGGATAGTGCGCTCGGCGCCGTACCGAAGTACATAATGATAATTTGTGTTTTTGCGTTCGTGTACTTTTACGAAGTCCGTCGATACACCTTCTTGTCGAAGGGCATCCAAACAGTCTTTGCCGTTACGGTCATGACCTAAGTTGGCATAGAGGGCACTACGAAGACCTAAACGATGAGCCGCTACAGCGGCATTTGGACTATTACCAACCGCCGGCACTATGATCACATCTTCGTAGGGCAACTTATCCCCAAAGTTCATCATCAGCTGACACGGCTTTCCTTCTATGTCACAAACGACTCTGGCGTCTTTTTGAGAAAGTTCAATAAAAGCATCGATTGTGATATCACCGACCGCGACAAAATCATATCGAGTTGACATTCTTACAGTGTAAACGGCTGGCTCACGGTTACCAAACAACAGCTGTTGATGGAGCGTCTCCTTCATTGAAAATAGGGGAATTTGTGTTAAGATGTCCGCACTATGACTATCAAGTTAAACGTTGTGAAGCGCACCGAGACTGGCAAAAAGTTGGATAAGCTGCGTGCCAATGGCAAGCTGCCAGCTGTTGTTTATGGTGCCAAGGAAGAATCAACTCCTCTTTCTCTTGATCGCCGTGAGTTCGAAAAGGCCTACGAGGCAGCCGGCGAGTCGAGCATTATTGTTCTCACTGGACTAGATGAGGACAAAGAAGTCCTTGTACACGATATGGCTTTCAATGCAGTAAAAGGTGGCGTACAGCACGTTGACTTTTACGCTGTTGAAAAGGGTAAGGAGGTAACTGTCCCGGTTGAACTTACTTTCGTTGGTGAAGCTCCAGCTATCAAGCTAGGCGGCTCACTCACTAAAGCTCTTCATGAAATCGAAGTGACTGCAAAGCCAGCCAATCTTCCACACGAGATTATTGTCGACATTAACGTACTTAATACTTTCGAAGATCATATTCGAGTTAAAGACCTAAACATCCCATCGGGCGTAAAGGTAGAAAATGATCCTGAGGACATGGTGGCCGTTGTTACAGAGGCTAAGGAAGAGCCAGTAGAGGAAGTAACAGTTGATATGGCAGCTATTGAGGTTGAACAAAAGGGTAAGAAGGAAGACGAAGAAGAAGCTGCGTAAATCCACAGATGACAACAAAAGCGGCGGCATTCGAAAGAATGCCGCCGCTTTTTCGTCTGTTATAATATTCACTACACAAATGAAAACTACCGCACCGATATTCCTATTGTTATTTATATTCATCTTCTTTTCGCCTACTGCAGAGGCGGCTGTTACAGTAGATTTTTGTACGGGAATTAATGCCGCCACAGTGTCTGATAGTGACCGTGAAGCATGTAAGGCTCTTTTAAGTCAGATCGATCAACAGATTTTGGTCCAACAACAGCTGGTAGAGCGTAAGCAGTCGGAGCGTCAATCCTTGGAGCGAGATATTGATATTCTCGAAGCACAGATCAAAAAGTCTCAATTAGGTATCCAGTCACGCTCAATAGCTATCAAGCAGATAAGTGAGCAGATCGGACAAAAGGAAGGCATCATCGATATTTTGACAGAGCGTCAGGATAAACAACGGAAATCTGTTGCTTCCTTATTGCGTAAGACGGAGGAAGTGGACGATCATTCACTAGTAGAAGTATTGTTGGCAAACAAAAGTTTTTCAGAATTTTTTGCAGACTTTGAAGATTACCGAACCTTGAACAACTCTTTGCGTGAGTCACTGCAGGTACTTTCTGGTATTCAGCAAGATACGACTTTGCAAAAGCAGTCTTTAGAGGAAAAACAGCAAGAAGAAGCCCGAGCCAAACAGTTACAAGAAGAGGAAAAAGCGGCTATACAAGAAAAGGAGTCTGAGAAAAACGGCATACTCACAGTTACAAAAGGCGAAGAGGCTGCATACCAGGCTCACTTGGCTCAAACGCAGCGTACGGCCGCTCAGTTGCGTCAGGCACTATTCCAGCTCGCCGGCGGTGGTGGGCGAATACCTTTCCCAGAAGCTGTGTCGTTGGCAAAATTTGCAAGCAACAAGACCGGAGTGTCTGCGTCGTTTATTCTTGCCATTCTTGAACAGGAATCTGAATTCGGAGCCAACATAGGTCAATGTACCTACGATCAAATGGTTCAAGATAAGCCGACAATGGGACCTGGAAGCGTGCCTGTGTTCACAGTAATGGCTGATGTGCTTGGATTTGATATAAAGAGTCAAATGGTCTCCTGCCCTATTTCGTACGGCAGCACCCGTTATGGCTGGGGTGGTGCGATGGGTCCTTCACAATTCATACCTTCCACTTGGGCTCTCTACGGCGGTTATGTAAATACTGGCAACGATGTTTATGTATACCAGCCTGGTTCTGATGCTATTCGACAACTGCTCGGCACAAACACTCCATCTAGTCCATTCCGTAACCAAGACGCCTTCCTTGCAACCTCTCTTCTTATGCGCGACAACGGCGCCACTGCTGGCACTTATAATGCCGAATGGACAGCCGCGATTCGCTACTATTCAGGCTGGAACGGTATAAACAACCCGAAAAATCACTTCTACGGAGACCAGGTGATGGAAAGAAAGGCTCGCCTCGAGGCCGAAATCAAGACTTTGGACGCTGGATAAGCAAATGACTCTGTCGCCACTTCCTAAACCTCGGGCGACTTGCCGTCTGTGGGTTTATTTGTTATAGTTCCCGTCACTTATGAAAAAGGATATTCATCCAGGAAACTACCGCCAGGTAATTTTTCTCGACAACTCTAATGGCGAGCGCTTTTTGATTGGTTCAACAATCACCATCGAAGGCAATGAGACAGACAAGTGGACTGACGGCAACGAGTACCCAGTGGTACGTGTGGACGTTTCTTCTGCTTCACATCCTTTCTATACAGGCCAAGAGAAGGTTATGGACACTGCTGGTCGCCTTGAAAAATTCAAGACTCGCGCTGCCAAAGCTGGAAAGAAGGCTGCTAAATAAATACCGTCCCGTAAAACCCGCGAACTCGCGGGTTTTTGGTATGATGTAAATGCAATATGAATTTTGATCAAGACAAACTGAATGAATTTCGCGACAATCCTAAGACGCAGTTTTTAGCTGGCCAGTTTGAGCGTGATCTTGAGCGCCTACGAGAAGCGGAGCAGTTAGCTGACGGCGACGCAGAAATGGCGGAGTTAGCTAAAGAAGAGATTTCATCTTTACAATCACAATTAGATGGACAGTTTAAGGAAATGGATCGGATCATAGAATCAAACAAAGAGGAGGAAGCTAAGCCTTACGGCGTGGTACTGGAAGTCCGAGCCGGCGCCGGTGGCGATGAGGCAGCCCTCTTTGCAGAAGAACTTGCTAATGCTTATTTAAGATACGCAGAACGACAAGGTTGGTCAGTCAGCAAGAATGACGAGGCTCGCGCACAAAGCGGTGGCTACAAGGAAGCTTCGTTTGAGATACTCCATAGCAAAG
>MFKO01000002.1:148310-204366 GCA_001779595.1 Candidatus Kaiserbacteria bacterium RIFCSPHIGHO2_01_FULL_46_22
ACGTAAAAAACCGACTTTCGAAATCAACGCAGGCGACATCGAAATGGAATACTCACGTGCTGGTGGCGCTGGCGGACAAAACGTAAACAAAGTGGAATCCGCCGTCCGTCTCATTCACAAACCAACTGGTGTTGACGTGCGGAGTCAGTCAGAGCGTAGTCAGCTAAAAAATCGTGAGAAGGCGATGACTTTGCTTATTGCTAAGCTGGAAATGATGCACGAAGAAGAAGAGGCTCGGAAGAATGCCGAAGTGCGCAAGAACCAAATCGGTACTGGAGACCGCAGTGAAAAAATTCGCACTTATAACTTTCCTCAAAGCCGAATTACAGACCACCGAATCAAGGAATCTTGGTACAACATCGAGGAGGTAATGGCTGGAAACCTTGACAACATTATTGAAGCGATGCATAAAGCCGCTAGAGGGGAGTCTGTTGCGGAATAAACCGCTTCGTGTTACTATTTGCCCGCTTTAACACCAAGAAGGTGTTCCTGGTTTCAACAAAAAAGCTTTAGGTGTAGCGCTCGTTTGCAGTAATGCACACGCGAAACTAGGTAACCTTCCAATTTCATCGTTCAATAATAATGTCCAATCAAAACTTAATCGACCGTATGTTTGCGGCCGGTGCACACTTTGGCTTTAAGAAAAGCCGACGGCACCCGTCAATGAAGCCATACCTCTTTGGCAGCAAAGAAGGTACTGACATATTCGACCTAGAACACTCAGTTGCTCTTCTTGAGTCCGCAAAGGAAGCTCTTAAGACTGCTGGTATGGAAGGCAAGACAGTTCTGTTTGTTGGTACCAAAGAAGAGGTATCTAAGCAGGTTCGTGAGCAAGCCGAAAAAATCAGCACCCCTTATGTTACCAATCGCTGGGTAGGTGGAATGCTTACTAACTGGAGCGAAGTTAAGAAACGACTTGGTCGCTTGTCAGATCTAGTTTCACAAGGAGAAAGCGGTGAACTAGAGCGCAAATACACCAAAAAGGAGCGCGTGGTTATAACTCGCGAGCTGAATAAGCTAATGCACAATTTCGGTGGCATCCGAACTCTAGAAAGACTTCCTGATATGCTTGTTATCATTGACCCACGTCATGACAAACTTGCTGTAGCAGAGGCACGAGAAAAGAATATTCCTATTGTCGCAGTAATGAGTAGTGATAATGACGCAAAGTCTGCTGATTATCCTGTAGTTCAGAACGATACTCTTCGAGCTAGTGTTGACATCGCGTTGACTGAACTAGCACAAGCGTACGCTGAAGGAAAAGCTGCTTTCGTACCTAAACCGACAAGTCTAAACAACCGTCGTCGCATCACTCGCTAGTTACTAATATCTAACCTGTTCTTTATATGGAGATCACATCTGCACAAATCAAAGCATTGCGTGACCAGACTGGTATTTCAGTAATGCAGTGCAAAAAAGCCCTGGAAGAAGCCGGTGGCGATATGGAAAAGGCATTAATTATCCTGAAGCAAAAGCGCAAGGAAGCTGCTGACAAAAAATCTGACCGCACTCTTGGTGCCGGTACTGTAGGCGTTTACACTCACAACACTAGTGAAGTAGCAGCAATGGTCTTGCTCGCATCAGAGACTGACTTTGTGTCAAAAAATGAGGAGTTTGTGACACTTGCGCGCGAAATTGCTATGCATGTCGCTGCTCAAAATCCAAAATTCCTTTCCCGCGAAGAAGTGGGCGAAGAAGCAATCGCAAAAGCAAAAGAGGTTTTTGCTGAAGACATCAAGGACAAGCCGGCGGAAATGCAGGAAAAAATTATGGAGGGTAAGTTGAGCTCATATTTCAAAGAGCAAATTTTGCTAGAACAGCCTTTTATCAAAAACCCTGATGTTACTATCGGTGAAATGGTGAACGGAGCCGTTCAAAAATTTGGCGAAAACGTATCTGTAGTGGAATTCAAAAGATTGTCGGTAAAATAAACTGACTGGAAGCACAAAACCGCGATGGCAGGCCTTTGGCCCGCCATCGCGGTTTTGTGTTATAATCATCAGAATGCACGTATCTGTTTGGATTCTTCTGATCAGCGGTTTTCTCCTTCTTTCACTGGCTCTTTTGTTGGCTACTGAGTCAAAAATCGGCCGCCGAATTATTTTTGGTAGGACGCGGGCTTTTGCCGATTTACACGTCGTTGGCCTGCAAAGCAAAATGAGGAGACGAACTGAGCGATGGGGCACTTTTAACATTCGCACCCTGTTTCACTATTTATTTCACCAGCTTCTTGGTGCGTTGTTATTCCTTAACGGTTTAGCTGAACGATATATTAGTCGTCTTCGCTACCACAACAAAAAAATTGCTCACCGTGCAAAGCAAATTTCTAGCGGAGGGCACTTAGCAGAAATTGCCGCCCATAAGGGAGATACGGCCTTATCAGACGAAGAAAAGACTGCTCGCAAAGAGCATGCTCTACGGCAATAGGCATAGAAACGATTGATCTAATAAACAACGTTGCATTTACTGATTTTTTCAGCAATAATGGGCAACCTGCCGCCTTAGCAGAGATGGGTGGAGGTGAGACAATCCGGTGGATTGTCGAACGGTTTTGTATATACATACAGTCCCTCTTGGTTTGGTCATAAGAAATTTTTGAGCCGGCTTAGCGAACGTTATGATAAGCAAAGGGATTTGCTTATCATCCGCAGGGGTAGAGCAACAGTTTGTATTAACATACAACCTTCGTTCATTCGGTCATAGAAAAATGAGAGCCGGCTTAGCTCAGTTGGTAGAGCAACGGTTTTGTAAACCGTAGGTCGTCAGTTCAAGCCTGACAGCCGGCTCTCATTTTTTTACGCCACTCCTTCACTCGGCTGTAAACCGTAGGTCGTCAGTTCAAGCCTGACAGCCGGCTCAAAGTTTTCTTACGATCCTTATCGCGTGGGGCCCTTTTCTTTGCAGAAAACGCCCCAGAGGGTTATATTAACCTTTAAATATGGAGGATAACGCTCATCTTTTGCCGTACGCCAGACGTTCCGACTTTCACGTAGGGAGGGCTACCGAACTTTCCGGTGGCAAGCGCAAGCTTTACCGTTTTCTGGAAATACTACCCGGTTTGGCTTCTTGGACTACCTTAATCGGTATTGTGCTGTTGTCGATTTACAGGCCATTTCTTGCGGCTTACTTCATTATAGCTTTCTCCATCTTTTGGGTGTTGAAGACGGCTTTTTTGTCCTATCACCTGCGTCACAATTGGCGACGCCTACGACACCATATGTCGCTTGATTGGCAGGATTTGGTGAGCCGTTTTGAACACGAGCATCTGTATCATTTAGTGATTTTTCCATTCTATAAAGAACCACGGGAAGTAATTGAAGCGACCCTAGAGTCTTTGGTGCGAGTCAGTTACGATAAGAAAAAGCTGATTGTCGTACTAGCTACAGAAGAGCGCGCAGGGGGAGAAGCAGCACAAATAGCTACCGAGATGAAGGAGCGTTTTGGTGAAGAGTTTGGTCACTTTGAAATCACCTCTCACCCAGCCAACGTTCCGGGCGAGATGGCAGGGAAGGGATCTAACGTATCTTATGCGATCGAAAAGGTCCGAGAAAAACTAATCGAACCAAACAAGATCCCATACGAGCATATAATCGTTTCTAACTTCGATATAGATACTGTTCTCTATCCTGACTATTTCAACTGCTTGGTGTGGCATTTTATGACCGCTGAGCGTCCTCTTAAAAGTTCGTTCCAGCCAGTACCGTTGTTCAATAACAATCTTTGGCAGGCAGGGTCACTGTCACGCGTGGTAGCAATGTCTTCAACCTTCTGGGAAATGGTGCAGCAGGAAAGACCCGAACGAATGGCAACTTTTTCATCTCACTCAGTATCATTTCAGGCGCTTTACGAAGTGAACTACTGGCAGAGAAATATGGTGAGCGAGGATTCTCGTATTTACTGGAATTTAATGATGGCCAACGACGGAGAGTACGATGTGATTCCACTTTCGTATCCGGTGTCGATGGATGCAAACGTAGGTGGCAATCTTTTCGAAACAGTTAAAAATATCTACAAGCAACACCGGCGCTGGACTTATGGTGTGGAGAATTTTTCCTATATTGCCTACCACTTCACACGGAACAAGAACATTAGACTTGGCAAACGTATCAAAATTTTGCTTCAGCAGGCAGAAGGTTACTGGTCATTGGTTACAAATCCAATTATGCTCTTTGTACTAGGGTGGGCACCAATCTTTCTCGGTGGCCGCGTCTTCCATGAGACCGTGCTATCCTATAACCTGCCTATTGTAGTTAGAAACCTGCTAATCTTGGCAATGTTTGGTCTTGTTATATCGTCAATTATTTCGTTGTCACTAGCACCGAAGCGCCCGGCTCATCGTTCACGTTTTGCCTACGTTGTTATGGCTATACAGTGGCTTTTAGTGCCTTTCACGATGATTATTTTCAGCGCCTTGCCTGGACTAGATGCGCAGACTCGACTAATGTTTGGCCGTTATATGGGCTTCTGGGTAACTCCGAAAAAACGGTAGCTCCAAGTTTCAAGTTACAAGGTTTCAAAGCCTAGTAACTTAGAAACTGAATGACTTAGAAACTGAATTTATGTCTCCACAAGTACAACCTCTATCATATCGTCACCGTTTTGTGTTTTTTTACTTTTTAACGGGAATTTTCGTACTGGCGCTACCATTTCTTTATCTCTATGCCACCGGCTATCGTCTTTCATCACTTGGCGGCAACTTGATATCAACCGGAGGCCTGTATGTAGCCACCGAACGTTCTGGTGCCCAGATTTATATTGATGATGAATTAGTACGTGAGACACGCATCTTCCGTCGTGCCTTTTATGCGCAAGGACTAGATGCCAAGACGCATAAGATTTATGTTCAAAAAACCGGCCATCACACTTGGGTTAAAGAATTGCCTGTTTACGCACATATCGTCACCGAGGCACAGGCATTCAACCTGCCTCTAGTACCGCAAGTGCGGATAATTACCGAGTGGCAGACTGAAGCTGGTGTATCTGTATTAACTTCTATTTCTCCAATCTTAAAGAACGCTTCAAGTACTAATCAGGTACTTTATGAACCAAGAGCCTCAACCTCTACTCTGGCCGTAAATTCAGAGTACGTGCAGCTAATTTCATTATTTAAGGAAACCTCAAACTACACAGAAAGCGTACTGGACCGCGCACGCGCTAATATAACCGGATCAAGCGCAACATCGACAGCTACTACCACAAAAGAATGGCGCGGCGTACAGTTATACGAAAAAGATAACGAAGTGTATGCCGCTTTCGTGGGCAATAAAGAAGAGATGCCTTATTACTATTGTGCAGAAGCTTTCCCGACTTGGGAGGAATCAAACGCCACTTCTACTGCAACTGCAAAGCATAATCTTGCGCTCACGCACGGAGCTTTAGAGGCAGCGACAGAAGTCGACGAGCTTGATCTTCCTGTACAGGCCATCTCAAATGAGGTTGAGTGCGATCCTGTAATTAAAATCGATCGCAAGAATGAAACTATTTCGGATTTTGACTTCTTCCCAAACAGCACAGACTTAATGATTATTGCTACTGAAAGCGGAATCTACGTAATAGAGATCGATGACCGTTCCTGGCAAAACCGCCAGCCACTTTTGCTCGGAAATAATTTAACCTTCAAAGTTGTAGGTAGCTCTGTTTATGCTTATGATGGAAAAGTTATCTATCAGATTAGTATCAGTCAAAACTGGTTTTAATTATGAATCTCAAACCTGGACATAAACATCCTTTGACGCAGATAATGGGCGAGGTAAACTCGATCTTTGCCGAGCTCGGGTTCGTCTTTGCTGATGGTCCGGAGTTGGAAGAGATTCGCTACAATTTTGACCTGTTAAATGTTCCAAAAGACCATCCGTCTCGGGATATGCAGGATACCTTTTACATTGAAGGTAAGCCGGACAACGTACTTCGTACACACACTTCTCCAGTTCAAGTACGCTATATGGAAAACCACCAGCCGCCGATTCGCATTATTGTTCCTGGCAAGGTATTCCGCAACGAAGCCACAGATGCCACTCACGAGGCACAATTCTATCAACTAGAAGGTCTGATGGTGGACAAAAACGTATCGCTTGGACACCTTAAAGGCACCTTGGAATTCTTTTTTTCACGCTTCTTTGGAGGCAAGACTGAAATACGTTTGCGTCCTAGCTTTTTCCCATTCGTAGAACCTGGTGTTGAAGTGGATATGCGCCTGACCGGAGATGATGCCCCAGAAAAACTGCGAGGCCGCTGGATTGAAATTATGGGCGCCGGAATGGTGCACCCTAACGTGCTTAAAAATGCTGGTATTGATCCCACTATTTACCAAGGGTTTGCTTTTGGTATGGGTATGGATCGTTTAGCAATGATGAAATATGGCGTCGATGATGTGCGGCTTTTTTATACTGGTGATTTGCGTGTAGTAAATCAATTCTGATTATGAAAGTTTCCTACAATTGGTTAAATAAATATTTTGACGGCAAGCTTCCTGAGGCAGAAGCCGTGGCTGATGCTTTCACTTTCCACGCTTGGGAAATTGAGGATATTGAGAAGGTAGGTAACGACACTCTGCTCGATGTAAAAGTTTTACCTGACAAAGCAATGTGGGCTCTCTCGCACCGAGGCATAGCAAAAGATCTATCGGTGATTTTAAATATTCCTCTCGCTAAAGATGCGTTGGCAAATAAGGTCTCGCTGGGAGCAGCCTCAACAATCGGCATCGTCCTAGAAACAGACAACTGCCGCCGCTTCGTGGCGGCACACATCACCGGCGTAAAAGTCGGTCCATCGCCAGAGTGGTTGAAAACTGCGCTTGAGACTATTGGTCAAAGAAGCATCAACAACATTGTTGATGCCAGCAACTACGTAATGTTCGACTTAGGACAGCCTTCGCACGCTTTTGACGCTAGGCACATTGGTGCGGAAGGTTTTAAAGTACGACACGCTAGAGACGGTGAAAAATTAACTGGGCTTGATGGAATTGAATACACCTTTTTACAAACCGACACAGTAATTGCTCGCAATGACACTGATGAAATACTAAGCATCGCTGGACTTAAAGGTGGACAGCATTCAGGCATTAGTGATGACACAACCGATGTTATTGTCGAAGTCGCCAATTGGGATCCTGTTACCACACGGCGGACGGGGCAAAGGCTCAAACTGCGCACTGATGCTTCGTCTCGTTACGAGAATGGTGTCGTGCCAGAAATGGTACCTTACGGTTTAAGTACGGTAATTGATCTTATTCTTGAAATCGCCGGTGGGGAAGTCACGAGTTATAGCGAAGTGGTCAACACTACTACGGTGCTGGGGCAGGTTAACGTATCACTCACCAAGATAAATAACGTACTTGGTCTTTCTCTAACTACAGATGAAGTATCAACCATTTTAGAGCGTTTTGGCTGGCAGTACCGAGCAAACAACGAAGAATTTTTAATAACGCCGCCATTCGAGAGAACGGACTTGGTTATTGGAGAAGACGTAATAGAAGAAATTGGTCGCATCTACGGATATCAACACATCACTGCTGTTGTGCCCGATCCAGTGCCACTACTAGATATCAATAAGCGTTTCTATTATTCGGAAGTTGTTCGTGACAGCCTTATTGCGTTTGGCTTTTCTGAAATATTTACCAGCTCTTTCCGAGCTAATGATGAAATAAAGATCGCCAATGCCCTCGCCTCTGATAAGGGTTACTTGCGCAGTTCACTCAAAGACAATCTTAAGGAAGCACTTCAAAAAAACGCTCCAAACGCAGATCTTTTAGGAATTAGGCAGATTCAAATTTTCGAAATTGGCACTGTTTTTAATTCATCCGGAGAATCTCTAATGCTTTCAATTGGAGTACAAAGTCCGTCTGGTTACAAAGCTAAATCCGATGAGCCTATAATCACCGAGGCTTTGCAGTCATTAGGCGAACAATTAGGACACATGGTGCAAGAAAAGAGCGAGGGAGGAATTGTAGAGATTAATCTTGGTACCCTGATCGATCAACTGCCTTCGGTATCAAATTATCAAAATTTTAAGCAACCTTCTGATGTTACTTACCGACCTTTTTCGAGTTATCCGGCAATAGTGCGAGACATTGCAATGTGGGTGAGCGGTGAGGAAGACGAAACCAACATCGTTTCAATCTTGAAGGACACAGCTGGTCCATTATGTGTCCGTACAACCTTGTTTGACCGCTTCGAAAAAGACGGACTCACATCCTATGCCTTCCGACTTGTTTTTCAATCAACCGATCGTACTTTAACTGACAATGAAGTGAATTCGGTAATGGACAATGTGTACGAGTCTGTCAGGGAACGCAATTGGGAAGTGCGTTAAATAACAAAAGAGGGGCAATGCGCTTAGGCAGCTTGTCCCTCTTTCTTTTCTACTTCCTCTTTGTGTGGCTTAGGAGGGTTGACTTGAGCTCCCATTTGTTGGAGCTGCTCTTGCATAACCCAACGAGGTTCTTCCTGTTGTCTGTGCTGCATTGACTTCTCCTTTCCTATTTCCAATCCTACACCTAGTATTTGGAAAAGATAATTTAAAAAGTGCATAAGTACAAAATGCCCGCCGCTTACGTGTAAGCGGCGGGACTAGAACTTGGCTAAGTATTCATCCGACGTCTAGCCAGTGCTGTCGGGCCATGTACGGGTGGTCTGTACGACACGAAGTGTTTTTTTGAAGTAGGAAGCTCCTTCGGAGGAATTTCCACAACCTTCATTTTGCCATCAACCACTTGAATGTGGTGAACGATAAAATGTGGCAGTTCTTCTGCGACGGCTTCCGCAGTGACGACAATATATGCGGCCAGTATCTGACTTTCGTCAAAAATGACCACCACGTTGTCGTTATAAAGGCGGATATGCCTTTCTTTATATACAGCAGCTTCTGTCAGCTGCTTTTCAACTAGGTGATAGGCGCGTCTTTCGACAACAGATCCAAATTTCATTTCTGAATTTAGCTCCATCGCTGGCCTAAAAGCGATCAGTTCCTTTCCCTTTTGAGATTCGTAGATCAATATGTACATTGGTACCTCCATTTCGGCCGACAGACAATATGGCATTTTGGGTCTTAAATTGCAAAAAGAGGCATAATTGACTGGTCAAAATCAGGTTAAAAACATAGAGCAAAAATGAACCAAATATGCTATAATACACGGGTTAATTTCGGCTTTTATTTATGGCAAAAACGGCAGCAGAGAAGGGAAAGAAAGGGGGTTATGACGCCTCATCGATCAGTGTACTAGAAGGCTTGGAACCGGTTCGTAAGCGTCCTGGAATGTACATCGGTACAACTGGTCCGGATGGTCTTCACCATTTGATTTGGGAAATATTCGACAACTCGCGTGACGAAGCGATGGGTGGTCATGCCAACCGGATTGAGGTGACACTTTTGCCAGACAACTACATCCGCGTCGTCGACAACGGCCGTGGTATTCCTGTAGACAAACACAAGCAAAGCGGTGTTTCGGCTTTGGAAACTATTCTCTGTACATTGCACGCCGGCGGTAAATTTGGAGGCGATGAGAGCGGATACAAAGTCTCCGGTGGTCTACACGGTGTGGGTTCATCAGTAGTAAACGCGCTATCAACCCATATGATTGCCGAAGTACACCGAGACGGTGGCTACCATATGCAGGAATACTCCATCGGTAAACCAAAGTATGCTGTTAAAAAGGTTGGAAAGTCAGACTTTCACGGCACAATCATTACCTTCCAAGCTGACCCGACAATTTTCAGCGAAATCAATTACGACTACAAACGAATCGTAAACCACCTTCGCCAACAGGCTTATCTGGTAAAGGCTCTACGTATCACTGTTATTGATGCCCGCGAAATCTCTGAGAAGGAGCTTGATAATTTGGATCTAAAAGGCAATTTTTATATTGGCGATCTCGGAGTTGAGGCGCCATCGATGACCTTTTACTTCGAACAAGGTCTTCGTTCATTGGTTGCTTTCAACAATCAACATCAGAAGGCTATCCATCGCAACATCTTTTACACTGAAAGACTCGAACCAGCACCGAATGTTTACTCAGTAGAAATAGCTCTACAATACGTAGATGACATCACACCGCGTCTTTCTGCTTTTGCGAACAACATCTTCAACCCTGAACAGGGTACTCACGTAACTGGTTTCAAAACAGCTCTTACCCGTACCCTCAACAACTACGCACGTAAAAATGGCCACCTGAAAGAAAAGGATGAAGCTTTCACTGGTGATGACGTACTCGAAGGTTTGACCGCTGTGGTGTCGGTAAAAATGCCGGAGATACAGTTTGAAGGACAAACAAAAGCCAAGCTTGGCTCGATGGAAGCGCGCGGCGCTGTGGAGTCTGTCTTCAGTGATACTTTCTCAAATTTCCTTGAGGAAAATCCAGATGACGCCAAAGCGATAGTGAACAAGGTAATTATCGCTGTAAAGGCCCGCAAAGCGGCCAAAGCAGCGAAGGACAGCGTACTTAGAAAGGGCGCCCTTGAAGGTATGTCACTGCCTGGCAAACTGGCAGACTGCCAAAGCAAGTCAGCTGCAGAATCAGAACTCTTTATTGTGGAGGGAGACTCTGCCGGTGGTTCGGCAAAGATGGGCCGCGATCGTCGTACCCAGGCTGTCTTGCCGCTTCGTGGCAAGATCCTCAACGTTGAACGAGCTCGCATTGATAAGATGTTGGCCAGCGAGCAGATTAAGAATCTTGTTGTAGCCCTCGGTACTGCCATTGGCGACGTATTTGATGAATCAAGACTTCGCTACCACAAACTGATTATCGCTACTGATGCGGACGTGGATGGCGCGCACATCCGTACACTGCTTCTTACTCTATTCTTCCGTCACTTCCGCCCACTCATTGATTCTGGATACATTTATATCGCTCAACCACCACTTTATAAGATTCAGAAAGGTAAAGAGGCGCACTACGCTTACACTGACGCCGAGAAGTTTGCTCTTGTTGGCGAAGAATCCACCGAAGAGGAAATGGAACCCGAGGCTGCAACCGACGGAACTGAAGATTCAAACGAGGAGGTAGCTACAACAAAAAAGGCTCCGAAGGTACGTATCCAACGTTACAAAGGTCTTGGAGAGATGAACGCAGAAGAACTTTGGGAAACCACAATGAATCCGGCCAACCGAGTCTTGAAGCAAGTAAACGTAGATGACGCTGAAGAAGCTGACAGGGTATTTGATACTCTAATGGGAACCGACGTAGCGAACCGAAAATCATTCATCCAATCAAACGCACGACTTGCGAATGTGGACGTTTAGGTTTCATTAACCAACACATAATAAAAGCGCCGGCCCAAAGGGCCGGCGCTTTTATTATGTAGATCAGTCTAGCGAACGTTCACTGTTGCAGTGAAGCCGTTATTAGCTGTGTTTGTATCACCATTAGTGTATACACTTACGTTAAATTTATGGCTTCCGTCGTCATTATCAGTAACGAAAGCGATCGTTAGGGTAGCCATTTCACCAGGTTTAAGTGGCTGCTGAACATTTGACTTGAAGTCATCGCCATTTGGCAACTCAGCTTTGAAGTGCCAGTTACCAGAAGTCTTGGTGCCTAGGTTCTTTACGCGGAATTGTATCGCGCTCTGTTCCTCTGCCTCGAGGTAAGCAGTCGGAATAAAACGTTCACCACTCGTCATCTTACCAACCGCAACTAGAGAAATTTCAAGATCAGTGTAGCCATTTGGATTTGAAGTAGGTACTACGTAGGTAGTCACAGTTCGATACTGAGGCGTAACAGGCTTTGGAGTTACTGTCGGAGTAGAAGTACCTGGGGTTGAAGTAGCAATCGGAGATTCCTCTTCCTCACTATCTTCCTCATCGTCGATTAGATCTTCACCGCCATCAACGACTACGACACCATCATCCTCTTCGTCAGTTGTCTCATCTGTTTCATCTGACTCGTCGTCTGAAGTACGTTCTTCCAGAGCGCGCTGATTATCATTAAAGACATTTGCTAGAGAGTTCCAAGCAGAAGGGATCATTCGCACAAATTGAATTGCTAGCCAAGCCAGCAATATAACTAGTACAACAAAGCCGACAATAGCTAAAACATTAGAAAGTGTCCAACCAGCCTTTAGTTCATCCTCCTTCAGAAGCAAGTCATCCTTCTTTTCAATCTGATCGTTCATAAATTCGAATAAAATTAATGTCGCTATAATACATAATTTTAGCGGTTTGTCAACCCACAAGTTACGTATTGTGCTTACATTATGACGAACCTGCAGATTAATGAACTTGACAAACCTATGTTTTCGTGTATTATATACGCAATTCTAAATTCTATGTTTTCCAAGCTTATTAACGAAATATTGCCTCGATCTGGTGTATTTTTAGCCGTTTTCTTTGTCGTGATGAGTCTGGGATACAGCGTGCTTTACGCTATAGACTTCGTTCCAGAGCCTATTGCTACCGAGGAGAAGTCTGAAGAGACTATTGCTCCTTCTGTGCCTGAAATTACTAAACAGGAGGAAGAAGCGCCAGAGGTAATCGAGACGGGGGATCCACTACCTACGTCTATTACTATCGACGCTCTTGATCGCACTATCACTGTCTTGAACCCCACCTCAAACAAGATCAGCGATCTTGATAACGCTCTCTTGAAGGGAGTGGTCCGTCACCCAGACTCGGATGACTTAGTTGGTCCTGGTAATATCCTTATTCTCGGCCACTCTAGTTATCTTAAGAATGTCTTCAATAAGAACTTCCAGGCCTTCAATGGCATACAAAATCTCAACTGGGGCGACACTATCCGGGTAAAGAGCGGTGACGTTGAGTACACCTACAAGGTAGACCGTGTCTATAAGGCCGAAGCAAGCGATGTAAGCGTCAAAACTGGCGGAGATGAGCATAAGCTCACCCTAGTCACCTGTAACACCTTCGGTGCCAAGGAAGACCGCTTCATAGTTGAGGCCACATTAGTCTCCAAAAAAGCCCTCTAAACAGGGGCTTTTTTTGTCTATTGACTTTTAGATCATTTTGTGCTACACTAGTAGAAGTAATCAAAGTTTGCGTGTATAGTACCCGCAAGTAGTTCTCAACCTCGAACATTGAAATGGAGAGCAGAAATGCCCGATAAGTATTGGAAGACTCTGGCGGCAATTGGATTCATCCTTTTTATTGCCTCAATCATCAGCGTATTCGGAACAAGTAAGGCCAACGCCGGCAACCGGTGCAAGCCACGCGTTCAGATCAACTGCCCGGTCAATCAGGCTCCCGGCGTGAAGTACCACGGTAACAAGGTGGTGAAGACTATCCGTGTCACCATCTGCCACAATCGCTGGCACGACCTGCGCGGTGGTCCTGGACAACGTTGGTGGGGCCTGACATACCGCTACACCGGCGGTGGACAGGAAAACATCAAAGAAATCCGATCGGAATGCACGACACGCAATGTGGTCTCTGGCACACGAGCCGGCAACGCTCACGACTGCCCACCTCCGGGTGAACGTCGCTCGCGCGGCCTCAAGTGGTACTGGACCCAACCCATGACCGTCAGTGGCGAAACCTACTGGGTCGGCTAGCTCTTCGGTCGGCGAGATTAATCTCTCGCCGACCACACAAATACCGCATCTAAATGGATGTCGGCGACGAAACATTGTTTCGTCTTCGTTATCCGGAGTGATCCGGTGGTATTAAAACAATTTATAATTATTTATGAACAACATTATTAAACTTTCGATCATTTTCTCGTTTGCATTTTTGGTTATGGCTGCATTGCCTACCAACGCAGTAAATGCTTACGGTACTAGTGGTTGTGGCGGCTGTGAAGGTGGTGGTGAAAGTGACGGCGGCGAAAAGCCTGATTGGCCTACCACTACTCCAAAGCCAGCTGAATGTAAGTTCCTAGAAGCTAACAAGACACAACTTCCTGCTGGAGGTGGTGATGTGAAGCTTTCTTGGAAGGCTGTTAACGCCAAAAGGGTAACTCTTACCGGCTTCGGTGACGTTAAGGCTGAAAACACTCGAACTGTATTCGTTAAGGATGACAAAACCTTCACCCTTACAGCTCATGGTGCCAATGGCAACGACGACTCTTGTACTGTAAAGATCAAGGTTGAAGAGCCAAAGGAGGTTGCAGTTTGTAAGTTCCTAGAAGCTAACAAGACACAACTTCCTGCCGGAGGTGGTGACGTAACCCTTACTTGGAAGACTGTAAACGCTAAAAACGTTTCAATCTCAGGTATCGGTGATGTTGCAGCTGAAGGTTCTAAGACTGTATCTGTAACCAGCACTAAGACCTTTACGCTTACCGCTAAGGGTGCTGGTGGCAACGACGCTTGTGTAGTTACTATCAAAGTAAAGGATGAACCAAACGACAAACCTGCCGTTTGTGAATACCTTACTGCTAACAAGACCCGTGTTGATGAGGATGGTGAGAACGTGACTCTCTCTTGGTCTACCAAGAATGCCACTTCAGTTTCTATCTCTGGCATCGGCAACGTTGCTAAGAGTGGATCTAAGACTGTCTTCGTTGACAGTAACACCACTTTCACTTTGACAGCTGAAGGCACTGACGGTGATGACACTTGTGCTGTAACTATCAAGGTTGATGAGGACCACGAAGGTCCAACTCCACGTTGTGATTACTTCCGTGTTGATAACGATGACGATATCGAGGTAGGCGACCGAGTTACTCTTGAGTGGGAAACTACCAATGCTGACGACGTTCGCATCAACCAGGGTATCGGATCTGTTAGCGACGATGGTTCAAAATCCGTAACAATTGATGATGAATACACTGTATTCACATTGACTGCCCGCAATCTAGATGAAGACGAGGAGGATACTTGTACTGTCACTGTCCGCGCTGATGAAGACGAGGAGGATGATGAAGACGCTCCACGTTGTGATCTAGAAGTATCGAAGAGCCGCGTCAACCGTGGCGACCGAGTCACCCTTTCTTGGGAGACTACCGATGCTGACCGAGTTCGCATCACTGACGATCGTGGCAACACCATCGTTAATACCACTAAATCTAGTCTAATGGATGGTGAAGTTGATTTGATCATCAACCAGACCACCGAATTCACTCTTAATGCTCGTGGCGATGACGGTTCTCGTACCTGCCGCGTGACTGTTAAGACTGACGACGATATCGCAGTTTATGAGAAGCGTGATCAGGGTTATGTTATTGCATTGACTCAGGTGCCATACACCGGATTTGAAGCAGGACCTACATTGACTCTTATCTTCTATGCGCTGTTGACCCTTTGGGCTCTCTTCACTGCATACATCTTGGTTATCAAGAAAGGTTCTATCCTCGGCTACTCTCTATACAAGGGTGCTGTAGCAAACGACACTGACCTTGAGAACCGAAAAAAAGTCGAAGCGCTGGTGGCGAAGTACACGGGACGCAGTTGGTAATAAACCACTCCGCGGCCCCAGCGCCTGAACCCATCAGATATTCTGATGATGACACCCCGCCCAATCTGCCAGTAGGCAACTCACCTGAGTGGATCAAGTAAGATCCGAAAGGGCACGAAAAAACCGGACAGCTGTCCGGTTTTTTCGTGCCCGATTAACACCTTAAGCAATCGTCTTCTCCGAAATTTCCTTTTTCAACTTGGCAACTAAGGACTGGGGGTCTAGCTGTTCCGAACCGCCGGCTCGTGATTCGAGAGTTACATTTCCAGCTTCAATCTCCTTATCACCAATCACAGCAAAGTAGGGGAGTTTGTTCTGCTTAGCATTCCTGATCTTCTTACCCAATGATTCATTTGCGTCATCCAGAACGACACGAACACCAGCCGCTTTAAGCTCTGCAGCAATTTCTTTTGCTCTCTCGTGATGAGCCTCGCCAACCGGCAAAATAGCGATCTGCTCTGGCGCAAGCCAAAGCGGAAAAGCGCCGTTGTAATGTTCTATCAAGACAGCAGCACAACGTTCCAACGATCCTGCAATAGCAGCGTGGATCATCACGATTCTTTCCTTCTCACCCTTTTCGTTAATACAAGTAAGGTCAAAACGCTCTGGAATGTTCATATCCAACTGAATAGTCGCCACCTGCCACTCGCGACCTGCGGCATTACTACCCATAAAGTCCAACTTTGGACCATACAAAGCCGCTTCGCCTGGCCCTTCAAAGAAATCAGCTCCACGCTCTTCAGCAATCGTACGAAGTTCACCCTCTGCCTGGTCCCAAATTTCTGGGGTACCTAGGTATTTTTCCGGTGCAGCAGGATCACGGAAAGAAAGACGTACTCGGAGTTTGAAACCAAAAGCCTTATAAAATGAATCGATGATGTCCCAGATTTTAAGGAACTCCTCTCTGACCTGACTGTGACGACAGAAAACGTGCGCATCATCTTGAGTTATCGACAAAACACGGGTTAGACCGCCAAGCTCACCTGACTGTTCGTCACGGTATACCATCGTAGTTTCAGCATAGCGCTGTGGCATCTCTCGGTAGCTGTGTGGTTTACGATCAAAGATCTGTGTGTGATGAGGGCAATTCATCGGTTTAAGTGCATATTCACGACCCTCTCTCGAGGTAATCCGAAAAAGCTCGTCCGCAAACTTGTCCCAATGACCACTACGTTCATATAGGTCTTTCTTAGTTATGTGCGGAATAGTTACTCTTTGATAACCGTACTGCTCACGCAACTGCCAAATGAAATTATCGATCTCTTGGCGCAAAACAGTACCTTTCGGAGTCCAAAGAGGTAAACCTGGGCCAACCAACTCAGAGAATGTAAACAGGTCTAATTCACGCCCTATTTGTCTATGATCTCGTTCTTCCATAATAAATTTTATAAAGTTAAATAAAAACCGCCCGAGGTACAAAGATGACTTAATGTCTTTGTACCTCGGGCGGTTTTAGCCGCGGTTCCACCGAGATTTATTACTTCATTAGAGGGCAGATTAGCCGCAGGTTGCGGACGGGATTCCGTTTGTGGTTGGTGGCCACAACAATCTCTGATTTAGCTATGATACCGCCGATACTTCCGATGTCAACAATTTGGCGTTCTCAAGCATTACGGTAGGTTCACCACTTCTGATCTGCAGACGACCTTTAATAGCCACACAAGCTGACGGTCTAAGCACTTCTTGTAAAGCACGATAAGTTTCAGGAAAGGCAGTCACTTCGATTTGATCGGTCTTATTAACTAGTTGGATAAACGCCATTTTTTCACCCTTCTTGGTTAAAAGTTCTCTCATTGTTCCCACCATTCCAGCGGTTACTACTGGAATACCGTTGCGTCCATCTTCTCTAATCACTTTAATTGTTGGTCGCTTTTTTAACTCCTCAGCAAAACTGTCCAACGGATGACCAGAAACATAGACACCGAGCAGGTCTTTTTCCCAGGCGAGCTTTTGTGCCATTGGAATTGGCGCAGACGGGTTGAGAGATAATTCAGATATAGAGGTACCGCCAAAGAGCGAGTCTTGTGAAGATTCTGCAGCAGCCTGCGCGTTTTTGTTAAATTCAAGCAAAGTTTCTAAGTTTGCAAACATCAAACCTCGCTCTTTGAAACGGTCTAGTGCGCCAGTTTCTATCAGCGCCTCCAATGACTTCTTGTTTAAGTTTCGCTCACGCACACGGGTTAAGAAATCTGACAGGGAATGGTATTGCCCATTGGTCTTTCGTTCCTCAATGATTGAATCAGAAATGCCCGCACCAAAGTTTTTTATAGTAGTGAGACCAAAGCGAATCTTTTGTGTACCAGGTACCACAGAAAAGTCCGCGAAAGATTCGTTGATGTCCGGTGGCAATACTTCGATACCCATTCGTTCACACTCGTGAATAATTTCTGAGATCTTCTCAGTGTCACCAGAGTCTGCTGTTAGGACGGCTGACATATACTCAACCGGGTAGTTGGCCTTCATATAAGCCGTCTGGTAGGCCACACGACCATAACTGGCGGCGTGAGCCTTGTTGAATCCGTAAGCAGCGAAAGGTTCAATTAGTTTCCATAACTGTTCGGCCTTCTGGCCCGATAACTTGCCGTATTCCACGAAACCTTTGAGCAACTTTTCCTTTTCAGCTTCCATCACCTCAGGAATCTTCTTTCCCATTGCTTTACGGAGTTTGTCAGCATCAAGCCATGAGTATCCAGCCAAAGTAATGGCAGTCATCATCACGTCATCTTGGTAGGTGATCACGCCGTAAGAGCGGTCCAGAATCGTTTCGAGTCGAGGATCCATATAATGAATCAGGGCCGCGTTATGTTTGCGCTCAATGTACTGCGGGATCGACTCCATCGGCCCTGGACGATACAACGCCACCATGGCGTTGATGTCGTGGATAGAGGAAGGTTGTAGCTGCTTTAGGAAAGAAGTCATTCCTGAACCGTTGAGTTGAAACAAACCCATCGTTTCACCGCGAGCCAGCATTTCAAAAGTTAGTTTGTCATCCAGAGGAATGTTTTCAATATCTACCTCTATGTTACGAATTTTCTTCACTCGCTTCACCGCATCAGCCAATATGGCTAGGTTTTTGATACCAAGAAAGTCAAATTTGAGAAGACCAACACCGTCTTCACCGACAGAGCGCATTTCATACTGGGTAATCAGCTTGCCGGTTTTCGGGTCAGGCTGTACTGGTACAAATCGATTCAAAGGCTCAGGTGCAATCACCACACCGGCAGCGTGAACTCCTAGGTGTCTGACTCTACCTTCAATTTGTTTTGCCAGATCAAGAACCTCGCGCATTTCTGGCTCGCTTTTGTACATCTTGGCCAACTCTGGCTCAATCTCAAGAGCCCGCTTGATGGTCATTGGAAAACCCTGACTGCCGATCGGAATCAACTTGGCAATACGATCTCCAGTCGCGTAAACATGACCAAGCGCGCGCGCCACGTCACGCACTGCCGCGCGCGCCATCATCGTACCGAAGGTGCCAATCTGGGCCACTTTGTCCTCACCATATTTCTGCTTGGCGTATTCAATAATTTCATCACGACGATTATCGGCGAAGTCCATATCGATATCAGGAGCGGAAGGACGTTCTGGATTGAGAAAGCGCTCGAATGGAAGCTTGTATTCAAGTGGATCCACATTGGTAATACCGAGCACGTAGGTAGTCAAAGAACCGGCCACCGAACCTCTAATAGTAGTGAGAATTCCTCGAACCCGTGATTCTCGAAGCAAATCTCCCACCACAAGGAAGTACTTTGCGTAACCTTTCATCTTGATCACTTCCAATTCGTAATTCAAACGCTCCTGAACTTCTTTGTCTTCTAAGGACAGTCCGCGCCAAGTTACACCTTTATAGGCCAAGTCTTTGAGTTCATCATCAGGTTCTTTGCCACTTTCAATAATGTAGTTGGGGAAATACCAAGTTGTTCCGATCGGAATATCTACATTGCAGGATTCGGCTATTTTGACCGTATTGCTAACCGCCTCTGGCACATCGAGAAATTTCTCCTTTATGGCAGCTGTTGTAACGAATGAGAAGTCTTCATTGCCATCAGCACTGGTATCGACTACTCCGCCATTTTGTATCTTAAGCAAAGTCTCGCGTGCCACCCGATCTTCAGGGTTAATGTAATAAACATCATGCGCGGCTACCAGTGGAACGTTGTTAACCTTAGCCAAGGCTTTGATGCGCTCCTGATTTTCTCCGTGGTCTAAAAGCTCTGGATGATTGGTGACCTCTAAATAACAATCTTCGCTGTAAATGTGGCGATACCAATCCAGTTTTTCTCCGGCCCGTTCCTGATCATTGTTTTTAAGAGACTGTGCTACTTCTCCAGCAAAGGATGGCAAGATCGCTATCAAGCCCTCTTTGTGTTTTTCGAGTAATTCCTGATCAAGACGTGGTTTGTAGTAAAAGCCATCCACGAAGGAACGAGTAACTAGTTCGATTAAGTTCTGATAGCCAACGTTGTTTTTGGCGAGTAACACGAGGCGACTGCGTGGTTTATCAATTCCAGCATCTTTATCAAAGCGGGTACGAGGGGAAAGGAAAGCGTCTAGGCCAATTATTGGTTTTATATCTTCCTTTTGACAGGCCTTATAGAAATCAATCATTCCGTAAAGTGCACCATTGTCAGTAAGAGCTAACGCATCTTGACCGTCCGCCTTTGCAGCGTAGGCAAGTTCTTTTGGAGTTGGTAGCGCGTTTAGGAGGGAATAGTGAGAATGGACGTGTAAGTGAACAAATTCAGTCTGCAGCCGCTTTTCTGACATAATAGCTAGTATATCAAATTATGAAATGGCTGATTGGAATAGACGAAGCTGGCCGCGGGCCGCTAGCTGGGCCCGTAGCGGTTGGTGTGGTCGCCGTATCAACTGACTTTGACTGGAGTTTAATCCCTGGCGTTGGTGACTCCAAAAAGCTGTCCGAGAAAAAGCGCGAAGTGGTCTTTGAAACTGCAAAGCAGCTAAAAAAGGCTGGCCTATTAAATTTTGCAGTCTGCCAGAGCACCGCGACATATATTGACCAAGAGGGAATAGTGCCAGCTATTAAATACGGGATGAAAGATGCCCTAGAGAAACTGGCACTTAACCCTGAAGATTGTGTGGTGCGTCTAGACGGCGCACTTCGCGCGCCGTCTAACTATCAAAACCAAACCACCATTATCGGTGGTGATGGCTTAGAACCAGTTATTGGTCTGGCCTCCATTTTGGCAAAAGTGACACGTGACCGATATATGACGAAAGTGGCAACCTTACCTGAGTATGCCCCATACGAGCTGGCTACCCATAAAGGCTACGGCACCAAACTCCACCTAGAACTTATCAAGAAACACGGGCTCTCACTTATCCACCGGAAGAGTTTTTGTCGTAATTGCGGAGTCTGATTAGCTGTTGTATAGTATTGATTGCGGACGAAAATTCTGTCCGACAATGTGGAGGAATACAATGGGAATGCATACTGAACCGCGCTGCAAAAATTGCAAATATCAACAGAGCGGCAAAGGGAATGATTACTTGTGCGGATTGCTCCGCGCCAAAAATGACGAGCCGGTTGTTGTTGTTACACTCGTGACAAAGTTTGCGCGGTATGAAAATTGCGCATACCGATACTGGGATCGGATGTTGTCGGCCAATGCACCATTATCTGCAGAGGAGCTCATTTTGCTTGCTCAAAAAGCGCGTGTGTCAGAGACTGTGCGTTCACGACATTCTATAGCTGCCTAATAGCAGTCAAGACCCTGCCAAGAGGGCTGACCGACCGTCAGCCCTTTTCTATTGCCTTTTTTCGATATTTTGTTATAGTTGCTGCCATTATGGTAGTTCGAATGCGACATACGCGGTCTCATACCGCAAACCGACGTAGTCACCACGCGCTAAAAGCGCCAGCTTTGGCTGTTTGTAAAAACTGTAACGCCACCCACCGACCACACCATATGTGCCTCGAATGTGGCTATTACAATGGCCGTCAGGTGATGGATCTGCAGGCTAAGAAGGAGGCTCGTCAGACCCGTTTAGAAGCAAAGCGCTCAGCACAAAATGTTGCCGTTGCCGACAACACTCCCGAAGCAGCCGCTGACGAAGGAAAGAAATAAATCTTTGGATATTCACAAAAACTCCCTACGGGGAGTTTTTGTGAATATAGTTGTGGTAGTATGAATAAAGTTAAGGATAAGTAGTTTCAATAATGGCAAACCGGCACCTCTCACGCTCTATCGTTCTTCAAACGCTGTTTGAGTGGGATCTGAATAATCTTGAAAAGAAGGAAGTAAAAGACGTCTTGGTACGCAATATTGAAGAGTTTGCCAAGAACAAAAGTGACCAGCCTTTTATGGAGCGTCTGATGGATGGCATCCTGGGCAAACAAAAGGAATTGGATTTGGTTATAGAAAAGGCGGCTCCAGAATGGCCAATTGATCGTATTTCTCCAGTTGATCGAAACATTCTTCGACTTGGTTTGTATGAGCTTCTTTTTGCAGATCGTGGCGAAGTACCGGCTAAAGTAGCCATCAACGAATCCATCGAACTCGCAAAGCAATTTGGCGGTGAAAACTCCAGTCGATTCGTGAACGGTGTTCTAGGTGCTGTCTATAAAGAAATAGGAGAACCAGGCAAGGAAGAGCAGAGCAAAAAGAAGGCACCGACTGTTCCATTTGAAAAGATGCTGGTTATACGTCTGGCTGGTGCTGTTGTGTATGCAGTCCATGATGGAGAAATGTACTTGGCGCTTGTACATGATATTTTTGGTCACTGGACTCTATCGAAGAGTAAGGTTGCTGAAGACGAAACAGAAGAGCAGGGTGCCACCAGAGCATTACGTGAGGAGATTGGCTTAGATATCCAAATTGAGGCCAAGCTTGGCAGTAACGAGTACGTGGCAAACAAACCAGAAATTGGAAAACACCGAAAACAAGTATCGTACTTTTTAGCCAGTGCACCTTATGTCGATCTTAAAATGGAGAAGAAAGGGGGATTAGATGACGCTAAATGGTTTAAGGTGGCTGAGATACTTGACCTCAATTTTTATGAGGATATATTGCCTATTGTCACGAAGGCCGTAACCATGTTGGTTGCGAAAAAAGTTTAAGTAGAAATCTGAAAATGGAAAATGATCTGCCAAAACTGGAAAAAATCCTCGGGGTGGTTTTCACTAATAAAGAGCACTTACTGTCTGCGGTAACGCACCGGTCATATCTTAATGAGCATCGTGAGGCTGTTCACGAACATAATGAACGACTAGAATTCTTAGGTGACGCTGTCCTCGAACTTGCTGTTACTGATTACCTTTTTCGTAAATACGCAGAAAAGCCAGAAGGTGAACTAACGGCTGTTCGAGCGGCACTTGTTAACACAACATCGTTGTCTGAAGCAGCGCAAAAACTTGGTATCAACGACTTTATGTTGATGTCTAAGGGTGAAGCTAAGGACACCGGACGAGCTCGCCAATATATATTGGCGAATGCATTTGAAGCAGTAATTGGAGCCATCTACTTAGACCAAGGTTACGAGGCGGCGGCCAAATTTATTGGCAACCAACTATTCCAAAAAACAGATCGCATTGTAGAGAAACGGTTATGGCAGGACCCGAAAAGCAGATTCCAGGAACTATCTCAAGAAAAAGTCTCTATTACACCTTCCTACGAACTAATCTCCCAGACTGGCCCAGATCATGATCGTGTGTTTAACATCGGTATTTATTTGAAGGATGAAAAGGTCGCCGAAGGACAAGGTCGCTCTAAACAAGAAGCTGAGCAAAACGCTGCTGAAGCGGCATTGGCTGTAAAGCAGTGGGAGTAAAGGCAAGACCGCTGTAATTGTAACCTGTTCACAGTCCAGATTCCTGCAGTCCTGCTTTTGCATTACAATACTGGTATGTATAAATTCCCTCGAATGAAGGCAGGGTTCACTTTGGTAGAAGTATTAGTGGTAATCGCTATCATTACCGTTTTAATGTCGATAGTGTTCGCGTCTGTCAGTGAGTCACGCAAAAAAGCACGCGATTCCAAGCGTGAGGCTGATATACAACAAGTCGCTGCAGCTCTGCAAGTCTGGGCCACCGCTAATGGTCGCTATCCATCCACTGCTGAGGGTGTCTGTCAGTTTTATACTAGCTTCGGACCCGGCGGTTGTCTTCAAGTATTAGTCACCTCTGGCCTTCTTAACGCCCTACCTCAAGATCCGCAGAACGAGTCCTACAGTGGCAGCTGGCCAAACGACCAAATGTATTTCTACGACAACTGGTGTGCCGCCCCAACGACCCCGACTGGTGATCAACGCTACCGTCTCTGGGCAAATGGTGAGCGTAACCATAATGGGTTAGCTAAGAACTGGTGGTACAACAACACCATCGGAGCAACTCCTTGCACCGATCCGTCTTAATACCTGCGCGCTGAATGTATCTCAAACACCTTTCCATTAATGGCTTTAAATCATTCGCAAAAAAAGGCGAGTTGGAGTTTTCGTCTGCCATAACAGCTATCGTCGGACCAAATGGTAGTGGTAAGTCTAATGTGGCAGAATCTTTTCGCTTTGTGCTTGGCGAACAGTCCCCGTCAAGAATGCGCGGCAAAAAGGGTGAGGACTTGATCTGGGGAGGTAGCGATTCCCTTGCGCGAGGAAATCGTGCGTCTGTTGCGGTTACATTGGATAATGAAAAACACGTTTTCCCAGTCGATTTTGATGAAATTGTTTTGGAGCGAGTAGTGCATCGTGACGGCGCTAACGAATATCTAATAAACGGGAGTCAGGTACGTCTAAAGGACGTACAAGAGCTTTTGGCAGCAGCTAACATCGGCCCATCAGGACACCACATCATTTCTCAAGGTGAAGCCGACCGTATTCTTTCTGCCAGCCCTAAAGAGCGTCGAGAAATGATCGAAGACGCGCTTGGCTTGAAGGTATATCAGTTCAAAAAAACTGAAGCCGTACGCAAGCTGGATAAGACTCGAGAAAATATCGACAAAGTCGATTCACTTCGTCGTGAAGTGGCACCGCACTTACGTTTTCTTGAGAAGCAAATGAAGAAGATTGAAAGAGCCGTCGAATTGAGGGATCAACTTCGTCACTTATATGCTGAATATTTAAAACGAGAAGATACTTATCTTGCATACCACCAAGATCGGCTTGAAGGCGAGCGTAACAACCTAAAGAAAGAGTTGGAGACAAAGGAAAGCGCGCTTACAAACGCTAAAGCTGTATTGGCAAAAGAAGGCAGTGGGGAGAATCGGACAGAATTGATCGAAGCTGAAAACACTCTAACCATTGCCCGCCGTACTAAACAGGACATAGTCCGGGCAGTAGCAACTTTAGAAGGCCAACTTTCATTTCTCGAACGACGAATCAGGGCGGCACGCGACAGGAGTACTGCTGACGATAAGTTGCAGATACCCTATGGTGAGTTGGACAAATTGGTGACATCACTTGAGTGGGAGGTGCAGAAAGCGGTCAAGAATGATGATGTCTCTGTCTTAAGACGAGCAATGACTGATGTTGTGCATACACTTCGACAATTCCTGTCCAAAGCCTCTTTGCAAGGAGAAAGATCAAGCATTGTTGAAGAGGAGCGAGAGTATGAAGACCTAACCGGAAAGAAAAATGAACTCGACAAACAACTGGCCACTGCGTCGCAAGATGAGATCCAGGCTGAAGAGCAACATCGAGCCATTCGGACTAAGATTGAAAATAGTGAAAATGAGGGCCGCGCTGCAGAGCGAGAGGTATTCCGTTTAGGTGCCGAAAAACGCGAGTGCGAAAATGTCCTGGTTCGTTTAGAGTACGAATACAACGCTATTGTTCGTGACCGTGACGAATTTAAACGTGAATTGCAGGAAGCTGTGATCTTGATCGGTCGGAATGCTGCAGATTATTTTAAATTAGAAATTACCGGCGATATTGTAAATGAAGATCGCGCTCGTCAAATCGAACGTCGACGCGAACTTGAAAAACTCAAGATACGACTCGAGGAGCAGGGTGGAGGAGGAGAAGAAATCGAAAAAGAGTACACAGCAGTAAAGGAACGTGACGATTTCTTGATTCGAGAAGTCGCTGATCTCAAATTGTCTGTTGAGAAACTTGAACAGTTAATTGCTGAGTTGAATGCAGAATTGAACGAACGTTTCAGTGCGGGCATCGACAAAATAAGTTTAGAATTCAATAAGTTTTTTGCACTGATGTTTGGTGGTGGTGCGGCAGAGTTGAATAAAGTAAAGATGGCACAACGCCGGCGTGTTACTTTAGCTGAAGAAGAATTGCTTACGGAAGAATCTCCGGAAACTGAAGAGAAAACCGAAGAGGGAATAGAGATTGGAGTAAAGCTACCAAACAAGAGGGTTAAGGGTCTTGATATGCTTTCTGGCGGCGAACGCGCACTTACCTCAATCGCGCTTATATTCGCTATGAGTCAGGTCAATCCGCCGCTTTTCATCATCCTCGATGAAACAGACGCGGCACTTGATGAAGCCAACAGCCGACGTTATGGCGATATGATCGAAGCGCTTTCCAAGCGATCACAGCTTATATTAATCACCCACAATCGTGAGACTATGTCTCGTGCTGGTATTCTCTACGGTGTCACTATGGGTGGAGATGGTGTATCCAAACTGCTTTCTGTCCGACTCGATCAAGCACTCGCTGTAGCAAAATAAAGGTCCGGACGTTCAAACGTGTGTCGTTTGTCGCTTCCGGACCATGTGTTATTGCAGACATTGCTGCCTCCCATTAGTTAGACGTACTCTTCAGTTCCAAAGACCTCGACGTTGAATCCGGCATCCTTGAGTGCTAGTCCAATTTCTTCCACCGATAAATCGGTTTCCAAAGTGAACCAATAAGCATTGTTTCTGAAGTACTCCGCGGACACTTTCTTGGCCAACATAGTGTGCACTAAGAATGCCTGACAATGCTCAACTTCTCCTTGCGTTTCTGCATGGAGATACATGTTCAAGGTGTCCATTTTGACCACCTCCTTCCTACCATTAGATTACTACAAAATTCGGAAATTGGTTACAGAATCTCAAAAGGTCGCGGTTTTACCCAATTAGTTCGTAATCTAACTGCTTCTCCTCTAGGTTTGCGTTCATAACCTTGAAACGCACAGGGTCACCCAAGCGATACACCTTGCCAGTCCGTTGACCTTTAACCGCGTAGGCCGAGGCCAAATGCTCAAAGTAATCGCCACGGATCGATGCCAAACGCACCATACCTTCTGATTTAGACTCTTTTTCTTCAACATAAATACCCCAGTCAGTGACGCCTGTTATAACGCCATTAAATTCTTCACCCACGTGAGGGGCCATAAACTCAACCTGCTTGAACTTAATCGAGTCACGTTCGGCCCGCACTGCATCAATTTCACGTTCAGAAGATTGAACAGAAAGTTTTTCAAATTTAGCTAGTTCCTGACCCTTTATCTCTGAACCATCCAGATGCCGACGTAAAAGGCGATGGGCCATCAAGTCAGGGTAACGACGAATCGGAGATGTGAAGTGTGTATAGTATTTAAAAGCCAGACCGAAGTGACCAATGTTTTTAGTTGAATAGACAGCCTTAGCCATTGAACGAATAGTGGCGGTCTTAATGAGAGCTTCCTCTGGTTTACCTTCAACCTCCTTAAGAAGCTTATTAATGTCCTTGGCATTGACCATACCTTTCTCTGTTCGAAGTTCATAACCAAGCACGCGAAGGAAAGAGGCTAGTTCTTCAATTTTTTCTGGATTCGGTACATCGTGAATACGATATACAAACGCGGCATCACGATCGTTTTGTTTGGAAAGCTTGTAGATAAAAGTGGCCACACTCTGGTTGGCTAGCAACATAAAGTCCTCAATCATCAACATCGTTTCGGTACGGACTTTTGTATAAGCGCGAATTGGTTTGCCACTTTCATCCAGCTCGAACTTAACTTCTGGCTGTTCGAAAGCAATCGCGCCCTCAGCAAACCGCTTCTTTCTGATGATGCGTCCGAGTGTCATCATGTCGGTCAGCTCGCTATGAAAGTCTCCCTGTCCTTGATCAAGAATTTCCTGCGCCTCTTCGTAAGAGAAACGTCGATCGGAGCGAATGATTGTTTGACCATACCATTCATTAACTACCTCCGCAGAAGGGGTGAGAGTAAAGATGGCAGAGAAGGCGAGACGCTCTTCTTCAGGACGGAGTGAACATAAGTCATTTGATAACACTTCCGGCAACATCGGAATCACTCGGTCCACCAAATATATCGAGGTACCGCGTTTCTGTGCCTCATCATCAATCACTTCACCCTCCCTTACGTAATGTGATACGTCTGCGATATGCACGCCAATTTCAAAGTTACCGTCAGAAAGCTTCTGTATTGAAAGTGCGTCATCAAAGTCCTTGGCATCCTTAGGGTCAATCGTAAAGGTAGTGATACCGCGCATATCGCGGCGCTTAGGGTCCTGTTTGGCAGCGTCAAAAATAGCTGACTTTTGGTCATACATCTCTTTAGCCGCTCGGGCAACAGGTTCAGGAAAACTTTCAGAAAAACCACCACCACGAATGATGGCCTGCATTTCAGTCTCATGATCACCAGCGTGACCTAACACCTCCGTTACAACACCAAGCGGATCACGTGTGGCATCACTCCAGCGGGTTATTTTGGCCACAGCCTTCATACCAAGCAGTTCAGCCGAGGCCTCTTTAAGTACTATATCTTTATGAATACGTCGGTTGTCTGGTTCAAGAAAAAGCTCTTTGCGAGCGCCATCCATACGTTCCTTTACAACACCAATGAATTCACTATGGGACGCTTCGATAACCCGAACAACCTTACCTTCCTGTCGCTTTCCTGGCACACGCGGCAAAAGCTCGATTTCGACCAAGTCGCCATCGAGGCCGAACTCCAATTTTTCAGGAGAAATCAAAATGTCCTCCTCCATACCTGGCACCACCATAAAGCCAGTGCCTTTCCCACGTACCATTAGTACACCTTCATAAGAGTTGTTGCTCACGCGGCCCAGAATAACATCCAAATTGACAATAAACAATATTCTGTTATTCTTTCCGTCACTATGTTAAAGATGCGATTACAGCGAGTTGGCCGCAAAAATGACCCCTCTTACCGAGTGGTTATTACCGACTCTCGCACCAGCCCAAAGAGCAATAAGCACATCGACTTGCTCGGTGCTTATAGTGCTAAGCAGAACGCTTTTTCTGTTGACGGTGAACGCGCTAAAGAATGGATTGCAAAAGGCGTACAGGTTTCTCCGACTGTTCACAACCTGCTTATAAGCAACAAAATTATCGAAGGTAAGAAAATAAACGTTCTTCCTCGCAAATCTCCGATCGTTGATGAGGCCAAGTTGAAAGCAGAAGCTGATGCCAAGGCAGCCGCCGAAGCTGCAGAAAAAGCCGCTGCGGAAGCTGCTCTTGCTCCAGCCGAAGAAGCTACTCCTGAAGTTACCGAAGAAGTTGTAGTTGAAGAGACTGCTGCTCCAGCAGAAGAAGAGAAGGCTTCATAATCACTACACACTACCCACAAGCACACGTTGTGCTTAGACTGACGACTGGTAACATTAAGTAAACGCCCGGCAAATGAAACGCCGAGAGTGATTTCAGAAATTAAATAACGATTATATGCACGAGGACCAGCAATTTTTGGAGACCCTAGTGAAGGCCTTGGTGGATCATCCGGAAGTAGTAAAAACCAACCGCACTGTTGATGAAATGGGTGTATTGCTGACGCTTGATGTACACGCGGAGGATATGGGCAAAATCATCGGGCGCTCTGGCAACACTGCAAAGGCTATTCGTACTCTTTTGCGAGTTGTTGGAATGAAACACGATGCCCGTGTAAACCTAAAAATCAACGAACCTGAAGGCGGGCGCGTAAGTCGAGATATGGAGGCATCAATGGAGCCAAACGGCAACGATGTCCCAAACGAACCGAAGTCTCTCGACCAGGCCATCGACGACCTCAAAATCTAATCTAACAGAACTGCGGCGGCCTTCGGCCGCCGCAGTTCTTAAGTAGCGCTGTTATGAACTTTCACGTCGTTACAATTTTTCCAGAAATCTGCCAAGCGTACACCGACGCCAGTGTTCTAGGACGTGCTCAAAAAACTGACAAAGGAAAGGGGGCGAAAGTACGTGGTAAAAAAATCTCTGTTTCTTATTACAATCCACGTGACTTCACCATTGATAAACATCATAAAGTTGATGAACGACCTTATGGCGGCGGACCAGGAATGGTAATGAAAGCTGAACCAATTTTAAAAGCTTGGGAAAAGGCAGTCGGTCGCAAGAAGGGGAAAGTGAAGACTCTTATAATGTCGCCGCGCGGCAAAAAATTTGATCAACCTTTAGCTAAGAAGTTGGCTAAGTCTTATGAACACATCGCACTAATCTCCGGTCGCTACGAAGGTATCGATGACCGCGTAAAAAAAATACTTAAGGCAGAAGAGGTATCAGTAGGCGATTATGTCCTGACCGGCGGCGAACTACCTGCTCTCACCATCATTGACGCTGTGGCTCGCGAAATTCCAGGTGTACTCGGTACCTACGAATCACTAGAGGACCAACGACCAACCAGCGGAGTTTCTTACACGAGACCAGATGTCTTGCTGTGGAAAGGTAAAAAACACCCTGTTCCGGAGGTACTTTTAACCGGAGATCAGAAGAAAATCGACCAATTCCGCACCGCAGAGTAATTTAGACCACAGAATCCCTAAAATTGCCTAAATTTAGGGTTGCGTTTTTTCTGATTTTCTGGTAGGTTTACAGGACTTGCAATTTGGTGGTGATTGTGTTGCGGTTGTCAATCACCAGGTTGATGGGGAATAAAGGCCTTGCAGTAATGCAAATTTTAAAAGTGTAACCGCAAATATTTGGGGAACGGCGTGTAAACGCCGTCTTTTGCGTGTTACTAAACCTTATAAATATGTTAGATAAGCAGCTAAACAGCGTCATCCATAGCCGTCAGACCGTGGGCAGTCTGCCAGCGAAGGTGTTCTCGAAGTACCGCGGACCTCTTGTACCGGTACCAAATCTTATCGAGCCGCAACTCGAGTCTTATAAGTGGTTTGTTGGAAATGGACTAAAGGATGTCCTTAAGGAATTTTCACCAATCTCTGACTACTCTGAGAAAAAGTTTGAGTTAGTTTTCAAAGGCTATGCCGTCGGTGAACCAAAGACTACCCCTGAGCTTGCTAAGGAAAACAAGCAGACTTATGACGCACCTCTGCGCGCCACTATCGTACTTAAGAACAAGACTTTCGAAAGTGAGAAGGAACAAGAAATCTTCCTAGCTGACATTCCAGTAATGACTGAGCACGGCACCTTCATCATCAACGGTGTTGAGCGTGTGATCGTACCTCAGCTTGCTCGTTCCTACGGTATCTTTTTCACTGCCGGTGAGCAGAAGGGCCGCACCTACTTTGGTGCCAAAATCATTCCTGCCCGAGGCGCTTGGGTGGAAATTGAATCCGAACACGATGGCTGCATCTATGTAAAAATCGACCGCAAAAAGAAGTTCCCAATTACTTCACTTTTGCGTGTTCTTGGCGTCACAAAAGAAGAAGAGATGATTAAGCTCTTCAAGGATGTTGAGCGTGGCGAAGAGTACATCAAGGCTACCTTGGCTAAGGACGTTGCTAAGACGGCAGACGACTCATATATTGAGATCTACAAACGTCTTCGTGACGGTGACTTGGCGACTGTTGAAAACGCTCGCGAATTCATTAACTCAATCTTTGCACCTGAACGCTACGACCTTTCTGAAATCGGACGTCATCACTTTAACGAACGTTTTGGCCGACCAACTGACAAAAAGGCTACCGATGCTCGCACTGTATCCGTAGAAGACGTGCGTACAATCATCAAGCACATCATTGAGCAAAACCACACCCCTGGTGCTCTACCTGACGACATTGACCACCTTGGTTTCCGTCGTGTGCGCTACTTCGGCGAAATGGCCGTGCAAAGAGTTCGTGTCGGTATGACCCGAATGAAGCGCAATATTCAGGATCGTATGTCTACCATCGAGGCCGAAACAAGCCTACCGATGCAGATCATCAACCCACGTCCTCTTCAGGCTGCTATCAAGGAATTTTTCACAACCAACCAGCTGTCGCAGTTTATGCCTCAGCAAAACATCTTGGCAGAACTAGAAGGTCTTCGTACTCTTTCAGCCCTCGGCCCGGGTGGTCTTACCCGTGAACGTGCCGGTTTCGAAGTGCGTGACGTTCACACCTCACACTACGGACGTCTTTGTCCAATCCACACACCAGAAGGTCCGAACATTGGTCTAATCTTGCGTCTTTCAATGTACGCGCGTGTTAACCGATTCGGCATCATCGAAACTCCTTACGCAAAAGTGGAAAAGGGTATAGTGACTGGAGAGATCGTTTACCTCAATGCTCACGAAGAGGAACACTTTTACATTGCCCACGCTGCGATTGAAGTTGACGAAAAGGGCCGCATTAAGAACGAGATGCTAGAAGCACGAAAGGGCGGCGAACCTAGAGCAATCGCGCGTATGGATGTTGATTATTTGGATATTGCTACCAACCAGGCTTTCTCTGTAGCAACTTCGATGATCCCATTCCTCAACCACGACGACGCCAACCGTACTCTGATGGGTTCAAACATGCAGAAGCAGGCAACTCCATGCCTTATTCCTGACGCACCATTGGTTGCGACCGGTATTGAAAAAATGGTGGCAACAGATACAGCTCGCGTTATCATCGCTGAAGAAGCTGGCGAGGTAGTAGCTGTGGACTCCAAGCACATCGCTATCAAAAACAAGGACGGTAAAAAGAAAGAATATCGACTTACTACACTAGAACGAACCAACGACTTCTCAGCCTTCAATCACCGACCTATGGTTTCCCTAGGCGAAAAGGTAAAGCGTGGCGCCCTCTTGGCTGACACTTCTTCTACCGACAACGGTCAGATTGCAGTTGGTCAAAACGCATTGGTTGCCTTTATGAGTTGGTCTGGTGCCAACTACGAAGACGCTATCGTTATTTCAGAACGTCTTGTAAAAGACAGTAAGTTCTCAACCATTCACGTGGAAGAATTTGAGACAGCGGTGCGCGACACAAAGCTCGGTCCGGAAGTAACTACTCCAGACATTCCGAACGTTTCTGAATTGAAACTCCGCAACCTTGATGAAAACGGAATCATCCGTATCGGTGCTGAAATCCGTCCAGGGGACATCCTAATCGGTAAAGTAACTCCTAAAGGTGAGACTCAGCTTTCTCCTGAAGAGCGCCTACTCCGATCTATCTTCGGCGAAAAGGCCAAGGATGTTAAGGACACTAGTTTGCGTCTTGAAGCAGGGAAGCGCGGCCGTGTCATCGGTGTCAAAGTCTTCTCCCGCGAAGCTGGAGATCAACTTGAGAGCGGTGTGATCAAGCGTATCCACGTCACTGTAGCGCAGGTGCGTAACGTATCCGTGGGTGACAAGCTAGCTGGTCGTCACGGTAACAAGGGTGTTATTTCTCGCATCTTGCCTGAAGAAGATATGCCTTACACAGAGGACGGTCGTCCAATCGACGTTCTTTTGACTCCACTCGGCGTACCTTCTCGTATGAACTTGGGTCAGATTCTTGAACTTCACCTTGGTATGGCGGCGAACACACTTGGTTATCAAGCTGTAGTACCTCCATTCTCTGGAGCGACTGAAGAAGATGTTAAGGCCGAATTGCGAGCTGCTGGCTTGCCAGAAGATGGAAAGATTCAGCTTCGTGACGGACGTACTGGCGAAGAATTCGCTAAAAAGACCGCTGTTGGCTATATGTACATCTTGAAACTCCATCACATGGTGGAAGACAAGATCCATATGCGATCAATTGGTCCGTACTCACTTATCACTCAGCAACCACTGGGCGGTAAGGCTCAGATCGGTGGTCAGCGTTTCGGAGAGATGGAAGTGTGGGCATTGCTTGGTTACGGAGCTGCCTACACCCTTCGTGAAATGCTTACAATCAAGTCCGACGACATTGTTGGTCGCTCTGCTGCCTTCGATGCAATCGTACGTGGTGAACGTATCTCACACCCACACACTCCGGCTGCGTTCAACGTACTAGTAAATCAACTGCGTGGTCTTTCGCTCAATGTTGATCTTACTCGTGGTCAGGCCGAAGAAAAAAATTAATAGTCACTTCACCAAAATTAAAATATGGAAAACACAAATACAACTCCACGCGAGAAAGGATTCGGACCACGCAAGTCGCGTGCACCGCAGCCGTTCACTGAAGTCGCACTTCGTCTGGCTAGTCCAGAGGACGTCCTCGAGTGGTCGCATGGTGAAGTGACCAAGCCAGAAACGATTAACTATCGTACTCAAAGACCAGAAAAACACGGTCTATTCGATGAGCGTATCTTCGGACCAGTTGAAGACTACGAGTGTTCTTGTAAGAAGTACCGAGGTATTCGTTACAAGGGTATTGTCTGTGAGAAGTGTGGCGTTGAAGTTACCCGTGCCATTGTAAGACGCGAGCGAATGGGTCACATTGACCTTTGTGTTCCTGTCTCACACATCTGGTTCTTGCGCGGCGTACCTTCACGTATCGCTCTCATTCTTGGTATTTCCGCTACTGATATTGAAAAAGTTATTTACTTCGCCGGCTACATTGTCACTAAGATTTCTGAAAGCGATCGTTCACGTTTGCTTGCTGAACTTGCTCAGGAGTTCAAGACAAAGTCTAAGGAACTTCAGAACGAGTCAGCTGTGGCTGAACTAAAGGAGCGAATGGAAGAAGTGAAGAAGGAGATCAACTCGATCAAGCAGGGTACAGTTCTTGATGAAAACAACTACCACAAGTTCTCCATCAAGTATGGCACTTTGTTTGAAGCCAAGATCGGCGCAGAAAGTGTATTCGAACTATTTAAGAATATTAATCTTCAGGAACTGCAAAAGCGCCTTGAAGAAGAACGTGAAAAAGCTGGTGCCCTTGAGCGAGCCAAGCTTGATAAGCGACTCGGCCTCGTGCGTGGAATGCTCAATTCTGGCGTTCGTCCAGAATGGATGTTCCTAACTCGTCTTCCAGTTATTCCACCGGCACTGCGTCCGATGGTGGCTCTTGAAGGTGGTCGTCATGCCTCTTCTGACTTAAACGACCTTTACCGTCGCGTCATCAACCGTAACAACCGTTTGAAGAAGTTGATCGACATAATGGCACCAGACGTAATCTTGCGTAACGAAAAGCGTATCTTGCAGGAAGCGGTTGACGCCTTGATCGACAACTCGATTCGTCACGGCAACAGCGCCTACTCAATGATGAGTCAGGCACAACGGCGTCCTCTTAAGTCTCTTTCCGACTACCTTAAGTCTAAACAGGGTTACTTCCGTCAAAACCTTCTCGGTAAGCGTGTGGACTATTCTGGCCGTTCGGTGATCGTTATTGGTCCAGATCTTGATCTTGACCAGTGTGGTCTTCCAAAGCATATGGCTCTGGAACTCTTCCGTCCGTTCGTCATTTCTCAACTTCTAAAACAGGAGCTTGCGTATAACATCCGTGGCGCCGGTCGTCTTATCGAAGACGGTGTGCCAGAAGTTTGGGCGATTCTCGAAGACATCATTCGTGACAAGCACGTACTTCTAAACCGTGCTCCAACTCTACACCGACAGGGTATCCAGGCCTTCCGTCCAGTTCTAATCGAAGGTAACGCTATCCAAGTTCACCCACTCGTTTGTCGCGCTTTCAACGCCGACTTCGACGGTGACCAGATGGCTGTACACGTACCTCTTTCTGAAGAGGCACAGATGGAAGCTCGTGAAATTATTTCTGCCAACAAGAACATTTTGAAGCCAGGTTCTTCTGAACCGGTTGTGTCTGAAAAGCTTCTTGATATGGCTCTTGGTGCCTACTGGATGACAAAGATCATCGAAGGTGACAAGGGTGAAGATAAATTCTTCTCCTCACCAAACGACGCTATCAACGCTTACGACTACGGCTTGATTAGTTTCCGCGCCAAGATCAAAGTATTGGCTACAGATACACCAAAGTACCGTCAATACGAAGGCAAACTATTCGAGACTTCCGTTGGTCGTCTTCTGTTCAACAGCGTTCTTCCGAGTGACTACCCATTCATCAACGATGTGGTCGTTCAAAAGACTTTGTTCAACATCATCATCGATATTATTGATGACCGTGGTACCGACGCTGTGCCGCCGATTGTAGATAAGTTGAAAAAGTTTGGCTTTAAGTACGCAACTCAGTCTGGTACAACTTGGGGTATCGACGAAGTGGTCGTACCAAAAGGAAAGCCGGCAGTTATTGAAAAGGCTCGTGCTAGCGAGCGAGATGTGTTCACTCACTTCGGTGAAGGTTTGATCTCACGCGATGAACGACGCCGAATGATCGTAGAGATCTGGCACCGCGCCAAGAGCGAGATTGAAGGCCTTCTACCAGAAACTCTAGATCCTAATGGTTCTGCTTTCGAAATGTGGAAGTCCGGCGCTCGAGGTTCCCTTGGACAAATCGGTCAGATGGCTGGTATGAAAGGTCTTATCGTGAACACTCGAGGTGAAACCCTTGAGTTCCCAGTGCTTTCTTCTATGAAGGAAGGTATGACACCGATCGAATACTTCATTACCACTCACGGTTCTCGTAAAGGTCTTGCTGACACCGCGCTTCAGACAGCTAAAGCTGGTTACCTTACTCGTCGTCTCTTCGTGGTAGCGCAGGACGCAATTATCACCGAGAGTGATTGTAAGACCAAAGCTGGCACCACTATCGGCCGTATCTCTGCTTCTGGCATTGAGATTGCTTTCTCAAAGGCAATCAAGGGTCGTGTATTGGCTGCGGACGCTATGGACAACCAAGATAACGTTATCTTCAAGAAGGGACATCTACTTTCTCGTCGTGACGCTATCGCTCTTGAAGACTCAACTTGTCCATCTGTTGTTGTACGATCTCCGATGACTTGTGCAACCTTGCGCGGAGTTTGTCAGACCTGTTACGGACACGATCTCACTACCAACGCATTGGTTGATATTGGAGAGACTGTCGGTACTGTTGCTGCACAGGCGATTGGTGAACCAGGTACACAGCTCACTATGAACACTAAGCACGCCGGTGGTGCTGCCTCTGTAGGTGGCGACGTGACCCAGGGTCTTCCACGCGTGGAAGAAGTATTTGAAAAACGTCAGCCGAAGATTCCAGCCGTGGTTTCAAAGACCGCTGGTATCGTTACCGAAATTCGTCGCGAGGGCAGAGAGAAGGTGATTGTGGTAGCTCCAGAAAAGGGTGCCAAGTACGCCAAGAAGACTTCTGACAACTTGGAATACGAAGTAAGTTACCGCCGTGTTGTTACAGTTTCAGTCGGCGACACCATAAAATCCGGTCAGTTGATGACAGATGGTTCTGCCCACTTGCCAGACATCTTTAAGTACGGCACCCGTGAGCAAACTCAGGACTACATCATTTCTGAAATTAACAAGATTTACGAACTGCAGGGTGTGACGATTGCGCGCAAGCACATCGAACTCATCGTAAAGCAGATGATGAGTCGCGTTAAGATCACTGATGCTGGTGGCACTCACTTCACCATTGGTGACGTTATCGAAGAATGGATCTTCGTTGATGCCAACCAGAAGATGAAGGATGAAGGTAAGGAACAAGCCAAGTCTGAAAAACTCATTCTTGGTATTACCGAGACTTCACTTTCTCGAAAGAGCTTCCTCTCAGCTGCTTCCTTCCAGAACACTACTCGCGTTCTTATCAACGCCGCAGTAAAGGGAAACAAAGACAATCTAGCTGGCTTGATGGAAAACGTTATCATCGGCCGCTTGATCCCAGCTGGAACTGGCTTCAAAGGCTCGAAGAAGTACGACATGATCAGGACTATCGCTCAGGACTAATAAATAGAAGAAAAGGCCGGCGCTTCGCGCCGGCCTTTTCTGTTGTGTCAGTAATTTATGAAAATAAAACCTCCAGGCAAGTTGCCGGGAGGTAGTACATTGATTTTGGAGTCTCTATTCATGATCTGCTTCTGTGAGTATCTGCTAGCGTCAATCCGAGGTGGATCGGCCCTAATAGTGATGCCCCAGCAGCAAATACGATCTTGAGTGCCATCGGTGCCTGATCGGCCCAAATGTAACGCAAGGTTTCTGTAAATGCGATTATGGAGCAGATGCCCCAGATGGCGATGAACGTTTCCATTTTCAAGTCCCTCTGAGTGGAATTTAACTGATTATATAATAGCATATTTAAGACTATTTGTCAAGCACAATAGTTTACGTATGAAAAACCCCGGCGAACCGCTAGGGTTCTCCGGGGTTGCTTATTGTACTTTGCGTGCTTGTCGAGCCTTTCTTAACTTACTGCCAAGATGTTGCACATAAGATATGCAGCTTAATGTCAGAAAAAGTGGCCAGGCAAAGAATGACATAACGGCCACTGTGACGAGCAACATCCAATTAAGTCGGCCCATCTTGTACGCCATGATGGCAAATACAACAGTGTATAAGACGGAACAAATTATCCACGCGGTCTTATAATCCATTTAAGTCCCTCCTGGGCTTTTACTTTTTGGGTTTCTTTAGGTTTTCCAGCGCCACGTAAACGTCCGCAAGAAGGATCCCGAGATAGACCGGCCCTGTGGCCGACAGAAGAATTGCCGTGACGAGCATCACCCCTGAATTCGCGAAAGACTTCCATGTCTCCAGAATGTATCGACACGACCCTGCAAATGCAGTAACAGAGCAGAGGGCCCAAAGTACCAAGATGAACTCCACGATAGACATTTCCTCACCTCTATCTATATGGCTGACTGGTTAGATTTATATAACTTTTTTTGATTAAGTCAACCTATGACCGCAATCAGCAATGGTTGTCACACTGTAGTAAAATAGACTTATGACAGGGGATTCCGTACAGCAAATTAAAGATCGTCTATCGATTGTGGATGTTATTGCGCCTTATGTCGAGTTGCATAAGGCTGGCAAAAATATGAAAGGTAAATCTCCTTTCACCGCAGAAAAAACCCCTTCGTTTTATGTTTCTCCTGAACGTGGTATGTATTACTGTTTCTCGTCCTCACAAGGCGGCGATATGTTTACATTTGTACAGAAAATGGAAGGTGTAGATTTTAAAGGCGCCCTTAAGATTCTAGCTGACAGAGCTGGAGTGGAGTTAGTTGCCGAAGACCCGAAGAAGCGTGATCAACGCGATACTTTATATTCAGTAATAGAAGAGGCAACTCGTTTCTTCGAAAAAAATCTAGCCGACAACAATGTGGCTCTGGATTATGTGCTTGATCGTACCGTTACCAAAGAAACCATAGGCAAATGGCGCATCGGCTACGCGCCAGATGAGTGGCGTTCGCTTAAAGAGCATCTAAATAAAAAAGGTTTTGTTGACGATGTGTTGATCGAAGCCGGTCTAGCCAAACGGGCTGACGCTGGAAAACAGCCATACGATGTTTTTCGTGATCGCATAATGTTTCCGATAATGGACCCTTCCGGTCGTGTAATTGCTTTTTCCGGCCGAATTCTAAAGAAAGACACCGATAGCCCAAAGTATGTAAACAGCCCGGAAACTCCGCTCTTTAATAAATCAGAGGTGCTTTTTGGATACGACAAAGCCAAGCACGGCATTCACAAATTCGATTTTTCTTTAATTGTAGAAGGACAGTTTGATGTTGTACTTTCTCATCAGGCCGGCTATCACAACGCGGTCGCTGTTTCCGGCACGGCGCTAACGATCCATCATCTTTCACTGTTGCAGAGATTATCAAACCGTATTGTATTAGCACTTGATTCAGACAAGGCTGGTATCGCGGCTGTAAAACGTGCTGCCGACGTGGCGCTCGGTCGAGGTATCGATCTAAAGGTTGCGCGCATAGAAGGCGGAAAAGATCCTGCCGATCTGGTACGAGAAGATCCAAAACTACTGCGCCAATCAATCGGCAGAGCCACCCATGTGATTGAGTTTCTACTTAATATTTTGAAAGAAGAAACGAAAGACGCACGTACTTATAAAATGAAGGCGCGCGACGAAATACTGCCGTACTTGATATCAATTGATAGCCATATCGAACGCGATCATTTTGCCAACACTGTGGCTGAAGCGGTCGGTACCACCGTTGACGCAATTCGACTTGAACTGGCTCGGCTAGAGGAACTGGCTCGACAAAAAAATGAGCGTGGTAATTCACCAAGTGTAATTAATAAAACGGAACCGTTGCAAAAAGCCACCAACGAAAGCCGGTTAAATAAACTAACAAACTACTTGGCGGTACTAGCTGGCCTTCTACCTATCGAAGAACGTCATATGTTAGAGGAACGGCTGATTGCAATTTCTGGAGAAACAGCAGACGCAAGGCGTACCCTGATGTCACCCGAAGAACTGAGTGCTCTCACCTTTACTTTGGAACAATATCTGGCAGAAGAAAAACCCCGATATGTTCGTGAAGATTGGGAAGGGAAGTTGATTGAGTTAAACCTTAGTATTTTGAAAGAAAAAATTGCCAAAGAGCGCTCGTCACTACTTGAAGCAGAAGCAAATGGTGATGAAGCAGCTGCATCTTTGCACATTGCGCAGATTGACACATTGCGTTCACAATTGCATTCTTAATGTTGTCATCATACCCACAGTCCACTTGCAAATGAAGGCTTTTAATGTATAGTTGTCGAACTTGTTTATTGATATATGGTGTCCAAAAAGAAAGCACCTAGGAAGACCTCGAAAAAAACGGTGAAAAAAACCGTAAAAAAGGCAGGCAAAAAAATGGCCAAAAAAGCTCCAAAGCGAGCCGTGGCAATAAAAAAGAAAGCTGCCAAAAAACCGATCAAGACGCCAAAAAAAGTAGTTAAAAAACAGCCGGTCAAAAAACCGGTCGTTAAAAAGACACCAAAACAAAACCGACTAGCCCGCGAACAAGAACACAAGGCAAATGACCTGTTAAAAATGGGACGTGACCGCGGTTACGTTACTTTTGATGATATCCTAAAGTTTTTCCCGAGCGTTGAAAGAGACGTGCCTTTCTTGGAGGAAGTATACGACCGTCTTGCTACGGCCAACGTGGATGTACTTTCAAGCGGTGGTCTCTTAGGTAACAACCAGGGTGAAGAGTTATTGGCGCAGAAGAACGCATATCGACGCGGAGATTCGAGTCACGACTCGATCCAGATGTACCTGCGAGAAATCGGCCAGTACCCACTTTTGACTGCTGTAGAAGAACGAACGCTCGCGAAGCGTATTGTGGACGGTGATGATGAAGCACGTAACCTTTTAGCGCGCGCCAACTTGCGTCTGGTAGTTTCTATTGCCAAAAAATATGTTGGTCGTTCCCCGGACCTGACTTTGCTGGACTTGATTCAGGAAGGAAACCTTGGTCTCTTCAAAGCAGTTGATAAATTCGACTTCACAAAAGGCTTTAAGTTCTCTACTTACGCTACTTGGTGGATTCGTCAGGCCATCACTCGTGCTTTAGCTGACCAGTCTCGCACTATTCGTATTCCGGTCCACATGGTGGAAACAATGGCTAAATACAAACAGGTATCACGCCGTTTGTCTCAAGACTTTGGACGTGATCCGATGCCAGAGGAGATCGCCACTGAAATGGGTGTCGAAGTGGAGAAGATCTATCAGATTGAGAAAATCAGTCAGGATACTATTTCATTAGAGTTGCCAGTCGGTGACGACGATGACCGATCACGGTTGTCTGACTTTATTGCCGACGACAAGATTACTTCACCTGATCAGGAAGTAGCGCACAGCATTTTGACCGATCAGATTCTAGAAATTTTGGACACTCTGTCTGAGAAGGAAAGAAAGATTTTGGAAATGCGCCACGGTCTAATCGACGGCACTTACCACACTCTTGAAGAAGTGGGCGCAGAGTTTGGCGTAACCCGCGAACGTATTCGACAAATCGAAGCTAAGGCTTTGGAAAAGATTCGCCAGCACGAAAAGGCCAGACGACTGAAAAGCTACTAAAAAATATAAAAAGAATGGGCCGCCGCAACTATGTTGCGGCGGCCCATCGTATTTACTTACACATGCGGATCGTGGGGCGCCCAACCGATCAGGAAGAGCGACAAGAACCCGACCATATAAGCGATCGGAATGATCCACGACTCCCTCAGGAACACAGCTGTATTTCTGATGCGAGGATGGTCGTTCGAGACGGCAACGCCGGCCGAAGATCCGAACCACATCATTGATCCGCCAAAGCCAACGGCGTAGGCAAGCCAGCCCCAGTCATATCCACCCTGATCCAAGGCAAGCTTAGTCAGAGGAATATTGTCGAACACGCTGGACACGAAGCCTAGCGCGAAGACCATTGAAGGGGAGGCGGGAGGAAGGGACTTCACCGGCATCAGGCTTGCGGCCAGTACCAGCGAAAGCAGAAACACTGCTCCCTTGGTAGCCTTAGGCACATGATGCCAGTTCGGATTCCGGTACCACATAGTGCCGATAATGGCGATCCAGACGCCAACAGCGGGGAAGTCCAGCAAGATGTTGGTAGACACAGTTCCTACCAAGATCAGGGCCACTACGGCAAGACTGCCGAAGTCGATTGGGCGCTTTTCTGAAGCGTCCTTTGTTATGCGATGCCGCCGGTCCTGCCAAATTGACAAGGGAACGCCAAACACCAACAGAGCGACGAATGACGGCAGATATGCATGAGTGACGTCCACCCACGATACACCGTCGATCCACATCATAGTTGTTGTGGTATCGCCGATCACGCTACCGGCGCCGCCGGCGTTGCTGGCAGCGACGATACCGGCCAGATAACCGACAGTGACCTCGCCTTTATACACGACCGTTGCGATCGACGCACCGATCATGGCAGCTGCGATATTGTCGAGAAAACCCGACATCGCCCAGACGATAAAAAGGAGTACGAAGCCACCTTTCCAATCGTCCGGCAAAATTGCCGGTACTCGTTCCGCCAGTCGAGACTGGCGGAAGTGATCGGCCAAGATCTCGAAACCAACAAGTAGCCCGAGCAGATTGGCGACCAGTCGCCATTCATGCCCGAAATGACCGAGCAGATCCACGTCTTGTGCAAACAACAGTTTGTACAAGACCACAGTGATTAGACCACCGATAGCGATCCGTACATTGTGATGATGGAAGATAGCCACCCCAATCAGAGTAGCTGTAAAGATGACGAACTCAAACGGTATTATAGGCATTTAGCCCTCCTGCGTTGCTGATTTCGGATCACAAGTCACGGAGGCGCTGCTGCAGCGCCTCCAATTCGCTCATCGACAGCTTGGACAGAGTCAAACTCTGTCCATCAATCGAAGTAATGATACTCGGCCACTTTGTTGAACTGAAGTGGGCACTCAACTCATGATCAGCGAAGCTGATCATGAACGGAGTGTCGCCAATAGTTGGCAATTTATCAGCCATAAGCTCGTAGCACCGTGAAGCCATGGTCAGCCTTTCATGTTGTTCTGTATTTGAAAAGCTGTAGCAGACGGACTCTGAGGCCGGATGGCCTTCAGCGTCAAAATGTGGGGCGTGATGCAGTACAAAACGGGACATTTCCTCCTCCTCTGAGTGTTGCTGTAAATGTACAAGCAGCGCGCACTATATAACAAAAAGAGCCCTTAATCAAGGGCTCTTTGAGCGATTTATGTAGTGTAGATTACTGGGCAGTTTGCTCCATTCGCTCGGTTAGGTGGGCCATCAATTTTGGTGTGATCATCTCCTTTTCGTACAATTCTTTGATAATCGACTCCTCGGTCTTCAAAAGGCCGCGACCAACCAATGAGCTGTTTAGTGCTTCCACTTCTTCAGGAATGGCTGCTGCCATTTCATTCATCTTGGCCGTAGATCCTTCTTTGAAGGTGGTGTAGGTATCCACCAAACGCTCGACCGCCTCACTACTTATAAGGTCAGCTGTCACATTAGTCTGCAGATGATGTAGCTCTTTAAGAACCTTGCGTGCGATAACTGTTTGCGCTCGGTAGTAACGGAATTTATCGATCGCAGTAAAGGTAGCTGTTTTGGGGAAGAAAATACGGCGAAGGAAGTTAGCTAGACGCTCAAACACATCCTTGTAGTCAGTCACGTTTGAGTGCACGACTCCGAAGTTGCCTTTTTCTACTTGCTCCATCTGCAGAGTTAGCTTGCTGAGAATTCGCTTAAATATCTTTTCTGAAATTTCACCATAGGTGTAAAGGTTTTTGAGGAAATATTTTTCAATACCGAGTGCGTGCATACGCAACACTTTGTCTGCCAAATGTTCGGTATTGTTATTATTTTTCAGTAATGATCGGCAATTATCCTGCGCACGTCCCAAATCACGACGGTGATTATCAACCATCTTATTGAAGGCTCCTTCGCTGATATATCCTTTTTCTTTGAAGGTTGAGAGACGGCGCAATATTTCTGAGTGAATGATCGCCTCTGAAAGTGCCTCCTCGACTACCTCGATTTCTGTGAGCGCATCGAGTTTAAGTTTGCGCATCATCAACCCAATAGTAGTGGCCTTGATAAAGAGAGTGGCGTAAATACAACCAATGGTCAGGCCGAGAATAAATTCCTTTGGTGTGAATGTGTACCCCCAATTGGCAAAAGTAAGGTCGTCTGGGATTAAGAGGACCATAGTGATAGCGAGAGCACCGCGCAAGCTACCCCAAGCCAAAAGGTGTTGCCAAGAGTTTGGAATTTTCTCCTCTATCTTAGTCCAGTTCAACAGCGTAACAATTGGATAAATGGAAACAGCGCGACTCACTGCCACCACAAGCACCACAATCACTATTGGCGCCAGCATTGCTTCTAGAGGAATCGATATACTCGTGAATAAAAGACCAATCAATATGAACACAAGCGAATTAGCCAAGAAAGCAAACTGTCCCCAGAATTTCTCAATAAACTCATCTGCTTTAGGAGAAACCTTAAATCGGCCGTAATTACCAATAACCATTGCGGCTAGGGTGGTTGAGATTATCGGTGAGAGTTTGACCAGTCCGTCAGTGTGATGTCCCAAGTATTCTGAAATAAGGTCTGTGAAGATAAAAGTGAGGTGGGCACTCACGATCATCAAACTGATAGCAACGAATTCGTGAGTCGAAGCCTTTTCAATCATTTTAGAAAAGACACCACCCATAATGATGCCGAAAACGATGCCTCCAATCACCATAATCATAAAGGTAATAACGCCTCCTACAATCACACTTGGATCAATCACTGGCAAAGCGATCACGCTTAGTAACACGAAGAAAAACGCTACCGCAGTACCGTCGTTAAAAAGACTTTCACCTTCGAAGAGCAGAGTTAGTCGTCGAGGTGCGCCATATTCTTTGAAAAGGGCCAATACTGCGACCGGGTCAGTAGCAGAAATCAATGCGCCGAAAAGTAGCCAGAGTAGGAATGGTACCTCTATACCAAGCAAGAAGGTGAAGATGCTGTAGAGAGTACCACTAATAAGTAATGAAGAAACAAGCAGACTGACGACCGACAAGATAGTGATAGACCACTTATTCTCGTAAACCTTACGAATGGACATGTTGTAGGCAGACTCGAAGATCAGGGTCGGCAAAAGCAGGTAGAAGAGTAGAGCTGGAGTCAATGTGAAGGTTTCCAAAAAGTGGAAAGGTTCCAGAGCAGCAATAGGAACCAGAATCAGACCAACTGCCACCAACAAGACTGTGTAGGGTAGCTTGGTGCGCTTAGCTAAGAAGAAAGTCGCTGTGGAAACAATCAGTAGGACAAATAACGCTAAGGCTGATTCTAAAGTTAGGCCCATAAATCTAAGGGATTAAAAAATGTGACAAGCTGTTAATTTAGTACTGATTCTGTCCTAAGGCAAGGGGGCAGACTGCGTATCATCTTAGGCCTCGTAATAAACCACAATAATTAAAGATCTTCAAGGACTGCTCCGGACGGTGTTTTTAGCCCTAGAAAACGGGCAATAATAATCTTCAGACCTTGTCTTGAAATGATCCCAATCGGGTGATTTTCGCGATCCACGACCGGAATACGAGCGCGTCGATGTGCGATTGCTGTGGCCGCTATAGTAATAAGACTGTCGTCCAGCGAAACGGAGGTGAAATCGGCTGACATAAAATCAATGACTGGACGATCTTTAGCTTCCTTAACTGCCGCTTGAAATAGCTTTTCAGTGCCGAGTTGAGACATAATTGAATCCCCATCAAGATAGCCGGGCACAATGGCATCGAGTAGATCAACAACCGAAACCTCACCCGAAAGGACGCCATCCTCATCAGTTACGAGCAGGGTATTGGTTTGGCCGTTTAACATCGCGCGTAGAGCCTCTTCGAAAGTGGCGTCTTCGCTCACAGTCACGGCTGGCTTGACGATATCTTTGACTTCCATACTTAGGTAATGATGCTCCTGCTCCAAACAGCTGTCAATCCCGACAAAACCAGTTAGTGGTTTCAATTATGTATAATGGCCGATATGAAAGAAGCTAAGGCCGACAGATCAACATTTGAAGAGGCTTACGCTAAATTGAATAGTCATCAGAAGGCAGCCGTCGATACAATTGATGGACCTGTAATGGTGATCGCCGGACCAGGTACTGGCAAGACAGAGATATTGGCGCTTCGTATCGCCAATATTCTTTTGCGCACAGACACCAGACCGGAGAACATTCTAGCTCTCACTTTCACTGATGCTGGAGCACACAATATGCGCAATCGTCTTGCGCGATATATTGGCGCTGACTCTTACCATGTTGCAGTTCATACTTTTCATAGCTTCGCCGGTGAACAAATTGGTCGCTACCCAGACGCTTATCCCAGCATCATAGGCGGCAGAGCCGCCAGCGACATCGAAAAGTTGCAGATTATCGAAGAAATCATAAACGATAACGATTTCAAACTCCTTCGACCGCATGGTGATCCTTTATATTACGTACGTGAGATTCCTAGGGCGATTAGCGATCTGAAAAAGGAGTATGTTACTCCGGAAATATTTGCCGAACGTATCACGGAAGAAGAAACACTACTTGCGTCATTGCCAAAATTACACGAGAAGGGCGCGCATAAAGGAAAGGTACGTAAAGACTATCTGGAGTTTGAAAAACGAGTGTCCAAACACCGCGAACTTCTTCGAGTTTATCAACTTTATCAAGCTACACTGCGTGACCGACGCTTGTATGACTTTGAAGATATGATTGTTGAGACAGTGAAGGCTCTAGAAGGAAATGAGGATATGCTTCGTGACCTGCAGGAAACCTATCAATATATTCTGGCGGATGAACACCAAGACGTTAACGAGAGTCAAAACCGTATTCTTGAAATCCTTGCTGACTTTCATGATAGGCCAAACATTTTTGTGGTGGGCGATGAGAAGCAAGCAATATTCCGTTTCCAGGGTGCATCCCTCAATAACTTTTTGTATTTTCAAGATCGTTTTCCTGGCACCAAAGTCATCGCTCTTACCGACAATTACCGTTCCACTTCAAAAATTCTCGACCTGTCCTATGAATTAATTAAGACTGACGACGAAATCCTGCGTGATTTGCGCGTTCCTCTTAATGCGGCCGGAGCGGCAAGTTCGGAAACAGGTAGAGTCGAACACCGAAATTTTCCACATGAGGCCATCGAAGATGAGTGGGTAATTGAGGAAGTGAAAGCGGCACTTGCTTCAGGCACTGCACCAGACGACATTGTTATCATTACCCGCTACAACCGTGACGTACTGCACTTTACCAATCGCTTGCGACAAAGTGGCATAGAGGCTTCACCGTCCGCCGATATCGATATACTAGAGCACCCAATAACGTTGTCTGTTGAAACATTAATCCGAGCCGCTTCGCTCATTAATGACGAAAAGGCTCTGTTTGATTGTTTGCTTTGTGGATGCTGGCGGCTAGAAGCGGGGGATTTGGCACGTGTTTTTGCCGCCCGCTCAACTGAGTGGCCATTGGCTCGTTTGATTGCTGATGCCAACAAGTTAGGTGAGCTTGGCATAGAAAATCCATCACCAATACTGAAAGTTGGAGAACTATTGAGTGAGGCTCGTCTAGAAAGTGCCACTAAGCCACCACATCAAGTGCTGCATTTTCTCATCAAAGAAAGCGGTTTCTTGGACCACATTATGCAAACCGATCCGATTGAAGGAGCCAGCGTACTGCGCCGAGTCTATGACGAGATAGAAACAGCCGTAATTAGTCAACAGGCCACAACTTTGCGTGAGGTAGCTACTCAGTTCCAGTATCGTCGTCTACACAACTTACCCATCACCGCTCCGTTTGTAATCAGCAATAAAGGTTCCGTACAAGTGATGACGGTACATAAGTCGAAAGGACTTGAATTTGATACCGTTATCTTGCCTCGGGTGACTGATAAGTGTTTTGGTAAAAGCAGCAAACGAGATTTGTTTAAGTTGCCACTTACACAAAATCGATCACAACTCGGAGAAAATGATGAGGAAGACGATGAGCGTCGTCTTCTTTATGTAGCAATGACACGAGCAAAAACAAGTCTCTTAGTCAGCGCCGGGGAAATGAATGGAGAGGGTAAACCGCTTGATCTGTCGCGCTTCCTTCCTTCAATTGGACTGGAGTATTTAAAAACTGTTGACGTTGCCGCGCAAGTTGTTGACTTTGAACCTGCCAAAATATTTGCCAGTAAATCAACCTCCTTCCAACTCACGCCGGAGATTATTAAGGCACTATTTTTAGCCAGAGGTTTTTCTGTCACGCATCTAAATAATTATTTGGAAGATCCGCAAAAATATTTCTACGACAACTTGCTTCGTCGTCCACAACCACGAGCAGTTTCTTTGCTCTTTGGGACAACAGTGCACGAAGTACTAGACCAAGCAGCCTTACACATTTCCAAAAATGGTGTGTTGCCTTCAGATACCTTAATATCCGACTGGCTTAAAGGTGCACTGCGCAAACTGCCGCTTTCAGTGAGCGAAGACACCTCGTTGCACGAACGAGCCTACTCAGCACTATTGGCTTATCTGCCGACACTGGCAAGGAACGTTGGTGAAAAATCTCGTAGTGAATTCTCAGTCAGTACAATATTAAAAACAGATGATCCTGATTTACCAGAAATCCCTCTAACCGGAAAGCTCGACCGAGTCGACTTCGATGAAGCCGGAAACATAACACGAGTGGCAGACTACAAGACAGGCAAGGCTAAATCTAGAAACGATGTAGCGGGTGAGACTAAGAGCAGTGACGGAAAGTACAAGCGGCAACTGGTCTTCTATGGTTTGCTGCTTTCTCTATCCAATCCAGACCGACCTCTACCGGCCGAGTTCACCATATCGTTTGTAGAGCCTAAGGAGAGTGGAGATATCGTGGAGCATACATTTACAGTGACGAGAGATGAGATTGAGGAGCTGAAGGGAGAAGTTATTAGAGTGGCTAAAGAAATAATTTCTGGCGAGAAGTTTTAAACAAAACGGCCGGCCCATTTAGGGCCGGCCGTTTTGTTTGTCATTCAATCAAAGGAACGACAAGTTATGAAAGAAAAAGGTCAGTTCAGTAGTCCGTCAATCATTTGCTTCACTACTTCGTAAGGTTGAGCACCGTTGATCAACAAAGTTTGATCACCGATCAAGATAATCGAGTGGGGAGTGCCGCGCCCGCCGGTAGCTATGGCATTTTGCGCATCGGACTCTACCTTAGCTTTGCCGCGTCCACTTTCTAGACAAGCCTCATAATCAGCTTGGCCAACTCCAGCTATTTCAGCAAACTCAGGCAACCGAGCAACGTTGGTTGGTTCATTGACACTTCGTTCAGCAAAAACTAAATCTGCGAATTTCCAAAAGGCATCATTGCCACCAATTTGAGCGACACACTCTGAGGCTTCAGCGATGTAGGCCGCGCTTGGGTGCAGGGAAGTGAGTGGGAAGTGGCGATAAACCCATGCAACATTGCCACCTGGACCATATTCATCAGCTATTGTTTGCATCGTAGTGTGGAATGTCTTGCAGAAAGGACAATCGAAATCCGAATATTCAATCACCACCAACTTAGCGTTAGGATTACCCCGGATATGATCTCGCTCGGAAACAGGAGTGACTGTAGAAAGTTCAGCGGAATTAACATCTTCTCCTTCCGGTGTGGTAGTAACCGGCTTATTTCCAGAAAAATAAATAGACGCCGCAATCAGTCCAAAACCGATAACAATCGCTGCTGGTACAGCAAGCGATGACCCACCCATAGCGCTACCGCCCACATTTTCATTACTTGATTCATTCATACCGAAGCATTGTAACATGTTAAAATGGCCACTATGGAGAATATTCTGCTTGGAGCAATGCAAGGATTAACCGAGTTTTTACCCGTTTCTTCTAGTGGGCATTTGGTTCTTTTACACTCGATTTTTGGTGAAGGACCAGGCGATATGGCCTTTGACGCCGTACTTCAACTGGCCACAGTATTGGCGGTCATAATCTATTTCCGCCGAGACATCTACACTCTCGCGAACACTCTACTGCGCCGTATGTCGCGCCTACCAGTAAACGAAAAGGAGATTACGTTAGCTTACGCATTAATAATCGGTACGATACCGGCGATTATTGTGGGCTTGCTGCTCGAGAGTTATATGGAGACCATCTTCCGTAATCCGTTACTTGTAGCCGGAGTATTGGTGGCAGGTTCTATCTTGTTTGTTTTTGCAGAGTGGCATTACAAAAACCATCGTCGTGATGATCGTATGACACTCGCTAAAGGGCTTAAGATCGGACTGTTTCAATGTCTTGCTCTAATCCCAGGAATGTCTAGGAGCGGCGCCTCGATCGCTGGCGGTATGCTGCTCGGCCTATCACGCTCTGAATCGGCCCGTTTTTCTTTCCTCTTGGCAGTGCCTGTAATTGCCGGTAGTGGACTAAAAAAGCTGCTTGAATTGGCTACAGCAAGCACCGCTACAGACTGGGGCAGTTTAGCTGTGGCAGGCATCACGGCCTTTTTAGCCGGACTGTTTGCTATTCATTTTATGCTTTCGTTTGTCCGCCGACATACTCTCTGGCCGTTTATTTGGTACCGCTTGGTACTAGCATCGGTTGTTGTGTTAGCCGTTTATTTTGGGCAATAGAAAACGCCTCCCGTGCTAAGAGAGGCGCCAAAACTTGTACCGTGTGTGAAGCTACGAACCGGTGCCGCGCATAACCTGTCTGACGCGATCGATTGATTCGAGTGACTCTAGGTGTTTACACTTTTTCTTGTAGTGAGACAATTCCAAGAGAACATGCGTCACTTCGAATGCAGTCATTAGCAAGACAACAATCAGTGCCCCTACCTCGAACCAAAGCCCTCGGTAAGGGTCTAGACCAAGAAAGAAAATATGAAACGCTGACACTGACACAAGAACTGGAAGAGTGACCTTATGAGGTGCCATCATACTAAAAAATAGCACCATTGATATGACCAAGGTCACTAGTCCGACAATTTGGAGAATCCACATCTTACCGTCTCCCGTTAAGAACCTGAAGATAAAATACCCTCCATCGACGTCTTTGTCTAGAAAGGTAGAGCGTGCGTCATTGAAACATCTTCTTTATCACCCCACTTAGAAGTGTCGAGTGGAATCTCTCGTTTCTTACTACCGTCTTTAAATTTTACGTGTCCGTTTTTAAGAGCGTATTCAAAAACCTGTCTGGTGACCTTCACATCCTGAAGACAATACTTCTTTACCTCATCGACTTTACCTTCGCGCCACCAGCGGACGGCCTGCAGGCCGTCCGCACTTTTCTTCGCACCCACTGTAGCAGAAGCCACACTGTCTAGTTTCAATCGGCGACCAAGTGATTCTCTAATCGACTCCAAAATATCAATGCTCTTGATGTGTCGCAGATCACCAGGGTAGTACTTATTAAGTAAAGGGATATCAAAGTGGTTGGAGTTGTAACCAACCAAAGCGTCTGCACCTTCGATTACAGGCCAAATGGACGATAGTTCATCTACAGTGACCGCGTAATAACGATCCGCCTCGCTGTCATAAAAACAACCGACGGAGATATCTAAACTGGCCGGATCATTTACACCGACATCAGAAAAATAATTTTGGGTCTCCAAATCAAAAACAACGTAACGCATCGTAAAGAGTTAAACGGCCAGTCTTTGTGCCAAGTCCTCCAGTGTACCAGACATCTCTGTACCATCGGCGAGGTTCTTTAGAACGTACTCGCCACGAGCTACCTCATCTTCACCAACGACCAAAATATAACCGGCTCCAGAGTGATCGGCAGCGGCTACTTTCTTACCCAGCTTCTTGGTAGAGATATCTACCAAAGTCGAAGCACCAACAGCACGCAATCTCATTGCTGCTTTTTCTCCATCAATATTGAACTCGGCTTCAGTAGGAATAACGATCACAAGCGCACCGGCCTTTTTACTTGGAAGCAAGTCGTGTGTTTCCAAAAAGTCGCGCATTGTCACATCTCCCATGCCGAAACCAACGCCGCTGATTGATTCACCACCAAAGAGTTCAGTGAGGTTATCGTACCGGCCACCACCCAACATAGAACGATTGTTTTCTGGGTCGGTATCAAAGAATTCAAAAATAGTGCCTGTGTAGTAATCGAATCCGCGCGCCAGAGAACGATCGACTTTAACGTTATTTATACCAATCGCATTAAGAGCGCGAGTTACTTCGTTTCCACTCTGACTACTTTCTTCCAAGTGATCCAGTATGGCATCAGCCGCACCAGGCACAATCAAACGTAACTCCGAAAGATAGTCTGAACGGTCAATTTTATGAAACCGGTCATTGAGTCGAGTCACCTTAGCAACACTTTCCTCGTCAATCACACCTAGTGAAGCGTAAAAATCTTTCATTTCACGACGATCGTTGACGCGAATCTCAAACATTTCCGGACGAGCACCGAAATTAATAATGGTCTGATAGGCGAGAGCGATTATTTCCACATCAGTAACCACTTCAGTTGAGCCAAAGATGTCACAGTTGAGCTGCCAGTGTTCACGCACGCGACCACGCTGAGTGCGCTCGTACCGGAAAAGATTAGGTATTGAGTACCAGCGAACAGGGAAGGCAAGCTCTTTGCTCTTGCCAGCAATCATTCTGGCTACCGAAGGAGTCATCTCAGGACGAAGGGTCACCTCACGATCACCACGATCAGTGAAGGTGTAGGTCTGCTCATTGACCATTTCCTCGTTGGCGGCACCCTTGCTCTTGTATAGCTCGGACGATTCGAGGACCGATGCGTCATAGCGTTCAAAACCGAAGGATTCTGCTGTACGGCTCCAAGTATTGAAGATGTGCTGCTGTACAGCCATATCTTCCGGATAAAAGTCTCGTACACCCTTATATGGGTCAGTCGGAAGGTGTTTCATAAATCCCCCAAATTGTAGCAAATTAGGAGGCCTGGCGGAAGCTGGATTTGTTATACTTACACCATGAAAGAAAGGATAGACGTCTTGTACATACACGGCGGAAACACGTTTGTTAATGACAAAGACTATTTAGACTATCTCAGGACGAAGAAAGTACCCTTAGGGAAAATAGTTAAATGGAATGGAGATAATTTCCAAGACGATCTTGGACCTAATTTCCGTGTCACCTGGCCGCGAATGCCCCTTCAAGACAATGCTCGTTACCGTGACTGGAAGATTATGTTTGAAAATTATTTACCACTTCTAAAAGGTAAATACATCTTGGTTGGCGGTTCTCTTGGTGGCATTTTTCTCGCTAAGTACCTTTCAGAAAACAAATTGTCGAAAAAACCTATCTCTGTGTACTTCGTCTGCCCACCATTTGATGACACCGTGCCCGGTCATCGACTAGCTGGTAATTTTAAACTCAAAAATGACCTATCGTTGATTGAAGAGAACTGCAATAAATTATACTTTTTGTTTTCAGAGGATGACGATGTGGTGCCAGTTTCCCACGCTGAAAAATATAGAGTTAAATTGCCGAAGGCTAAAGTTGCGATTTATAAGAGCAAGAATGGACATTTTCTCATCAAAAAGTTTCCTGAAATTGTGAAGATGATTAAAGCTGACGCTTTAGTAAAGTAGGAGGTCTAGATTTTCAACACTGAATACCTTTCCATATCGTACTGATCAAGCAGAGTTTGAACAGCCTTAAAGTGAATGTCTGCAAGTTTTGAAATCATTTCAGATTGTTCTGGTTCGTGTTCGATCCAGAGTTGGCCGCTGGGTGATAGGTGTTGAGGTGCTTCTGCAATAATTCGGGCAATTAGTTCCATTCCGTCTGTGCCTCCATACAGAGCCAAATGTGGTTCGAAGTTTTTTACATTCTGCTCTGTGCGGTCTAGAGACGGGTCGATGTATGGAGGGTTGGTGAGAATAAAATCGTATTGGTCGGTAATATTTTCAAACAGATCGCCGGCAATAATCCGCACCCGACTGGAATCAATATTATTTTCCTTAATATTACGCTCAATAGTAGCGGTGTGTTGCTGATCCATCTCTGCAAAATCAACTAGCGACTGCGGCATATGCTTGGCGACAGCAATACCGATTGCGCCTGAGCCAGCACAAAGGTCGAGGATGCGAAGCGGTCGGTCCGCAGAGCCGACTGCTTCTTTCATCGTCTCAATCGCCTTCAGTGTCCAAAATTCCGTCTCAGGGCGGGGGATTAGAGGTTGTGAATCCAAGTGAATAACACAGCCGAGAAAAGGGACGTGTCCGATGACGTAACCGAGCGGCTCGCCGGAAGCGAGTCGCTTCAGATCGATGAAAAAACCTTCGGTTTTTTCACCTTGATATTTCTCATTTAACAACCAATCTATCTCTTGTCTTTCCATAGATTCGTGTTAGTTTGCACGCAGTGCAGCAACTAGTCAACGGAGGGAACAGTCCATGACGAAGATCTTTTTGGAAATCACGAGCAAATCTAACCTTGGCAAACGCGAGTACTTGCCAGACGCACCAATAGATCTGATCGCCAGGGTTGACACCCTGATCGAGCCTACAGAGCGCGGCATTTTGCGTCTATGGATTTATGACGGAAACGCGAAAGCCGGCAGCATCATCCTTGGATGGACAATGGTCGTCGAACACCACGACCCCAAATGTGGGAAATTCCTCTGGGCAAATGCAGAGTTCGACGGCGTCTACATGAGGGATGGTATTGGAAACCACCGGGGTCATGAGTTAATCGTAAATGCGATGACGAGTTGTGATTGGTTGGTGCAAGAAGATCCAGAAATCGATCGCGACCGCTGGATGCGGAAGATAATTGAAGGTTCGTAACACGAATTTGACCACCGGCGCATATGCGCGCCGGTGGCATTTTTAATTCATTTCTTGACTGATTTGTTATAATAGACAGATGTCTAACTTTCCAGCTCTAGAAATCAAAAACCTGGTCAAAAAATATGGCGAAAAGGTGGCTGTAGATAACATCTCGCTCACCATTCCCAAAGGGAGCTTTTTCGGCCTATTGGGACCAAATGGAGCCGGTAAATCGACCACCATTCATTCAATTACCGGTATTACTCAGCCCACCTCCGGACAGATATTGGTAGACGGGGTTGATGTGGTGAAGGAATACAAATTAGCACGTACTAAAGTCGGCCTTTCACCACAGGAATTTAATGTGGATATTTTTGCCACACCTGAACAGCTAATGGACTACATGGGCGGTTACTACGGCATTCCACACGACATCCGCAAGGCCCGTATAGATGAACTCATAAAACGTTTTGATTTGGAAGAACATCGAAAGGTGAAGTTTCAAAAACTTTCTGGTGGCCTCAAGCGCCGTGCCATGCTCGGTCGCGCCCTCATCCACACTCCTGACCTGCTTATTCTAGATGAGCCAACGGCTGGAGTGGATGTAATGCAGAGACATGATCTCTGGGCCTACCTCAAGGAAATGAACGAGGGTGGCAAGACAATCATCCTTACTTCTCACTATTTGGAAGAAATTCAGTATCTCTGCAATGACATTGCAATCATCAACCACGGTCGCATTATCGCGCATGGCACCAAAGAAGAGTTTATGAAGGAAGGGAAGTCGATTGAACAAACCTACCTGGAGATTATCAAGAGTGAAAAAACCATTTAGCAATATGAATATGAATTGGATTGGTTTATACACAATGTTGCGGCGTGAGATACAACGCACTTTCCGCGTGGTCATTCAGACTTTAGTGGCGCCAGTGATTTCGGCCGCTTTATACATCTTTATCTTCGGCAGTGTAATCGGCACCCGCATCGATGATTTCTCTGGAGTTCCATATATTTCATTCGTCTTTCCGGGTGTCTTGATGCTGTCCATCATCAATGCGTCTTTTGCTTCAGCTTCAAGCTCCTTGTACTTCATGCGCTTCACCCGAGGCATCGAGGAAATCTTAATCGCGCCATTCTCCTACGTTGAAATGTTGGTGGGCTTTGTGGGAAGTGCGGTGACCCGTGCTTTGTTAGTGGCATTTCTAATTCTTGGTGTTGGTATGCTCTTCGGAGCCATAACTTTGGTGCATCCTTTATGGTTTGTGTTCTATATCGCGGCGATCGCAGCTATTTTTGCGATGCTTGGGATTATCATCGCGCTCTGGGCAGAAAGTTTCGAACAACTCCAAGTCCTCAACACCTTCGTAATCACTCCACTTACTTATCTTGGTGGAATATTTTACTCAATCACTTTCTTGCCACCTCTCGCTGCTTCACTCACCCGTGCTAATCCATTCTTCTACTTCGCAGATGGAGTACGCAGCAGCATGATCGGTTATACAGAAGCCGATAGCACAATCGGTCTGGTTGTAATCATCGGGTTAGTAGTTTTCCTTGGTGGATTGGTGATACACCTATTCCGTTCTGGTTGGAAAATCCGCACCTAGCAAAATAAACAACAGGGAATCAACACGGCGGGCAGCGAAGC
>MFKO01000002.1:204408-208849 GCA_001779595.1 Candidatus Kaiserbacteria bacterium RIFCSPHIGHO2_01_FULL_46_22
ACCAGAGTGTCAACACGATGGATAAACAACTCCAGGCGATTGGTGCTACTCCCGATGCAGAGACACGACGACTTTATAGACAACTCCTTTTCACTACACCCGGCATAGAGAAATATGTAACCGGAATCATTCTGCATGACGCGACGATCCGCAACCATACCGACGACAGTACGGCTTTTGTTGATTACCTGATTGCTAAGGGTATCATTCCTATCATTAAGGTAGACAAGAGCACCGTGGCGCTTGATGGTTTTCCTGGCGAAGTGGTGACTGAAGGATTGGACGGTCTGCGTGAACGATTAGACGAGTATTACAAAATGGGCGCGCGCGCCGCCAAGTGGCGAGCGGTCATTTCTATCGGTGAAGGCCTACCGACTCACGACAGCATCAAATTAAACTGCTTATTACTCGCTCGCTACGCACGACTCTGCCAAGAAGCCGGCATTGTGCCAATAGTTGAACCTGAAGTTATCTATGAAGGCGCTCACGATATAGCACGCGCAGCAGAAGTGACTACACTCACTCTGAAGACAATCTTTGCGGTACTGCAACAATATCGAGTCGATCTAAAAGGTGTGATTCTAAAAACCAGTATGGTTCTGGCTGGAAGTAGCAACGTAAAGCCAAGCACACCAGAAGAAGTAGCTGAGGCTACCCTGAAGGTTCTCAAAGATTGTGTACCAAAAGAAATACCAGGAATAGTTTTTCTTTCTGGCGGGCAAACTCCCGAACAGGTGACCGCTAACTTTAATGCTATCGGTAAAGCAGAGAAGGCAGGTGGTGGTTTACCATGGCAATTAGCTTTCTCGTTCTCACGTGGTATTGAGCAACCAGTACAGGTGGCCTGGGCAGGAAAGCCAGAAAACGTTGCTGCCGCGCAAAAAGTATTGGTAGAGGTATTGGAAAGAAATTGTAAAGCTGATCAGGGAGCGCTTTAAAAACAAAATTTGCCCGACTGGCAAAGCCAGTCGGGCGTTTTTGTGTCAAACAAAAGAAAACCTCGTCCTGCAACCATTCAAAGAATGTGTTCGCAGAACGAGGTCGAAACCATTTTGTTAAAGGGGTGTGGTCAAACCCCGACGATCAGTCGACGGACAGGCCGGCAACCATCGACATCATAATATCAGCTGACATCGGCATCGCCGAGAGCGTTCTTGCCCTGCGAACTGCCACCGCCCGGCGAGTCGTCGAAGCCGGAATCGGTCGCCATCATCACATCGTCCTTGAGGCCCAGGTCCACATTGGACGTGCCGGCGCCGTCGAGAAGCTTTTCGCTATGGCCATTGAGGCCGGAACTGGAATGCGTCTTCATCGGAAGTATCCTTTGTTGCTTTCCTCCTGAAGCTGAATTGTTGCAGGAGTGTTTATATTACACGATTTTGGTAGATAGTCAAGGGTTGCGGATGAAGACTCTTTAAACGCAAAATCCGCCAAATTGGATGGAGTTCGAGGCGGGCAAGGAAAATAAAGCGAGGTGAACTTCCTCGTTCAGTGAGTTTTACTTTCCGCAGCACAACGAAGAAATCCGCCGATTTGGCGGATTTTGTTATTTCTTCTGAGTGTAGTCTAGGTGAGTCCGAGTCTTACTATTGTATTTCTTTAAAGAAAGCTTCTTGCTTGGGTCTTTCTTGTTCTTGTTGTTGAAGCGAACGTAGTAGACGTCACCCTTACCAACGCCTTTAGCGTCGCCTTTGGAGACCAATTTGATTAATTTATCCTGTGACATAAGTGGCAGAATCCTAACAGAAAATCAGACTCTGGTCAACCAAACCGCTTGGTCCAGAGGCCAAACCCCATAGGCAAAGGGTGATATCTCCCCATAACCGTGCGGTGAATAGAGTAGGCCAATGCCGTTGTACTAAGCCTTCTTCCTATTTCACCCGCCAAAGAGCGCATATAGGTACCAGAAGAGGCTACACAATCAAATGTGGCAATCTGTACCAGTTCACCCCGATGGTGTTCTAGCCACACCTGCCAAGCAACTCTGACATCGCTCCGACGAAAGTCTCGTCCAAGCGCTTTTGATTCTTCCTCGACCTTTGGCATTAGTTCGATGCGTGCCAAGGCGTCTTCATAGACTTTTTCCGCGGAAACGGTTCTTAAATCCACCAACTTCAATTTATAAACTGTAGTCTCGGCAGTTGGAATCTCAATTTCTCCCAGACGGTTTTCAAGCGTCCAGATGTGAAGCGGTTTACCTTTAACTGTGCGTGAAGAAAACTTAGGATAGGGTAGAGCGAGCGCTCCCTGCAGTGACTTGGCAAGTTTTTGAAGTTGCAATTGGTTGAAATTAGTCGCTTCTTTCCAATCAACCAATCCCAAGATATCACCGGTGTCAGAAGTAGAACCCAACAAGACTTCAAACCGATATTCTTTATCAAGAGAATGATAACTCTCTTGGTTTTTACATTCTTCTCCAATCAAGATCAGCAATTTGCCACTAGCCATAGGATCTAGCCTGCCAGCATAGGCGAGTGACACACCAGTTAAGTCGGGACGAGTGGCCCGAAATTTCTCCACCGCCTGAAGAGGCGTTTCGCCAACGGCTTTTTCTAAGACAATATATTTCTGCATAAGAGTAGCCGAGTCAGTGAGCTTCTGGCTATCTATCTGGTTATATAGGCGTGTACTATCAAAATCAAGACAAAGCCCACAACCCAGGGAATGAGATTTCTTATCATCCCGTAATTATACCCTAAGAGAAAAGGCGGAGTCGCGTAGCGACTCCGCCTTGTTAAAGAACTGCGTATGCAGGGCCATTAGCCCCAGCAGCGCTTAGACGGATTCCACGGATTCGTGCCTTCCGTCTTGTAGAGGTGTTTGGCATATCCTAAATTGCCGTTCAGGGTATTGATGTCATACCCTAGTCGTGCCGCAGCACGCCGATGAATCGACGCGATAATCTGCATTGCACCAGTTGCGCTGGACCCTTCTTTATTTTTGAGGGGCCGTCCGTTATCGTCGTAATGATGAAATTCGGACTCACACCGCGCGATACTGACAAGCACAGGATAACTAGCAAAATACTTTCGTATCTGCTTTTCCTGACTGGCCTCAGCGTGTGTCGTGGTGGGGATTATCATCGAAATAACCAACCCCAGCATGACGCATACCTTTTTATACATTCGTTCATTCCTTGTACTATTGAAAGAACCTCCCTCTAGGACCCTCCCGACCCTATGACGCACGTCGACCGGATTTCTTTCAAGGCTTGAAAGAAATCCGGCTCCCCATCGTCTCAAATAGCATATGACAAGATTTTTAGCTGTTTTTGTAGCTGTAGCCTTATTAGCACCTGCCCACTTCAGCTTGGCAGCCTCTTCTATCGAGGTATCCGGCTGGGTACCTTGGTGGCAGGACACAATGGGACTTAAGAGCGCCACTAAACAACTTAGTAAACTTGATAGCGTATACGCCTTCGCCTTTGAAGTAGAAAGTGATGGTTCACTCAAAGACAAAGCGGATTTGGACGAAAGCCAATGGGAAAAATTCTTCCGTTCTGCCAAACGTGCTGACGTAGAGGTTATACCATCTGTGATGTGGTCTGATGGCGCTAGCATTCACAGTGTTTTAAGTGACAAAGAAAAACGAGAAGATCATATCGACGAAATTGTTGAGATGGTTGAAGACGGTGACTTTGACGGCGTAAACATAGACTACGAAGGAAAACTGTCAGAAACCAAGGATTATTTTTCACTCTTTCTCGAAGAGCTTAAGGAAGAGATGGATGATAAATTACTCACTTGTGCGATAGAAGCCCGCACACCACCAGAGAGTCTCTACAACACCGTGCCTAAAGATTTAGAGTACGCCAATGATTACGAAGAGATTGCTAAGCATTGTGATGTAGTGGAATTGATGACTTATGACCAGCAGCGCGCGGATTTAGACATGAACGACCTTCGAAAGGGCGAACCATATATGCCTGTGGCTGATACGGCTTGGGTAGAAAAGGTGCTTCAGCTTGCCTTGAAAGACATCCCCGCTGATAAGATTCGTTTAGGCGTGCCAACTTATGGTCGCCAATGGACTGTTACTGTTGCCCCTGAATGGTATCGTGACTATACGAGCAAGGGCGCGATCAATCTTCCTGATGCAGAAGAAGTAGCCGAAGAAAATGACGTGGAAGCAGCCCGAAACGCTGCTGGAGAAGCGAGTTTTACCTTCTTTGACGAAAAGTCTCCATTTAAGATTCTTGACGCTTTGCCGGTACCTGACGGAACACGCGCTGGTTTTGAAGCCGCCGCTAAAGCCTTATTGTTTGCTAACTACACCAAGATGGATGTACCGATAGAGATGGTTTGGTATTCTGACGCGGCTGCTATATCAGAAAAAGTAGACTTGATAGAAAAATATGCCCTTAACGGTATTGCCATCTTCAAGATCGATGGGGAAGAGGATCAAGGAATTTGGAAATTGTTTTAGGACTTAAAACAAAAGT
>MFKO01000002.1:208859-232369 GCA_001779595.1 Candidatus Kaiserbacteria bacterium RIFCSPHIGHO2_01_FULL_46_22
TCTTTTTTACCTTTCGATTTTAGATATTCATTAGCCTGACTAAAATGCTTTGATCCAAACCATCCATTGTAGGCCGAGAGGGGCGAAGGGTGTGCGGCACGCAGTACTAAATGCTTTGTTTCGTCTATCAAAACGGCTTTGTTTTGAGCATAACGACCCCAAAGCATAAAGACCACTCCTTCTTTCTCGTCGGAAACTTTTTTAATTGCCGCGTCAGTGAAGCGTTCCCATCCCCAGCCCTGATGTGAACCAGCCCTCCCTTGCTCAACAGTCAGCGTGGCGTTTAGAAGTAGCACTCCTTGTTTTGCCCATCGTTCCAAGTTGCCAGACGGTGGAATATCTTTTCCTAAATCGTCGTGAATCTCTTTATAAATATTTCTAAGTGACGGCGGTACAATCACTCCTTCTTGGACAGAAAAGCACAAACCGTGCGCTTGACCTGGCCCATGATACGGATCTTGCCCAATGATCACCACCTTAACTTGATCGAATGGACAAAGTTCAAAAGCATTAAAAACCAACTTCGGTGGGGGATAGACTACTGCTTTCAGATACGCCGCCCGAACCTTCTCAGCAAGTTCCTTGAAGTAGTCTGATTCAAATTCATCAACCAGTTTATTTTTCCAACCCTCTTCGATAGTCACATTCATCACCGTATCATTCTAACAAAAATCGGCCCGTGTGATACCCTTTTAATTAATGCGAAATAGGCTTATTTTCTTATTTATTTTAGTCGTTACTTTTATTGCAATAGCTATTATCGGCTCGCGATTCGTCAACCAATCGCCCGCTGATGTACCTGTCAATAACAACCTTCAGTTTGTGGAAAGCGAGCCTGTCGAGACAGAGACAACAGAAATAAATAACGACGCCGTTAAAAAACAAATTGACCGACTTGATCCCACCGCTATTCCGCTCGGTGATGGCAAAGTTTCAAATTCACCTAAGGTTGGTTATGTATTTTCTTGCCAAACTAACTTTCGACAAACTAGTAATTTACACGGTGGCGAATGGATCGAAGGTGACACCTGGGACTCGACTCAAAAACTTTATGTCCTTGGTAGCGTAGCGTGGCCTACAGCAAGTTTTTCGACATCATTACAAAATGTCTCCCGCACACTCACTGGTAATGGGCTACCTATTTCTCACACCACCGGTATTTTCCCGATAAAAAGAACTGACCCTGCATGGCAATACGACAGAAACCCAAACCCGATTACCGCCACTGAATTTCGTTACAGCATCCCAGCCAAACCTGTACTAGCAAGAGAAGCGAGCTGTGTACCGATGGGAATAGTTGGTTACACATTAAACGGTGTAGCGCTTTACAACGCTCTTGATGATGCTGGGTTAGACGCAGCGGCCCATGAAGTTCAGGATACGTGCGACGGACATCCGCAAATGGCTGGACAATACCATTACCACGGTCCGTCAGATTGCATATCTGATATCAACCAAAACAATAAACTAATCGGCTACGCGTTGGATGGTTTTGGTATTTATAGTCGGTATGATGCGGACGGAGTCGAGTACACCAACGCAGATTTGGACGCCTGTCATGGCATTACCAGTGAAATTGAATGGGATGGGGAAGTAGTGGAAATGTATCACTATGTAATGACCCGTGAGTATCCGTACACTATTGGATGTTTCCGCGGTACCCCGATACAAACCAGGGCAGAGCGCTAATATTCATCCACAGTTACAACTTTGACGGCTGTTATCAATCTTCTCTTTGATTTATTTTTCTGTTATATTTGAGCGCGTTATATCGGGCCCATAGTATAGCGGTAGAACGATTCCATGGCATGGAATAGGTCGGGGTTCGACTCCCCGTGGGTCCACACATAGGCACTGTTGAAAGTATGCCGTTTTTCTGTAGAATGGACGCACTTGATCTAATACCGCAGGTCAAGGATATTCCGCGGTAGCTCAGCGGTAGAGCGGTCGACTGTTAATCGATTGGTCGCAGGTTCGAATCCTGCCCGCGGAGCAAGTCTGGACTATCTGATAGTTCCAGTACCAAATTAAAGGGAGAAGCTATTGAAAAATATAGCTTTTTTCTTTGCACGGTAGGGTTCTGAAGTAGAAAGTTCAAAAATGCTCTTTTTTGCATTGGTTCAGAACAATTCTCAAATATGTCCTTAGCTCTTCGTGCTACTGAAAGCAGTGTAGATACTGTTGTTTGATATTCATAGTCGGCTTCTCTGTGTTCAGAAAGTTCAATTTCCAAGAGCTGGAGTTGGTCTGCATATTCTTGATGCTTTTTGTCATAGGTATCCTTAGTAATACACCTTTCCACTTGGCTTTGTATGGACCTCAGGAGACATTGCACAACCGCAGTTCTGGCACTTTAGAAGCCCTTTGAGTATGTAGTCCCTAGAAAGAGCTTTAGAGGGCATTTTACGACGTTTTAGGCGTACTTCTTGGCACTTATTGAATAGTTCCTTATCAATCAATCTAGGGTATTTGTGAGGATAAGGATTGTACTTTTTAGGTACTGCAATTCCGCAGTAAAAAGAGTCCTTCAAGATACCTTCAATAACACTTCTTGATGGCTTTTTACCGTCTCTAGTAGTTAAGCCATCTTGGGAAATTGTGTCTCTGATAGTGGTGTAAGAGTAGTTACCAGTTGCGTACAGTTCAAACATTCTTGTAACCAAATAACCACGTTGAGGGTCAATGATAATGTCCTTCCTTAATCGTTTGCCTTCATCGAGTGGAACATTCAAATATCCTAATCGAACACCTCCAGTCCATTCACCATTTCTGCGTTTCTGTTCAAATGCTCGTCTTACATTGTCTCCAATCGCATCAGAATAGTATTTAGCCAAACCCAAACTCATACCAAACTGGAATTTTTCTACAGCCGACATCTGACTGTTTATGATTTGACCCTCTGAAACAAAGTGAAGCTCAATTTTGTCAGCTACAGCAAGCTCATATAGCCGAGCAACACGTTTGTCAAAAACGCTTCTCGAAAGACGGTCTACTTTATCAAAGCAGACTGCTACTTTCTCTTTATTTATAATTTCCTCAACAAAAGTCAGGAGCTTATCAAACTCATCTCGCTTTTCTTTATATGCACTTTCGTCAAAGCTAAGCGTCTCAACAACTTCAAACCCTTTCTTTTTACAATAGCTGTCTATTCGCTCAAACTGAGCAGGCAAAGAATTTCCAGCTTCTTTTTGTTCTTCTGTAGAAACTCTTGATACATTAATCGCTTTCATAAGGTTTTTGCTTCCGTGGCAAAATTGAACCGAGAACAACATAATAGAAAATGCGTCTCATTGCCTCGAAAAACAAAACTATCACGATATTTCCTGCAAAAAAGTAAAGCAAAAACTGGCTGTAAGAAAATTCTGGTTGAATGTCAAACATTCTATAATTCCACTCTGGAGGTTCAGAAGGCTCATATGTAGATACCGTCTCATCTTCACTCATTGAACTAAGCAGTTCTTCATTACTCATTTCTGTGTACTTCTGTCTAACTTCAAATTCTTTCTGCAGACTTACAATATCAATCGAACCAGTATCTTTTCCTGTGCATACTTCAAGAATATTTCTAATTTTGTAGTCATTGTATCCTTCAAAAAATTCTTGGTAACTGAAAACCGCACCTTCAAAATAGTACTTACTAATATCCAAGCCTGCTTCAGCCAAGCTCATTTTTTCTGTGTTTCCAATAGGTAGATGACAGGTTAATGTAGAATGATTTTTATCCAAATTTTTATAACCAATATCAGCGATTAGCAGTGTGTTATAAGAAATGAACGATAGGATAAATGAAATAGCAAACAACACTTTTACAAGTCGATACCACATTCTTTCATTCATTTCATCAAGAGTCTTTTTCATATTTATTCAGCTAAGGATTTATTTTGTGATTTAAGTATTCTCTTGGCTTCTGCAAGGTCAATTTTAAAATCATAACCGTGTTTTTGTAACAGACCAAGTAGTTCAGCTCCATTAAGTAGAGTCACAGGATACCCTTCAGCAAACTGATATGCATCAGAGCCAAAATTACTCGTTGTTACCAAGATACCTCTTGAAGCACCTTCTTTTGATACTACTGCAACCAAATCTCTTACAGCACTAACATCGACCGTATGAGCATAACGTTTTGCTTGGATGACATATTTACCTCCTGTGATTGGATTAGGGTCATACACAATCGCATCCACACCTCTATCACGGCTTGCTTGCGTAACCTTAACTTCAGCACCCTTGTCGGCAAACTCTTTTTGGAAAAGTTCTGCAATTAAGTTTTCAAAGTCTTGCCAATCCATTACAGCCAAATTAGTATCCGAACTCAGTTCATTGATAACTGCCTTAGTGTCTATAATTCGTGCATCGGACCTATCAAGTGTTAAGACTGGAGTAACTGGTATTATTTCTATAATTTTTCCTGCTGATTTACCTTTGAGATTTGAAAAGGCTGTAAGAGGGTCAACCTTACTCAAATTGAGATTAATAATTTGTTCTTTTTTAACAGCAACTGAAGATGTATTTGTTGTTGAAAGATTTCCAGTGGAAGGATTGTGGTACTCAACAAAGCCATTTAATACCAAGAGGTCAATTGCATTACTTTCATCATTTTTCATAATCTCGTAAGCAACTCTAAGCATTATGGCAGGATGCAAGTTCGGGACTAGTTCACGAGTTTCTTTCTGGCTAAGTGGCTTTTCAACAGGTCCAGATTTCAACTGCACTGTTTTATACAGCTGGTTATGTACAACATCTGGAAGTTGAATTTCGACTATTGCAATTCTATTTTCCTCTTCATACTTTACTTTCCAATATTTTGGTAAGGCACGAGGTAGTTCAATTCGATTGATTAGATGGTCAATCCACTTTTCTACAGACATAGCTTCTTTCCTAGAATAACCAGCTTGTAGTTCCTTGAAGTATTTTATACTTGCATCAAACTCACTGCTTTCAGTATCAAGTAAGCTATTGAAAGCCAGAACATCCTCATTTAGTGTTTGAGATGCCTGTTTTAGGTGTTTTGCTTCAAACAAAGACAGTTTTGGAACTTCATATTTACTAGAAATTAACGTAGTCAGGTACTGAGACCAATTAATTTTATTTGTCTCCAGCACCTTTTCTATAGTAGAGATGTTTAAGATTTTTTGTTCTTTACTCTTAGTTATCTGCTTAAGAGTAGATGGATTACGATGTTTCTTCTTCCTGTACTCAAGAGTTTTTGTAAGTTCATTTATTCGCTTTGTTTCGCTTCTAACCTCTGACTCTTTTTGTTCTTGCTCACGCACTTTTTCCTTCTTTTTATTTTCAAGCTTTTGCTTATGGTTTTCGAAAGAAGTAAGAAGCTGTTGAGATAAGTCTTTATATTCCTGATTTGCTGATGAAGTCCATTGAGAAAGGTATTGATGATTTGGTCCCAGATTAGGCATTCCTTCAGCTTCTGCAATATCCTGAACACAATCACGAACTATATTTTCGATATAGTAACTTCTTTGGTAACCAACCGAGATTTTGTTTAGATGTTTGTCAATAATATCTTGATTTCTGTCAAAAAGGTTTTTACTCCTATCAATTTGTCGATGAGACCATTTCTGTTCTAATTCTTTCTTGCGTTGCTGATTTCTAGCCGTATTACTTGCAGTTTCAGATATGGCACTGATAATCCAGCCGATTACTATAATTCCTAATATTAGTACTGCTAAAGCTACTTGCATAGATTATTTTGTTTTTACTTTTTTCAAAAAACCAGTGAACTCTTTCTTATCAATTCTATACTCCTTACCAATCTTATAAGCTTTCAGACGACCTGCTTTTATATAGCGATAAATTGTCATTATGTTTACATCTAGCTTCTCAGCTAAATCTTCCGCTCGATAAAATTCTTTCTCGTTGTTCATAGAATTATATTAGTATACTTTACAATGGTTTACAGAGCAATTTAGCTCATTGTGGACAAAAGGAGCTTCTTAAAACACTCTTTTCTTTCTTTGTTAGTCCAATTTGCCCTTGCTTTCGTTTCATATAGCTCTGCAATCACTTCCCAGACCTTTAATTCATCTTCAGGGTGCAAATCACGCTGAAAATTACTAATTGTTTCTTCTAGCGAGCTTGTTTCTACTTCTTTCAACTTATTTTTGTATTTCTGAACTCTAAGAATAAAACCTTCAGGAAGTACTTCATTTCTAATTGGTCCAAACTTTAGATTAGAAAGCTTAATCTTTTTTATCTTCATACTGTTTAACTTTATATGGTTGGTAAATTTCTAAACTTTTATCTATCTGTTTTACCCAGTCCCTTAGATTATTTTTAGTAATAAGTTCACTGGCATATCTCATATCTTTTGCCATTCGATACCACGTTCTTTCGTGCATCCTCTTAGTTGCAATACTTCTCAGTTGTCGCATACCGTCTTCGTCTTTAGCGAGCATATACAATCCAAGAAAGTAAATCGCTTGCTTAGGTTTGATTTTTTTGTCTACAAGAAAAATAACTTGCAGAATATCTTTCAAGCTTAGAGAGACTGAAAGTAAACCTTTGTTCTTTTCTTTAATAATCTTTTCCCAGTAGCTAAGAACTACTTTCTTACTTAGGTCAGTACAGAACACTTCTTTGAAAGAAGGATTTTTACTGTATCCGACATCTTCAATTACTTTATTCATCTTCTGCTTGTGGTTCAGTCGCACCTCAAAGCGGACAATTTCCCTAGGACCATTATTAACATTCAAATCCTCAAAGAGACTTCTTTGGTACAAAGTCTGGTCCTTGTCTATTGCTCGCTTCTTATCCTTACTTAAGTCAGCAACTTTATCGTAGACAACAAACTGATGAGTGGTCGTGTGAGCATAGAGACTTTGACCGTTATTGACGAACCTTGTTTTTGCAAAATCAAAACTCTTTCTTAAATCAATTTTGCTTATTTCTGAGATAATATGACTGACAGTATATCCATCTCTCAGAGATATGTTCTTAGAGAAATGGACTGAACTTACAGAAGCATTTTCTATGACTGTTTTTGTCAGTATTACTCCCATTTCAACTAATCGTTCTTGTAATGTATTCAGGACCGCTGGAAAATCTTTATCTTCAAGCTCATCAAGATTGTTAAGGTAAACGAGTTTTGGTAATGAAAACTCAATCCTTACGTTTGCATCCTGAGAGAACTTTCTTTTGTATCCAGTCAGTCTAGGAAAGTACTTACCAGTATCTTTTTCCATCTTGCTTGGATTACGAACAAACTTCTGATATTGGTCCGTCTTTGAATATAATTCCCAACTTGATACATCTGTCAGAAATCGCATCTTCTCCTTAGGTATTAGCAGACATACTGTGTCTATCATTCTTTTCACTCTTACGCTGATAAAGTGCAGGATTTTGTTTTTTATCTTGCTCAACAAGCCACACAAAAGCACCGACCAGCCTTTGTCTTTCATCAAAAGAGAGTTCCTGAAGTGAAACTTTCTCTCGCTTATTGTTTTGTTGATTAAGTTCCTGCATAAAAATAACCTGAGAGGTTATGCTCACAGGTTACTTATATGTTGTCTTGAGTTAACTTAAGACAATTCTAAGACAGATATTTTGAGTCTATTTTTACTGACTGTTTGGTTCTTATAAAGAAATTATCAATACCGTTTGCTTTTAGCTTTAATCCAATTTGATAAATTGCATTGTAATACTTCTTGTCATCTATGATACTTTCATCAATTTTCTCTCTAATTTCAGAGAAGAACCATTCTTTTGAAAGTTCATCAGGGTCTTCGAAAATAATCCTTAGAGTATGATATTCATCACCAAACTTTTTAATCTTTATTTCATTTCCTTTCACATATAAACGAGACTTGTCGGTATCAAAGTTCAATTTATCGGAGACTTGATTACCCAAGAAAGAAGGTAAAACTTCAATCTGAGACTCGTAAGCTAGAGGTTTAACATCTAGAGCATCCCAATTGGTGCTTATTCCTTGCATCCTTATCAAACCAAGTTTTTTGAAAGCTAAGACACAATGAACAAATAAAAAGTCTTTAGTTCTATATCGCTCTTTCATCTCATCTGGTGCAAGCCCATTATCATCATAAGGAAACTCGTCTTCAAACTTATTTATTATTCGAAAATTGTTTCCGTACTTGCTTAGCATATCTTTTAGATAGTCCGAGAAGATTTCTTTGTGAGCATTGAAATTTAATATATTACTTGGATACGTTATAGATGTATCTTGTATTCTTACTTTCTCTCTTCCGTGATTTAACTTATCTTCAATAAACAAATCCAAGTATTCAGAAATATCATCTTTAATTTTTTGTCTATCATCCTCAGTAGTTACGATTGAGAAGGATAGGTAACTTAGTACATAACTCATTAACTCTTTAGAGTGTTGTGCTTCTACCTGCTCGCTATCTTCCATATTTACTACGTACGGTAAGGTTCTACTTGCGTAAATCAGTACCATCTCAATATCATCTGCAGTAGCTTGTCCTATTTTCAGTCTGTTAAAAAGCTTAGCAAATTCGCTTCCTGAATTATCCTTTAGTTGGTCCAAAGCCCACTTGTAAGAACCTTCAAAATGCTTTGGGTTATACTTTTGAACTTTCTCAAACCAAGTATGTATGTCCTTTTTATCAATTTTACCTGCCTCAACTTGCTTGTTGTATTCATCCTGTTTCTGAAAGTAAATCAAGAACTCTGCTTCGTATTCAGGTAAAATATTCTTATCGGTATCAATAAGAGTTTTTTCATACTCGTCCTCTATTGCACCCCAAATAACCTCAATATTTTCTATTTTTAGACTATATTCTCTTGAAAGTTTTAGTAGATAGCTCACTAAGTCTTTACTGCTCCATTCAACAGGACCACCCCACAAGAAACTCAGAGTAGTATCTTTTCCGCTAAACCAACCTTGCATCAGTTTGTAATAAACAAGAAGCGAACCATCATCAATATAGTTGCCACTCTTTATTGTGTCTTCGTTAAAGTAGTATTTGCTAGGTAGCTTGAGAATATCAAACATACCTATACTTTACTTTAGTTAACATTTGTTATCAATAATTCCTTTTTGCTAACTAGAAAAGTTAACTGTATACTGAAGATTATGAAAATTGACTTTGAGAAAGTCGCTATTATCGCATCATATTTCGCCGAGAATACAAAGGAGCTTTATGTAACTAAGCTCTTGAAGCTTTTCTACTACCTTGATTTTATCTCTTACAGAACAAGAGGTGCTTCTGTTACAAATGATGTGTATTTCAAAATGCCATATGGACCAGTTCCTTCAGCAATCAAAAACAGTATCGACCTTTTGTCCGTAGAAAACATCCTCGGAAAAGAGTTCAAATCTCAACTATCGCCCTACATCAAACTTGAGCGAGATGCAGACGGTAACGGAACACGTATTATCAGTAAAGGCAAAGAGTACAATCTTAGGAAACTTTCAAACTCAGAGATTGAGTTAGTAAAGTGTATTGCAGAAACTTTCAAAGATACGAAGTCAAAGACGCTATCAAATCAGACACACCGTGAGAAACCGTGGCTTTCTACAAGCGATTTTTCAGTGATTGATTATGGTCTCGCTGACGGATTGGATGTTTCAAAAATCTTGCCTACATACTCAGGCAAGTAAATGGACTACGATTTTGGCGACATACTTGATGCAAGAAATGCTCCTGACGGGCATTTTATTGTGGTTGTAGGAGAGGCGACTAAACAAGGTCAAACAGAAGTGATGTACTACATTATCACTTCTCGTGTTTATGCTGTATTCAAAGATATACTTGCTTTCTTTAATGACTGCTTATCAAGAGGGGACAAGGACTTTTTAAAACATTTTAGTAAAGAAAAAGCTAAAACTGCTATTTCTGCCCACGGCTTGCTCTCCCAAGCAGTTTTCTTAGATAAACAGACAAACTATGATACCTGTCTTGATGTTGAAAGTATGATTGTAGTAAATAGCGACCCAAAGCTGATAGACAAGACAGCATTAGAGAGCTTGAGAGGAGACGGCAAAGTAATCTATAGAAATAAACTTGCAAAGATTGATGCCTTAAATCTTATTCAGATTATAAAGCATTCAAATGAAGTAAGCCCTGACAGAAAAAACAAGATGTCTGCCTCTTTTAATAAAATAAAATCTACTTTGAGATAAAGATTAGTTCTGAAGTGCTAAAGTTGGGAAGAGTTCTAAAATACCACTAAACTGTAATTCACTCTTTATTTTCCTCCAATTTGCAGTTCTGAACTTGTCCAGCATAGGGAGCAAATGATATCCCCGAAAGGGGATTTTTCATTTGCTCCGCGGGAGGAAGTGACCTGCGTCACTTCCGTCAGGATTCGAAGACCTTTTGAGATTTTCTTGAACTCGTGAAAAGAAAATCCAAAAGGTGTACTGCTCTGTAAGAGAGAAATTCCTGCCGCGGAGCCCGAAAAGTCACCTTATAAAAGTGTTTTTGTTTTTGATTGGTTAAAATAAGTTCTGATACTTACTCATTGACATTCCAATATAATATATTACTCTTTCTCAAAGTGTGTTATCACAACCAACTCTATTAAAAGGAGCAAATGATGGGTGTTACGTTCTGTCGAAAGTGTGGTCTTGAACCAGGAAGAGGACCCGCCACTATATGTCCTACAAGCCGTAAAAAAGAACATGGATGGCTAACTATGGAAGATCCATTTTGTTCAAGATGTGGGAAGGCACCCGGATGTGCTGAACCATGTCCCTGTACAGGGGACAGACAACATAGATGGTCAGAGAAAACAAAAAAATAATTAAAAAATTTCACACAAGGTCTTAGATAAATTTCAAGGACCTTTTTCTTTTATCCAAAAAGTTCTAACATCTTTTCTGACGAAGAGCAGATAGCATTCCACGGCATTCCCTGGAATAATATTAAGATATGAAAACAAAATCTAAAGTATACGGAATCGCAACTGTATTGCTTATCGCTGCACTTGCTTTCCTTGGGGTAACCTGGTGGATGAACGGCCGTGACGACACATGGCTCTACGTGGCTTGTGCAGTGATTGTTATGACATCATTTATTCCGATGATCTCAAAGAAAAACAAGGATAAAGACCAATAAGCGTCTGATCCCAGGAGTCGTTAAGTAGCAAGTGTCACTCTTTCCGCAAGGAAAGAGTGACACTTCGTTATACTCTATACAACCACCTAAATTCGTGTTATTATTCGTACACAATGTCCTCTATTCCACACTACGATGTAATTGTAATCGGTGGCGGTCCATCAGGAATGATGGCCGCCGGCAAAGCCGCCCTACGAGGGCGGCGAGTGCTTTTGATTGAGAAAAATAAAGACCTAGGCAAAAAGCTATCCATCACTGGTGGCGGACGATGCAATATTTTAAATGCTGAGGAAGACGAACGTGAGTTGCTCTCACACTATGGCGAGGCGAGTAAATTTTTGCATTCACCTTTTTCGCAACATGGAATGAAAGACTCTTGGCGATTCTTTGAAGAACTAGGTTTGCCTATTGTAGTCGAAGCTCGCAAACGGGCTTTTCCAGAGTCTCAAAAGGCTGCGGACGTAACCGCTGCACTCCGAAAATATGTCACCACGAATAACGTAGAGCTTAAACGCTCTACTAGAGCATCCGGATTCATAATGAAGGACGGACAAATTTCCGGAGTAAAAACTAACAATGGTACTTATTCTGCCGACTCATACGTTCTAGCAACAGGAGGGTTGTCACACCAAGAAACTGGTTCCACTGGTGAAGGACTAGAGTGGTTGAAACAATTAGGCTACAGAATCCACGAACCAAATCCAAACATCGTTCCTCTCACTGTGGATGACGAGTGGGTTAAAAAACTTTCAGGCACTTCTCTGTCATTTATGAAAATCACTTTTGGATCAAGTCTGTCTAAGAAAGACGGCAAATTTTCACGAACCGGAAAAATTCTGTTTACTCACTTTGGATTGTCTGGCCCTTTAATTTTGAACTCGGCTCATTCAGTTAAGAAACTTTTAGATAAACACGGCACAGTGGAAGCAAAGATTGATATGTATCCAGACACTGAGACAGGCGTATTACAACAGCGTGTTCTGTCTGCTTTTGAACGTAACAAAAACAAGTTGGTGAAAAATGTCTTGAATGAGATTGCTCCCGAAGGCATGGATAAAGGCCTCATCGAAATTCTTCCAACAGAGTTTCTAGAAGAGAAAGTCCACAGCGTAAACAAAGCCGAAAGACAGACTTTGGTGGACCTACTAAAAGCTATGCCTGTAACAGTTGACGGAACAATGGGAATGGACTGGGCGGTTATTTCCGATGGTGGTATTGATCTAACGCAAGTGGATACCAAGACGATGCGCTCAAAACTGCATCCGAACCTCTTTTTCACCGGCGACGTACTAAATATCAACCGTCCAAGTGGTGGCTACTCGCTACAACTTTGTTGGACGACTGGCACCGTGGTGGGGATGAATGCATAGGGTGAGTTCCATATTCATCCTCTTTTCATCAGCGCGATTCTAAAATGCGCAGATGAAAAACATCATTACACTTTATGCGCTTTTTGCGTTACTGCCCACCATTACTTTGGCAGACACAACCAACACTAGTTATTCAGAAGAACAAGCCCAAGCCTATTTCTCATCTCAGCAGGGCTGCGATGATGTAGTTGTAGGGGTCTCGATCGTCGAAACAGAAAAGACTAGCTCAAATATTCCGCCTACACCGACCCAAGCCTTTGTGTTTGGAGTTTTTAATAATATTTGTGACATAGGATCAAGTTACAGCTTTGCCGAAGTGATTACGCTTGATGATTCTGAGTTTGAGCAAAAAAAGCTTCAAGATGCGACGTTGAACTTCACCAAGAATCTCAGCGGATTTGATGTGAACGTATCACTCGAATGGGAAGGATTTGGGAAAACAGAAAAGAACAAAAATAAAATACATATCAAAGACGACGCGATCATTGTGCACGATTCTGATGTCATTGCATCTCGCGCGGCGGAAATCAACGGAACCTTTAGTGTAAACGGCATTGACTACGCCGTCGGCACAGAGACCGGCGGGCTAAGCACCATACGCGCTCACACTGTGCAAATCGAGAAATAATTAAGTTTGCATGATCGCTTTTAATGTTGTATAAGTATGCGCTGTCTGTACGTGATATGGCAGACGAATCACAAGGAGGATATTGTGAAGAACGTTCTTTTGACTGTTGCAATTCTCGCTGGCGTGCTGTTTGCTTCTGCGAACATCGCTGAAGCAAGAAAGTTCTGCGAGTGGTGGGGTGGACAACAGGCGTTTGCACCCAGCAACGGAACCTGCTGCCTCGGCACTGGACAATACTGTCCCAATAACGGCTGGTGCCACCCGGAAGGGGGATGCTGCCCGGTCGGTTCTCACCCTTCGGGATCGGGATGCGAGAAGGACAACTGACACCGTCGACCGCTATAAAACGAAGCCGCCCTCATCTTTTGTCGGGCGGCTTTTCATATTAAAACCCCGCGCTTAGCCTGCGCGGGGTTAGTGTTTTTTCAAATGTGAGGGCTGCTACTTTACGTGGACCTCCTTCACGATCATTTTTGCTCCATCTTGTTTCTCTACCCAGAGAATGCCGAACCCTCGCTGGTGGTTGGCACTGCAATTTCCCAGCGGCTCCGTGTAGCGCTCGAAAGCCTTACTTGGATCGACGCAGAAATTGACCTGTTCAGCCGCTCGGTTTTTCAACCATTCTTCAGGAGACCAATTACTGTCGGCAGGCCAGACTTTGGCTGGCCAAAAGCGCTGACCCACCTGAGCATGGTACGCAAACACCATCTCGTTGTAGTTGCCGAACTCTTTGACAGCCAGGTCCTTACATACACCAGTTGGAATTGAGTACCATCCACGCAGAGTGAATCGCATGACGCCGCCGAGTTGGTCATTGGTGCCAAGTGCGACATACATTGTCTCTGGTCCTGCCTTGTTGCAAAACCTGATCGTGTATTGAACTCTCACCTTCTTCTTGGGTGGAGCTTTTTTAGGAACAACCACTGGTGGCTGTTCGACTTCTTGCTCGGCACTGCCTTCCTTCGGCACACAATGTCCGGAGATGTCAGAATCCTTGAAGAACTCCATCCCTTTGTCCTCGCAAGGCTTGCAGTAATCGTAGATCGGCAGGCCGGCCGTGATGTAGCCACAGTCCCAAGAGGGACCATACTTCTGGTGAAGGTTTTCCGCCGAGGCGAGTTTTGCCCACGAGGCAAGTAGCACTGCGAAGAGAATGATCAAAGCGGTCTTCATAGACGTGTCCTTTCGTGACAAAGAGCGATCGCAGCGGTTACTATATACACTTAAAGACTTGAGTCAATAAAGGTCGGCGTGACCACGACCTTACTAAAGCCTTGTTTGACAACTAATTACTTAGAGTATCTAATTGGATTAGCATTCGTATAAAACGACCTGAACGAGGAGAGTGTTATGTTCTTTAGTTTTCTTTACTTTGCTTGGGAAATCCTTTGGATGCCCCGCCAGACTGTCGAGGAGAAAATCCTCACGACTCTCTACGGAAGCAGGGAATTGACTGCTTACCAAATCATAAAAGAAATCAGAGCGGGGCCAAGCACCACTTACCCGGTCCTGCAACGACTGGAGGAAAACAAAATCATATCCTCTAGGTGGTCCTACCCGCTAAACCCTTACACAAACAAGCCGCGGGGGAGGCTTTACAGGATAAATACATAAAGTCACACCGACTCACAAAAGCCGCCATCTCGTCTCTCGACGAAGTGGCGGCTAAAATTTTTATAAGAACTTATCGGCGGAGTTTATCCCGATAAATTATAGAAACCAACGCGAAACTTAAGACAAGCAAAAGAAACCATGAACCAACCTTATCGAACGAGACAAAGTGCCAGGATTCTAGTTGGTTCGGATAAAGCCAAATATTCGTGAAAGTGCTTATGTTTTCTGCTATCCAAACAAAAAAGGCAGTCAGAAATGCCGTCAATAAAAACGGCATGGTGCGTTCTTTTCGGTACACCCGAAAACGCACCCTGGTTCTCACGAAGATGATGAACACATACACGAACAGGAAGTATCTGATGTCGTAGAAAAAATGATGGCTGAAAAAATTTAAATAAATTAAAATCGCTAGTATCCAAAGGTGGTAGTAGGCAGGGAAACGCTCGTAAGTGAGGTTGAGGAAAATAAAAGCACGTGAGATATAACTACCGATAGCTGAATACAAGAAGCCAGTAAAAAGCGGTACGGTACCAAATGCAAACACTGCACCTCCTACGCCGGGATAGGTCCACGAACCGATAGCTGGATGTGTCTTAAAAAGCTCCATACCTGTTGCTAACAAATGGAAAAGGAGAATCACAAAGAACTCTCGTGGCTTTTCGTATCGGAGGGCCAATGCACAAACCTGATACGCTACTGCTGATAAAAAGATCAGATCATACCGACTGATAAATGCCGGCGAGAAAACCTCTGTTACGAGAAAGACGGAAAGTAGGAATGCGCTGAAATAACTCGCGCGCAAATTGGCGATGAAAAAATACCAGAGTTCAATGAAACGTGCTTGCCATTTACTCATAGTCTGTTGTTTCAATATAACTAATCAGACCGAGGATAAGTTTTCATCGTTCAAAATGACAAGTGTAGCCGTGTGGATGTTTTTGCAAGTATTCCTGATGTTCCTCTTCGGCGGAAAAATAGTTTTTGAGCGGCTCGATCGTGGTCGTGACGGGGTCTGGCCACTTTTCAGATTCTTCTACTTCACTTATTACTGCCTCTGCCGCGAGTTTATCCTCTTCATCTTTATAAAAAATTACAGATCGATAGGAAGTACCAACATCGTTGCCTTGACGATCTTTGGTAGTCGGATCGTGTATACGAAAAAAATAACGCAATAGCTCTGCTAGGGAAGTCAGGGACGGATCGTAAGTAATACGTAAAGATTCAGCATGCCCCGGATGATTTTCGTAGGTAGGACGTTCATTCGACCCACCAGCGTAGCCAACCTCAGTCCCGACAACTCCTGGACGTTTACGAAAGAGTTCTTGTAAACCCCAGAAGCATCCACCTCCTAGTGTGATTTCTTTATTCATTATTCTTTGGTTTTAGTTCAAGCGATACGCTGTTTATGCAGTAGCGATCGCAGGTTTTTCCGTTTTTTTCTGGACCATCAGGAAAAACATGACCCAGATGTGCACCACACTTAGCACACTGTACTTCTGTACGACGCATCCCGTGCGTATCGTCTTGATGCAGAACAACTGCATCTCTTACCATCGGATCGGTAAAAGACGGCCAACCAGTCCCACTTTCGAATTTAGTCTCTGATGAAAACAGGGGAGCGTCGCACACAGCACAGTGATACATTCCGGACTTTTTTTCATTTACGTACTTACCAGCAAAAGGCTTTTCAGTGCCACCTTCTCGTGCCACTTTGTATAGTTCTGGGTTTTCTGCTTTTAGTTGTTCATCTGACTTCATATAAATGTCCTAGTTAAAAAAGAAACATCGTAGCGATACCGAGCAAGAAGAGGAAGCCAAAAACGTCGGTCGCTGTAGTAATGAAAACAGTGGCAGAAGTAGCTGGGTCCTTGCCAAAATGCTTGAGCACAAGCGGCACAATCGCCCCAAAGAACCCAGCAATGACAAGTGAGGCCATTACGGACACCCCGGCTACTACTCCGAGCAAAATATCCGTATTAAAGATGAGAGCAATTAAAAAGACCAACATACCAGTGATGGCACCGTTGATGAATCCCGCTTTGATCTCATTCCAAACCGCTGGAGCACAATTCTTAAGACTAATCTCACCAATTGAGATGCCTCGCACCATCACAGCCAGTGTCTGAGTGGCGGCGTTTCCACCCATACCTGCCACTATCGGCATATACATTGCGATCAATACATACCTGGAAATTGTATCTTCAAAAGCAGCCACCACACTGGCGGCAAGAAAGGCTGTACCTAAGTTTAGAATAAGCCAACGATATCGATGTGTTACCTTCTTCACCACACCATCAAACGGCCGTTCGCTTTCTGTCACGCCCGCAAAGCTATAAAGCGAGGTGGCGGGCTGGGCAGCAAAGAGTTCAAGTACATCATCAGAATAAATAATCCCGAGCACGCTACCATCTCCATCCAACACAACTACTTTCTTGTGCGGATTATCAATAAACAATGACATTACTTTCTGATGGTCTTCATTGTAAGAGACGTACAAGACATCGCGTTGATGATTTTTCAACTTAGCAGAATTTCGTTCACGCACGAGAGTGGCGAGCGGTACTTCTCCCGACAGAGAACCATTTTGAGAAACCAAAACTACCGGCACTTTGCCTGTATCTATAAGATGTCGCTCAATCACTCCAGCAGTCTCTCCAATCGTAAGCGAATCTGCCAGATAAACATAGTTGAGGTGAATCAGGCTGAGCGTAGATCGTGGGTGAAATTGCAGAAAGTGATCCACCTTCTCGTACATGTCGTTTTTGAGTCGGGTAATGATCTTTCGACGACGCGCTGCTGAAGGCAGTCGAGCGAGTATGTATTGGGCACGCTGAGGGTCTAAATAATCGAGCAGCTCGACTGCCTCAGCAAACGTAAGCTCTTCAAGAATTGAAAGCCGAAGGACAGGGGATAGTTCATTAAAAACAGCACTACGTTCCGGCAAATCAAGCGTTCGAAATTTAGCCAATCGCTCGCGCGGACTATGTGCCAAACGACGTGCTAAATCCTTAATATCTGCCAGCGGTGTTGCTTCACTCATTAGAAATATCGTAACATAGGAAGCTCATCACTAAGCTATGCCTGAATTACCAGAAGTGGAAACCGTAAGAATGCAGCTTTGGAGTAAACTCTCCGGACGAAAAATCATACGTGTCAAAGTATTTCATGAAAAAACTGTTGGCGCAGACGGGGGATTTAGCCGCAAACTCAAAGGCCTCACTTTTGCTGACATCAATCGCATTGGTAAATTACTGATATTTTCTTTTCGCAACAAGCCAGGCCTATACCTACTTGGACATTTGAAAATGACCGGACAGTTTTTCTTTGTTGATAAAAAAGGGAAGCTAGTCGGCGGCGGACACGCAGTGTCCGCCGCCGACACCATCCAGTTTCCTGGCCGACACACCAGAGTTGCTTTTCATTTAGAAGACGGTGGAACACTCTATTTCAATGATATGCGTCTCTTTGGCTATTTGCGACTTGCCAATGAAAAAAGCTTACAAGAAACACGAGCACGATTTGGACCAGAACCAATCGCAGCAGATTTCGATCCCGAACAATTCGCAGATTCATTGAAGAAGCGAAAAAGTAGTATCAAAGCAGTGTTGTTGGACCAAACCTTTGTCGCCGGGTTGGGGAATATTTATGTTGATGAAGCGCTTTTTTATGCTGGCATAAAACCTACTCGGCAGGCAAATAAACTAACCCGAGTAGAGGCCGCGAAGCTGGCCGGCGGAGCAAAGATTATCCTGGAAGAAGCTATCAAAAACGGTGGTACCACGTTCCAACACTTCGTAGATGCAGAAGGAAAAAAGGGAAATCACTCGGCGCACCTCCAGGTATTCGGCAGACAAGGGCTGCCTTGCTATCGTTGTGGCACAATTATCAAAAAGACTAGGGTAGCCGGGCGGGGGACACATTATTGTCCTGGTTGCCAGCGATAATTTAGGATGGTGCTATAATTTTAGGATATGAGAAGTGCCTACGCATTACTTGGACTAGCTTTCCTTATTGTGCTGATCGGTGCCTACCTACTCTTCGAACGTGCTGAGGCACCAACGGATATGAGCCCAACGGAAACCCTCGAGTAAATATGCTAACTCTATACCTACAACCCTTCTGCCATTATTGCGAAAGGGTGTTGCGTTTCATTTCTGAACACGAACTTTCTGTCCATACAAAAGACATTTCGAGAGAAGCCTCTGTAGCCACTGAACTCATAGCACTGGGTGGTAAGCGGCAAGTACCATATCTTATCGATGAGACGGCAGGAGTCTCGATGTACGAATCGGCAGATATTATTGAATACCTAAAGACTCACTATGTACATTAAAGTCAAAGTTACTCCTGGAGCTAAGCGGGAGAGCATTTTGAAAGAGAGTGACACTATGTACCGTATGGAAATAAGGGAACCAGCAGAACGAAACCTGGCCAACAAGCGGGCTCGTGACTTATTACAAGAAACTCTTGGTCTATCTAATGGCACAGTCCGGCTCGTAGCAGGTCACCGTTCTCCGAGTAAAGTGTTCGACGTTTTAATAGAAAAAGGTTAAGCAATGCATATGTCATTTCCGATGATCAACTTCAAAATTACCAACGCTGAAGTGTCAGACCAATTAAAAAACATCGCTGAACATAAACTAGCAGCGCTTGATAAATATTTCGGTGACAGTCCTGCGGTATGCGACTTAGAGTTTGAACGAATCACCAATCACCATCAGCAAGGAAATATTTTTCGTGTAGAGATCAACCTCGAAGTGTCCGGTAAATTATTCCGAGCTGAGGCTACGTCAGAAACTTTTGAGAGAGCAATTGACGAAGTCAAATCAGACATCGAGCACAGACTGGAAAGTGAGCGAGGAAAGCGTGAAGCGTTGTGGAAAAGAGGAGCACGACGAGTCAAAGAAATGATGCAGTGGGGAGGTTAAGGCTTTGAATAGATAGCAAATAATTTTTCCAAGTATTGACTCACTCGAAAAATTATTTTCTATCATAAATAACCTAAACAACAGGAGTAAAATTTTTCTAATTAACATTAATCGTGGTTTACCAGTCGGGATTTGTCCTCGGTCGATAAACAGGACGATCTCATCATAATTGCCTTGCGTATGGTTATGCCAAATATTAGCGCAAGTGCAACGAACCTAGAGCTTAGCCAAGAACGTCAAGCGTTGATCGAGCAAAAACTCGCGCCGCTTGGACGCCTGCTTGCAGGCGAACGCAACATTCAAATGGAGGTAATCGTGAGACGCATTGAAAGTTCTCTCGGTGACGATATGTTCTGTGTGTCAGCTAAATTGGTAACCAGTCAGGGTACCTATATGGCTGTTGGTAACGGACACTACTTGGCACGCGCCTTGTCTGGTGTACGAGAATATCTGCGTCGGTCCCTAAGCCGTGGAGAGAGTGTGCGAACACCGTTTAGTTATAAACGGGAGCTGGCACTACGATGAAACTGGGCGATATAAAATACACTTCGACAGATAATGTCGGAGTGTATTTTTAGTTTACCTTGTATTCCATTTCGTTTTTACCTTCTGGAATTACACGCTCGATTATAAATTGCCCGTTTTCGTTTAGGTGTGCCGATGTCACCTTGTAACGTTTACCGTCCTTAAAGAAATAAGTGCCGATCGAATCATTAAAAGCGCGAAACTTTCGCCAGTTTTCCTGTCCTGATAAAGATAAATCAAGCTCACCGTCTGCCTTGCTACGCTTTGGTGCAAAGGTTGCTGATGTATGATCTTGAGGATATGTTTCCAGTTCTCCTCCAAAATAGCGTAACAGACTAGACACCAACAGTTCCGCACCAAGTGTAATCATTTGCGGACGCAGTGAAAGCGCTGTGTCGTCTGACTTGATCGGCATCGAGATTGCAGCAATGATGTCACCCGCATCAAGTTCTTTGGTCATCTTTTGTAAAGTAACACCAGTCTCCTCGTCATCATTTAAAAGGGCGGCTTCGAGCGGCGCAGCTCCACGATATTTTGGCAGCAGGGAATAGTGAACATTGACCACTCCTTTAGGAAAAAGATTGATCAATTCTTCGGAAAAGATTTTGCCGTAAGCCACCACCACAGCGTAGTCTGCATCGACTGCTTTAACAGTTGCTAGAAATTCCTCGTCGAGACGATCAGGTGTAATGACTGGCAGATGATGTGCCAAGGCCAACTCCTTAACCGGTGACGAAGAAAGTTGCTGACCTCGGCCGCGTGGGCGATCGGGATTTGTAACAACCAATGACGGAATGAGGTTGTTCTTTAGTAAATGTGCAAGTGTTTCGCTTGCTACATTCGGGGTGCCAAAGAAAACAAATTTCATAACTACTTCGCCTCGCTTAGAGTAACGTCATCTAGATCTTCCTTGTGCCAAACTTTTTCAGCGCGATCGATAAATAATGTACCGTCGAGATGATCGCACTCGTGTTGAAAGATTTGCGCCAAGAGACCAGCGGCACCACGTTCATATTCTTCACCTTTTTCGTCAAGCGCGCGTAAGGTGACTTTGGTATGACGTTTAACCGCACCGTAACGTTCCGGCACAGAAAGACATCCTTCTCCAAGTAGAGTACTGGTTCTAGACAACTTTACTAGCGTCGGATTGATTGCAACCAGAGACGGCAGAGAATCGTCACGTTCCTTGCTTTGATCCTCGACCAAAAAGACTCGTTTGGCCACTCCGATTTGTGGGGCTGCTATTGCTACTCCAACAAAACCCTCGGCGTTATAAGTACGCAGAGCTTCACGCATTTTGCTAACTAGTTTTTTAACGGTGCCGTCGGCAAACTCTTCAGGTGTTACTTCCTCGGAAATTGCGTGCAAAGCACTATGATTTTCTGCTACCAGTTTAGCGCTCATTTTATGCATTTTAACCTAAAAACGCCTCTATTTAAACTATCTTTGCTGGATTGATCTCAATCCGAACATTTGGAGGAAGGGTGCGTAGGACATCCATCAATCGTGCGTCTGGCCAAGAATCGGCTGATATTTTTATCAATCCATACCGAACAGTCTGGCTCCTTTGTGATTCCGGCGCAGAATAAAAGGCGATCGACCAGTTTTGCAAAAGATTGACCAACTCTGCCTCGAGAGGTCGCAAAGTTTCAGTAGGGCCACTGATGGTCAGGTGAACAAAATTGCTAAACGGCGGGTAGTTGAGTGCTTTTCTTAATTCCAATTCATCATTAAAAAAAGGTTCGATTTGACCAGTCTTTGCATACTCTAAAATATCGTCAACTTCAGTTCTGGTCTGAACCATCACAGTGTCAGTCGTGATTTCACGCAAAGCCAAAAGCAATGCGAAAAATTCCTCATCAGCACGCCAGGTAGGGATCGCGCGCGCAGCATCAGCCGAAACAATAACTGACAAATCAACTGGTTCCTCTAAAAACGGCAAAGCCATTGCTGTACCAAGCAATATGCCACCTTTCTTGTCATAAAAATCATAAACTAACTCGGCCGCTCGGCGAGGTGTTTTGGCAGTGGTGTGATCAAATAAAACTATCCGATCTGCATCGAAGCTCTGCAACAATTCATCATAGATTTGCTGAATACCAATACCTCGTTCACGCAAGCGCCATGAGCTACACATCGGACAAGTCTCGGCCGCCTTAATTCTTCGACCAGAAGTTGAAGAAAGAAACCAACGTTTTTCTTCATTGTTTTCGGTGGTACGAAATAGTGAGTAAGGTGTGCCGGAGTCAGGGCAACGGAAAATATATCCGCAATCTGCACAAGCCACTACCGGAGCCAAGCCCCGACGAGCCGAATAGAGAAAAGCCCGACCTTTGTTGGCGATAGTCTTTTCTATTGCCGTCTCTAACTCTGTACTAAACAAACGGAAAGGTGTGTCTCCAGTCGGTTTGTCTTTTTGCTTCACGACTTTGAAACGGCTGTCAAAGTTGAGTCGTCTTGGTGTCTCTCCTTCAGTTTCATAAATTTCATTGCGTCGTTTCCATTCATCTTCAGGCGAGGGGAGGATGTCACCGAGTAAGAGTCGACGACCAGTTTGTGCCGCAAGTTTCTTCAGTGCCTCACGAATGTCGATATAAGGACGAACCCGGGTTTTGTAATGCGGACTACGTGACTGATCAATAATAATTTCGATGATGTCATGTCGATCTACGAAAGCATGGGCTGGAGTTGTAATGATAAGTTTTGAAGTAGAAAGGTCACTAAGCTCCTGATAAGCGCGGGCAATCTTTTTTACTGAAAAAGCCGGAGAGAAAATGACCACTCGTTCGCTGATGCCGTAGGACAAAGAGTCTGACAAGCGTTCCAAATATGCACTTGTCGGCACCACTACCAATACAGAACCACGATGCGCAAACGCTTCTCTTATGCGGCGTCGATAAGTATCAAGACGATCTTGAAGCGGTGCAGTAAGAACAGTCACCTCTGGTATTTCCGAAGCGGCAGTCGGATGTTCAACCGAGTCATACACCGCTCTGTTCTCGCGAATTTCTACTGGTAGTAACGAATATAAAATAGAACCAAGCGTTGCAGGTAATTCGCGAGAAAGTGCCAGCGCAGTTTTCACCAAAGAAGACGGGACTGTGCCAACGTTTGATTGTTCCGGCAGACGACGTAAGGTAAAAGTAGCGGCCCGCACTGCTGTTTTGGCGGCTGACAGAGGTTCGACTTTTGTAACTAAGGCTCGTATCTCTTTTTGTCTCACCGGAATAGACAATAGCGAACCGATCGGGTAAGCGACGGAAGAGTAATAAGTAAGCGTCCCGCTGTGAGTGCCGCGCGCTAGCGGAATAACTTCTATCACGAACATTATCGACAGTTTAAAGTTAAAAGAGGAAAGTTGGAAGGGGAAAGAGAAAAACACGGCGGGGCA
>MFKO01000002.1:232408-255721 GCA_001779595.1 Candidatus Kaiserbacteria bacterium RIFCSPHIGHO2_01_FULL_46_22
GTGTTTTTCGTCAGTCTTAAAACTCCTCCAAATAAGACACTTTTGCGCCTAGACTACCTAGTCGCTCCACTAGCTTTTCATACCCGCGGTTGATCGAATAGATATTGCGTAATACAGAATGACCAGTGGCTCCCAGCATAGCGATCAAAAGAATAGTCGCTGGCCGCAATGCCGGTGGACACACCAACTCAGCACCACGCAACTTTGTCTTGCCGTTTATATAGATACGATGCGGATCAGCCAAAAGCGTGTCAGCACCCAACTTGTCTAGTTCAGTGAAGTAAAGAGCACGTTTTTCATACATCCAATCATGAATCAATGTTTGACCTTCTGCCTGCGTCGCAATCACAGCAAAGAAAGGGAGATTGTCTGCATTGAGTCCTGGATAAGGACGTGAATGCACTTTTTCTGGTGGAGCAACAAGCTTCGAGGGTTTAGTTTTAATATCAACTAGACGAGTTTGACCATTCTCTGACAGATACGGCTTACTCTTTTCAAAACGGAAGCCCATTTTCTCGAGCACCAACAATTCAAGTTCAAGGAAGTCAATCGGGCAACGAGTAATCGTAATGGCAGAATTAGTCACGATAGCTGCCGCGATAAAGAACATACTGTCAGTCGGGTCTTCGGACAAAGTGTACTCAATGTCCGCGTCGATCGTTTCTGTACCGGTTATTTTTAGAGTAGTAGTGCCAACTCCTTCGATCTTAACGCCGCAAACTTCTAGAAAAGCACAAAGTTCTTGCACCATATAATTGGCCGAAGCGTACTTGAGAATAGTTTCGCCTGAAGTAAGCGCGGCGGCCAAAAGGGCATTTTCGGTAACAGTATCACCTGACTCATACAAAACAATTTCACCAGCCTTTTTTGGTTTCACCTTAACTTTGTAAGCATCATCTGTTGTATCAATAGATACTCCAAATTTCTCGAGCGCAAAGAAGTGCGGGCGGACAGTACGACTGCCGAGTTTGCATCCGCCTGATTGCGGTAAGGAAAAAGCCCGCATACGGTGAATCAACGGACCAATAAACATAATGATGCTACGGGTTTTCGCCGCCGCCACTTTATCAATCTTGTCCAAACTAAATTCGGCTGGTGTTTCTATAATTACTGAAGTTCCTTTCCAAGTTATGGCAATACCGATTGATTCAAGCACTTCGATGATGCGGTGTACTTCTTCAATGCGCGGCATTCGATGTAGAGTGGTCTTACCGCGATTTAATAAGGAAGCACAAAGCAGGGCGACTGCACCATTCTTAGAAGTATTGGTTTCTATTGTGCCCGAAAGGGGGGTGCCGCCTTCGATCGACAAACTCAGACTACCAGGAGACAAGGTCAACAAATTACGACCTAGGGCGCGGGAGAGTTTTTTTAATGTATCTGTACTAAGATTCTGTCCTCCAGCTTCGAGTCTGGCGACTGCACTTTGTGTAGTCTTCAACTTCTTAGCAAGCATCACTTGTGTCATCCCCGCCGCTTCCCGTAGGTCAGCAATTTGTTTTCCTATGTTATGTGTCATACATTTCTGAGTATAGCATACGCGCTATATCCCACTCGAGACCGCAACATGTTAATATTTCTCTAATTTTTATGTTGTCGCGTTTTTCTCCTAAATTGGGTATCGACCTGGGAACAACCAGCATCTTGGTCTTCGTACCTGGTATCGGAATAGTTTTAAATGAGCCATCAGTAGTTGCGCTCTCAAGCGACAATCAAGTTTTGGCAGTAGGTAGTGTCGCCAAGGAAATGATCGGACGAACACCAGACAACGTGCACGCTTACCGTCCTCTCAAAAACGGCGTGATTGCCGACTATCGCGTGACCGAAATAATGCTTCGTCATTTTATAAGACAAGCCCTGAATCGTTTTAATTTTTTTCGACCGGAAGTTTTGATTTCAGTACCAGCTGGAGTTACTTCTACCGAGCGTCGAGCTGTTATTGAGGCCGCTATTAAAGCTGGTGCAAAAAATGCTTACGTTGTGAAAGAACCAATTCTCGCCGCCATCGGTGCTGGTATTCCGATTCATGAACCACGTGGTCATATGATTGCAGACATCGGCGGCGGCACGATCGATGTCGCGGTAATTAGTCTCGGCGGTATTGTGGCCTCCAACTCCGTTAAGTGTGCCGGCAACCGTATCGATGAGGCAATCATTGATTATGTGAAGAAGACCCGCAATCTATCCATCGGAGAAAAAACTGCAGAAGAAGTGAAGATAACCATTGGCTCAGCCTTGCCTTTGGAAGAAGAGCTCACTATGGAAGTGCGCGGTATCGACATCGTAACCGGCCTGCCGCGGGTGACTGAAATCAAAACCAATGAAATTGTACGGGCAATCGGCAAAGAACTGCGCGATATGGTGAAGGCGGTCAAAGATGTTTTTCAAGAGACGCCACCAGAACTAGCTTCCGATATTATGAACGGGGGAATCATTATGACTGGGGGTACTTCACAACTTCGAAATTTTCCTGAACTGATCCGTCGCCGCACCGGTGTTAAAGCAATATTGGCCGACCAAGCGCTTTTTTGTGTCGTTAAAGGAACAGGTATCGCGCTCGATCACTTGGATACTTACAAAAAGACAATCATTACCAAACGGTAATAAATCTTTGCCACAAGTACGCCAACTATTCACAAAATTACCCGTCTAAAAAACGGGCTGGTGGTACAATTAAAGCAATATGAACCCGTCTGCTCCTTTAATAGCTGATGACATTTTTGCGACCGAGGAAAAACTACTCGGTGCCTTGGTTTCGGTTCGTAATTCTGCCTTAAAAATTGAAGAGAAGGCTGCTATACGCGATTTAATTTTGGATTACGCTGGCACAACTGACGAAGCTAGGCGCTTGAAGCTAAAAAATGAGATCACTATAAAACTGGCCCCTGCTGTTCCAGAGCCTAAACCAGTACCTGTATCTGCCGCGCCAGTAACCTCTAGAGATGACAGCACTAATAAAGTAACCCTATCTGGACGAGTTAGACCTGTACCAGTTTTTACATCAACATCAACAGCAACAAAAGCGCCGGAGCAAAAGCAGCCAGAACCACAAAGAGAGGTTGCGCCACCGATTTCAAACGAGTCTCACAAATCCACGCCGGTGGATACAGCAAAAGCACCCGAGATACCACCTCCACAGACAAAACCACCTGAAGTAGTTGTAAAAGCTGAGCCGGTTTCTTCGCCGAACACAAGCGCCAAAGATCGGATCAACGAAATTAAACACGACATCAATCAGCGAGTTGGTAATCCAGTAAACCTGATCAGCACCGATGAGGTTATTGGACGCGAGTATATGTCAGCCTTACTGAACGCAATGAAAAGCGCTTCATCTGGTGATGGTTCAGCAAAAGAAGCCCTCGCTCATTTGGAAGATGTCTACAAAAAAGTAAATGATTTGTTGGCCAAGGGAAGTCTTCCTAAAAAAGAAACCCCAAAACCACCAATCCCCGAACAACCTGCTGTGAAGGAAGTGCCACGACCGGTAACACCACCTCAAAAGCCGGCTGACAAACCAGAAACTAGAAACTCGGCGCTTTTAACCAGCTTGATTCAAAAAGACAAGCAGGCCAGCGCAATTGTTGCCAAACTTCAATCTGTTTCGCCAGCAACAAACCCGATTCATAAGACTGAGCATCAAAAACTGACAGTAAAAACAGCTGAGTTGAAGAAACCAGCAGACACTACTAATCCGCATAAACTTTCGCCAGTTTCTACAATTACCGCCTTACCTGAACAGATTGAAACTTTACGCAAAAAATCCGTTGATCAAGAAAACGAAGCCAAAAAACCAATCACTGACCTGCAAAGTGAGAAAGTCACAGCCGGACTTAAACAACTATTATATGAGTGGAAACTATTTCACGGCAGTGGTTGGTTTGGCACAGGACCAACCGGAATGGACCACCCTCTATACAAAGCAATTGCCAACCTATCAATGGCAGCAGTAGTGGCCGGACGATTTGAAGGAGCAACGCCTGAAGTTAAACAGACTCTGGCTGATTATATGAATGGTTGGCGCTATGAACAGGGGATAGTGCACGATATGGGCGAGTCCTTCGAACATTACCTACGTCGAGTGATTCTTCACATTTTAGGAAGACCACGAGATCCTCGTCAGCCAGACCAAGAGAGCAAGACATGATAAAATGAGCTAATGAACGCTCGTGCTCATCTACTAATTGCTGATTCTCTGGTGAATTCGGCTCTGCCTGAAGAACTTCGTTTCAGTGGAGCTGACATTCGCCACCTCATAGTACCTAAACTTGGCATTGATCAGGCACGCCGTCTCAAGGAGGAAAGTATGCGCATCCCAGTCGCACGTGAGTTGCTAACTTTCGTGATAGTTACTGGAGCGATTGAGCTGGAGGCACAAAACGCTTTACTTAAACTCTTTGAAGAGCCGCCGGAAAGGACTGAGTTTTTCCTGATCTTGCCGCACGAATCACGTCTTATACCCACACTGCGTTCCCGCTTCACTGAACTGACGCGCGCACCCATAAAAGAGAACGCAGTGACAGATAACTTCCTCCAGATGTCATATAAGGAACGGTTGGAGTTCATTGCAACAGAAAATAAACGCGACCCCGAGGCATTACGAGCATTGGTAACCTCATTGGGTCAGCACGTTTTTGATGGCGTTCCATCGGCCAAAAGGGCGTTGTTATTGGCCTCCCGATATGTGTATAATCGGGGAGCAGGGCAGAAAATGCTGCTTGAAGAACTAGCCCTTTCCTTGCCGACAAAATAATTTGGATTTTATAACCTTTATTAGATTTAATTTGATTACTTTATGGATGACTTAACAAAAAAACTACAGGCGACAGTAGATTGGTTGCGGGGTGAATATTCCGGTATTAGAACCGGACAAGCTGCTCCTGGCTTCTTAGACAACATTAAGGTAGACAACTACGGGGTTAAGGTCCCAATCAACCAAGTTGGATCAGTTGGTATTGAAAACGCTCGTACTCTTCGAGTGGCACCTTGGGATACTGATTCTATTTCTGCTATCGAGAGGGCGATCATTGATGCCGACTTAGGTGTTGGTGTAGTGACAGACTCTTCTGGACTTCGTATCACTTTCCCAGAACTAACCGGCGAACGGCGTGAACAACTGCTGAAGCTGGCAAAACAAAAACTTGAAGAAGCACGAGTGCGAGTTCGAAACGGACGAGATGAAGTAATGAAATCAATCGACTCCAGAATCAAAGCCAAAGAAACTGGAGAAGACGAGGGCCGCAGAGAACGCGACAACGTGCAAAAACACATTGATGAGGCCAACAAAAAACTAGAAACTCTGTTTGTAGAAAAAGAGAAAGAGATAAGCCAATAAATAGCGGTTTATTCTTGTGATTATTTATGAATGTTACTTTATTTTTAGCGGTACTGTTTGTTCTCATTCTGGTACACGAACTCGGACACTTCCTGACCGCTAAATGGACCAAAATGAAGGTGGAGGAGTTTGCAATCGGTTTTCCCCCGCGACTATTTTCTTGGCGGCGTGGCGAAACTGTTTTTTCATTTAACCTTCTTCCAATTGGCGGTTTCGTAAAAATACTTGGCGAGAACGGTGTGGACGAAATACCAGCAGAGGACAAGGCACGGAGTTTTTCTTCGCGCCCACGCCTCCATCAAGCAATCGTGCTTGTGGCTGGTGTGACAATGAACATCCTGACGGCGTGGCTAATCTTTTTTGCAGTCGGGATGATTGGACAACCTACTTTAGCAACTCCTGGGGAGCCAGCTGATTTAACTGTGATCGAAGTAGCAAAGGGAAGCCCCGCCGAATCGGCTGCTGTTCCGCTTGGAGCCAGCATCACAGAAGTGGCCGTAGATAGTGATGTGCGTGAGTTGCACACACCAGCAGACTTAACTGAGTTTGTGACTAGTCATCAAGACGAAGAGATCACTCTCACCTACAATTACCGCGACGAAATAAAAACGGTGACACTTACTCCTAGCCGAGGCCTTGTGGAAGGTGACTCCGAGAGGGCCATTATTGGACTCTCTACCGCGCCGGTCAAAGTTGTGAAAGAAGGTCCGCTAGAAGCTGCAACGAGCGCCACCGTACGAACATGGGATTCCTTGATCGCTATTACTGTCGGCATTTTCTCACTACTTGCTTCAGCTTTTACTTTCTCCGCTGATCTATCACAAGTGGCGGGACCAATCGGTATCGCAAGTTTAGTTGGAGACGCAGCTGAATTTGGAATAGTTTCATTGCTCGTTTTCACCGCGATGATTTCTCTCAACCTTGCTGTTATCAACCTGCTACCTATACCAGCCTTAGACGGTGGTCGCTTGCTTTTTGTGGTGGCAGAAGCGATATTACGCCGACCACTTGATCCGGTCTGGATGTCTCGCGTAAACTTCGTTGGTTTCTCGCTATTGATCATCCTAATGATTGCCGTTACTTATAATGATATAGTCAAGCTCGTATGAGACAGTCTCAACTTTTCACAAAAACACGCAAGGAAGCTCCTGCCGATGAAGCTGCAAAAAATGCCCAGCTTTTGATCCGTGCCGGCTATATCGCTAAAGAAATGGCGGGTGTCTACAGCTATTTGCCACTTGGTTTACGTGTAGTGGAAAAGATTAAGCAGATCGTCCGCGAAGAAATGAACGCGATCGCCGGACAAGAGCTGATAATGACCGCCTTGCAACGCAAAGAGTTGTGGGAATCTACCGGTCGTTGGGATGACGAAGTGGTAGACGTTTGGTTCAAGTCTAGCTTGAAAGCAGGTGGGGAAGTTGGTTTTGGTTGGAGCCACGAAGAACCGATCGGCGAAATGATGAAAGGCTACATCTCTAGCTATAAAGACCTGCCGATTTCCGTCTATCAATTCCAGACCAAACTGCGAAATGAAATGCGCGCCAAAAGCGGCGTGATGCGTGGTCGCGAATTTGTAATGAAAGATATGTATTCTTTCTGCGCCGACGAAGAATCACACCTCACTTACTACGAATCTACCAAGCCCGCATATATGAAAGTCTTTGAGAGACTGGGTATTGGCGATGATACTTTTGTGACATTTGCCGCCGGTGGAGCATTCACTAAGTTCAGCCACGAATTCCAAACTATTTGTGAAGCCGGGGAGGATATTACCTATATCAACAAAGAGAAGGGAATCGCCATCAACGAAGAGGTTTTGAATGATGAGACTTTGGAAAGCCTAGGCATTACCCGCGAAGAATTGACTGAAACCAAAACCGCAGAAGTTGGAAATATCTTCAACTTCGGACAGCAGAAAGCCGAAGATCTAGGGCTTATGGTCAAGAATAAGGATGGTGAAAGCATACCAGTATGGATGGGTTCTTACGGCATCGGCATCACAAGATTGGTTGGTGTATTGGTAGAAAAATTTGCTGACGAAAAAGGTATTGTCTGGCCAGAAGCAGTCGCTCCATTCAAAGTACATCTCGTTGGATTAAACAGTGACGATGCTGAAGTGAAGGATTTCACCGATGGAATCTACTTGTCATTGAAAGAAAAGGGGGTAGAAGTACTCTACGATGACCGCGATCTTCGCGCTGGAGAAAAATTCGCTGACAGCGATCTGATCGGTCTCCCATATCGCATCGTTGTGTCTCGTAAGACCAAAGAAGAAGGGAAGTTTGAAGTCGTAACCCGCGCCTCGGGCGAAGTCCGTCTCCTAACCGAAGAAGAACTTTACAACGACTTCGACAACGATTCGAATACTTAAATTGATAAAAATGTGCGACAACATACTGCTGTATATATCAGTATTTATCAGGTAAATAAGATATGAAGGAATTACTATTATTTCTTAACGATAATTCTGGGGCAATTGGAGTTTTAATAGCATTTGCGACTGGTTTCTGGGCTTTAATTAAGTTACGAGAGTATTTAAAGGACAAACGTTTCAAAACCTATCACGAACAAATTGATGAACTAGTGAACGAGACTCGCAATCCAGACCGAATAATTAAACTAGATAGACAAATTGCGATTGTTTTTGAACTCCGGAATTTTACTAACTATTATCCAGTAACAAGGAGAATTCTTATAGGTTTGAAAGAACAATGGAAAAACCAACCCAATACAACCAGAGCAATCGAAGAAATAGATCTGACCTTAGACTTTATATCAAAAAACTGGTTGGTGAGAACTTACAGGAGGTGGGGGAATAGGTAAAAATTTGTCTTTGCCCTAGTACCCATCGTACAGGTACTTTTTGGAGATTTTGCCTTTAACATAGTAATATTACCGGCAATGGGATTGTCACGTCTTTTTAATAGTGTCTTTTCATCCTTTTCTACGGATATCGGTATCGATCTTGGTACCGCTAATACTTTGGTTTACGTAAAGGGTAAGGGTGTGGTTATAAATGAACCAACGATTGTTGCGATTAATAAAAAGACTGGGCAGGTAGTGGCCGTAGGCGAAGCGGCCAAAACAATGTACGGGCGCACGCCCGGACATATCGAAGTGGTGCGTCCACTTGTAGAAGGTGTTATTTCAGACTTCGAAGTAACGGAGGAAATGCTCACTTACTTAATAAACAAAGCGCGTGGAGAATCACGTTCTTTCTTTGCGCCCCGCATTTTAATCGGTGTTCCTTCAGGCATTACCAATGTTGAAATGCGCGCCGCGCGCGATGCTGCCAAGAACGCTGGTGCAAGGGAAGTGTTCTTAATCGAAGAACCGATGGCGGCGGCAATTGGTGCCAAACTACCGGTAGCGCAAGCAGTTGGTAGTATGATCATAGATATCGGTGGCGGTACAGCCAACATCGCCGTCATTTCTTACGGCGGAATTGTGGCTTCAAAAAACCTGCGTGTCGCAGGAGATCATTTGAACGCCGCCGTAATGAGTTATATTCGCGACCAGTTTAAAGTATTGGTTGGCGAACGCACAGCTGAAGACGCCAAGATCAAACTAGCTTCCGTTCATAACGAAAACGAAGTTAAGGAGATTGTAGTGCGCGGACGAGATGTTGTGACTGGCCTACCACGTGAAGTGGTAATAACCGATACAGACATCAGGACCGCCATCGCTCCTTCCGTTGACAGCATCGTGGAAGCGGTCCGATCGGTACTCGAAGCAACGCCGCCGGAAGTACTGGCTGACATAATGCAGCGCGGTATATATCTTTCCGGCGGCGGCGCACTCATTCCTGGACTTGCTGATCTGTTAGAAGAGATAATACGAGTACCGATCATCGTGGTGCCGGATCCGCTTCGTGCAGTTATCCGCGGCGCAGGAGTGGTTATGGAAAACTTAGAGCTTTATGAAAAACTTCTTATCGACCAAAACGACGAGCCGACACCGAACCTCGCCTGAAAAACGTGAGCTCGTTTTGTTAGGTGGCATATTTGTGCCGCTCTTTTTGCTTTTGTGGTTGTTTCCTGGATTGTTGGGGCAATTTGCTGCTCCTTTGATAAGACCTTTGCTTTCAGCTGAAACAAAACTCCGTCAGTCGATCACTGACCAAGATCAACCCGGTGCAAATTTGGACAACATCGAACTTGACCGTTTGCGTGCTGAAAATACAGCGCTTCGTACAGTGCTCGGAAGTGAAAACGAAACACGAATCGCTGCTGGTGTAATCGGTCGCCCAACTAACTTGCCTTACGATGTACTTGTCATAGACAAGGGTGAGCGAGACGGAATTGTTAAAGACGCTCCTGTATATGTTGGAACAAATCAGGTCATTGGTTTCATAGTCGCGGTCTATAAAGAGAGTTCCGTTGCAGCCCTAGTAACCACTCCCGGTTGGAGCTCAACTGTCTATATATATGGTCCAAACATCTACACGACTGCCGTTGGCCAAGGTGGTGGCATCGCACGAGTACATACGCCACAGGGAATCAAACTAGAGGAAGGCAACATCGTTGTGGTGCCATCTCTAAGTGACGGAATCTTCGGCCGCATCTCTGCCGTCGACTCAATTCCTTCGCGTACGGAACAGTACGGGTATGTGGCAATGAATATGCCGCTTAACTCTATTCGATTAGTTGCTGTCGGAACACGTCCACTTTCTACCATCGACTTTGAGACTGCCAAGACAGTAGTGAACGAGGCGGGACGAAATCTTCTCCTAGTGCCGGTGCCAGAAGGAATATTGATTGAGGCCGAGAGTGCCACATCGACTGCCACTTCCACAGACGCAAACGTTTCCACTACCGCTACTACAACAGAAATACAATAACCAGAGTCGGACGCTCCAGATTTTAGCTTTCATCTCAACCAAAATGATCCGCATTCCACTTTTAATATTCACTGCCATCATTGCGGTATTTACCACACCACTTTTGGCATTGCCGATTGCTTTTTGGTATTCACTACGATACTTCGCGCCTGAGTTGATTGTTATTGCTGCGTTACTTGATGCTTATTTTGGCGCTGTTGCTGCATTGCCTTACTACACACTTACAGCTTTTTTAATGATCATCGTGACTATGTTCATCAAACGGTACATAATGATCTAATACAGGGATGGAGGGGCTAAGGAGGTTAGATTATGAATTGGTTTTGGAGGAAAAAACAGAAGCAGATTGAGTTTGATGAGATCTTTATGGACTCATCCAACCTGCCAGCTTTCAACTACGGTCGTCTTGAAGGAAAGATGGAACTGCCAATAAAGACATCCCGTGTGATGTTTGTGGGGCTTTTTTTCTTAGGTATTGCGCTGGCCTTTGGCGGTAAGTTATTTTTGCTTCAAGTTGTTCAAGGTAATGAATATCGTGAACGCAGTGACAACAATCGTATTGATCAGGGCTTACTAATAGCGGAGCGGGGAGTGATCTACGACCGTAATGGCGAAATGCTTGCCTGGAACGCTGCTGACTACGATAAAGAACGAGAATTCCCATTACGAGCGTACACAGACCGTTCTGGCCTTGGTCAACTGCTTGGTTATGTGAGTTACCCACAGAAGGATAAAAACGGACACTACTATCGTACCGACTATATCGGGCGTACTGGGCTGGAGAGTTCGTATGAGCATTTACTTCACGGTAACAACGGAAATCTGCTGGTTGAAGTCGATGTTGGCGGCGATGTTATTTCATCTGTTGCAATCAAAGAGCCTAGAGCTGGCGAGAACATAACGTCATCGGTTGATGCTGCTCTTTCAGAAGCTATGTACAACATCATTTCTACCAGTACAGAAAGCGCTGGTTTCCGTAGTGGCGCTGGCGCCATTATGGACATACACACCGGTGAAATTATTGCTTTAACAAGCTTCCCGTCTTACGACCCAGAAGTGATGGCAAACGGTAGTGATAGCGACCTTATTGAGTCTTACAATAACGACGACCGCTTTCCATTTCTTAATAAAGTGATCGGTGGCGCTTACACACCAGGTTCGATCGTGAAGCCATTCATGGCTTACGCTGCGTTGGCGGAAGGTGTAATAACTCCCGATAAACAAATTACTTCAAACGGTGAACTCATTATTCCAAACCCATACGATCCAGATAATCCGACTCGATTCGGTGACTGGCGTGCTCATGGAGCCACTGACATGAGGACAGCGATTGCTTATTCATCTGACGTCTACTTCTACATAATTGGAGGAGGATTGCCAAAAATTGCCGCCCCACAAGCAGGATTAAATGAGTTCACTGGACTTGGAATTGCTCGTATTGATAAATATATGAAACTTTTTGGTTTCAGTTCTTTAACCGGTGTTAATTTTCCAGGCGAGCAATCCGGACTAATTCCTACACCGGAATGGAAACAAGAAGTTTTCGAAGAAGATTGGCGACTCGGTAATACTTATCACACTGCGATCGGACAATTCGGTTTCTTGGTGACACCACTGCAGATGCTACGCGGTGTCAGTGCAATTGCTAATGGCGGTAAGTTGCTTGAACCACGATTAGTAAAAGACCCTGAACCTAAGTACGAAGACTTACAACTAAACGAGGATTACCTAAATGTTGTGCGCGAAGGAATGCGTCGGGCAGTTAACCAAGACGGAGGTACTGTACGCGGTCTAGATTTGAATTATGTAGAGTTTGCCGGCAAGTCTGGGACCGCTGAACTCGGCAACGACAATGAACATGTAAATTCTTGGGCGATGGGATTTTGGCCTTACGAAGAGCCACGATACGCGTTTGTTTTATTAATGGAACGTGCACCACGCAGCAACTCACTCGGAGCCAGTTGGGTAATGCGCGAGGTGGTTGAGTGGATGAAAGTGAACCGGCCAGAATATTTAGAAAGCCCTCAAGAATAGCGTTTATTTGACCGTTCGCCGCAAACCCGTATAATTGGCGAAAATAATTTCCGCGTTCACTATGAATGACACACAAGCTTACCTAACCCCTGAAAAATTCGAAGAATTGAAGAAGGAGTTGGAGCATCTGAAAACAGTACGCCGTCGTGAAGTAGCCGAAGCACTAGAATACGCGCGTAGTCTAGGCGACCTCTCAGAAAACGCTGAATACCAAGAAGCACGAGATCTTCAGGCAACCATTGAGGAGAGAATTACTCACCTTGAAAACGTCATCAAAGAAGCCAAGATCGTAGCTGGCGATCAACGCGGCGATATGGTCGGTCTCGGAAGCCAAGTCACCATACAAAAGGACGGCGACAAGCAAGAACGTACTTACACTATTGTAGGTACCGAAGAGGCCAACATTCATGAACACAAACTTTCCTACCTTTCACCGCTCGGTGAAGCCTTGTTAGGAAAAGGGAAGGGCGATACGTTTAGTTTCGAGACACCAGCCGGCAAACAGACCTACAAGGTCGTGAAGGTTGCGTAGTCCGAAAATTCAAAATCCAAAATAAAGTGCGCCTACGGCGCACTTTATACTTTCAACTTTCAACTTTTTACTTTTACCTTTATACTTGTTTTTATGTCATCCTTGGAAGAGATCCGTACCGAAAGGATCAAGAAGCGTGAACTCCTGCGTGCCGCTGGAATGGATCCGTATGCCGCCAGCACCGCCCGAACGCACGATATCAAAGCAGTCCTCGCTGATTTTGAACCACTCTGCGACGACGAGACACCTCTCATTATCGCTGGTCGAGTTTTTTCACTTCGTCGACACGGTGGTTCTAGTTTTGCCGACCTAGATGATGGTACAGGTCGCATTCAGGTGTTTTTCTCACGCGACATAGTTGGTAAAAGACTTTTTGATCTACTAACCGAAACTATTGATCCGAGCGACTTCATTGAAGTATCCGGACAAGCCTTTTTCACCAAGCGTGGTACCCCAGCGCTCAGTGTTACCGATTGGAAAGTGCTTACCAAAGCTCTGCAGGCAGTACCGAGTGAACACTTTGGACTTAAGGATGAAGAAGAAAGAAATCGCAAACGATATTTGGATATTTTGCTCGATCCGGCACTGCGTGAAATTTTTGAAAAGAAAGAAAAGTTCTGGGAAATTTCCCGTCTGTTTATGAAGCAGCACGGTTTTGTTGAAGTGGAGACACCAACGTTAGAGATCACGACCGGCGGTGCTGAAGCAAGACCATTCAAGACTCACCATAACGACTTTGACACCGATGTATTCCTTCGTATTTCAATCGGCGAACTGTGGCAGAAGCGATTGATGGCTGCTGGATACACAAAAACATTTGAAATTGGCCGAGCTTATAGAAACGAGGGGACTAGTCCGGAACATCTTCAGGAATTCACCAACCTGGAGTTCTATATGGCGTACGCAGACTACCGAGCTGGGATGGAGCTAACAAAAGCCCTGTATCGAGAAATTGCTGAAAAAGTTTTTGGCACCACAAAATTCACAACTCGTGGACACACTTTTGATCTGGCTGACGAATGGAAAGAGATCGACTATGTGGAAGAAATCCGCAGACACACAGGTATTAACGTGATGGAAGCTGGCAAAACAGAAATGGAAGCCAAGCTACGCGAGCTCGGAGTTCAGTACGAAGGCGACAATAAAGAAAGATTGACTGACACACTTTGGAAATATTGCCGCAAGCAAATCAGCGGACCAGCCTTTGTGGTTGGACACCCGTTACTGGTTGCTCCACTAGCAAAACAAAAAGCTGGTAGCGCCGTAGCAGAACGTTTTCAGATCTTGCTCGCTGGCAGTGAAATCGGCAACGGTTACAGCGAGCTTAATGATCCAGAAGAACAGGCCAAGCGTTTTGCTTTACAACAAAAGCTTATCGAAGCTGGCGACGAAGAGGCTATGATGCCTGATCATGAATTTGTCGAAATGCTTGAGTACGGAATGCCACCAACTTGTGGTTTTGGTTTTGGTGAACGTTTGTTTGCTTTCCTGATTGATAAACCACTACGCGAAGTACAAATGTTTCCATTTATGCGTCCGCGCTAAGGAAGTTCTAGTTAAACAGCCGCCGAGCTCCGCTCGGCGGCTGTTTTCATATTGATTTATTCTTACCTAGATTGGCTATTTTGTACTTTTCCACAACCCTAAGTGGCAGGTGGTGGGATGAAGTGGTGTATAGTACTGATGTGGTGGGAAATAGTGGGTTGGATTCCAGAAAGTAACGGAATCTAACCGACGGTGTTTTGAGCTATGTTGATCGGCGAATATATTCACTCTCTGGATCCCAAGAAAAGGCTCTCCTTGCCAAGTAAGTGGCGATCCGAGTTGGGGAAAACAATCGTCGTGACACGTGGTCTCGATAACTGTCTCTTCGTATATCCAACACACGCTTGGCAGGCGGTCATTGAAAAAATGAGCGCGTTGCCATTCGGCGCAGCAGATACACGGGGTCTTAATCGCTTCTTCCTCTCCGGTGCGGTCGAGGTAGAAGTAGATAAAGCAGGACGAATTCTCGTTCCTGATTTCCTCAAGGAGTTTGCTAAGCTCAACCAAAAAGTTGTCTTAGCCGGCGTCCATGATCGGGTGGAAATCTGGGATGAGAAGAAGTGGAACGATTATAAGAAACAAATAGAAAAACAAGCGGATGAGTTTGCAGAAAAGCTTGGAGCGATCGGAATATTGTAAATAGGGAACAGGGAATAGCGTTTAGGGTAAAAACAAACCGCAAGTAACTTAAACTCTGAACTTTACTCCCTGAACCCTATGAAACACATTCCGGTCCTACTCCACGAGACTGTGTCTGCATTGGCACTAAGTCCAAATAGTACGGTTGTAGATGCCACCTTAGGTGGTGGAGGACACGGCCGCGAAATCTTGCGACTCTTAGGACCAAAAGGCACTTATGTTGGAATTGATGCAGACCCGACGGCGCTAGCGAATGTTTCGCTGCCGACCGAAGGAGCTCGAATCATTCTCGTCAATGAGAATTTCCGCAACATCAAGTCAGTGGTGACTGAACACCAACTTCAGCCTGATGCAATCATCGCTGACCTCGGTTGGCGCACGGATCAGTTTGAAGAAGGGGGTAAAGGTTTTTCCTTCCACAATGACGAGCCGCTTCTGATGACGTTTGGAGATCCTTCTAAACATCTCTTCACCGCAGACGATGTGGTGAACGAATGGGGAGAAGAATCACTGCGCGACATCATCCGCGGTTATGGGGAAGAGAGGTTTGCTGGCCGGGTCGCGAAAGCGATCGTAACGGCCCGCGAGCAGGGGAGAATCAAAACTGCTCGGGCCCTCGCCGACATCATCGCTGCTGCTGTTCCTTCTTTTGGTCGCCCTTCAAAAATCCATCCGGCCACTCGCACCTTTCAAGCCATCCGCATCGCAGTCAACGACGAACTTGGTGCCTTGCAGGAATTCCTAAAAGAAGGATTTTCTGCCCTGGCACAAAACGGACGTTTTGCCATCATTTCGTTTCATAGCTTAGAGGACCGCATAGTAAAACGATTTTGGAACGAACAGATCACTTCTGGCCAGGCCATCCGTCTCCATAAAAAACCGATCGTGGCAGACGATGATGAACGAACCACAAACCCTCGGTCCCGCAGCGCCAAACTACGAGTAATAGAGAAAATTTAAAATAAAATGTACCCAGCTAGAGTCAACATAGCCATTCCGTCAATTCAGCACTACGCTTTTCTAATAGCGGCTGGTTTGACGATCTCACTTGCCGCCGCGTATATGTACTTCCTATCAGCCAGTATCATTCACGTGGTGATCAGTCGTGAGAACGAAGAAAAGATGCACAGGGTATCAGCCGATATCGCTACCCTAGAAGCCATTTATATGGAAAAAAAGATCGAGATTGCTAACGAAGTCGTCGGACAAAGTGGTTATGTAACCGCTATCAAGAAGGTTTTTGTTAAGCGGGATCAGACCAGTGTGGTCACCAAGCGATAATCGAATATAATTAACAACTGCGGCATGTATTGTCCGTGACTTGCGGAGTCCGCAGGAGTTTTTGAAATATGTCTTCCCGCAAAGCCGCTACCTTCCGTATCCGATTGATTACCTTTTGTGTATTTTTTTTAGCACTTGTTTTAACTGTCCGACTTTACTATCTACAAATCATCCGTCACGATGATTTCTTAGCTGAAGGACAGAACCAATACGTTCACAGCGTAAACAAACTGTACGATCGAGGCAGTATTTACTTCACTACCAAAAACGGGGAGCACATCGCCGCAGCAACCGTGCAAAGCGGTTATGTTTTAGCACTCAATCCAAGCAGGATGGAAGATCCTGAACAGGCTTTTACTGCATTGCAGACATTTATTGAACTTCCACGTGAGGAGTTTATCGAAAAAGCGACTTTACCTAAACGCGTATATGTTGAGATCGCTACTGAGTTGACCGAAGACGAAGCTAGTCGCATAGAAGCGCTTGAATTGCCGGGTGTAGAGCTCTACAGGCAACGCTGGCGATACTATCCGGCTGGACCACTAGCTGCCAGAGTGGTCGGTTTCGTAGGCTTTGCAGGAGGAGATGTAAACGAACATCAGATTGGCCGCTATGGGCTCGAGAGACAATATGAAAACACTTTGCAACGTGGCGAAAGCGGGCTGTCGGTAAACTTTTTTGCTGAACTTTTCACCAACCTTGGACAACTGGTAGGAGCCTCTGATAAGGAGGACTACGGAAATATTGTCACCACCATAGAACCGACAGTGGAGCGCTTACTGCAAAGTGAGTTGACCAAAGTACACGAAAAGTGGGGAAGTAAAATTACCGGGGGCATTATCATCAACCCTAAGACAGGGGCGATTTATGCGCTCGATGTTGTTCCTACCTTCAATCCAAATGATCGCGCCACTACTACAATCGAGACTTACCGTAATCCACTGATCGAGGACGTGTACGAGATGGGAAGTATTATCAAAGCTCTCACTATGGCCGCAGGGTTAGACAGTGGGGCAGTCTCGCCCACAACTACCTACGAAGACAAGGGATACCTAGAATTGGACACCTGGAAAATCCACAACTACGACAAGATGGGTCGTGGCGTAGTTGATATGCAAACTGTTCTCAATAAATCACTTAACACCGGTGTAGCCTTCGTAGTAAAAACAATGGGAAAGGATCAGTTCAGAGATTATTTTGAACGTCTTCGACTCGGCAGTGAGTCCGGTGTGGACCTACCTGGTGAAATTCCTGGCTTGACCAGCAACCTTTCATCTCCGCGTAGTATTGAGTACGCTACTGCCTCTTATGGTCAAGGTATTGCCCTCACGCCAATCGCGACAGTGCGCGCTCTGGCTGCTTTAGGTAACGGCGGTACATTGATCACCCCGCACGTTGTTGAAAAAATTGAATATCAAGACGGCACAGTTAAAGACAAACTCTATCCCAAAGGTGAACGTGTCTGGAGCGAAGAAACAAGTGAAGAGATAACGAGAATGTTGGTCCGCGTGGTGGATGAAGCACTTCGCAACGGCGAAGTAAAATTAGACGGACACAGCATCGCAGCCAAAACCGGAACAGCCCAGCTAACCAAACCAGAAGGCGGCTATTACGACGACCGCTTCCTTCACTCCTTCTTCGGATATTTCCCGGCTTATGATCCGGAATTCTTGGTCTTTCTTTATACTGAAGACCCTCAGGGTGTAACTTACGCTTCGGAGACTCTGACAGACACTTTTATGGACATCTCCAAGTTTTTGATAAACTACTATAACGTACCGCCCGATCGTTAAAATTAACGGCTAGAATGAAAAATATTTTAAAGACGCTGGTAGTTAGCATCCTGACCTTTGAGGCCAAACTACTTCTTCGCCGAGCGAAACCACAAATCATTGCAGTTACCGGAAGCGTAGGAAAGACTTCTACAAAAGACGCGATCTATCAAGCTATTCGCGGCAAAGTAGCTGCCCGCAAGAGTGAAAAGAGTTACAACTCCGAGTTGGGCGTGCCATTGACTGTACTTGGACTAGAAAATGCCTGGCATAATCCTATCCTTTGGCTAAAAAATATTATTGATGGAATGTTCCATGCGTTGTTTCCGATCAACTATCCGTCAGTATTAATCCTTGAAATGGGAGTGGACCGACCAGGTGATATGAAAAATCTGACTGCCTGGATCAAGCCTGACATTGTCGTTTTAACACGACTGCCAGATATTCCAGTTCACGTAGAACATTTTGGATCACCAGAAGCAGTGGTTGCGGAAAAATTAATTCTACTTAACGCCATGCGAGAGAATGGTGTACTAATCTATAATCGTGACGACGAAAAAGCAGAAACCGCTGCTAAGCTTGTGCGACAAAAATCAATCGGCTATGGCCGCTACGCACCTGCCGAATTTACAGCTTCGGGGGACAATGTTGTATATCAAAACAGTGTGCCTGTTGGAATGAGTTTCCAAGTCGCGAGCGCAAACGATAAAGCAGAATTCCTTGTCACTGGTGCTTTAGGTGTTCAGTACGCTTACAACTTTGCCGCCGCCGGAGCAGTTGCCGCACATTTCGACATTTCTCTCCAAGAGTGCGCGGACCGTCTGGCACTTCATATGCCTGCGACTGGAAGAATGCGTCTTGTTGACGGTATTAAAGACACCGTCATTATTGATGACACTTACAACTCTTCTCCAGTCGCTGCGCTACAGGCACTTTCAACTCTGGGCGAATTGCGGGGAGTAAACCGTCGTATCGCCGTACTTGGAGATATGTTGGAACTCGGACGTTATTCAGTGGAAGCCCACCAACAACTCGGTGAACAGGCGGCAGAAACCTCAGACATTTTGATTACAGTTGGTATACGTGCCCAAGGTGTCGCTGATGGTGCTCTACAAGCTGGAATGAAGGCTGAACAGATACATCGATATAATGACGCAAAATCCGCTGGTCGTGAACTACAGAATCTTATACAAGCAGGGGACACGATTTTGATAAAAGGCTCACAGGGAATGCGTATGGAGCGGATAGTGGCCGAAATTATGAAGGAACCCGATCGAGCGGAAGAACTCTTGGTCCGCCAAGGGGAAATGTGGCAGTCAATTCATTGACGAAGTCATAAATCTATTGTGAATTGTTTGACTTTATTCTAAGTGAAGGTATTGTACGCGTATATGAAAACAGCAATTCTGGGCCTTGGAGCAGTGGCGCTTTTTGCCTTTGCACCAGTGGCAGACGCATCAAATTATTATTATCCATCTACCAGTTATCAGTACCAGCAGTCTTACGTACCTGCTTACACTTCTTACACCACACCAAACTACGGTTACACTACAAACTTGTCACAAGGAGATCTAGCTAACCAGCTACGTCTTCTGATCATCCAGCTTCAGTCACAGATCAGCTCACGTCCAAGTTACGATTATTACGGTGGCGCTTACGGTTACAAGTACAACTATGTTATCGGCGAACCTCGCTCGAATGATCATGACTACGACGATGATGATAACGATGACAACGATGAAGACGAGCCAGAAGTAGAAACTGATTCCGCTACTGACATTGAAGGAGACGAGGCGCGTCTACGCGGTTCTGTCGATATGAATGACTTTGAGGACGGAGAAGTATTCTTTGTCTTCGGCACTGATGAAGAGCAAGTTGAAGATGTTCAGGATGACTTTGATTCCTACGGCGATGTCGACACCGATGGTGAAGACTTGCGTAAGGTTCGTGTTGACACCAGTCTCGATGATGACGAAGATTACGAAGTGCGAGTATCTGGCCTCGATGAGGACACCCGCTACTACTTCTCAATCTGCGTTGGCTATGAAGATGAGGACGATGATGAAGTTCTAGCCTGCGACTCTGTAGATGATTTCACTACTGACGACAACTAAAAACCACTAAATACAAAAATCGCCGCGTTTAACGCGGCGATTTTTGTATTTTGTTTCAGGTAGGTTTATTATAAACACAGTCAAAGGAAGGAGAGTTCCATGTCAACAGACGAACAGTTCAGAAAGATGTTAGGCGGTTATTCCCTTACGACGGCAGAGATCCTGTATCATTTGCCCGACCATCGTTCACTGCTTCAGATTTACATCTGGCAAGAGTACGACCTGTTTCCAGAATTTCCGAACTTGTGGAAATTTTTGAAGTTCTGGCACACCCGTTTGGATGGGCCGTTGCACTCTGTCAGAGTTGCTCACGAGCAACTGATCACTCGGCGAGAAATACGAGTGATCGAAAAAGAGTTCCACATACACTGATATTGAGGCCGCCGAGCTCCGCTCGGCGGCCCTTCATATTTTAAACTACTTATTTTCTGCGGAGCTTGGCACCATCGCTACCATCTTCTATCAAATAGCCGCGTGCAGTGATTTCATCGCGAATCTCATCTGCACGAACAAAGTCGCGAGTCTGACGCGCTACTTCTCGATCTTGAAGCAATTTTACTAATTCAGTCGGCAGAACTTCCACCACTCCCAATTCGGCGCGGCCTTCGGCCGCGCCTTTGCCAAGACCTAATGCCAACAACGAATCCACAAACTGAATAGTCGCCAGTTTGTTAGCAGGAGTTATTTTTTGGTCTTTTGCCAACTCAAACAAAGTCGCAATCGCTGTTGGAGTATCCAAGTCATCAGCAACTGCACGAAGGACGCGCTCCTGATATTTTTGATCTATCTTGCCAGGAACTACTTCACTCAACTCTTCGTAAACCATGCGTCGCAGACGAAGTAAACCAGCACGTGCTCCTTCTAGTGCTTCCCAGGTGAAATTAGCAGTAGTGCGGTAGTGACTTTGTAAGAGCCAGAAGCGATAGTCGGCCGGCGCAAAACCTTGGTCCGAGAGATGTTGTAAACGAAAACCGTTACCGGCCGACTTGGCGACCTTCTGATCGTTCATGGTAACAAACGCGTTATGCATCCAGTATCCGACATATTTCTTTCCGGTAGCACACTCAGCCTGCGCGATCTCGCCATTGTGGTGGGTGTACATCAAATCTTCGCCGCCTGTGTGAACATCAATCTGTTTGCCCAGAGTAGCGAAAGCCATCGCAGCGCACTCAATGTGCCAGCCAGGAAAACCCTTACCCCAACGACTGTCCCAACCAAGATCACCATTCTTCCAAAGAGCGAAGTCTGCTGGATGATGTTTCTCGGGATTGGTCTCCACCCTAGCTCCAGCTCGAATTTTTTCAAGATCAATATTTCCTAGTACACCGTAAGCAGGGAATTTAGAAACTTCAAAGTAAACTCCATCACTAATGCGATAGGTGTAGCCTTTTTGCTCAAGAGTTTCGATTAACTTTATCTGCTCCGCAATGTAATCACTAGCACGCGCATATTGTGAAGGAGGCAGGTTACCGAAGTCCAAGTTGTCACTCTTGAACGATTCTATATAAGGTACAGGAAAAGCCAACATGTTTTCGAGAGTGATCTCGTAACCCTCACGTCGCATTCCTTTCATCATCTTGTCCTCACCAGCATCTGCGTCGTCAGTCAGGTGACCAAAATCTGTTAGGTTAACTGTGGAATTGACCTTGAAGCCATAATGCAAAAATAACCGAGTCAAAAGATCCGGGAGCAAATAAGCACGCAGATTTCCGATATGGATGTGGTCATAGACTGTTGGACCGCAAGAATACATCGTGACTACTCCAGATTGGAGAGATTTGAACTCTTCCTTCCGACCAGTGGCCGTATTATGAAGATAAATCGGGGGCAAGGTAGGGCGTTTCTGAAATAAGCCGAATAACATCCCTTCATTCTAGCAAAACAGCCCCTCTATCCACAATTTTTGGATACTAGTAAATTGTGCAATAATTACGCGATGAAAAATACGGATCCTCGTAGCAACAAACTTCTCGGTACTGGTCTGGCCGGGATACTTATCCTGGCGGCTTTTTTTGCCGGCATACAATTCGGCCAAGGCTCATGGAGCGGTCTTAAAGGGGAGGCCGGCCTGCTATCTTTCCTTGGTCCTTCGGCCCAACCGGACAGCAAGGCTGACCTGACTGAATTTTGGCGAGTTTGGAATATCTTGGAAGAGAAGTATGTAAGTTCGAGCAGCACCTCAACACCAGATCGCAACAAGCGACTCGAAGGTGCAATTTCTGGCTTGGTAGATAGTTACGGCGATCCGTACACGATCTATATGCCACCTCAAGAAGCTGCCGAATTCGAAGAAGAAATCTCCGGCAATTTCAACGGTGTAGGAATGGAGGTAGGTATGCGCGACGATGTAGTCACTGTGATTGCACCATTACCGGATTCTCCGGCTGAAAAAGCTGGCATCAAAGCCGGCGACATCATCACTAAGATTGACGAGCAGTCAACAGACAATATGAGCGTCGACCAAGCGGTGCGTCTAATTCGTGGCGACCGCGGCACCGAAGTTGCTCTGACTATTTACCGCCGTGGCGACAATGATTTCCGTGAATTTAAGATCGCCCGAGATGTTATTAACATCCCGACTTTGGCCACAGAAACAGCTGACGATGTTTTCATCATTAAGCTTTACAGTTTCAATGCTCTCGCTGAAGACAAAATGGATGAGGCTATGGCTGAATTCGGACAAAGCGGCAAGAAGAAATTGATTCTGGACCTACGCGGTAATCCCGGCGGATTCTTGGAAAGCGCAGTGTCTATTGCCGGTTGGTTCTTACCTACAGGAAAGGTAGTGGTGCGCGAGAATTTCGGCACTGATATCGAGGAAGAGGTTTATCGCAGCCAAGGAAAGGGGTCTTACCAATTCAATCCGGATAACTTCGTAGTATTGATCGATGGTGGATCTGCTTCAGCCTCAGAAATTTTGGCCGGCGCTTTGGCTGAGCATGGTGTAGCTGCAACAATAGGTGACACGACATTCGGTAAAGGTTCTGTACAGGAGCTAGTAAATATTCCAGGCGGAGCTTCAGTCAAAGTAACCATCGCCCGTTGGCTCACACCAAATGGCACATCTTTCTCTGAGGGAGGTTTGAAGCCGGAAGTGCCAATTATCCTCACACCAGCAGAAGTCGAGGAAAATAAAGACCCACAACAAGACGCGGCCCTAGAGTGGCTGAAGGGCAAACGAGACTTTGGCGAAGAAAAAGTAAGTCTTGGCCTCTAAAATTACC
>MFKO01000002.1:255763-285339 GCA_001779595.1 Candidatus Kaiserbacteria bacterium RIFCSPHIGHO2_01_FULL_46_22
GTTGTTTTTTGTGTTATATTATTCCCGCTATGAAAGTGATTCTGCTCCGAGATGTTGCCAAGATCGGCCGAAAAGGTGAAATCGTCAGCGTGCCTGATGGTTACGCCCAAAACCAACTTATTCCCAAAGGTCAGGCAAAACCTGCTACTACAGAAAACCTGAAGACCGCCTTACGTACAAATGAGAACGCACAAAAAGCTGAATCTGAGGCAGAGACCCGTTTCTTTGCATTGAAAGCAGCGCTCAACGACCAAGTGATTACCATCTCCGGTCTAAAGAACGACAACGGTCATCTCTTTGCTGCTATAAAGCCAGAAATGATTGTTGAGGCTGCCAAAGCCGCCGGTCATATACTCACCCCATTTACGATTGAAATTGGAGAGGCGATCAAGACAACCGGCCAGCACTCTATTCAGTTGGTCCTAAAAAATCACCGTTTTCCATTCAACATTAATGTTGAATAAAGAACGAGATAAAGCTATAAACCGTAACTCATAATTTACTGTATGAAAGGAATGAAAATGATCGTCGTCGCCATCACCATTTCAGCTGTTTTATTATCTTTGCTGGTTTACTGGCAAAATTACCGAAATGCCGGTGTAGAGCTGATCACTGATGCGAAGGAATCAGTCAACGGACCACTGACACCGGAAGAACAAAAAGTTAACAATCCAATCATAAACAACGATATGAATCCGATCGCCGTCATCAAAACTAACTACGGGGAAGTGGAGCTTGAACTCTTTGCGTCTGATATGCCAATCACCACGACCAATTTCATTACTTTGGCTGAATCAGGTTTTTACAACAACACCAAGTTCCATCGGGTCATTGACGGCTTTATGATTCAAGGTGGAGACCCAAACTCTAAGGGCAGCGATGAATCCATCTACGGCACAGGAGGACCAGAAAAGATGGTTCAGGATGAGTTTGTAGCGGGTGAACATCTGTCCAATACTCGTGGCACCATCTCTATGGCCAATACTGGTCAGCCAAATTCCGGCGGTAGTCAATTCTTTATCAACTTGGTAGACAACGTGGCTTTAGACTTTGACAAGCAACCATTCACTTCGAAACATCCAGTGTTTGGACGTGTTGTGAAAGGTATGGATATTGTGGACACCATTGGTAATGTAGCGACAAAGGCTGGCGATATCCCAGTCGAACCAGTAATCGTAGAATCAGTCACGATTGTTAAATAACAAAAACCGGTCGCGCCCTAGGGCGCGACCGGTTTTTTGTTTTATTAGTTTACATCTACAGTCTTTTTCGTGACTGAGCGGCCGTCAAAACGGAGCTTGCGAGATTCTCGAAAAGCGACTTTTCCGTCCTGCATAGCAAAGAGTGTGTGGTCCTTGCCAGCCCTTACATTCTTACCTGGTTCGATACGAGTACCGCGCTGACGCACGATTACTTGACCAAGGCGCACTGCCTGACCATCAGCACGCTTAACGCCGAGATATTTCGGTTTTGAGTCGCGTAGGTTTTTAGCTGTTCCGCCTGATTTTTTAGTTGCCATAGTCGTTTATAATATGAAGACAATGAGCGATATCCTACAAGAGATTAAGGAAAAAATCAACCGTCTGTTGGCCGACACGGCTTTTTTCACAGCCGGCCTACTCATACTGGTGGCTATAGCCTCTTTTGGGCTGGGCCGACAGTCAGTCAGCCCGGCAGAGGGAAGGAAGGGGGTAACTAGCCCAGAAGAGGCAAAACAGGGCCCAGTGGCCCCTCTGAACAAAGGAGATTCGGCCTTCACTAGCTCGGACACCTCAGAAACGGATACCTTCTATGTGGCCAGTAAAAACGGGGAAGTCTATCATTTGCCTTATTGCAGCGGAGCCAAGCGAATCAGTGAACAAAACAAGGTCATTTTCAAGACAAAAGCAGAAGCTGAGGCGGCCGGGCTTCGCCCGGCCGCCAACTGCCCAGGCATTTAATCCGCTTTTTAGGCTGTGCAGGGATGGGTGTAGGGAGTACAATAAAATCACCTAAGACTCAAAGTCAAAACTATGACAACAAAAATTTTTCTTGGTGGAATCATTTTAATGATAATTATTGCCGGATTGATCGTCTACAACAACAATCAAGAGAATAAGCTGATAGATAAGATGGGCGAACAAGTCTCCTTCGTGTGTGAGGACAAAAACGACTTCATCGCAGAATTTAGCCCTGACATGTCCACACTCAATGTGGTTGTGGGTGGTGAGATAAAATACACTTTATCCAACACTGGCAACGAAGTTGTACCTCATCGCTTTGGCGACAGCGAGCGCGAATACACATTTTCCGGAGAAGGGGCAGTCGTGACAAATCTTGATACTGGCGGAGGAACAGTCTGCAGTCAGCCTATCGACCCTAACAACGCTCCATATAATTTTGGCGATAGCTTAGATGGAGAACAGCAAGAAGCGATATCACTTGTGACCGACAGTATGCGCGGCACTTGGAAGAGTTTGGACGATGAGAAATTTTCTCGCACTTTTCTAGCTGACGGCACCGTTACAGATCGATACGAAGGTGGTGAAGAAACCTCCGGTACTTGGCAAGTCTTCACGGCAAACTCGGGTATCGCAACTCCGTTTACCCTCGAGCAAGACGTAATGTACCTTCGCCTTGTTATGGGTGATGAAACTCTTCATTTCTCGCTCTCAAAGCTCACTCCAGAAGAACTCGAGCTGACTTATATGGAACGCGGAAATCTGCTCCGTTTCTCTGCGGTTAAATAAGATTCACATCATATGCTAGTTGTAGACATTGAAAGCTCAGGTATGTCACCCGAGCGAGACTCCATCCTTTCGATTGGCGCACTCGATATTGAAAACCCAGCACAACGTTTTTATGGCGAATGCAGGATTTGGAAAGGTGCTCATATAAACGATGAATCACTTGAAGTAAACGGCTTTACTCGGGAAGAGGCAATGGATCCCAACAAAAAATCTGAGTCTAAGTTGGTGCAGGAATTTTTGGAATGGAGCCAAAACCTGAACGATCGTACTTTGGCCGGACAAAATCCATCCTTTGATCGTGATTTTCTACGCGCGGCCGCAGCGCGTACCCACTTGGACTGGGATCTTGCACATCGCACCATCGATACTCACACCCTATGCTATATGCACATAGTTAAGCAGGGTGGGCAACCGCCATTAGATACAGCTCACCGTCGTAGCTCACTCGATCTTGATGCTATTTTGAATTACTGCGGTATTCCAGATGAACCGATGCCACATAATGCTCTTACTGGAGCTATCTCGCATGCAGAAGTGATTAGCCGGCTTCTCTATAACAAAAAACTTCTACCTGAATTCGCTCAGTACGATATTCCGTGGATTACGAACGTCTCGCGCTACGCCTAGGTGTTAGAATTGATGAGTGATTAAGAATCCTTTTTCTCGCACAAGTAAAGCCTCCGGTTCTAAAACGAAACAAAAAAAGACCGAGGAAAACTGTCGTGTAGTCAGCGAACTCCTTCGACCAAACGGTGTCGATCAAAGTTGGCGTGTCTTTAGTATTCTTTCCGAATTCGTAAGTGGTTTCAATCTACTCCGCAAGCTTGGACCCGCCATCACATTCTGGGGGAGTGCTCGACTACGTCCAGGTGATAAGTTTTATAACGAGGCCGAAGAACTAGCCGCCCGATTGTCTAAGAAGGGACTAACCATCGTGACTGGTGGTGGAGGTGGCATTATGGAGGCTGGCAACGTGGGTGCTTACAAAGTGGGTGGACAGTCAGTCGGACTCAACATCCGTCTGCCGATGGAGCAGAAGCTCAATCCATACACTACGATGTCACAAACTTTCGATCACTTCTTTGCTCGTAAGGTAATGTTGGCCTTCTCATCGGAAGTGTACATCTATTACCCAGGTGGCTATGGCACGCTGGATGAACTATTCGAGATTCTCACCCTGATCCAAACCGAAAAGATTTCTAGCGTACCGGTCTTTTTGTATGGAAAAAAATTCTGGACCCCGTTGGTTGAATGGATGAAGAAGGAGCTATTGGAAAAATACAAAACTATTGACCTTCAAGATTTGGAACTTTTCCAAATAGTCGACAGTGTTGACGAGGCCGAGGAGAAAGTACTCTCCAAGCTAAAAGTAGTCTGTGAGATTTAAAAACTTGTTCTAGAAATGTCTGCGCTACATCAATTAAAAAAATTTACGCAGGGCAGTATCCCCGAACTCGACGTGGCAGTTTTGGGTGCTCTCGAATTATTGGAAGACGCAAAGCTTCCAAAGACAGCTGTGCCATTCCGGCGGCCATTGGTAGTAGGGAGTGGTAATGCTGAAGCTACCGGTCGGATAATCTTTCGAGAAAGTGACGCGGTTTTTGCAGACGAATCAAACTACGAGCTTGCCTTGGCTCGATCACTCGATATTGACGGCGCAGTTGTTATCTCTGCGTCCGGCAGCAAGCATGCTACTGGGATTGTGAAATACCTGACGGAGAAGGGAATAGAGACAGTCTTGTTTACAAATAATGCTTCCGCGCCGGCCGCCGCATTCTTACCCGAAGAACTAGTTCGTGTTTTTCCAAAAAACCGCGAACCATACACATACAACACTTCGACTTATCTTTCGATGATTGTCGCCGACACACTAGAAGACTCTAAGGCAATCAAGAGTTTCATCACCGAACTAGTAGAGCCTGCACTTGATCTATCCTTTGGTAAATACGACGCTTTTACTTTGATCCTGCCCGCTCAGTTTTCTGAATTGAAGCCAATGCTGCGTACCAAATTTGATGAGTTGTTTGGACCAAAATTAATTGGTCGAATCTTCACACCTGAAGAAATGAAGCATGCCAAGACGGTAATAAAAGACCAGCGCGAAATGTTTATTTCCTTCGGAGTGCAAAACGCTCGTTATGGGGAGTTAAAAAACCGTTTGTTTGTGCCATTACTCGAAGACGGCGGCTACGCCGCCGTCTTCGCCGTCACTTATTTCACTATCGGCCAGATCCAACGCGCTCATCCACCTTACTTCAAAGATAATATAGTTGAGTACTGTAAAGAAACCTCGCTTGATTTTGGTCAACCGATAGATCCGATTGTTGATTAATCCCTAATCCCTAACCATGAGTTATTTACTGTTTGATATCGGAGGCACCAACACTCGCGTCACCATTTCTGAAGATCTAAAGACTTTTCAAAAACCAATTCGTTTCAAAACTCCGATCTCTTTTAAGGAAGGCGTAGAGAAGATAGTGGCGGCAGCTGAAGAATTAGGTGCAACCTCGATCAGACAGGCGTCCGGGGCTGTGCGCGGACTTCTCAGCGAGGATCGTGGTTCAATTGCGCACGATGATGTATTGATAAAATGGATTGAAGAACCCCTAGCAGACACTCTTGCTAAAAAACTCAACACTAAGGTCACTCTTGAGAATGATGCCGCTTTGGCCGGACTCGGTGAAGCGCACTTTGGGGCAGGGAAGGACGCGCACATTATGGTCTACCACACCATCTCTACCGGTGTGGGTGGCGCAAAAATTGAAGACGGCAAAATCGACAGTTACCATCTAGGCTTTGAGCCCGGCAAACAGATTTTAGACATCGACCGCACTATTCTCGGTGATGACATTCTTCCCACCTTAGAAAATCTTGTTTCCGGCACCGCTGTGGAAGAACGCCTCGGTGAAGCTCCGAAGAACATTCCACAAAGTGACGCTCTCTGGGATCAGCTAGCTTCCTATCTGGCGCACGGGCTCCGCAACACCATTTTGTATTGGTCTCCAGACCTCATAGTACTCGGCGGTGCGATGATCACTGGTGACCCGGTAATTCCGATTGAAAATATCCGCCGTCACGCCGCGCTTGTTTTAGGCGACGATATGCCCGTCCCACGCATCGAACGGGCTACCCTAAAGGACGACGCCGGTCTCTATGGCGCAATGGTTTTACTTTCTAATACCAACTAATCACCAAATGGCCGTTTAATTTTTGTGGCGGCTGATGGTAAAATTAAATTATGAAAACAGCATTTATCGCGCTCTTGGCGCTAGTACTTATAGGCGGAGGATATTATTGGTATTCACAACCTGAGATGTCTGCAGAGACACCTATGATGACCGACAACAACGACGCAACTGGTGAGTCAACAGATGAAACAGGTCCTGCTCCTGAGACCAAAATTAATATTGAAGTGGTTTGTGAAGGAGCATTGGCATATATGTCTTTCCCAGACGGTGACAGCGCCGACGAGTTCGTAGCTGAGTGTAAGGCCGGAGAACACCCAGAGGTGATCGAACGCTACAAAGCCGAAATGAACCCAGGCGCCGGAGCTGAAATATAGACCATTATAGTTACGACCGTACAGGCTTTTGTCAGCAACACCGTTGAAGCATGAAATATATAATTAGCCTGCTGTCGTTGGCGGTCTTGCTGCCAACTGTAGTATCCGCGCATACACGTTGGTTTGCAGAAACAGAGCTTGAACCATACGCATTTACTGAACAGACATTCCTCTTCCTAGGTGTCTGGACTTTAATCGTTGTCTTAGTTGTGGCGATTGGTACCTTCTTTGAATATAAAGGATGGTTTCAATTTTCATTCCTAAACCCAACCAAAACACACGCTTTTGAGCGCGCCGCTTCTACTTTCGTGATGGTGTCAGGCACTTTCTTCATAATTGCTGGCACACACATGTATTTGTTCTCTCCCAACCTCAGTACTGACTTCGGTATTCCAGTATGGATGGTGGTGACACAGATTCTTGTAGGTTTGGCATTCCTACTTGGTATCGCCAGCCGTGTAGCTGGTATTGTGCTCGGACTTTTATGGGTAAGTCTGTTCTTTTATGCCGGACCGGTTTCCGCTCTGGAAGACATCTGGGTAGCTTCGGTTGCTGCCTTTGTTACTCTGACAGGGAATCAATACTTCTCTATTTTGTCTTTCTCGTTCTTACGCAAGATAGTTGCGCCGTATAAGCACTACGCTCTTTCGTTGCTAAGGCTAGGGACCGGAGTCACACTGATGATACTTGGCCTATCTGAGAAGATTATGGCGCCAGAATTTGGTTTAAACTTTTTGGCAGAGTACCACTGGAATTTTATGCAGCTCTTAGGCTTCAACTACTCTAATTATTTATTTACCATCTCTGCGGGTTCAGTTGAGTTTTTGTTTGGTCTAGTTTTTGTACTCGGAATAGTTACCCGACTGAACGCACTAGTTGTAGCTATAGTCTTTTCTATTCCACTCTTTATTCTTGGACCAATCGAATTGGCAGGACACCTCCCACACTTTGCGGCGATAGTCCTACTTCTGCTGTTTGGTAACGGGGGACACTTTTTATTGTTTCAACCAAAACGACGCTCTTTAAAGCGAACATAAAGAGTAGCGTCAAAGTCTTTTTGCTTCTTTCTAGACCGTCATTATAAAAAAGAAAACCGCCAGCCTTGAACTTAATCATGGCTGGACGGTTGGTGGGGACTGCTTGCTTCTTGTTAGGGAGCTTTGCTGAGCTGGTGACCGACAGCGGCGAGCATTGCTTTTACTTCTGTGAGCGATTTGCGACCGAAGTTTGTCAGGCGCAGCAACTCTGATTCATATTTTTCCGCGAGCTCGCCGACCGTAGTGATGTTGTCGGTCTTGAGACTATTCACAGTACGAACGGTCAAAGTCCGAAACTCGGGTACGTCGTCGAGCTTGGTCTCGAGGGGGATCGGCTCGACGGTGAGAATCGCACCCTCTTCGTTAAAAAGACGAATGAATTCCATGAACTTAGTATCGCCCAAGTTGGTCCGCAGGAACGAAGCGGACTTGCAGTTCGGGCATTGTCTCATTGGCGAACACTCGCCTTTATGTTCGGTTAGAAAGGACATGGCATACCTCCTTAGTTTTGGTCCCAGAATGGGACAAGGTGCCTGTGTAGTATTTAATCACATTAAATACATAATGTCAATGTATTCTGTTAAATCTGAGTTCATCCCTCGCTCATTTACTAGGTTATAATTTGTTTATATGAAATTCTTAGTCACATACCAGATGCCGCATACAGGAATGGACTCTTGGATGCAGCTGCCTGAAGAGGAGCGCAAGTCGCAGGAAGCGAAAATGCAATCAGAGTGGAATGCCTGGATGGAGCAGCATAAATCCGCTATCGTCGAGACTGCCGGTGTAGGCAAGCCAAAGCGCATTACTGCTGCCGGAGTCGAAGACTCTCGCAACGACATAATGATGTATTCGTTTGTAGAAGCCGATTCACTCGAAGCGGCTGCAGAAATGTTCAAAGACCATCCACACTTCGGTATTCCAGAAGGCTGGATTGAGGTGATGTTTGTAAACAAGGAGATCAACTAAAATGAGATACTCCATAAACGTAGGCTTATATGTCGCAGGGTTAGCCTCCTTCGGGGTTTTTCTTTACTATCTTCTAAACGAAGGACCATACGTCGTTTCTTTCTTACCGATCATTGAAGGCTTTATTACTGTCGGCCTGCTGATTTTTGCACTCTTTTATCTAAGGGCCGTACGCGGCATCGAAAACCACAAGTATGCAATAATCCCGCACTTAATTGGGTGGTGGGTAGGTCTAATGACTCTTTTCGTCTTCTTTGAACCTGGTTTCCTGCTGGCTTTTTTTCTCCCAGCTGGCGGACTTGGTATTCCACTTGCAATAGCCGCGGTGTATTGGTCACCTATAATGACCGCACTCCCTACACCACTAGGTCTGCTACCTTTGCTCTTGTTGCCAGCAATTATGGTCTGGAAGGAGACCATGTTTTTGGCAAGAAGCTTGAGGGAGGGCTCGGGCAAATACCTCGTAGCCAACCTCATAGTCCCCATTCTTGTTGTCTTAGGCTGCGTTGCCATACTACTCGTCTCTAACGCCAATGTTGTGCGTGTAAAAAACGCTGACAGCGTGTCCTACAAGACGGGCAAATCGATCCAACATCTTATTGAGCAACACGGCTGGGAACAAGGTTACTTTCCGAAGGACTTAAATGAATTGGTAAACAAAAAGATGCTCAACGAAATACCCGTAAGCAACATCAACAACAGACCTTATACCTACACAGTGCAAGACGACAAACAAAATTATCTGCTATGTTTCCCACAAACTGAAGGGGAAAGATGTGAAAAATCATGGTCTAGATCTGATGATCCAGAAGTTATTTATGGCGCCAACGAAAGGGGGACGGGCGATCTAAAGATCTCTATTGCTTGGCGTCTCATTCGTGCTGAAGAAGTCGACAACGTCGTATATACAAATGTGTCAGCTGTCATAAATGGCACAACTTATGAAATAGGGAAGTTTCGTGGATACTGCAATGATGTTGGCTCAGGTCACGGCATTGATACCAAAGGACTACTTGCTGGCGAAATTGATGCGGCTCAGTGTTGGCTTGGTGAAAGTGGCAATGAGATTGGTATCTTTGCAAACGAAGACGGTGGCTTCGACATAATGATTGGTGTGCTATCAGAGGGTGTTGGTGGTAGCATCTTACGTCATGACTTCGAGGTAAAGCAGTCTATTGGCCTCTAAAAACCCCTGATTAGTTGAAAATATTCGATCGGTGTAGAGAACCCTGTGTTTAAGCCGTATGGAGGTTGCCGAAAAATTATCGTATACTTTTTCTATGAGTGACATGTCTTTCAGCGAAGAGCCTCAGTATGTGTCTACAGAAGCACCTGTGAAGCAATTGTTTCTTGTTCGACTTGTGCTTGCGACAGGGCTCGTAAAAACAGACAAGGGAGCGCAGCTGGTGCTGCTAGCGACTGCTGTTATATCTGCCATACTCGCTATTGGTATTTTTACGATTGGTACTTCCGAAAAAGAACATGAGTATGTACCACCACCTCCACCATCAAATGTATACCGATAAACGCGGCTTCACCCTGATTGAGCTTCTGGTGGTGGTGGCCATCATTGGGTTACTGGCGTCTGTCGTAATGGCATCACTAAATACAGCACGAAGCAAAGCCCAGGACTCAAAGCGTCTCTCGGACCTTCACTCTATAAGCCTTGCGCTTGAGCTCTACTTTACTACCAACGGAAGCTACCCCGCACACGCTGCCAACACGCAGGTAGATACTTCTTTGGGTAGCGTTCTCGCTCCAACTTTTATATCTGTGGTACCATCTGATCCTACACAGACCGGCAGCGGCGGATACCGCTACTGTATGTCTGGAACAACCTACACACTTCTGACCTACACCACTGATCAAGGTTTCTGGTGTTCAAGTTCCAATGGAAGTGGAAACCCTTGTAGTTGGAGCACAACATATCCGCAGTGCAGGTAATGAGTGTTTGTGGAGGGTAGAGGATAAGAAACTTTCCTATTTACACCAATCGGCCTACGTAGACAACGCAGCAAATATACTGTTATATATTGGTAGGAAGCCGGACAGGAGGAGGATCCGATGACGATAATTGAAAGTATCGCGAGTTCAGCAGAAACCGAAATCTGGTACGGACAAAGGGGTGAGGAATACGAAAAGCCAGGAATGCTACAAGCATTGAGCCAGCAGGCATTTCTTTGTTCGATTGGCTTTTCAATCGGCATGATACTGGCACTGATGCTCGACAGCCAAGCTTTGCTGGTTACACCTGTCATACCTGCTCTCGCTATTCTCGCATCAGTATCGGTTGAAGTCGCATTGATGGTGACTCGGCCGATGATTCAGCAAAAGCTCCCTAGGGAACTCCGCAACTGGGTCACGCGTCACCAGTGGATACACGGCGCAGCGATCCTTATCTCCGGAGCACTGTTTATACACCTCGTGATCCGCTAGGGTTAGGAGGAGAGAACAGATGAGTGCTCTTTATCGCATACTTCGTGAAGAGGAAATTCGGGCACGCGTAACTCACGTTTGTGACAACTGCGACATGCCTATTTTCCCTGGAGACATATATAATCTCCAGGTTTCAGCCATCAGAAACGGTAGCTACCGCTGCCTTCGGGTGAACAAGGAACATGTTAGTCCTCTTTGTCCGCCCGATGATCGCGATGAAGAAACCGAGTTCGTAAGATCGCCAGCTTTTATACTGGCCCTGGCCGCGTGAGCAATCACGCGGCTATTCTTTTATGATGGACATTTCAGATAACCGGCGTATCATCTCGACAGGATAAACAAGACCCAAACTGTCAAAGAGGAGACAGAAATGGTAACGAAAATGACCAAATGGATGGCTGGGAAGATCTCTTCAGGTATCCAGGGAGATATCCGCAAAGGCTTTCTTTTAGACCTACGAGACGATCCCGACCGAGTAACCAAAGCGATCGCCCGATGCGTGGACGGCCTAGCAATGGGCTACATTTTCACGGACGAAAGCGACGGGACAGTGCTTCTTAACGTCGACGAAGGTGACGACAACGCACTCATCAGCCAAGCCAAGCATATCGTCGAGTATTTACGCGACGAATTGCTCACAGACGAGCTTGCAACTGCCTGATTGACCGACGAATCCACCGCCTAGAGGCCGCCTTGGCTATCTGGGCGGTTTCTCTTTTAACAAGGCTTCAAGCAACACCATGGCAATTCAAGAGCCTAAATGTCAAATGGCTCAAAATAAGGCTTTTTTGTCTTGACGGCAATTAAGTATGGTTGGATAATTTGATTTTTAGGTCATTTTATGCTACTATCAATGGGTAAACGGCTTCGGCTGTTTTTTGATTTAGGGCCTTCACCGGCCCTTCATCACGCTCACTACTGTATGTTTCAGGCTTCGTGAGTGCTTATTAGATAAGACCATTGGCTTATTTTATCCACCTTGCTTACGGCCGTCATCACGGTCTCTGGCGCTGCTTCGATAGGTACAACACCGATCGCCTACGGCCAGATCACCGATGATACGGTTAAAGCGGAAAAAGTAGCCATTTCCGTCTCCGATACCGAAGGTATCGTTCGAGAGTACTTTAAGGACATTCCTGTGATGGTTGCAGTTGCTAAGTGTGAATCACACTTCCAGCACACCCTTCAAGATGGTTCAGTCCTTAAGGGAAGGATCGACTCCGCCGACACCGGCGTGATGCAGATCAATAAACGCTACCACGAAACGAGGGCCATTGAGCTTGGCCTCAACCTAGAAAATATATACGACAATATGGCGTATGCCCGTCACCTCTACGAGAGTCAGGGCACGCAGCCGTGGAAAGCTTCCTCTGCTTGTTGGAACAACACAATTGCGTACAATAACTAAAGATTAAGAAAGGGCCGGCGCTTCGCGCCGGCCCTTTCTGTTTGTCATCTACTAAACTTAAACCTTCAGTCTCCAACCATTACCTGGACCATAAACGTAGACATATAGAAGACCGCCGATGATAGCGAGGTTCTTAAATAGGTTAACGTCTTCAAGATCTAGGTGGAAGAAAAGGGTAGCGAGCGCAGTGAAGATAAGCAAAGCGAGAGCTGCTTGCGAGGTACGAAAACCAAGCATCAAAGCGGCGCCAGCGACAATCTTAAGAACTACTACCAACCAAGCCAAAATCATTGGCATTGGAAGGCCGCGCCCTTCGATCATTCCCGAGAAACCATCCACGCCATTGAGGACAATTCCCACACCGGAGAAAACGAATAATAGACCGATCAACATGCGCCCGATCATTGTGCCGTGAGCGCGTAGCATTTTATCTACCATTTCCATAAAACTTATTTCTGCTTAAAAGTGGTTATAATTGGTACCTACCAACTATTATACTGCCCGATGGCTGGAGAAAATAGGGAAAGGGGATAATTACAACTATGCAAGACGAAATGAATGGAAGCAATGACGGAAAGATTGGATTATTTGATTCTGGCCTCGGCGGCCTCACCATTCTTAAAGCAGTGGCGAAGGATCTCCCTCTGTACGATTACGTATTCTTTGGTGACACAGAGCACTTGCCACTGGGGGACAAGACCGAAGAAGAAATATACAGCTACACCAAAGCAGGCGTAGAGGAGCTTTTTCGTCGCGACTGCTCGCTTGTTATCATTGCGTGCAATACCGCCTCCGCAGAGACCTTACGGCGCCTTCAGGACACCTTTCTGGCCACGGAGTATCCAGAACGAAGGATACTTGGAGTGATTATCCCGACCATCGAAGAGCTGATAGACAGCGGAGCTAAGAGTGCACTCCTTCTTGCCACCAAGCGAACAATTGAATCGAGTAAATATGAAAAGGAGTTGGAAAAATCCGGTTCCAACATCACACTGCACAGTGTTGCTACTCCAGAATTAGTCCCGATGATTGAAGAAGGGAAGTTGGACGAAGCGGCCGAAGCCGCGGTAGCGATTATAAAAGTGCAGATCGAAAGAGTAGGAGAGATCGACACAATAGTACTCGGCTGCACCCACTACACGAAACTCAAAGATGCTTTACGCCGCGCCTACGGCGTGGCGCCAACCATCCTCTCCCAAGACGAAATCATCCCGCACAAACTCACCTCATACCTGGACAACCATCCCGAAATCGAATCCTACCTCTCCCGAAACTCCACTCGTTCCATCCACCTATCGTCCCATCGCCCCGATTATGATCAAATCGCCGCTGAACTACTGGGCGGGGTAATGATGTAGCAACAATCATTAATATTAATTCGTGTCACAAACGGCCAGCTAGACAAATATCCCAAGAAGGGTAATGTATCCGCAGGAAAGAGAGGTGACCAATGAAAGTATTAGTTCAAGACTGGAAGACACCTGAAGGAAGGCTGCGTACTTCCATCAGCAAGGATCAGGAGCAACTCGACGAGACCGTCAAAAGGCTTGCTCCTCGATTAGACTCCGAAGGCGAAGTTCAGAACTGGGACAAGGCAGTTACACCAGAAGAAGGGTCTTGGGAAATTGAGATACCTGAAGACTCCATCTTTGTAGAAATGGTGGGTTTTCGCACAGTATTCCTCGAACCCGACGAGATGGACGTCTTATACAGCGCTTTGGAGAATCGTTCTAATGCGTGACGATCTTGAATCAGTATCGCCATTCGCGATACTCGCTGCCGACAAGCTAGCCATGGCAGTGAGCCGTCTAGTGAAGAGGAATCTCCTGGATGAACGATCAGAAGCTGCCGACGCGCTCTTGCAGTATGCTCTGGTACGCTTCGGAGACAGGGACCCAATCGGCGATCTAGAAAGACATATGGAAGCCAAAGAAACCCGCCCGCCCCGACATCGATGATCGGGGCGGTTTTATTTTGCAAAAATTCAAACCTGATCCCAGACGGAACGACTAGACATTCTTAATAAATATTGTATTATTCGCCGCTGAAGTGAGTTCCGAACATGGAGGACGCAAGTGCTTAACTCTCTATCACACCGCGAACGCAAGGCGGTCGAACATTACGACAATTTGGCGAAACAAGGAGACCTGGCCGACGCCCCTGTTTGGGTGGACAGCTTCACAGGACGAATCTTTCGCAACCTTGGAGACGATGACGAAGTCGTTGATATCGGCTGTCGCATCGGGAGATTCATTCCGCTCCTGCCCGAACTGGGAATACGTCGTTACTTCGGTATCGACCCGTCGGAAGAAAGTATCAATTTCTGCCGTCGGGAGTTTTCCATAATCCACGGTCCAAATATGCAGTTCGAAGTGGGGGAGGCAAGGACACTCGGTACATTGTATCCTGATCGTTTTTCAGGATTCATCCTAGCAGCGGTCCTCATGCATATACCACGCGACGATTTGCAGGAAGTCCTGAAATCGATTCGCAGATCTTTGAAGGAGGGTGCACCAGGATTTATCTCAACACCAGGCCGGTGGGGGGACGAGTTTGATTTCGTCAATCGCCACGGAATGGAATTGACTCTCTATACGATGAAAGAGCTGAATGAAGCTCTCATCGCCGCAGGGTTCGGAATCTTTGGCCTATTCACTCCCGACGATCATATGATTCTGGCTCATGTCATCGCGATCTGAACAATGCGGGCCCGCTCGAGCAATCGAGCGGGCCTTTTCTTATTTATAAATTAATCTACTTGATGACAGAAAACCGCGCGCATTCTGTAATGCACGCGGTCGGTCTTCGTGGTTCACTGGTCGGAAACCAGTGACATCAGTTTCTCGTTGAGAACTCGAGTGATCCAGTAGCCCGAAGGTTTACGGTACCGGACAATCCAGTCGCCAACTTCGATATGAGCTGTCCGGATGAGTGCTGGAGTCGTCGCTCCGACGCGAGGGCAATTGAAAAAGCCGGGCAGCTCCCACTTAAAGCAGACTTTCATGTCTGGCTTGAGTGAACTCTTTTCGACCCAGTCATCGTCGTCTTCAATCAGAGTGAGCGTGTCTTCTCCATACGGCCATTCGCAACAATGAGGGTTGTCACCGTATTGTGTAGCAATCTCGATACGTCCAAGATGGTCCCAGCCGACAACACGGGAATTCCAGTGCTGGTCGGGGTCATCGTGGTCGTGTGGCAACGCATGAATTCCGCCGACAAGAGAAAGTCCTGGAGACTGGCAAACACGTACTCGTTGACCAAGTTTGAAACGGCTCTTAGAAGCCGCTATTGCCTCCAGTCTTGCAATCTCTCTGCCCAGCTCGCTGGGAGGCGCCATGAGTTCTTCGAACACGGCTTCGATTTTCTTCCGATCTTCAATTAAGGCGTTCATCCCCATCTCCTATGTTCTCGAGGAACTATTTCACTAGCTAGTTAGTAGAAAAAATACTGGTCGGAATTTAAGCACGAAAGTAGGGGGTTGTCAAAGTCTTGTTGTGGCCTACAGGGCTTTCGTGTACTGTTCAGCTATATATTTAACGGTGGTAAAGGAAAATATTTATGAACTACTACGTATTCCAGGTATCTGACCTCTCGACTTACGGGAAACAAAAGGTGGCTCAAGAGGTGTTTGATTTCTTAGTAAAGGATCATTCAGTTTGGGGTTTTGGACCGAACACTCCAAACCGAAAGGCTATTCAGGAAGGTGATGGGGTGCTTTTTTATTTGACCGGTCAAAAAAACCAAACCTTTGTCGGCTCCGCAGTACTTGCCTCTAGAGCATACACTGACGAGTCTGGCCAAAGTACAGATTGGTACGCTGACCCAACCACACTACGTATCGATCTGAAAGATGTAAGTGTTTTTGCTGAGCCAAAACATCGCAAATCGTTTAATAGTTTAGAATGGTTCCCGGCACAGGGAGGGTCTTCAAAGATAACCGAGCGGGATTTTAATATCGTATTAGGGACAGAACCAGACATATCACACAAGATTCTTGTAGAAGACGATGCGATGGAATTTGCCCTCGAAAAATATTTGGAGGAATTCATTATTTCAAATTGGGAAAAAATTGATTTTGGAGAAAAATTAACCCTTTTTAACGACAAGGATGGAAATACTGGACAGCAATACTACACGGGTGATGTTGGCTATATAGATATATTGGCCAAAGATGAAAAAGGCAACTTTGTAGTCATTGAGTTGAAAAAGGGCAGAAATAATGACGAGGTTATTGGTCAAATCCTCCGTTACATTGGATGGGTAAGAAAAAATCTAGCCCTTGATAGTCAACTAGTACGTGGTGTAGTTATCGTAGGGGAAAGAGATAAAAAATTAGACTATGCCTTGTCTGAAATATCTGGCAAGATTACGAGTAAAGTTTACAGAATGTTTTTTAAGCTAGAAGCCTACTAAACTTGACTTAGCCAAGGAGTGAGATGTTGTTGTTTATTTGATCAGTTACTACACATATGAATACAGGCAAACTTCTTTCAGTTTTGAACGACTTAGAGTTAGACGAAAGCAACTTGGAACATCAGGCTCACTTAAACGACTTGCTTGTAGCAATAGAGCAAAACAATGCTGAACTTATTGAGACAAGTCGAAATGAATTGATTCAATCATTTGAAAAAGGGCGGGCCATAAATTTTTTACCTTCAGAAATATCAGTTCTAAAGAAGCTAGCCGGCGAAGAATTTTACGGAAAAAAAGCAATTAAAAAACTGGCCTCTTTTTTTGACCACGATCTATTTAAACTTAAGGAAAATGTCACTAGTTACCGGTCAGAAAGAAAAACATTTCGCGCATCAATTAAAACCTTGATTGAGTGTCTTGAGTCTAACAACTTCGAGACACACTACGAGACAAATGAGTACGAAGTGGGTATCATTTTACCCGACCGATATCTGGAGCTTGATTCAGCAGTAGAAGCGCTTTCAAAATGGAATAAATTTTTGAATACCTTATGTGACGTAAAAGGTATTGAAAAAACTAAGAAGATATCACTAGTAAGCCAAGGAAGCATAGAAGTTTATATTTTGGCTGCTTATCCCTTGGCTCTTTCGATAAACATCATTCTAGATGAACTTGTTAAAATGTATCAAAAAATCTCTTTTATAAGAGAGAGTGAATTAAAGTTAAAAATTTTGAATAATGAATCTCTGCAAGCTACTCTGAAGACTGAGAGGGAAAAAGTTCAAAATGAGTTTACTATAAATGTGACCAATGAGTTGCTAAAAAGTATTGAGTTCAAAGATGAAGCCTCAAAAAATGAGTCCTTTAGCAAACTAAAAGCTCAGCTTGGAATAATCTTCAAACTACACCAAGACGGGGTTTCTCTTGAAATCAAACCTCCTGAAATCGAAACCGATGAAGAAGAGGGTGGTGAGGTTCTTTCAGAAGTTGACAGAAAAAAAAGGCAAAAGGAGCTTGTTAAGATCAGTGCCGAAACTTCTGTGATTCAAAAAACAAACCGAAATGTTATAGAAGCAAATTTTAAAGAATCACAAAAATTATTAGAAAAAGTTGAGGAATAGAGCTGCATCAAATTATAAAACACCCTCAACAACTGGAAATAAATAACACTCTAATGAACCTTTTGAAAAACCTTGGACAGGCTATTGTCCGGATAGCTCTGCTAACACTAGGCATAGTTTTCTACTTTTTGGGAATGTTTCTGCCGTTAGTTGTGACTCAAAACGAGACAATAATGACGCTATGGCTTGTCATTTTCTTAACTGCCACTGCCTATGTGGCAATTGTTTATAAGGTTGCTCAAGAAAAAGGAACAGAACGACCCTTTCTTGAACGTATAAAAAGCTCTGTGGCTGAGGCTACTAAAAAATTTTTCATTGGTGTGGGTATTTTAATCTGTTTATTAATTTTTGCAGTCATAACTGAAGAAATGAACACGAGCTATATCAGTCCTACATTGGACCACGATAAAGCAAACTACATACCAGCTCCTTCCACTTATACAACACCCGTGCAAAATTATGTTTCTCCTACTTCATACGAGACACCAGCGGAAACTCCTACTCCAGTTCATTACGACTCGTCCTACCGATACAACTATCGAACTGGATATAGTGGTAATTATGACTACAACTATGACATCGAGGGCTATTCAGATAATGGTGACTATTTTTACGGAAACGTTGATACAAGCGACAAATACGGCGAGGGCTACGTATATGATGACTTCGGTAATGAAATATACGTTGAAACAGAATGGGTCGATTACGGAGTAATGGAAGCAACAGATGAAGATGGTAATGTCTACGAGTTTGAAGTAGACTAACAACACTAGGTAGAATTGCGCGTGCAAAAAAGATAATGATATAATACCCACATATGGAAAAGCAAAATAACAATGAAGTGGGGGAGTTTAACTTCGATTTACCACAGGTTGAAGCGGCGCCAGTAACTAAGCCGCGGATCCATTTTGCTGGGGAATCGACTTGCGTCAGCTGCGAGGGCTAAATTCCAATAACTTTAAAAATCTTTCAAAAACACCGCGTCAGACGCGGTGTTTTTCTCTTTGAACTGAATAAAAAAATAAAACCCCGCAACGGCCAAAGCCATTGCGGGGTAGGGGTCATATGGTGACCGAAATAAGATCACGACCATAGTGGTCGAGGACACAGAACGATGTGTCGTCGTATACCCAGTAGGCTGAGTCGAGGGGTTGCTTCCTTTTCTCATTGTGGCTGCGAGCTAGGCCTTCGGCCTTGTCGAGCGGGAAGTCGCCAACGACGACGCTGTCTCCTGTATCCAAAACCTGCTCTATCACTCTGAACATTCCACTCGGAATGTCATTCAAAATTCCGGACATTTTGTTGCCTCCTTTCGGCAGCGTGAAGAAAGAACTAATGAAAGCTTGGGCGGATCGTGACGACTCCGATCCAAGCACTTGGTGTAAAGAGCCACTTCGTAGTGGTTTCTCTTATCATTTCCTCTGTCCACCCATTTGCGATAAGGCGAATACGGTGCCAGATCACAGAGTGATCATTGTCGAGTTCACGACTATCGACAAGCAAGGAATTGCAAAGGATTGCTTGATCGATTTCGTTAGTCTTTGGAAAATGGGTGACACTTTCCAACATAACGCGATCGAACTCTTTTTTACTACCCATCTTCAACCTCCAAATCGGCACAGGGCTGGGAAAATCCGTCCATATAATTACATCAATCCTGAAAATGTCAAGGTTTAGAGCGCTTTTTTAGAAAGTAACTACTTCAACGGGTGGAATTTGCGATGGGTGTCTTCGGCGTATTTGTCTGAAGCATGAACGTAGCGAGTGGTGGTATCGAGCGATTCGTGACCTAGCAAGACCTGTATGGCGGCTGGATTGGCCCCTTGCTCGGCCAAATACGTGGCAAAGCCGTGGCGAAGTGAGTGAGCGCTGGTTGGCACGTTGATACCGAGTAATTCACGGTATTTTTTGATCTTCATCTGCAAATAATTAGGTGCGATGCGCTTGTTTTTTTCGCCAGCATTCAGGCCGCGCTTCGGAATGAAGAGGTAAGGGAAGTCGTCTACCCGGAGCTTCAAATAAGCGTCGATATGCTCCTTGGAGCGCTCTGTGAGGTAGATAAAACGCTGCTTTTTGCCCTTACCTTGAATGAAGATGCGACCAGACTTGTCTAACTGGTTCAATTTGAGCCCTAGAAGCTCAGAAATACGCATTCCACTGGCAAATAAGGTTTCCAGCATCGCACGGTTTCGAAGCGCGACAAATTTATTCTTTTCGACTTTGGTTGGATATTCAATTAATGAAATCAATTCGCTAAGCTCAGCTACCTGACCGTGTTTTTTTTCGGCACGAACTAATTTGATCGCTGTTGGTGGCACTGGCGACTCAAAGTCCATATCAACCAAATATGTGAAATAACGACGCAGAGATGACAACATTCGATTCACTGATCCGCTTTTTAGACGATTTTCTGACGATACCTTATTTAGGGTCGTTTTGCGGTCATCGGAGTTCAAATAGGCTTTAAACAGCTCAATACTGTGCTTATCAAGCTCTTTAAAGGATAAATGACTCATCTCAGTAGCCAAAAACTTATCAAAGGTCAAAAGATCGCGTTTATAAGAATCGTGAGTTTTAGTCGAATAATTGTTAGCCAAGATCGAAGTTAAGAAATGTGAGACGTGGGGGAGGACCACAAAGTTAGCGGTCTTTAATGTCTCAGTATTTTTTGTTTCTTCTTTTTTCATAGGATTGGTGGGCTAGGGGATGACTTATATTATGAGCCAAAGGGCTTGAAAGAGGGCTATTCCGCTCTATACAGAACTGAGTATAATATCTCTAATACTCAATTATATACTATAAGAACTCGGCTAGCAGATATTTATCCACAGGTCCTGTCAAGGCCTCTTTCTCCCCTGTTTATGTTTCTACAAAAAAATTCCGTTATGGGTTTATCTTTCTCTTTTACTTACCTGCAAAAGTTCTTTGAAAATTTTGATAAAAATATGGCAGGGAGCCCTCTCCCCCACTCTCCGGTGGGGGAGTCCTAAAATCGAAATCTTGGATTGATTAAAAAGAGCATTCACTTCCCTGTTTAAAATCTTACAAAATGAAACCGCCGGCCTAACAAGGTCGACGGGGTAAGATCCGATAAATCGGAACGAGCTACTGCAAAACGGATGCCGTCAGCCAATCTGGCTCTATGAACAAAATAAAACCGAGTGCAATCAACGCAACCGCAACCGCCAAAATGATGGCGGGCTCTACAAGGTTGGTGTTGGGGTCACCATCAGTTCCGGCTTCCGCGTCCACTTCTGACACTTCTTCCTGTGCTGACATTTTTCCCTCCTTTCCGCGTGTTTCAATAAGGTACTCTTTAACTAGCAGCCAAACTAGCCGTAAAAACACACGACGGCTGCTCTAAAGTAACTAGACGTAGCAAAGGCCAGTTTATTACAGGGTCGAAAATCGCCGGCACTAATGGGTCCGGCGATTTCATATTTCCAGACAAAAGCGTCAAATTTCCGCCTGCAAAGTACAGACACCGCCGTCCATTTCTTCGCTCTTGGCTTGGTTGTGATAGTACCAACCAAGAATAAACAAGGTGAATATTGCAATGGCGAAGATTTTTGGCAACGCCTTCGAATAGATGCCGGACTCAGTCGAACTAGTATCTGTCATCTGCTACTCCTCTCCTTCAAGATCCAATCCGCAGTATATACTCCGTTCATTATATGGCAAATAAGCGGTGATAAGGGCGCAGAAAACCGCCAACGTGGAGATGGCGGTTTTTCTAAGTTTTTGCATAAGTGGTAGCAGAGGCTTCAAAGCCCAGGACCAGGCCTCACAAAACAGTAGATGTGAGACGTGCTGCGACCGGCACAGACATGTGGCGTTTCATTCCACGAGAAGTCGTACTCGCGAACAAATCGGCTCGACTCCATCTCGCGCCACTTACCGTTTACCAACGCATACCAGGTACCATTTTCATACTTGGCTTGTGTAGGCCTACAGTCACCCACCGGACAGCAGTGAGTGCCGGCTTGGTTAGATAGTGTCTGGTAGATATGGTGGTGTTTTGCATGCTGACCATTATCTGGAAAGCCGTACAAGTCTTGACCATTGGCCAGACCGTTACTTCCTGCGAAACCTAGCAGAGCACAGAACGCTGCTGACAGAAAACGAGAACTGAATGATCGGAACATTTACCCAGCCTTTCCTTAGTTGAGACAGAACAGAATGAACAAACACTGAAGACTTGAGTATATACTCAAACGGAAGAAAACAGCAAGATTTTAGGGGCTAGGTAAGAAGTCGAGTGGATTGATATAGCCCTCTACGGCGGAGAACGGCGAGAAGGCCGAGCCACAGCCCGTAACGGCCTTGAATTCGTTGAAGCGCTTCACTTGCACAGCTTCGCTGGCATAAACAGTGAAGTGGAGGTGTGGACCAGTTGCGTAGCCTGTAGCACCTACGTAACCGATAACATCACCAGTTGAAAGCTGTTGCCCAGCACTAACACCAGTCCAACTCATGTGAGCAAATAGGGTCGACAAACCATTCGGGTGATCCACCAAAGCCCACTGGCCCCAAGAATAACAACCGGCCACTAAGTCGGTATTCCCTGTTGCCCTCACTGTACCGCTAAGAGGGGCGTATATTTTGGTACCAACCGCAGCACCAAGGTCGATACCGTTGTGCATATTGTTTTTGTAAACACCGGGATTCTCAAGAGCGAACTTTGTGTAACCGAAGTATTGCGTAAGGACCACCTTGTCGAGCGGCCAACGAAATACGGCGCTGCCTTTTGTTGGAATAGAATTCGGATCTAGAGCAAACTGCAATTCTGACTCAATAGCCTGCACTTCCTTTACCAACAATTCACGAGCCGCCTTCTTTTCTGCTAACTGTTTTTGATATTCAGATTCCTGATTCTTGGTGACAGTCAGGAGTTGATTCTTCTCTTTCTTATTGCTCTCAAGAATAGCTTGCTGACCTGTGTACTGTTGCTTCAGTGACACCAATTCACCACGACGATCTGTTTCTTCGATTTTTTTACCAGTCAGAGTATTACGCAAAGAATCCAACTCCGTCACTCTTTCACGCATACTTTGACGTACTGTTTCGAGGTTTTCTACTTCGTCCCAGAATTCTGCAAGATTCTCGTGGCGCAAAAATAACTCCAACAAGGAGTCGCTGTCATTCTCTGCCACCACCCGCAAAATTTCAGCCACCGCCGCGACATTTTGGCCAATGTCTTCAGTTGTGTCCCCTATCTCTATGGACAACTTTCCGATTTGTAAATCAGTATTATTGATTTTGGTCTCTGTGTAAGTAATGTCTGCCAAAACTTTTTTTCGCTCCAACTCTAGTTGGTTGATAGCTTTTTGAAGAGTGCCTTTTTCTGCACCTACCTTTAATAGTTCAGATTCATACTGAGCAATTTCTTTTTCGATCTCACCCAAACGCTCATTGCGCTCACGGATTTCTGCCTGAAGGCGCTCCACTTCAGTCTGAGCATTGGCAGAAGGTATGAAAAAGCTCGCACTTGGAATGAGCAAAATGCCAAGAAAAAAAGCTACGAGATGTCGGCTACTACGAAATTTCACTCCCCTATTTTATCACAGGCATTTTTGATGCGGTGCAAGCTATCTTCATGTCCAATTATATGAGCAACAGTAAAGGGATCTGGTGACCGCTCTAGGCCAGTCAGAGCCACTCGGAGCGGCCACAGTACTTCTCCCCTTCCCTCTTTTTCTGCATAATCCCAAATAGCGGCTTTGATAGATTCTGCGGACGAAAAATCAGCGTCTTTTAAAAGTTCACTAACTGCACGAAGGCGTGTAGCGGCAACACTTGTATCTGGGTCTTTTTTCCACTTCAGAAGAGCTGGGTCAACATCAGGATGAGCGAAGGCAAAATCATACTCCCCTGCCGCGGCAGCGTCCGCAGTCTCCCCTATTGTGCTCGCACGCTCCCGCATTACTGGCAGCAACCGTTCTAGGCGTTCCGTACCATATTGCGACAATGATTTGATTGAGTCAGGCAAAGCCGCTTCGACCAACTTCAAATACTCCTCGTTAGACAAACGATTCAAATGTTCTTTGTTGATCCAAAGAAACTTTTGACGGTCAAAAACTGCTCCACTCTTGTGTACCTTTACGACATCAAATTGTTCAACCAATTCTGCAAGTGTAAAAATTTCCTGATCGGTACCCGGATTCCAACCCAGTAACGCCAAATAGTTTATAATCGCGGCCGGCAAAAATCCTTCCTTTAAATATTCCTCCACTGCGACTGCACCGTGTCGCTTCGACATCTTGCTTCGGTCAGGTGCCAAAATGAGTGGCAAGTGAGCATATTCCGGTCGGGCAAATCCCAAGGCCTCCTGAATTAGTATTTGACGTGGTGTGTTGGAGATATGATCTTCCCCACGTAGTACATGAGTCACTCCCATCTCGTTGTCGTCCACCACTACAGTGAAGTGATATAAAGCGTCGTCGATACTACGTGCAACAACTAAGTCGCCGAGTTCAGTGGTATCAAAAGCAATCTCGCCACGAATAAGATCGTTGAAAACGATTTCTTTATTAGGGTTTTTAAGCCGCACCACTTCTACTGTTTCTCCTGGATTTTGCTTACTTTCTTCCTGAGAAAGATATAACTTTCCATTCTCTATTCCCTGTTCAAGATAGCGACGGTATATTTCTCCGCGCTCAGATTGACGAATGACCTCTTCATTATTGTCCCAAGTAAGGCCTAAGGCCTGGAGGCCGTCAATGATCTCGGTTTCAAACTCTATCTTACTGCGTGCTTTATCAGTGTCTTCACTACGGAAAACGAAGCGCCCTTTAGAATGGCGTGCGAACAAGTAATTAAAGAGCGCAGTACGCACTGTGCCTATATGTAAGTGGCCAGTTGGACTCGGTGGAATACGGGTAGTTATCATGATTCGTGTTCATTGGCTATCGAGCGCAAAGTACCGGCCAGTGTATCCGCCGCCTTCGGAGTTGTAAAGGCAGCCGCTTTTCCGCGCATTTCAGACACAAGAGCCTCATCGCTTAGAATTCGATCTATTTCCGCCACCAAAAGATCGTCACTTAGATTGTGTTCTTCCAATACTGAGGCTCCGGTTGCCCTTGCGTAAGTGTAGGCATTGGTGCGCTGATCGCGACTAACATCTTCTGGTATCGGTATAACGATAGAAGGTTTGCCTTTCAAAGCAATTTCAAAAAGAGTAGTTGACCCGGCACGAGTAAGGACTAGTGCCGCGCACTCCAAAGCTGCCACAAACTGATCCTGTTCGAGGTGGCCGAAGACGAAGTAATGATCGAGCACTGACCGGTCTTGAAAGAGCGCACTAGCGTCGGCTGTCACCCGCTCGACATTTTGATCCCCTACTTGATGAATGACTGTATATTTTGGAAGTAGTCGTGTCAGTGAACGCAAAATAAAATCATTTATCCTGACCGCCCCGGACGACCCACCAGTAACCAGAATAACTGGGCGGTCATTAGGAATACCAAGCGAACCAAATGGATCTGACGTGGTTTTGAAAAAAGCACTTCTGATTGGCATTCCCACCAAGGCGGTGTTTTCTTTAGAAAAATGTGTAACCACATCAGGGTAAGCGATAGCTACATAACGAGCGAAGCGAGCGGCAAACATATTGGCTCGCCCAGCCACCGAATCCGATTCGTGAATCACAATCGGAATACGTAATAACCAAGCTGCCAAAATTACCGGTACGCTGGTGTAACCTCCCTTACTCATTATTGCGTCAGGATATATCCACAACAATTTAAAGAAGGCGACAAAAAAACCACTGATGATCTTGAAATTATCAAGCCAATTAAGAATTGATCGATAAAGACGCTTCTTGCCCGCCGGACAATAAACATAACGAAGACCGACAGAATCTAGCGCCGACTGGTTGTACGGTTCGGGACCGATGTAGATGAGTTCACTATCTTCTCCCGCCGCGCGGTCACGTTCGCGTACTGCCTCAGCAACCGCGATGAGCGGATAAAAATGTCCTCCAGTACCGCCACCTACAAATACAACTCGCATGTGTTAATTCTAACCCGAACTCATTTAGTTTTTTGATACTTAGACACATTGAGAACAATACCGATCGCCCCTAACGAAGCGAGCATCGCAGTTCCACCGTGACTAATGAAAGGCAGTGGCAAACCTAAGACCGGAGCAAACTGCACCATCGCAGCGATATGCAAAAATGCTTGAGCCGCAATAATTGTGATTAGACCAAGCGTGAGTAACATACCGAAGTCATCGGGCGCACGTGCGGCCAAACGATAACCTCTGAATACAAAAGCAGTAAAAAGAACGAGCAACAAGAAGCTGCCAATAAAGCCAAATTCCTCTGCATAAACCGCAAAGATAGAGTCACCAATCGGCTCTGGTAAATATTCAAATTTTTGTACACTCTGACCAAAACCACGACCATGCAGGCCTCCGCTTCCAACCGCGATCAAAGACTGTTTAACCTGCCAGCCCGCTCCTTGTGGATCAAGATCGGGGTTGGCAAATGAAACTAAGCGGCTCTTGATGTAGGGGTGAACAAAAGACAATATAACTATCAACACCAGCCCGGCTGCTGCAATCGCAAAAAATTCACGCCAGCGTCCGGTTTGAACTAAAAACATTACCGCTCCAGCACCAACCATTAATAGGAATGTGTCGGTATCACGTTGCAAAAGCATTACCGCTCCCACCGCCACGGTTGTAATCGCAAACGGAATAACTGCCTGCGTCAATGAGAGCTTACGCTCCTTCAATCCTGAAAACCAAGTTGCCATATAAATGACAAAAGCTATCTTCAAAAATTCTGAAGGTTGGAGAGAAAAACCGGCAATATTTATCCATCTTTGTGCACCACCATGCTCTAGACCAAGACCAGGCACAAACACCAAACACGAAAACAATATTGCTCCGATGAAAATGTAAAAGGCTGTTTTGCGCCAGATTCGGTAATGGATTCGACTAGCTAAGAAAAGCGCCGTCAGACCACCACCGATACCTAATGCGATTTGCGTGAATGCTACCGATGAGAAGCTGGCACTTTCGCGTGCCAACAAACCAAGCGAAGCCGAAGAGAAGATAAAGAAACCTACGCCTACCAATGTCAGCACTATGCCAAGCAAAATGCGGTCAATGGTTTTTGGATTGGCAGACATAGATAATTTAGATTCCGATTGTGACGAGTATTCCGATTATGGCGAAAACGAAACCAAGCACCCAATAACGCATCGTCACTTTGTAAGCCGGCCAGCCAATGGCTTCAAAATGATGATGTAGCGGCGCAATCAGAAATAGTTTACGTCCAAATAATTTTTTCCAGGTAATTTGCAGTACATTGGCTGCTACTGTTGCCACCAACAAGAAACCTACTATCGGAAGCACTGAAACCCCTTCCCCTTCTCCGAGCACGTCTGTCATAAAGGCAATTACCGTGAGCGACATAGTGAGCGCCATCACTCCGGTCTCAGTCATATAGAAGCGAGCCGGTGGAATGTTGAACCATAAGAAAGCCAAAATTCCACCTACAATCGTGGCGCACAAGGCAGCAATATCGTACTGACCTTGATAGAAAGCGATACCGGCGTAGGCCGTAAACACAAACATAAATACGCCGCCAGCAAGACCGTCGAGACCGTCGATTACGCTGGACATATAGACACAAACCGCAACGAATACAAAGAATGGAATGAACCAGGCACCGAGCTGCAACTCGCCCCAACCAAGCATCGATACACTAGAGACATCGAGCTTGGAATAAAACCACCAACCAGAAAGAATGGCGGTTAATCCAACTACAACTAAGCGTTGTGAGAGCGGCAGACCGCCAGCAAAATGTTTGCCGTTACCTTTTACAGTAGCGAGGTCGTCAACGGCGCCAACCGCAGCACCAATAGCGAGAGCTAAGAGTGGCAACCAAGTTTGCGACCGGGAAAGAAAATTCAACTTGCCGAAAATTGAATCCGGAAATAAAAACTGCAATACAAACACCAGAAAGACAGTCAGAAATACACTGCTCCAAATAACAATGCCGCCGAGACGAGGTGTATTTGTATCACGGTCATTGTGCAGCTGATCAAAAAGCGGTGTCCCTCCCCCACCGTAGCCATTACCTTTACCAGCCTTTTGTTTCCAAAGACGGAATTTGTATAAATAATGCGTAACAAAAGGCGTGACCGCGAGCCCTAGCAAAAAAGCGAGCGCGGTTGGGAGGAAAACTTTTATCAGTGTCAGTTCCATAAATTTCTTAAGGTGCGACGGCGAAGCCGTCGCACCTATGATTATTCTTCACCTGCTAATTTTTGTTTGGTCGCGTCCACCAGCCGTAAAATGTCCGTAAAACGTCCACTGTGCGAGGAGGCCAACACCACCGCAACAACCGGCCTATCTACCCCGGCGTTCCAGGCAATGGCCAAGTTACCTCCAGCCAGTGTCGTATAGCCAGTCTTGGAACCGATGAGCCCCGGGATGGCATCTACGACCGGATTTGTGTTGTTAGCGCTGTGCGTACCACCATTGATATCACCATAGACCGCTTCTGCTTTGGTGGTTTCTTCTAAAATTGCCGATTCGTTTTGAACAATATATTCGAGCAGCTTCGCTACATCACGCGCCGATCCGTACGCGCCTGCTTCATCTTCAGTAAGATCAAGACCGGTCGGGTTACGGAAAGACATAGACGAAAGTCCTAGCTCATCAGCGCGAATATTCATCGCTTGAACAAATGCCTCAGCTGGCGCATCTGTATCCAAAGTGCGGCCGGCCGCAAAGGCTAGCGCAAAAGCTCCATCGTTTGATGAAGTGAGTAAAAGAAGATCAGTCAGACGAGACAATGTGAAGCGTTCTCCCTCCTTCAGTCCACCGTCTCCAGATTGTGCTAATGCTTCCTCAGTAATAGGTACAATCATCCCCTCTTCGACAATCTCGTTGGCAACCAGCGCCGTCATTAATTTGGTGATCGAGGCAAGTGGTAACTTTTGGTCCGCAGATTTTTCGTATAAAACCTCGCCAGTTTTCAGATCGATTACGATTGCGGACTTGGCTGAAATATAAAGATCAGAAAAAGCTTCAGCAGCAGTCTGATCAACAGTCGCTACCTCCTCGCTCGACACAATCGGTGAAGCCGGTTGTGATCCTTTCCAGGAATTAATTTGTGAAGCAAAAAATGGTAAGGCACCGAGGCTGAAAATACCAATGAGTAACGCCGACAACAAGGCCAATTGTCGCACCACCGGCATCTTACCAGCTGCGTTTACGGACACATCATCAAAAGCCTCAGCAATAGGACTTGCTGATTCATCTCCTTTTTGAGACGGTTCAGTCTCTGGCGTTTCCGCCGCCAACTCATCGCTTTCCATTTTTTCTTCTTTTTCACTCATTTTAGTCTGTTTCTTGTTGTTGCTTCTCGAAGTTTTCTAGTGCGTTCATTACGGTAGCATAATCTGCCAATTCGGTCTTTTCTCCAATCCCCATATGGCGCAATAACTCTGTCGTCGGACGAAACTCACTACCTCTCCCCCGAACATCGCGCATGACCAGTCCGCGTGTTTCAAGATTTCTCAATATATATGAAGAATTAACACCACGAATTCTGTCTATCTCCGAGCGCGACACCGGACCACGATAGAGAACTATCGCTAGTGTCTCAGCCCCAGCCTTACCGATATCTCGACGCAACTCCTCCTTGCGCAAGCTATCAACTAATTGATCGAAGTCTGGCGACACTGCCAATTCCACCTCATCTTCAGCAAGAATCAACGTGGTGGCGCTTTCCTTAAGCCGTTCTTGTAAAGTAGCCAGAGCACCTTCAAGCTCGCCTTGCTCAATTTCCAAAAGCTTGGCTAATGCTGATTTTTTAATCGGCTCTGCCTTATAAAACAGCACCGCTTCGATCTGCCGGTCTATTGTCATTCCGCCATTATA
>MFKO01000002.1:285349-305700 GCA_001779595.1 Candidatus Kaiserbacteria bacterium RIFCSPHIGHO2_01_FULL_46_22
TTTTACCTATCCCCACTATCCACTTCATCCCCAACTACCCCCACCGAGCCGGATCAAGCTGAAAGTGATAAAATGCAGGGATGTCTGCCACTTCTCGCCAACTGCGCGTCCCTCCCCACAATATCGAAGCCGAACAAGCGCTACTTGGTGCCATCATGCTAAAGCCGGAGACGATGCATGATGTCTCTGCAGATATCCGCCCTGAAAGTTTTTACGCAGACAAACACCGAGAAATTTACCGAGCTATTTTTGAAACCTTTATCAAAGGTGATCCGATCGATCTACTTTCTGTTTCAACTCGCCTTAAAACCAACGGTCAACTTGAACGAGTTGGCGGAGCTACCTATCTCACCGAGCTAATCGAAAATGTTCCCGCCGCTAGTAACGCGCTGTACTACTCTACTCAAGTACATAACAAGTCGATGCTTCGTGGTCTCATTCACGCTGGCGATGATATTGCTGAACTTGGTTTTGGAAACCCTGACAACATAGACGCCACACTCGATCAGGCCGAGAAAAAAGTTTACGAAGTTACCAATCAAACTACTGTTCAAAAATTCGTCACTATCGGTTCGGCCCTGACCGAAGCGTGGGATCGATTTGAACATCTCTCCGCCAACCACGAAGATATTCGCGGTGTACCAACCGGCTTCACTGCACTCGACAGCCTGTTGGCCGGTTTGCAAAAATCCGACCTTATCATTCTGGCCGCCCGACCTTCTGTAGGTAAAACAACATTCGCACTCGATGTGGCGCGCAACGCTGCAGTTAAATATAAAAAATCAGTCGGTATCTTCTCGTTGGAAATGAGCGCAGGTCAGTTGGTGGATCGTATGCTGGCTTCCGAAGCAGGCGTCGACTCCTGGAAACTTCGCACCGGTAAACTTAAAAGTGATCAAGAATTCGAAGCCGTGCAGGCAGCAATGGCTCGCCTTTCCGAAGCTTCAATCCACATCGATGATCAGCCGGGCACCAATATCTTGAAGATGCGTTCGTCTGCCCGTCGGCTTCATCACGAACACGGTTTGGACCTTTTGATAGTTGATTACCTTCAGCTAATGTCCCCTACTGCCACCAAAGCAAGCGACTCAATGGTTCAGCAAGTAACAGAAATTTCCCGTTCGTTAAAGATCTTGGCTCGCGAACTAAACGTTCCGGTCTTGGCTCTTTCACAGCTCTCGCGTGCTGTAGAGCAACGTGGCGGCAAGCCTAGATTGTCCGACCTCCGTGACTCTGGCTCCATCGAACAAGACGCCGACGTTGTGATGTTCATTCACCGCGAAGATAAGATAAACAAAGAATCTGACCGTCCGAATATTGCAGAAATTTTGGTTGAAAAACATCGTAACGGACCAGTTGGTTCAGTCGAGCTATACTTTGATACCAAGCATGTTCGTATGCTCAACCTTGATACTCAACATACTGGAAATGCCGCTATGGCCTCTGCTTCAACTGAAGACTTTTAGTAATACGACAATATGAATTCTCTGGATAAATTAACCGGTTATTTTGAGCACTTCCCCGGCATTGGCGCTCGCCAAGCTAGGCGTTTTGCTTTTCATATTTTGACGATGCAAAAAGAAGAGTCACTGGAACTCGCCTCACTCATTAGTAGCATCAAGGATAATGTTATTGAGTGTGCCTCGTGCCGCCGCTTTTTTTCAAAAAGCGGCGGCACCGCTGACGTCTGCGATATCTGTATGGATATCAATCGCGACCGCGGCAAACTCTTAGTGGTCGAACGCGACACAGACATTCGTTCTATTGAACGCTCTGGAGTATATGACGGTCTGTACTTCGTACTAGGCGGCACCGTTCCCCTACTAGAATCGCGTGAAAATAATAAGCTCCGCGGTGGTGGCCTCAAACGTGTGGTTGAAGCGCGACTGGCAGAAGACTTGTCTGAAGTGATACTAGGCTTCTCTATCAACCCAGATGGTGAAAACACCGGACGTTTCGTCGAGGCTGTACTTAAGGAAATTCCTGGCAGTGACAAACTCAAAATCTCACACCTCGGGCGTGGACTTTCGACTGGATCAGAGCTGGAATACGCAGACCCAGAGACTTTGAAGAACGCCTTGCAAAATCGCTACTAGTGTGCTATAATGAGGGTCGGTAAAACAGGAGCATGTGCAACAACGAGGAGTTGAAAATGCTTATAAACGCCGAAGGCCTCCAAGAGGACAAGAAGAAACTCATTCTACTGTACAGACGAAATCGGTCTTACCGACACAGTTCTGTACAGAGCACCGTCCGTTTTCTGACAGGCCGTGTCCCAGACGTGTACATCGAAAACGAATCGAAAGATGAGCTTTCGGAGGCCATCTCATGGTGGAATAAACAGGAAGAAACTGATCGGCTGCGCATGAGTATCGAATACAAATTCGCCGCCAAGATCTTCTGACCCAAGGCCCGGACGCAATATACGACCGGGCCTTTTCTTTTGCATAAACAAAAAACTCCCTTTCGGGAGCTTTTTCTTTAGATCTTTTCGATCTCTACCTGAGAATACTTCTGGCGATGACCCTGTTTACGGTCGCGGTTACTCTTGGCCTTGTAGCGGATGATAGTGATCTTCTTTCCTTTCTTAAGACCGAGATACTTAGCAGTTACCTTGGCACCGTCGATGTATGGAGTACCGATTGTGGCAGATGTGCCGTCATCAGAAAGTAGGACTTTATCAAAAACGACCTTATCGCCCTCGTTAAATTTGCCCAAAAGCTCAACTTCAACAATATCGCCAACAGAAACAGTATATTGTTTACCGCCGGTTTCAATGACTGCGAAGTCACTCAATTCCTTTTTTGTAGCCGCTTTCTTAGGCATAGTGGCGCCCATATTAACCGAAATACCCCGATTTGGCAATAGAGCACCCTTCCCTGCCAATCCAAGACTGCTGGTCGGCCTGTTTACTCATCCTCCGTCATCGCCGGCTTGTCGATCGTCAAGACTTCTACCCCGACAGCTTCCCCAGTAATGCGGGTGACGTCCTTATCCATCTTGGCCAGCTCCTTATAACCGGCGTTGTAGTGATTGACTGTGGTCGAAAGAGTATTTCCAAGCTTTTGATAATAGTCCTCGTATTTGCCGATATGAATCCCCAGCTTCTCGACATTCTTAATAATGTCTTTCGCCTTCTCTTCGATCTCGAGTGCCTTCAGTCCCTGTAGCACTGTTTGCAGATAGGCCAAGAAAGAGGTCGGTGAAACAATAATCACTTTGTACTTACCAGCCGCGCGTTGGATCAGGTTCTCTTCCCCGCCGGTAATGTGGTTGGAAAGTAAGTCGTAATAAACTCCCTCCGAAGGAATAAACATGAACGCAAAGTCAGTGGTCCTTTCGGTCGGGCGAATGTATTTGGCGGTTTCAGTGATACGCAGTTTTAGGTCGTTGATGAAAAGTTTTTCCAAACTGGCACGTTCAGCCGGATCATGGGCTTCGACTAAGCGGTTGTAATTTTCGAGTGAAAATTTGGAGTCTACTGGAATTACTTTATCTTTCACGAACACGGCCGCATCCACTATCTCCCCGTTATCAAAGGCATACTGCATTTGAAAACTCCCCGGCGGTAGAACATTTTGCAAAACTGTTTCTAGATAGTATTCGCCGAGAATGCCGCGTTGCTTCGGATTCTTAAGTACGTCTTGGAGTTGTCTAAGCTGCTCAGCAAAACCGATCACCTGACGATTAGTTTCGCCAAGCTTGGTGAGACCTTCGGTCACTTCGCGCACAATCTTAGTTGATTCGCCCAGCTGCGTCTTGACCGTCTCTCTGATATCACGATTACTCTCGCCTAATCTGCGGTCCATTGTGTCCCGCAAAGTCTCCATTTGTTTTTGGAGAAAAAGTAGTCCGTCTCGCTCATCTTCCCTGCCCTCCTTACGACGGAAGAAAGTGGCGTAGAGTTGAATCAATAAAACCGCTCCTAATATGACAATAACGATAATCTGAAGTGCATCCATCGGACCATTTTAGCATAGGGACCAAAGTGCTATAATCGGCCTTATGTCACTACATTCAGATATTAAGGGCGAGCTTAAGGAATCGCTGAAGGCTAAAGATGAGGTGCGACTACGTACCGTGCGCGGTATGTTGACTGCCTTCACCAACGAACTGGTCGCAACCGGTAAAAAGCCACAAGATGAACTAGACGATGCTGGTGTGCTTGGAGTTATTAAGCGCTTAGCTAAACAGCGCAAGGAATCGATTGTGCAGTTTGACGCGGCTGGGCGTAATGATCTGTCTGAACCAGAGAAGGCTGAATTGATCATTCTGGAGGGCTACCTTCCACAGTTGATGAGTCAGGAAGAAATTGAACCGATTGCTAAAGCCAAGCTCGCAGAGATGGGCGTTACCGACAAATCAAAACTTGGTATCGCTATCGGCGCCATAATGAAAGACCTACAAGGAAAAGCTGATGGAGGCGATGTTAAAGCAGTGATTGAGAAATTGCTGGCTTAAATTGGACGTCACAGGAAAGGGCGGCCGGCGTAGCCGGCCGCTTTTTTTATTACTATCAAGTTGTAACCAAATTGATTTTATGTTGCAATAACGGAAGTCAGACTCAACGCTATCAAAGGAGGTTCGGTGATGTATATCAAAGCCGCCGAGTTCGAAAGTGCGTTTGTTGAAGTTGAAAAAATGTACCCTAACATTTCCAGAGACCTCGCCGAGTCATTTATCTCTAAACTCGGTGACGCTGTACGATCAAATCAGGGGCAGCCGTTTGGTGAATTGTTGCGACTAGCTCTCAATGATTCGCACATTTGGCAACGCACTGATCGTGAGCCGTACAAAGTTCTGGCCGGCAAATTCTTTGGTCGACGAGGCGGACACGCAGCCCATAAGAAAAGCGCCCCAAAACAGGTCACTCCCAAACGTTCACCTGCCAAACCTGCTGTGGCAGTGATCGAACGACCGAACGGGCAACTTGCCTGGAAAATCTGAAGAAACGCCCCGCAACATCACTGTTGCGGGGCTAATCTGTTTTTAAGTTCGAACCATAATCCACTTGGCCGCTTCCACCAGAATGATGTTGACCATCAGCCACAACATCAACCACGGCAACCAAAACGAAGTCAAAGCAACTGTATCAAAAAGCGCTTGGAAAAACGGCAGATAAACTGTTGCTACCAACAAGCCGAGACCTAGTAGCACGCCGCCATTCAAGACATTATTTGAAAATGGGTGATACGAAAATAATGGTTTATGCAGGTTGCGGAATGAGAATGCGACAAAGAGGATATAGCTTGCAAAACAAGCAAAGAGGAAAGTTCTTCCTTCTGCGTTGTCGAATCCAAATTTAATCAAACCGGCGTAAAGCACCAAAAGTAATGCGGAGCTGACGAGTCCTATACCAAAACTTAAAGTGATAACCTCACGAGATAAGATTGAATGTTCGCGAGTCCGTCTTGCAGTATGTTCCCTATCGAAGGCATAAGCCATTGCTGGAATACTGCCCGTTGCAAAGTTGACCCAAATTACCTGTAACGGAGAAAGTGGCAAAGCAAAGCCGAGTGCCAACGAACCGCCGAGTAAGATCAGTTCATCTAAACAATTCGACATCAAATATACGAAGACCTTTCGCACATTACTAAGGATCAACTTTCCCTCATCGATGGCGGCTTTGATAATGTGGAAATCGTCATCGAGCAAAACCAGATCGGCTACACCTTTGGCGACATCGGTGCCGCTACCAACAGCCACACCTATGTCGGCTTTGCGCAAAGATGGAGCATCGTTCACGCCATCGCCCAACATAGCCACTACTTCCCCTTCTGCCTGAAGAAGTTCGATCAAGTGATATTTGTCTTCGGGCGTCATCCGAGCAAATACTTTGACATGCTTCACTGCTTCAGCCAGATCTTCGTCAGACAAAGAGCGCATCGCTTCACCAGTCAGCACATTTTGATCCAAAATCTCCCAACCGATTTCACCAGCCACGCTTTTTCCTGTGCCGAGTAAATCACCAGTGGCCATAATGACACGCACGCCGCTTGATTCGATTTCCTTGATCGCTTTCGTGATACCGTCTCGAAGCGGATCAAAGAACACCAAGATCCCCAAAAACTCTACCTGCAGCTTGTGTCCAGTGCCGCTGACCACACGCTGACCCAGCCCTAAAATTCTCTTCCCTTCGTGACTCAATTCGTCAATTGCAGACGAGATACTTCGTTTTTCCGCTTCACTAAGCAAAGCGTGTGCGAGCAAAATATCCGGAGCGCCTAATACTACCTCTGTATTATTGTGGTTGAATATTGAATATTTGTGGGCGGAACTAAATAATTTGATTGGCTTTGACTCGGCCAAGATGTGCGACACATTAATGCCCAAGTTACCGGCGGCTTTGGCGATACTAACGTCCAAGTGCCGACCGGTAATATCCCACTCCCCTATCGGTCTAGTTGGATCGGTGATTACCACATTGGTATTGGCTACAGCGAGAGACAAAAGATGACGACGGTCTTCTTTGTTGGTACTGCCGTGTCCAAGAATCTCAGCAGAACTAAGAACGTTTATTAGTTCCAGCTTTCCAGTTGTTAGAGTTCCGGTTTTGTCTGTAATCACCACTGTCGCACTCCCTAATGTTTCAGCAGCTAGCAACGAGCGAACTATGCCGCGCCGTTTGGCAATCCTCTCGACACCAACCGCCAAGATAGCCGTGAGCCCAGGCGGTAAAGCTTCTGGGATAGCACCGACAGCAATCGCCACCGCAACAAGGAAAATATCAACATGTTCCATTCCGCGTGCGAGGCCCAACATATATACGAATAAGATGAGCAGGAGCGCGACGCCTGTGATTGCCCAACTCATTTTTGACACTGCTCTCTGAAGCGGAGTCGATTCCTGCTTTTGTGACAAAACTGCTGCGGCAATTTTGCCGAACTCAGTCGATAGGCCAGTCGCTGTGATAATGACGCGGCCCTGACCCTCCGTTACATAAGTACCTCCAAAAACAAGTGCGGTTCGCTCCGGCAATATAGCCGTATCAGGATTGGTCTCAATAGATTTTTCAACCGGCAAAGACTCTCCAGTCAGGATAGATTCATCAACAAAAAGATCGTGAGTTTCAAATAGGCGTCCGTCTGCTGGCACTCTCTCCCCACTCCGCAAGACCACAACATCACCCACCACCACGGTGCGGGCGTCTATTTCCTGCTCACGCCCGTCGCGGATTACTCGTACTCGTTCCTCTATATATGAATTGAGCGCAGCCGTCGCCCGTTCAGCTTTATATTCTTGAAGCCAACCCAGAACCGTTGCTACAAGAACAGCCAGGATAATAAACGAGGCATCTACGTACTCGTGTGAGAGCAAAGTAACCAACGAGGCTAACAGCAGAAGAATGATCAATGGACTCTGAAATTGTTGCAGAAAAAGCCTGATAGCAGAGCGCTGCATACCTTCACCAAAAGAATTTACGCCCTGATGTTTGAGGCGTTCTTCGGCCTCGCCGGAGGCAAGGCCGTGAGACAGTTCTACTTTGAGTCCTCCTGCAATTTCGGTAATGCTTTTGGACCAGGCGTTTTCAATCATATGAATACAATCATTGTAACGCGCGGGTCAATGACAGATACCGATCTTTCAACACTCCTATGACTTCTAGCCGACCTTTTATTTTTGATTCAAACGCCAAAAACAACGACTGAGACGAATCAGTTCGTAATCATATTTTTCACCCAAGTGTTCAAAAATTGGTTTTAGCTTTTCGTCTCCTACCACTGCTATGGCGCTTTCTAATTCAGGCCATGCGTTTGACCAGCCATCTGGCAGAGTATGCAAAACGTCATCCCATTCCAACTGGCCTGATTGCAGCAAATCTTCAACATGACTAAGTACAGTATTTGAAGCCAGCTTCCTTTCTCTAACTATTTCTGCTAACGATTTTTTCTCAAGCAACAATCGCCGAGTAATTTCATAAGTGCTTTCTTTCGCAACCCTAGCTTCCGGCTTTTGCCTTTGCACCTCACCCTTCGGCAGGTTTCCTCCCACAGCCGTAACGAATTGTTCGTGCATTCGTAATACATCTGCAGCTTCCATTTCGTTAAAGGTTTGTTCGGCCGAAAGACTTTCTTCCCTGAAACGTTCATCCTGACGAATCACTCGAGGATCAACAGCGAGAGCATTAGGGTTCATTCCGGAAAGTTTTAAACCTTTTAGTGAACGTACCCGAGAAAGTGCCACGTAACCTTGGCCGTATACGAAGGCACGGGAAAGATCAATTTCTGCAGCGTCGAGCGACATACCCTGACTCTTATGAACAGTAATCGCCCAAGCCAGACGGAGCGGAACCTGATCTATCGAAGCTCGCACCCGACCATCCTCCACAACCTCCCAACTAACCGATTCCATCTTTAGTGTTCTTCCGTCCGTCAGGCGGACCAGCGGCCAACCTTCTTTCTGATCAAAACCGATCACGCGACCCAAAGTGCCGTTGACGTAGCCTTTTTCAAAATTATTTTTGGTACACATCACCATCGCTTCCTCCTTAAGTTCAAGTACTTCCGGTGACAGACAATTGCGAATCAAATTTTCTACCAATGGACGACCTCCCTGCCCTGACATTTTAAAAGTACGTCCAGTACTTTTAAGTGAGCGAAGTTTTTCAGAGTTATATGCATCCACGTCTGCATTGTGTGTAAAAAGTTTGGTGGGCTCAATATTTTCGTAACCAATATCCGTCTGTTCGGAAAGTAGCGTGAAGTGATCTTCTTCCACACTTCCTCGCCGAATTGATTGAAGCAAGCTAAGAAACATTTCATCCTCCTGTCGATGCTGTTCATCAAGATAACAAATGAGTGGTCTGGCTTCCTGCCAAGCGACCGAATCAAAAGCGTAACGCATAATGTCACCTTGTCTCGTGACTGGCGGCAACTGAAAAAAGTCACCAACAAAAACTACCTGGAGTCCACCAAACGAATCTTGGCTTTGCTTAACTGTCTTACACACGGCGTTTACCATATCGAGTGTCTTGCCATCGAGCATAGACACTTCGTCGATCACTATTACTTTAGCTTTTTTGATTCGCTTAACTGTTTTTTCAGTGGAACCGATTTTATCAAGGTCATAAGGTGTCAGCGTATCGCGAACACCAATACCACTCCAAGAGTGAATCGTGATTCCGCCAATATGCGTGGCGGCGATTCCGGTTGAGGCGGTTATCGCCGCGCTTACAGTAGCTGCATCAAGCCAATCAATGTAACGATTGATGACATATGTTTTTCCTGCTCCTGGTTCACCGGTTAAAAAAACATTGCCACCAGTTTTCAGAATATCGAGTGCTTGCGTTTGCGTCATTGGTGATAAGTGTACCATCGAGACAAGGGAGCAGGATATAATCAAATAAAATGAGTTCTAGAGCCATTGTTAAAAGTAAAAAAGTAGTAAAAAGTACTGTAAAGCGACGCAAGGTTTCCCGCCCGTCGACAAGCAAGTCGCCTCGCGTCGCTGCTCCTGCCCTTCCCGCGCCAAAACCTTCAGCAGTTCATATTGAAAGATCTACAAAACGCGAACCTCTTGGCCACCTTCTGGTAGAAAAACTCCTACGCGAATCGGGCTTCAAGGGAGTAGTGTCGAGTGCGGCAGAACTTCTGGAAAAATACTCCACCGACGAAAGTATTTTTCATATCAAACCGCAAATCGTACTTCAGCCAGAAGACAAACGTTCTGTGGAAATTGCTGTCGCGGTTCTTGGTAAAGAAACCAAGCGCTTCCCTTCTCTATCGCTCACTCCCCGTGCTGCTGGCACAGGCTTGGGTGGCGGTTCATTGACCGACTCAATCGTCATCGATATTGCTGCACATTTAAATAAGATTATAGAGATAAAAGAAAAAGACGGTTTTGCTTACATAACCTGCGAACCAGGTACTCCGTGGCGAGAAGCTGAGAAAGTGCTCAAAGCTAAAGGTTACTATCTGCCATCTTATCCGGCCTCTAAACAAATCTGCACGATCGGTGGTGCGGTCGCCAACAACGCGGCCGGCCCCGACTCACTCCGCTATGGACACACTGCCGATTCGGTGGAATCACTGGATGTTATTTTGCAAGATGGTCACACCTACACCATCAAGCCCCTTTCCTTTAAAGAGTTTAAACAGCTTATTAAAGGCCAAGACGCGCTAGCCAAAGCAGCTGACGCGACCTTCAAACTAATCGAAAAGAACGAAACAGTTATAAAAAACGCCAAACCAAAAACCGCCAAAAACACTTCTGGCTACCCGCTTTGGAGTGTGATCAGTACTTCGGTGGCAGAGTTTAAAAAAGGCAAAGGAGTTTTTGATCTCACCCGTCTCATTTCAGGGAGTCAGGGCACGATCGGTATTATCACTTCTGTCACTTTGCGTGCTGTACCGATCGCCAAAGATACAACGTTGATAGCCGTACCTGTATTTGATCTTTCATCAGCCAGTCGTGTAGTGCTAGAAGCTATCAAACACGACCCGATCAATGTCGAAGTGTTTGATTCACTCACCTACGATTCAGCTATGAAGAACCCCCAATTTTTCCGCTCAAGACTTCCGAGCTTGGATTACTATCGAGTTTTGCTGTCAATGTACACCACCTTTCACGTGAGATGGAATCGTCGCTTGCCGGAATTTGTACTACTAATTACTTTGGATGAAAAAGCGATTGCTAAGAAAGGTGCCAAAATTGAAGACATTGTTAACATTCTGCAAGTAAAAGGTGGTCGTGGTACGAGGGTCATCACCAATCCTTACGAGCGCGAGATGTTTTGGCAAGTTCGTGATGCCAGTTACTTGCTTTCCAAATTGCTTGATCCGAAAAAACGACCAGCCGCTTTTCTTGAAGATATGACTGTGCCCCCTGAGCATCTCGCAAAGTTTTTTACTGACATCAAGTATCTTCTTAAAAAATACAACGTCACTGCGGCTGTGCACGGCCACGGTGGTAACGCACACTTCCACTTCTATCCCCTGCTCGATTTCACCAGTCGCTCAACACCAGCACTGATTATTAAAATGGCTGAGGAATTCTTCGCGACAGCGATCAAGTATCACGGCAATATTTGCGGCGAACACAACGACGGCATCATTCGTACACCGTATCTTTCTAAGATGTATTCAAACCAAGTACTCGAATTATTCCGTACTGTTGAACATACCTTCGATCCGGACGACATTTTCAACCCCGGCAAGAAGGTAAACCCTCGTTTTGATATCCTCTCTTCGATCCGGCACACCAATTGATTGCCGTCTATAAATTTGCTATAAATAGCGCCATTGGCCCTATCGTCTAACGGTTAGGACGGGACCTTCTCAAGGTTCAAATCAGAGTTCGATTCTCTGTAGGGTCACAACGACATACGAAAAACCAGCAGGCGGGAGCCTGCTGGTTTTTCGTATGTCTATATGACCACAACTGACAAGATAAATTGGTCGTTTTCAACCAGAAATATATACCTACAAAAAAATAAGACTCTCCTGACGGAGAGTCTTTAATTTCAGAAAACGGGTGTTTTATTGGACACACCCTCCGATAGTCTGCGGATCACAATTGCCGCCCTTGACCCTGCTGTAGCAGTTGTTGTATGCAGACTGAGCGGTCGGGCCTGATCCCCAAGCTACATTGTCTGATCCATCCTGCGACGTTGTGATGTATCCGCAGCCCTTGTTAAAAGTGCTGACGACTTTACAAGTGACGCCGTTTTTCTGACACGACCGTAACGCGTCTCTTTCCGCCTTCGCCTTGGACTTGTAATTGATAGCGCTCCCAACAGAAACACGGGAGGCTTGCAAGAAACCCTCTGAGATGCCGGCGGCAAGCGCGCCCCAGTATTGACCGGAACTTTGCGGGACCGGGACATTGGTTGTCTGGTTGGAAGTTTTGTTGCAAGGAATGATCCTGCTCGGTATAGCACCGCCTTGCAACTGCCTTTGAGTCAGTTGCACCTTACCGCAGGCGTTCTCGAATGTTGCGTACCCACGCTCGTGGTAAACCTTGCTGTAGACACGAGTGCCTTGGATGGTCTGCCATCCTTCATCGATACGCTCCGCTCTGGCAACGTTCGGATTGATGATGAACATCAGCAATACTGATGCGGCGGCGGCGATATTTCGAAAGAACATTGGTCTTCTCCTTCCTAGAGTTGTGGCAACTGAAGCCGGCGAGAGTATAAACTATAAAAAGTCATTTGAAAACTATACGCAGGTTCAAGTTCTGTTTATTACGATAAAGACTTGGCTCAGACAGCTCAGTAATTAAAATCTAAAGGAACGGGAAATGCCTCCAATCCCAGTGGTATTTTAGAAATGAGCCGCACGGATTTCCAGCATAGATAAACCAAAAACGAGCACTCTGGAACTGGAGTATTCATTTTTAACTATAATAAAAAATAAAAGTGTACTCAGCTTGTGAATTCAGAATATTGAATAGACTAAGCGACACTGATAGTCTTAGCTGATAATGAATTCCAATAAGCAGAGCACTGGTTTTACACTCATTGAGCTTTTAGTAGTAATTGCGATTATTGGCATATTAGCTTCTGTGGTGGTGGCTAGTCTGAGTAGCGCTAGGACGAAAGGCAAAGATGCAGCAATCAAAACACAGATGACACAAATGCAAAGACAGGCCGCCATATTTCAATCAAGTAATGGGTCCTATATTGGTTCTGGGACAGCCGGACAAAACGATGGACTTGCGGAATGCCTAGGATCCGGAGGCCAATTCGTTGGTACAGTTTTTGACCCAGCCATGAGCGAAGGCGTCTCCGACCTAATGAGTGGTGTCTATCAAAACTCAAGTAGCGCACCGTCTGGCAATCGTGTGTTTTGTGCCGTATATCAGAATAGTTGGGCATTTGCCGCCGGACTAAATAATCCGACTGGTACCAATACTGGCTGGTGTGTAGATAGTCAAGGTGCATCGAAAGAAGTAGCCTTTAGTTTCAGTACGACAGGCACACCTCTGACAAGTGGCGGCTTAGCACGATGTCCGTAGTTATATACAAAGGGTGCTTGGAGTTAAATTTTTAAATAGTTTAATAAAAAACCAGCCGCGTCAGACGCAGCTGGTTTTTTAAACTAATCTTCTGGAGGATTACACTACGGGCTCGGGGGTTGGCTCTGGCTCCGGTTCAGGTTCTTCAGTTGGTGTTGGTTCCGGTTCCTCGACTGGAGTTTCCTCTTCTGGTGCCGGTTCCTCAACTACCTCTTCCGCAGGCGGTTCTTCTACCGGAGGATCCTCTTCGATTACCGGATCAGTAGAAGTTCCGGTATCTTCTGGAACAGGATCGGTCGATCCCCCACCTCCCTCTTCCGGATCTTCTTCAAACGCGTACGCGCCATTTACGCTCTGTACCATTTCTAGGAAAGTATTTTCATCCACACAGACGCTACCGACGCAAAGCTCGTTGGTTTTAATTTGTTCAGTTTGTACATACTCAATATCGGCACTGGCCAATGTGAGTACTCCGTCAGCAAAACTTTGTGCCAACTTCACCAAACGTGACCACACTGTGTCTTTCTCTTCATCGAGAAGATGAGCGAAGGTTGAAGTGGCTGTGGTGGTGCCATTAGTTAAGAGATCAGTTAACTCCAAATGCATATCCTGGATACCTTTAACGGCGCGAATACCGAAACCTTGGTAACCAACTCCCCAAGGGTCAACAGACGGATCGTCGCCACCCACTTTTACCATTTCTGGGAAGATTTCGTAGAGTTCCTGCGCAATAACACCGGTTTGGGTACCCATCTCTTCATCGTCGTTAATGAGATTATAGTTGACTACATTAACATCTAGTAAATTAGCTAACATACTATCCGCCTCCTCTATATTTTCCTTGAGTCGTACGTCAGAGGTATTGGTACAGCCGTTGGCGTTAGCTGTCTGACGGAAGGCACCAGAGGTCACGAAACAGACGGTATTATCTCCGCGTCCACCTACAAGGTCAGGCGCTGATATTCCGCCGCCGACAGTTAGACTACCCTGAATAGCTGTACCTCCAGACTGGTTCACCTTGAACAAATATTCACCAGAAGAAGATGCTATGAACATAGCATCTGTACCAGCGGTACTTACAATTGAAAAGTTTGCCAATGGTGATGAAGTACCGATACCCACAAAGCCAGAAGCTTTGATAGTAAATAAACGGGCGTTGGTAGAGGAAGAAATAGCGAAGAGATCAGAAGATCCAGCTGTTCCGTAAATATCTAGCTTTGCAAGTGGTGTCGTGGTGCCGATACCGACGTTGCCACCAAGTGGATTGATCACGAAGTTTGAGGCGCCACCATTGGCTGCCTGAAAACGCGTCTGTACCCAGCCATACGCCGTAGCACCGCCCACGACACCAAAGGTCATGCGGTTGCTTGAATCAGTGGATCCGATCATAACTGCCCCGTTTGCTGCCGAAGTTATGGCATTTGCTGGTGCCGAGGACGTATTTAAAATATCAAAACCGGTCAATGGTGACGAAGTGCCGAAGCCAACCCGATTGGTCGAATTTTGCACGAACAACGAGCCTGCATCGAAGTTGAAGTCACCGGCGGAAACAACCGAGAGCGTCGCACCTAGTGCCCCCACTTGAAGTGTGCCGTCTGTGCGGAAGATGCCAGTGTTGGCGTAGATACCAGAAGTAAACGCGTTGGTAGGATTGAGACGTAGCCAACTGTCTGAATACTGAACTATAGGCTTACTATCACCATAGTAGTAAGTGCCGTTGGCAGAAATATCCTCCGTTACAGTAAGTGTTGTGTTAACTGTAGTTGTGCCGAGAGAGACGCCACCAGTTACGTTATTGATAGTGATTGGACGTAGGGAATTCCAAACACCAAGCTGATCTCCTGAATTTGTAAGAAGGAAGTAGAGGTTGGTTCCATCATTTCTAAACATCGCACCGTAGTTACCACCAACCATACGGATGTTGGCATTCGCACTAGTACGCAAACTGATAATCTCGTCGCCAACCAACACATCGTCAGCAACAGTAAGATCGTAACCTGGAGTAGTGGTACCGATACCAACATTACCTAGAGATGTAAGGACCATTTGCGGTGTTCCAGTGGCTGCAATACTTGCGCCGAAAGAAAGGTAGCCACTTTGCGCACCCAAGCCATAGAGAGCAGAACTTCCACCATCATAGACAGCCATCTTAATAGCGTTTACTGAAGTGCCGAGCGAGAGTTGCGCATTTGGTGCAGTGATACCGATACCGACGTTGCCGCCTGTCGCTACACGCATACGCTCGGCTCCACCGTCAGTAAGGAACGCGATGTAGTCAGAGGCCCCGCTTCCTTCAATGCGAGTGGACGCATCCCCCCAGGCAAAATCCTGTCCGTCGGCCAAAAATACTCCAGTAGAGAAATATCCGTTACCAACGACAGATAGCGCTTGGTTCGGCGTGGTGGTACCGATACCGACGTTGCCTGTACTGCCTTGTATAGTCATCCATGTCGTACCTGCGCCGAAATTCGTGAATCGTAAGTCGGCAGCTGAAGCAGCGGTATTTGTGGTCGCAGACTGAATAAAGTTGATACCACTGCTGTTAGAAAATCGAAGGAGTGAACTGTTATTTCTGAAGTAGACGTTATTCTCTGATGCTTCATTGTCTACATGTAGTTGCGCCAATACTGTACTAGTACCTATACCAACGTTGCCACTGCCGTCGATGCGCATATATTCGGTGGCGTTTTCTCCAAATGTAATGAGGTCAGTAGTTACGCTACCAAATTGCATATAACCCATCGGCGTTGCATCTACCTGACGTTGAATACGATGTGCGGCTGAAGTCCAATCCGATCCTGTAGAGAGACGTTCTGTTGTGAAAAGAAGTGAATCGGTATTAGAGGTACCAGACTGTAAGGTCAACATATCCAAGTCGTTGCCAGCAGTACCACCTAGACTGTTACTAGCACTTCCTATCTGCAAAAATGCTTGCGGGGCGGCGGTACCTATACCCACAAGCCCTCCAGCCGAAGTATCCACGAATAGATCATCGCTGTTGATTGAGAAGTCACCATCAGTAGCACCGGTGAAAGTTATGTTTAAATCACCATCAGTACCAAAGCCGGCTAATGTTCTTCCACCGTCAGAGGCAACTGTGTCAGACCAATAAACTGAAGAGCTGTATGAGAGGCGTAGTTGTTCAGTGGTAGACAATACGTTTAATTTAGCAACCGGTGTGGTCGTACCAATACCGACTCTGCCAGAGGAGTCTATAAGTAATCTATCTCCGCTACCGGTACGGTCGATGATACTAAATGACCCTGAACTATCTTTTGATACAAGTTCCCAATTTCTTCCTCCGCTGGCGGCATTATTCATTCGAATTGCGAGTTCACCTGAAGTTCCGTACAGAGTAAGTTTTTCATCTGGCGTGGTGGTACCGATACCGATGTTTGCTCCGTTTACAACCAAGCTTTGTGTGCCACCAGAACTCAAGAACAGTTTCTGTGATTCTGAACGTAAGAATGCATCGCCCGCAACCGCGCCTGTCACCCACTGATCTGCGGCAGCCACAACACCCGCTGTTGCTTCTCCAGTACTACGACCCCATTGAGATACTGCGTAGCCTGAAGAAAGACTACTCAAAACCTTGGTTGCTACAGCGGCGCCATTACCATCAACGTGGAATTTTGATGAAGGACTGGTGGTGCCGATGCCGACGTTGCCGCCGCTGTTTATCACAAAAGCTGGCGACTGATAATTGGCTTGATCAACACCATATCGGATAGCAAATGTATTAAAGCCTTCATAACCAACCTGCCAATCAGCCGCACTGGCAACAGTACTCATAAATCCATAGGCTGGGGTAAAGCCTGAAGATGCGCTGGTTAATGCAGCAGTTACTTTTGCGTCAGGAGAAGAAGTGCCGATGCCGATACTACCTGAACTGGTAATACGCATCCGCTCAGATGTTCCATTGAAGAAGCGTAAGTCACTGCTATTTTCAACAGCGATAAATGGGTTGCCGGTGGAAGGTGCGCCAGCGAGGAGACGGTCACCACCAGCAGCGATAGCTAGTCCTACGTTACCTAAGCCACCAGTTGTGTTACCACCTTGTATCTCCAGCTTCGCCGCTGGCGTGGTGGTGCCGATGCCGACGTTGCCGCTCGTATCGATAGTCAATCGTGTACTGCCATTAGTTTCAAAAGCAAGATTATTTGAATCATTGGTTCCGAGCACAGCGGTGGTACCTAAAGAATTACCACCTTGCTGGAAGAAGTTACCAGAGAGAGTTGAAGTTGCTACCCAGGCAGTACCGGTACCAGTTGAAGAAAGGATCATTCCGGAAGTACCAGCAGAGTTAGTAGCATCGTTGAAAGCCCCGGTAAGGCGCATGCTACCTACGACAGATAAAGTGGCGCCTGGGGTAGTGGTGCCGATGCCTACAGAACCAGCACTGGTAATGCGAACCCTTTCTGAGTTGTTTGTATATAGACCAATGACTCCACTTGCATTAGATGCCGCAATACGTGCGCCTGTACCATCGCCCCATTGCAGATCATAACCATCGCGGAGCTCTATATCTCCACCTACCGTCAAAAGCGAGGTTGGCGTAGTAGTACCAACGCCGACGTTGCCGCCTGTCGCTACACGCATACGCTCGGCTCCACCGTCAGTAAGGAACGCGATGTAGTCAGTTGCACTGCTACCCTCGATACGAGTGGTGAGATCGCCCCAGCCGTACGTTTCTCCATTGAGCATTTCAATGTCATTGCCAAAATAGGCGTTGCCTGCAACGGAAAGTGTTTTGGTTGGTGTAGTGGTGCCGATACCGACGAGACCAGTCGAAGTGATGCGCATTTTTTCAACCAGAGCAGCGGCGTTTATTGCAGTGGAGAAAGTCAATGCACCATCACCGATGATGTCATCTGAACTTTCGCGAACCGTGGCAATTTGTCCAGATAGGTTACTTAAACCAGCACCATCTGAACCTGTCCCGTCAGGAACATAGAAGTTGATAGCAGCTCCGCTGCCGGCTGCGGTATCACCACCGTCCGTCATCTCAAGTTTCAATAGCGCAGTAGGAGAAGTTTCCGTGGTGGATGTAGCATAAAGGTGAGCCAACGCTTCAGGTGCAACCAGACCGACACCAAAGTTACCGCCAGTGAGATAAGAGACGCCGTTGGCAGCTAGCTTCACATTGGCTGTTCCAGTAGGAAGACTGGTGGTATCGGTATAAAGCTCAGTATCACTTGTGGAGAAAAGATATAGCGCGCCGTGCTGACTAGTGGAGGCTGTACCTGAACCAGTGGAGCGAATCGCAGCTAAGGCTTTTGTGCCAGCAGCAGAACCGGTCAACCAGTTGAACGCCGTGCCCCAGTTAGTCGAACCAAAACTTTGTGTTTGACTTCCGCCAGATCCATACACCTTAATGAATTGACTAACTCCATTATGTGTACCATCGGTGCGAGTCTGTAGTTGTAACAATGGTGCTGTTGAAGTGGACAAACCAAACTGGGCGACAGTGTAGGTGGTGTTAATACTAGGAGACGCATACAGCACATGAAGTGGACTACTTTGGCTGGTAGTATTTATACCAAGACCAGTCGAGTTGATGTTTGCTCGTTGTGTACCATCAGTAAAGAAGTTAATGGCGCTGCTGGAAACAGTGTTGCCAACGTCAGCAGAAATTGAGATCGAGCCAGCTGAGCTATTGGCGGTTACTTCACTATACCCATAAGTGTCAGTATCTGTCAGACGAATAGTTGGATCAGAACCAGCTACGTGTAGAAGTTTAGAAGGACTGGTGGTGCCAATACCGATACTACCACCTTCGCTCACTGTCAAAAGAGAAACGCCACTTCTGTTATTTAGATTAAGTGCGATATTAGCATTATCGTAAGTAAAACTCATTCGCTCTAATCCATTGTTGTTTCTAAGTAACAACACAGGACTCGCTGTTGATGATTGTGCAGTAATAGCAATTCCTTTCTGATAAATATCTAGACCGCTTGATGGAGTTGTTGTACCAATACCCACATTGCCACTCGTATCGATAGTCAATCGTGTACTGCCATTAGTTTCAAACGCTAGGTTGTTCGAATCATTAGTACCAAGCGTGGCAGTAGCGCCAAAAGAGTTACCACCTTGTTGGAAGAAATTACTGGCGAAAGTGGAAGTCGCTACCCAAGCAGTGCCTGATCCAGTTGAAGAAAGGATCATTCCGGAAGTACCAGCAGAGTTAGTGGAGTCGTTAAAAGCTCCGGTAAGGCGCATGCTGCCCACCACAGATAGGGTTTGAGCCGGGGTGGTGGTACCAATGCCGACGTTGCCGGAATCGTTTATATAAAGACGGTATTGGTCGACTGCGACTTCACTCTTGTTAAATGACTGATAGACATAAAATGCGTTCTGTTCTGCGCTAGTACTATATGAGTCAGCATTTACACCGAATGACCATTTGTTATTGCCGCTTGTTGTATCAATAAAATCAACGCCGCCGTATGAAGATGCTCCATCTATATAACTCACACCTAATCCGCCACCATCGCTACCAGTGTGAATCTGAAGTTCACGTGCTGGAGTCGTCGTACCAATACCGACATTACCGGTACTCGATACAAAGATACCTTCATCATCTCCATCACCAGAGAGCCAGTTGGAGCCTAGTGCGATGTTGGCAGCAGTACCACCCATTACGAGGTTACCGGTCATTGTGTCCCCCGCTTTTTCTACCCAGATATCACCAGCACCTCCCGCTACTAAACCGAGTGATGTTCTAACTGTCGCTCCACTTTCGTAAGCAAAGGTGCCAGCACCAGTCGCGACAATAAATTCTCCATCCGCAGACGGAGCTCCTAGAGTATTCAAGTCCTCAAGTACACCAGTAGTGGTGAGACCACCAGTAGTTTGCGCCAAGCCGCCTGCTGCAGTTACTGAAAGCACATCGCCGGTTAGTGTAATGCCGTTACTTACTGAAAGATTGGTGTAGTCACTAATATCAATATCGCCACCGTTCCAAGTACCAGACAAAACGATACCGGATGAGTCGACTTGGAATGCGTCACCAGCGCCAACAGTAAGAAGTGCGGACGGTGTCGTGTCACCAATGCCAACGAAGCCAGCAGAGGTGATGCGCATTCTCTCAACACCTTCGCTCGCTCCCGAACCAATCGTACCGAAAGAAAGCGCTGTAGCTTGCCCAGCAGCATCTTCCGAAAGAGCCTGCAACCAAGCCTTTTCACCAGCACCGTTACTGGAAGCATCGGATGGATAGAAAGCTAGTCGACCAACTGTTTGATCTGTAGTAAGTGTAGTGTCGGTATTAGTGATACGTATAGTAGTTGCAGCTGCAGAAGCTACATCAAAGCGTGAACCAGGAACTCCATTCCCGACTCCAACATTGCCGCTTCCATCCACAAAAACCCCCTCATCATCTCCATCACCAGAAA
>MFKO01000003.1 GCA_001779595.1 Candidatus Kaiserbacteria bacterium RIFCSPHIGHO2_01_FULL_46_22
TTGCGACAGGGGCTTTTCTTTTTTGAAAGAAAAAGAAAAACTGTTTAAGCAAGGCGTTTATCGTTTCCGGATTCCCATGCAGCGAGCGGTATAAAGGGAATTGCCCACGTTAGGTATTGATAGTAAATAACAGGATTGAAGCCGATAAAAATTACAAAAATACAAAGCATGCTTGTAAATAAACCGATCTTTTTTTGGTATGTTGCAATGTATACAAACAACATCAGTGCTGCCATGGCAATTCGTGCTGCAGGCCCTTCAAGATGCACTAAGGTAGAGATTCCAGGAGATGAAAAATCGCCGGTTGCTGTTCTGGTGGCAGAAAATAGAATTGATTGCGCAACTCCAACGGGGCTTGTTATAAGAAACGGTATGAAGCATATAACGGGTATGATGGAAATGAGTATCAGAGCCATTCCCGCGTGCCGTATTGATCGATGGCGCAGCCATACCCAAATAAGGATGAGCGGGATAATAAAAATAGCCATTTGTTTTATTGAAAGAGATATTCCGATCAGAACGTAGGCGGTTTTTGGAATTTTTTTCAATAGCATAAGTCCGAGCACGAGAAACGCCATTGCTATAAAATCAATGTGTGCTACGCGATCAACATACAACGACCATCGATCGAATAGGACAAAGAAAAATCCAAATAGCCCTAGAATAAGAGCATTTTTTTGGTAGAGAAAAATAAATATTGCGAGCGCCGTTACAGCATGAAATGCAAATACTATCGGCCGGACTACGCTAAGCCATGCTTGAAAAGAGGTAAATCCAATGCGCTGAATTGCGGCTGAAGCAAGATACGATAACGGGAAATAGGTGGCATATTTTTCAGAATTATATGACGTACTTTCAGCTTTTCTATAAGGATTCTTTCCTTGAGTAATTGCGGCTCCTTCTGCCCATACGTATTGAATATCTGACGCAGTTTCGTCTTGTAAATACATCGCGTGAAGCGCTTCTTTTATAAGAGGTGTTTTTGTGTAAGCTATGTATGCAATTTGTGCGCGGTCATGTTGATCTGCATATACAGAGAGAGCTTTTGCCTCGGGTATATTATCAGAACTGATTGTGATGCGAGTAGTGCTCTGTGAGGGTGGAAGTGAAAACGGAAGGCTAATAACGTTGTCGGGGGATAAGATCTGCGATAGCGGCTTGGCGATACGTTGCGCATTATCGATAGTAAAATAAAGAACTGCGTTTTTAGGCGGCCGTACGCTATCGTTCATCCATATAGAAAGTGTTGATATGTTTGTTGCGTGCGGAGGGATAGTAAGCAATGCGTTGTGCTCGGTGTATATTTTTTGATCGTATGCGCTGTCCGGGTTTGGCGGTATTTCAATAAGGATGGCAGGCACTGGCATTGCGAGCACTATTGAAATGCCGGCAAGTGCGAGTATGAGATATCTATGCTTTTTTATTGCGTCGAGGAATTTTCGCATAGGTCAATATAATACATATAATGCCAACAAGAGAAAGTATCTTTGCCGTATGAACGGCTGGGGAATAATATCTAAACGATACGATATGGTCGCCAGCGGGCACTTGTGCTGCTTTAAAAATAGTGTTGGCTTGCAGATGCGGGACGGAAGTGCCATCGATAAAGGTTTGCCATTGTTCGGTGCTTGCGTCATTTAATACCAGAAACGCTTCTTTGTTGCTTTGTACGCGAATATCTACTCGGGTCTGTTCATACGAGATAATTTCTGCGGATGCGGCAAGGGGGATAGAGGGGTCAGCGGGAGAAATATCAGGCGGTGTCGGGCCAGATACATAGATGAGTTTTTCGGGATTATAATCAGGATTTGTGAGATGAGTCCTGATTTCATCGTTTGCCGCAATAAATTGCGCATGTTCGGATAGAAAAGCTTTCGGGTATGCGATAGGATTTTCATAGAGCCGTATGAGAGAATTGCCGATATCAGCTTCTCGAACCAGCTTGTAGCCCGCAGCGAGCATAGGGTCGTTCGTTTGTTCATATCCAAACAGTTGGATAAAATGCGTGATGCCGGCCATGTCCACTAGGGTTTTGTATTTTGTGAGGGCATGCACTCCGTCTCCGTCAAACGCTTCTGAATCGTTTGCAAGGAACATGTCGATGAATTCGCGGTATGGCCGTATGGAAAGCGCGCCGATCCATCTTGCGCTCGAGGCGCCTGCCGTTGCCTGGAGGTGGCGCACCATTAATGCATTTTCCTTGTCCACTTCAGAGGGAAACACTGCTGTATATTTTACGCTAAGAGGCTTTATAGATTGGGATAACTGTTTTTCTGTCGGGTGTTCTTTTCTGACGAAGTATAGGTTTGCCTCGTCGCTTGTACTGGATGTTGTAAATACTTTCATGTTTGTGTCATGCGTGCTCGAGAATTTTATGAACAGATTATCAGTTTCTTCTTCGGCGGGTAAACAGAATGTTTGATCCGTATTTTTATAGACATCGCCAGAGGAGACGCTTGTTTCCAAGTAGACTTTCCCCTGCAGTCCGGACTGAATTGTAACCGTCATTTGAGTATCTTTTTCTGAATCGGCCTGTATTGGCACAATAAGGCAGTCCACATTTTTTTTGGGCAGTATGATCGGCTGTATGACTGTAAACAGAGGCGAGATGTATTCAGAGAGCATGAAGGCTACATTGGGGTTGCCCGTTACCGGCAAATGCTCTGCCGCATATAGTCGTGCGGGAAGGTCCGTATCTTCTCGAAATTGCATGAGGTCTTCTGCAAGTGGAGAAGGATTTTTTGCTTCGGATGCGGGAATTCTTGGATTATAGTCCCATCCGTACCAGATCAGCGTTCCTGCAGCGAGTGCGGGGAGCAGCCATGATTTTCTTTCCGGTTTTATTTTCAAAAACAAAAGCGTGCCCGGCAGAATAATTCCGGCAGCAATAAGCCACCAGGATGCATTGCTGAACTTAAAGAGTTCCCAAAAACGTTCTGCAAATGCCGCATCATATTGGGAATATATGTATGCCGGCAATGCAATAAGAAAAAGTGGAGTTGCATACCCTGCAATAAGGCATGCTATTTTTTTTGCAGAAGTTTTTGCGGCAAGTACATCATGCAGTCCGATAGCTGCCAGCAGTACTATTCCGATGTCAAAAAAGAATACAAACCTGCCTACTACGCCAATTGTAGAAATATAATGGTTTTCTACCAGGTAGGTGTAGATGGGGGAATATCGTCCCAGCGCAAGCGCTATGCCCCCCAGCACAAGCGCAAGCGCCGCAATGCGTTCATTTCTATATGTTTTCCATGAGGCAAGCGCCATGCCTGCTAAGATAAGCGGAATGATTCCCGTATATGCGGCAAGCTCTTGGAATCCTTTCGGCCCGAAATAGTGTGCATGGTCTCCGAAGAAATAGGGCAAGATAAGCGTAATTGCGGCATAGGGCGGGTAGCTGAATTCATACAGTTCCGCCATAGGTAAGCCCGCCGCTCTCTCCGTTTGCGGTAAGAATTCTTGTAAAGGCAGGATTGCAAACGACGACAAAAGAAACGCAATGCCTCCAGCATATATGGTGAGCAAAAGCGTTTTTGCTTTGAACTTTTGCAAAAATAGCGCAAGACCGATTATAGTAGCTGCGATAAACGTGTACAGTACGACTTGCGGCTGGCCGCTCATGGTTATTGCGGATGCTATCAGCGCGAGCGCTGATGCGCGCCGCATTGTTGGTTTTTTGATAAGCGTATCAATTGCAATCAGCAGCCATGGCAGCAGCATGGTGCTCGTATAAAAATTTACATGGTTTAAATGCCCGATAGAAAATCCGCAATATGCAAAAACAATAGCTCCGAGCGTTGCCGCTGTCGGATGAAGATTTCTGCGTATGAGAAATGCGTACATGCCGATGCTTCCGAGCAGGAAATACGCGACAACGGATGTTTGCAAAAGCGCGAGCGGCGGAATATACAGTGCCCGCATTATCAGGTGAAGCGGCGTGAAAAAACCAAGCTGTCCCCACCCTAACAGCGGCTGGCCGAATCCGAATTCGTTAGCCCAAAGAGGTAATTGCCAATTGTGCTGAAACTCTGCATATGCCGTTTCTATGGGATAGTAAATTATTTTCAGGTCATCCAAAAAATATACGTATTCTCCGGATATAATGGGCACAAAAAAAATAAACCATGTGAGGAAAATGGCAGAAAGGCCGATTTTATGTTGTTTTAGGATGTTGAGTGTCATTTTTCGCTTTCGGGGTAATAAGGCTGTATTCCGGCCATGTTAATAATAATGTCCCCCTCTTGCGTTTGCTTTGGGAGATCGTCTTTATATATGATATCTGCATGAGGGTTTTTAGCATAGAGCCGAAACAGGTAGGCATTTAAGCTCGTCTCTTGTTCTTCTGTGATTCCAACTAAGATTATATTTTTTGCTAGGATGTTTGGCGTTTCTTGTTCCTTTAGCTGCCTGTATGCTTCTTGCGTATATGCAGATTGCTCTTTGTAAAATCGTGTAAGGTTATTATCTCTCGCCATTTGGTACCCGTATACTGCAAGCACTGCACATATGGCATAGAAAATATAATGTTGGATCTTTGGAAAAATGGTTTTTAATATAGTGACGATTGCAATTGCAAGGCCGAATATTGCAAGCGTAAGCCATCGCGGTTTCCAATCGTTTGCAAGCAGCAAAATCGGGCCCATGTATGCAGTCCACCAAAATGCGGAAAAAAGAAGAAGTGCGCGCAGACGTTTATTACGCCAGAATATCGCAAGAGAAGCTAAGAATATTCCAAATACGATAATGCCGGGGTAATACGGGCCGGCAGTTTTTGCTTGCCAGAGCTGAAGTGTTTTATCCAACTTTTGTTCCAGGCTTCTTGTAGCGATTCCAATAGGCCATAGCCGGTGTTCCGCGCTTGCGGCAAGATAGATAACGGTATTACGCGCAATTGATTGTGGGTTCAACGTAAGCGCATATGTTTGATTCGCCGCGCGTTTTTCCGGGAGCGTCGGGTCTCCGAGCACCGCTGTATTTACAACCAAGAATAATCCGGCGGTTATCAGGTATATCGACAGCGCCCATGCTGCCTGCTTGTGTGGTAGTTTGCGTTTTCCCTGATAACGCAATATGCCTTCAAGTGCGATAATAATAAATGGAGTGACTATAACGTACTCCTTCGAAAGCAGGGCAAGCAAGTATACTGCTGCACCCACGTACAATATCGCCTTGCCCTTCTTTTTTCTCCACAGTAGATACAAAGCAATAGACAGCATCGCAAAAAGAGACGCGAAAATATCCTGAATAGAGCTCCACCAGTATATAACTCCGAGCTTTGAGCTATGAAATGCCCAGAGGGCAACCGCGGCAAGCGCTGCGGGGCTTGATCTGAAAATCTGTTTTGCAATGGCAAATAGCAAACAGCCGGTTATTGCAAAGAAAAGAATATTTAAAAAATAATAGAGTGAAGCAGATGTCGGAAATAGAAGATGCAGGAGAAGCGGATACGCGGAAAAGCTCCACGGCCTCCAGAAATCAAATCCGAATTGCGACGTCGGGTCGGTATCTTGATATTGGTGCGCGGTAAAAATTGTAAACGGGCTTTGTTCCGAAAGAACAGAAATTCTTGCAAGGATTCCAACATCGTCGCTATAGAAAAATAGTTTTGTTGCCGGCCAGTAGACTATCAGTATGGAGGCGATGATGAGGAAGTAATAAGCGAAGCTTTTAGCTTTTAGCTGATAGCTTTTAGGCTTAATATTTATTTTCTGTGTATGTTGCGATGTTTTTTTGTGCAGGATAAAACCGATGATGACCAGTGTTACTCCGAGCCAAAGAGGGCGTTGATGCGGGAGTAATAGCCATCTGGCAATCATAAGCGCTATTGTCGGGCGTTCATATTCTGTAATTCCAAGAGAGCCCTGTTTATTTATTTCTCCTTGCCGTACGGTAACATCGGGATTTTTTGTTGCGTCGGATTCGTAAGGCAGGCGAAACGCGCGTTCTTTTGCAAGTTCCGGAGCGATTATATCTACTTGATAGCGATTGCCCCGGCTTTGCGCTTCCGGAGGAAATTCAATAATAATTTCAGCTGGCGTAATGCTTTGCGATGCCGAGACTGTTTTATTTAGCGTAAGGTTGCGCATTGAGATTATTACGTCGTCATGTGTAAACGACTCGGAATCTTGCTTCGCGATGGCAATTTTTGAGAGACCTTGAGCGCGAGCAATAAATTCTACAGTCATAGGATTGCTTTTATACACTTGATGAATATGTTTTTCGCCCGGCGATCGGACTTCGGCAACTCGCTCTTGCGGGCGTATATTTCCTGCGAGACCCAGCAGTATCATCAGGATAATAGTGGCAAGAGATGGGATAAATCGCTTTAACATGCTGTAAGCGTATCTAGCGCATCTTCTTTAGGCAACAGGGGGAATTATCTGTAGAATAATCGCATAGAGTTATTATGATCGCTATCCCAGCAAATCTAAAATATCTACTGCTTCTTTTTATTGCATTGTCTCTCTTCTTTATTCCTCATTGGCTTACAGGGGAAGTGTACGGAACGTTTGACTTAAGCAGTATTACCATTCCTGTTGAAGATATTTTTGCGCGGTATCAAAAACAGGGAATCGTGCCGGTATGGGTTCCTGAAATACAAACAGGTTATCCTCTTGTAGCAAACGCAATTCAGAGCTTTTTTTATTTCCCCCATGTTGTTCTGCGGCAAGTCTTTTCCGGTGTCTGGGTAGCGAATTTGTCTTTATTGCTACATATTTGGCTTGCGGGCTTTGGGATGATGGTTCTATTGCAATCCCTTGGCTTCCGCCGCGTTACTGCCGTAATCGGAGCGCTCGTATTTGCCGGAGGAGGCTATTTCATCGGGCGCATTACGCTCCCCCATCTCTTTTTTCCTGTCGCATGGATACCCTTGATTTTATGGAGTCAAGTACGCGCGTTAGAACGGCCTAAACTCAAAAACAGTATTTTGTTTGCGGTATTGATAGCACTGCAAATCTTTTCAGGCCATATACAAGTGTTTGTGTATACGATTATTATCATGCTGGTTGTCGCGATAGTGTATGTGTTAAAAGGCAAATGCTTTCCTCTGCAAGCACGCTGGCATATTCTTCTTGTTCCTCTTTTGGTGGGGCTGCTTACTGCAGTCCATATCATGCCAACTGCAGAGTTATTGCCTCAATCAAAGCGCACAGGAGCGCTTACCGGCGCGGAATTGCTTGATGTGAGCTATCCGCCATCGCAGCTGCTTGCATTAGTTTTGCCACGGATTTTTGGGTATCAAGATACGTATACCGGTGCAAAAAACGAGCCGGAGCTCATGGAGTATTTCGGCTGGATAGGACTGATCGCCGGAATGATAGGATTATTTTCTCGAAATACGTGGCGCCATCCTATGGGCATATCCGCATTGGTTCTCGTTATCCTTGGGTTATTGCTGGCAGGAGGAAATTATTCGCCGTTTTTTCATTGGGTTATTGATCATGTTTCGTTTTGGGCCCAATTCGGCAATCCGGGAAGAGCTCTTATACTGGTTCATGTTGGGTGGATAGTGCTTATTGCGTTCGGTATAGAGCGTTTTCGTCTACAACGATGGCAAGCGTATCTCTTATTTGCTTTTGTGAGCGCGGAATTATTGTTTTGGGGGTACGGAGTTAATCGCGTTACGCCTCTTGCAGTATGGCAAAAGCTTCCAGAGGCATTGGCACATGTTCCAACTCGAATTGATGCGCCAAGAATCTTATCGAGCGGAAAGCTTCGGCCGTATGTGGCAACGGATTTCGAGCCTACTCTCGGCCCTTCTTTGGATGAAGGTCTTGTATTTGAACAAACGATTGTGCCGCAGCAAAATGGCTGGCGGGGAGGCACGGTGGGTCTTGCATGGGGCCGCAAGGAAGCAAAGAGCGAGGATATTTATTTGGATATAATAGATGAGTCGGGAAGCAGCGTGCGCCAGCTTGTTATTGATGGTGCGCAGATTGCAGTCGGCGAAAGTGTTCCTTTCGAGTTTCCTCCCATAGAAAATTCAAAAGGACGTACTTTTATGATTCGTATTTGGACCAATCTTGCGAGAATTAGTGCGCCTCATGTAATTATACTTACAAATAGAGGGGGGTATGATTACAATCCTACGGGATTTCTTTCTATGTGTGAGCAGTCGCAATGCAAGATTGTAACTTCTCCTGACTGGGGTGCGAATGCAGATTTAGATATACAGCTTTTCTATAGACAGGCGCCCGTCATGTCGTGGAGAGAATTCTTGCTTCCTCTTGCAGGAGAGAGTACCGGGCAAAAAATGGTTCGCGGACATTTGACTCTTCAAATTGGCCGCATGTATCGATATATGCATGCGCTTGGCGAGCGAGGAAGCTTTGAGGACTCAAACTTGATTTCACGGCGAGATTTATTAGATCGTTTGAGTGTCGGTACGCTTCTTGCTTCATATCCCGAGCATCGTGAGATAGAGGGCATGGACGAGATCGTCCTTACTGGTCAATTCCCTGTTGAACATCAGTATGCTCATGTCTATCGAAATAATCAGGCATTTTTGCGCGTACAGCTTATTTCTTCTGTTCGCAGGGTGCATAATGAGGAGCAAGCGCTGCAGTTAATTTCTTCAGGAGAACTTTCATTGCGAGAGGTTGTTATTGAAGAATTTCCTGAAGCGGAAATTCTTTCGGCGGATACAAGTGCAACAGTTAATATAAAGCGTGATGATCCTCAAACAGTCGAAATAGATGTACGCACGTCGCAAAAACAATTGCTGGTATTGCGGGATGCTATGTATGGCGGATGGCATGCGTTTATCGATGGCGAAAAGGTATCCATATACCCCGTAGATAGCGTATTTAGAGGCGTGGTTGTGCCGCCCGGGAACCATACGGTACGGTTTCAGTATATTCCCAAAGTATATAACTACGCTGCTTCCGCAAGCCTTACTTCTTGGGTTATGGCAATAGGCTTTTTAGCGTGGCAAGGCCATACTGTACTGAAGCGGAAAATGATATTGAAGAAGAGTCGGAGAGATACCGAGTAGGAATACCGACCTCGGCAATACGATAATGCTTTCGTGCGACTGCGACAAGCATTTCAGAGTCGAATACAAAATTATCAGAAAAACCCATAAAGGGAATTGTCGTCAAAAGTTTGCGGGAATATGCGCGATAACCGGAGTGCGCTTCAGAAAGGTGTGTCTTGAGCGTGAAATTCTCTATGCCCGTAAGAAATCGATTTCCAAAATACCGCCACCAAACCATACCTTGTTTGCGAGGATCCTGCCCGATAAAGCGGGAGCCCAGCACCATATCCGCTTGATTTTCTATTATCGGTTCAATTATTTTCGGAACGTAGCTCGGGTCATATTGAAAATCCGGATGAATCATAATGACGATATCGGCGCCTCGCTTGAGCGCTTCCGTATAGCATGTTTTCTGATTTCCGCCGTACCCTTTGTTTTTTTCATGGATAACAACGATTAAGTCGCTTATATTATTTGCCGTTTTTACTGTTTCGTCGGTGCTCGCATCGTCAACGAGAATAATCTCATGTACGGCTTCTTTTGGGATAGCGTCGTATGTTTTCTGGAGTGTCTTTTCGGCATTATATGCCGGCAGAACGGCAGTAACTTTCATAAGGACAGTATAAAGTAGTATGCTATTTTGGTACACTTTCTTTACTATGAAATCTTCTCGATTAAGAATTTGGATTATAAGCATTCTTCATCTGCTGATCTGGGGCAGTCTTGGGAGTGCGCTGTATGTTTACGCTTTAGATTCTCAAGAAAGCAGTTACCTTACTATTACCGCGGCTCGGGAAACGTATCTTTCACAGAGTGTCTTTGCACAGTTCATATATGCGCAAAGATTGACATTTGACCGTCCTGCCCGTATTACGGAGCTTGTCGTGCCAATGAATCTTCCAGAAAATCCATTGCCTTTGAAGATTCGCTTGATGCAAAATGGGTATTCGCTCGGATCGTGGATATACCCA
>MFKO01000004.1:0-348 GCA_001779595.1 Candidatus Kaiserbacteria bacterium RIFCSPHIGHO2_01_FULL_46_22
CGCTGGCCGCAAAAGCTCGCTTGGCAGCTCGCGCTGCACGCGATACCGTGCTTCGCAAAGGCGCGCTTGATGGGTTTGCGTTGCCGGGCAAACTGGCAGATTGTTCTGAAAAGGATGCTGCTAAAAGCGAAATCTTCATCGTAGAGGGAGATTCTGCGGGTGGGTCTTGTAAATCTGGGCGTGATCGAAAGTTTCAAGCAATCCTTCCGCTCCGTGGAAAAATTCTGAACGTAGAACGGGCGCGCTTAGATAAGATGCTTCAAAACAATGAAATCAAAGCGCTTATTATTGCGATGGGCGCGGGCATCGGAGAAGAAATGGATATTTCAAAACTTCGCTATCATCGAA
>MFKO01000004.1:357-21221 GCA_001779595.1 Candidatus Kaiserbacteria bacterium RIFCSPHIGHO2_01_FULL_46_22
TATCATCGAATTATTATTGCGACGGATGCCGACGTTGACGGATCGCACATTCGAACATTGCTGCTTACATTCTTTTTCCGTTATTTTCAGCCGATGATCACAGGCGGGTACTTGTATATTGCACAGCCCCCGCTGTATAAAATTCAGAAAGGTAAAGAATTGCATTTCGTATACACCGATCAGGAAAAAGAAGCTGTGTTGAAAAAGATGGGCGTGAAAGACGAAGGCAGTGCAGAAGTAAAAATTCAGCGGTACAAAGGCTTAGGAGAGATGAATCCAGGCGAGTTATGGGATACAACGATGGACCCGGCGAACCGCATCTTAAAACAAGTGACGATTGAGGATATATCTGATGCAGACCACATGTTTGATGTGCTTATGGGAAGCGAAGTTGCACCAAGAAAGAAATGGATTCAGACCCACGCCAAGGCAGTGGAAAATCTGGATATCTAGCGCGATTCCGCCTCCTTTCACTGGGGAGCCTTTTTCATTTCTGTTTTACTAAATACGAAGCATTGTGGTATAGTAATCCCTCGCCCTTTATGGCGTATATTTGTGTATGGAGCAAGAAAAGAAGTCAGTAGACATTATTATTCCAGTCATGAACGAGGCGCAGAATGTTAGACAGCTCTGCGAGCGCATGCGGCATGCATTTTTACAGACTCCATGGGTGTATAAAATGATTTTCGTCGTAGATACATCTACGGATAACACGCTCGGAGTATTGCAGGAGCTTGTCCATGAATATCCTCTTGAAGTATTTGAAAAACGAGGAAGACCCGGTAAAGCCTTTTCTATTATTGAAGGCGTTGGGTATTCCGATGCGGAATTCATCGCGATGATCGACGGCGACTTGCAGTATCCGCCGGAGGCGATTCCGACCATGTTGGCAAAAATGGATCTCAACGGTGTTGTTGTTGGAAACCGTGTCAAGCGGCAAGGTCATTGGATCCGTCATATTATTTCGCTGATCGGGTCAAATATTACGGGGAAGCTATTGTTTGGTTTAAAAGACGATGTGCAGTCGGGGTTAAAGGTGTTTCGGCGAGAAATTTTTGATTATTTAGATCTTACAAAAATTTATGCTTGGTCGTTTGATATTCCGCTGTTAGTTACCGCGCGCGACCTTGGATATTCGGTTGGTTCAGTGCCGATTATGTTTGTTCGTCGTTCGAATGGAGTTTCGAAAGTGCGATTTCTTTCAACCTCATTTCAAATTGCATATGGAGCATTAAAGATTCGTCTATCGAAGCACCCAATTTACATGGTGCCCAGCATAGATTCAGAATCCATGAAGGGAGCGGGCATGATTCACGGGAGGAAGCGTTTTATTACGCACACTCATCTTCCGCATCATAAGTCTGCAGTAGTAACTGTAACGCGCATGCAGAAGATTATCTTTGTCCTTATTGCAATCGGAATTATTTTTGGATTTTGGTTGAACTGGCATGCAATGGCTACTGGTTTAATTGGTGTTCTTACGGCGACCTATCTTGCGGACGTGTTATTTACATTCTTTTTAGTGCAAAAGAGTATGCGATACCCATCCGAGATAGTGATAACGGACGAGGAGTGTTTTAGCGTGCCTGATAGTGACTTGCCGATGTATAGTATTTTGTGTCCATTGTATAAAGAGGCTGCAGTGCTACCGCACTTCGTGCAGTCAATGCAAGCCTTAAAGTGGCCGGTAGAAAAACTGGAGATATTATTATTGCTGGAAGAAGATGACGTTGAAACTATTGAAATTGCGCGAACCAGTAATTTGCCGCCGCAATTTCGTATTGTGGTGGTGCCGCATTCATTGCCAAAAACAAAACCCAAGGCATGCAACTACGGACTTGCGCATATGCTTGGAGAGTACGTCGTTATTTTTGATGCCGAAGATCAGCCTGACGCTCTCCAACTTCGCAAGGCATATGTTGCGTTCTCTAGGCTTCCTCGTACCGTTGCGTGTTTGCAGGCGAAGTTGCGATATTATAATACGAATCAAAATCTGCTGACTCGGTTGTTTAGCGCGGAATATGCGCTGTGGTTTGATCTCACGCTCCCGGGACTGCAATCGATTGCGTCGATTATTCCGTTAGGGGGTACAAGTAATCATTTTCGTTCAGAAGATGTTCGTGCGCTCCAGGGGTGGGATCCGTTTAACGTAACAGAGGATTGCGACTTAGGAACGCGATTATTTTCTGCCGGATTTACGACGGCAATTATTGATTCATACACGCTCGAAGAGGCGAATAGCAAAGTAGGGAATTGGATTCGTCAGCGATCGCGCTGGATTAAGGGGTATATGCAAACATACTTAGTGCACATTCGTATGCCAATTCAGTTTATTGTCGATCACGGATGGAGGGCGTTCGTATTTCACTTGGTAGTCGGAGGAAAGATTGCATTCATATTAATTAATCCATTTTTATGGATGATGACGATTGCGTACTTTGCACTGCGTGCAAGCGTCGGATCGTATATTGAAGCATTGTACCCGCCAGCTATCTTTTATATGGGCGCAGTATCATTAGTGTTCGGCAACTTTCTCTTTTTATACTATTACTTAATCGCGTGTGCAAAACAGGGGCAGTGGTCATTGATGAAATATATTTATTTGGTTCCAGTATATTGGCTTTTAATTAGTATTGCAGGGGCAAAGGCGCTTTGGCAGCTGATCGTGAAGCCTCATTTTTGGGAAAAGACGAATCATGGACTGCATTTATTGACTCCCGGGAAAAAAGATTCCAAAAGATCTCATGCAAATATTATTGCCCATGGAAGCGTGCTTGTGATCGCTGCCGGGGTAACGAGCATATGCAACTTTTTGTACAATGCGTATCTTGGCCGTGCTCTGCCGCTTGAAGATTTCGGAGTAGTAACATTGCTCGCAAGTTTTTCTTTGCTGGCGCAAGTGATATTCGGCGCACTTACCGCAACGATGAGCCATAACAGTGCTTGGTTTATCGGCAAGAAGAAATTCCCTAAGCGGCAATGGCTTCTTAGAGTGCAAGCGCACGCATTCATGTATGCATTTATTCCGACCGCTCTTTGGCTTGCAGCAGCTCCTGCAAGTACGAATATATTTCATATTAATACTATGCTGCCGTGGCTTCTGATGACACCGTTGTGGATTGCGGGAATTTGCTCCGGCATCACATCGGGGTGGCTTTCTGGGACCATGCGATTTTCTGCGCTCGCTATCGTTATGGTAACGGAAGGATTTGGGCGATTATTGTTTGCATTTTTGTTAGTACGTTTTGGCTTTGCTGAATTGGTTGTGGCAAGTATACCGCTTGCTTCAATATCCGCCCTTGCTGCGGGAGCTGTTTTAGTATTTATGAAGCGACAGAGGGAAGATGCAGTGCATGTTCATGTTGCACCTGTAAGATTTATGCAATTTTTCGGATCTTCATTGCTTGGCCAAGTTGCAACAGTGGCAATCTTAACACTCGATGTCATATTGGCAAAACATTTTTTAAGCCCAGTTCAGGCAGGGCAATATGCAATGCTTTCGCTTGGCGGCAAGATGGTCTTTTTCCTTGGAAATTTAGTGAACCAATTTACGATTCCTTTAGTAAGTAGAAAAGAGGGAGGCGGAGATAGTTCCGAGACGCTGTGGGGGGTGTTGCTGGCTGCGGGCGTAGCTATCTTAAGCTTCGGATTCGTGTGTTTTGGAGTGCTAGGGCGATATAGCATCCCTCTATTATTTGGGGCTCGGGCACTGCCTATTGTTCCGTATCTGTTGCAATATACGTTAGCGATGGCGTTGTTTGGAGCCGTGATGCTCTTTGCTACGTATCATCAAGCCCGGAAGCAATTTGCATTTTCTGTTATTATATCCGCACTCACTGCGATTCCGATTGCTGGTATCGTCCAATTTCATTCGTCAATCGGAGAGATTGTGCAAGTTATGCTAGTTTCGGCGTCGGTGAGCGCGGCGTTGGCAGGTGTGCTGCACATTGTAATGAATTATCAGTATCGAGTGCGAAAATTCACGGAAGCGCTGGGGCATTCTCATGGAAAGCGAATTTTGATTTTTAATTGGCGCGATACAAAGCATGTATGGGCAGGGGGAGCGGAGGCGTATCTGCATGAGCTTGCAAAACGGTGGGTGTCCGAAGGAAATAGGGTGATCTGGTTTTGCGGAAATGATAAGCAGCATGCGCGATGGGAGCGAGTTGACGGCGTTATTGTGGTTCGCCGGGGCGGTTTTTTTCTTGTATATGCATGGGCTATTGCATATTATTTCTTGTATTTCAGAAAGCTTACTGATGTTGTCATAGACTCATCAAACGGCATTCCATTCTTTACGCCACTGTATGTTCGAAAGCCAATTCAGCTTTTGATTCATCATGTGCATCAAGAAGTATTTCAAAAAAGTTTATTTCCTCCATTTTCTTGGCTTGCAAAATGGATGGAGGGTTCGCTGGCTCCGTTTGTATATCGCAAGACGAACGTAGTTACGGTTTCTCCAACCTCAAAAGAGGATATTGTGGCACATCGACTTACTGCCACAGAGCCGTCGATTATATATAGCGGAGTAGATTTGACCCAATACATGCCAGGAAAGAAAAGCGAGCATCCTACAGTGCTGTATTTGGGACGACTAAAAGAATATAAGAGCATTCCAATATTCATTCGCGCTGCTGCAATTGTGCTGAAAAAGATCCCCGAAGCCCGATTCGTAATTGTTGGATCTGGGGAAGAGCGTCCTATGTTGGAGCAGCTGGTTATGGAGCTGAATTTGCAGCATCGTATTACGTTTGCCGGCCCCGTTCCTGAAGAAGAGAAAATCGCATGGTATCAGCAGGCATGGGTATTCGTGAATCCGTCGCTCAAGGAGGGCTGGGGAATGACGACTATTGAAGCGAACGCATGCGGCACGCCAATTGTTGCATCTAATGTTGGCGGATTGCGTGATTCTGTAAAAGATGGGTATAACGGATACTTGGTAACATACGGAGACGTACAAGCCTTTGCAGAAAAAATCACAGCATTGCTTGAAAATGGTGCGCTCCGCGGAAAAATGTCTGGGCAAGCGATAGCCTGGGCACAAGAATTTAGCTGGGAAAAAAGTGCGAAGCAGTTTATTGGACTCCTTTTTAATGTCTATCGGCGTTACAGTATAGATTGACAGAAAAACATATGTGAACGATAGTTAATGGTTAGTTTATTTTTATATATAATGGGTAGTATGGCCATGAAAGCAGTAATTTTAGCAGGCGGATTGGGAACCAGGCTCAGCGAAGAAACTGGTGTTCGACCTAAGCCATTGGTTGAAATTGGCGGAAAGCCGATTCTTTGGCATATCATGAAAATATTTTCTGCTCATGGGTTGAATGACTTTATTATATGTGGTGGATATAAAGGACACATGCTCAAGGAGTATTTTGCGAACTATACGCTTCATCGTTCCGATATAACTTTTGATGTTGCGAACCATACTCATACTATTCATAAAAATAGTGCTGAGCCTTGGAGGGTCACCGTTGCTGATACTGGAGAAGAAACTATGACTGGCGGACGGCTAAAAAGAGTAGCGAAGTATTTGGAAGGCGAGACCTTTTGTATGACTTACGGTGATGGAGTAGGAAATATTAATATTACCGAATTACTTGCATTTCATAAAAGTCACGGCAATTTAGCAACTGTAACGGCAGTACAGGCCCCTGGAAGATTTGGTGCTTTTTCGTTATCAGATACAGAAACAAAAATTGAAAGTTTTCGAGAAAAGCCATTGGGAGACGGTGCTTGGATAAACGGTGGTTTTTTTGCATTAGAGCCAGAAGTGCTTGATTATATCGCCGAAGATCAAACGACTTGGGAGCAGGAACCTATGAGAGAGCTTGCGCACAAAGGCGAATTGCAAGCTTATAAGCATAGCGGATATTGGCAGCCAATGGACTCACTGCGCGATAAAAATGTTCTAGAAGAAGCATGGGCTACGGGGAATGCTCCCTGGAAAACATGGTTATGACAACCTCGTTTTGGAAAGGAAAAACTGTTTTTATTACAGGGCATACGGGATTCAAGGGTAGTTGGCTCACTTTATTGCTTACCAATCTTGGAGCGCGTGTGGTGGGGTATTCATTATCTCCAGCTACAGAACCAAACCTATTCACGTTGGCTAAGATTGAAGAGCTTTGTGATCGTTCTTATATAGGAGATATACGCGATCTTGTAGTCTTGCGCGATGCTATGCAGGCTGCAAAGCCTGATATTGTTATGCATTTGGCTGCGCAGCCTTTGGTTCGGCAGTCATATACTGATCCGGTTGGAACATATAGTACAAACGTTATGGGTACGGTAAATGTACTAGAAGCAGTGCGCGCAACTCCATCTGTGCGGGCGTGTTTAGTTATTACTTCTGATAAATGCTACGAGAATCAAGAATGGCATTATGCATATCGAGAGAGCGATGCGCTTGGAGGATATGATCCATACAGTAATAGTAAGGCATGTGCTGAATTAGTAGTTTCTGCATACCGCCGTTCCTTCTTTTTAAATGGTGTAAGTGTTGCTACCGCTCGAGCAGGTAATGTTATTGGGGGCGGGGATTGGGCGGAAGATAGATTGGTTCCTGACGCTATGAAAGCTTTTTCGATTGCTGAACCATTCGTGGTGCGCCATCCAGACGCGATACGTCCCTGGCAGCATGTTCTTGAGCCATTGATGGGTTACCTTGCATTGGTTGAGCGGCAGTGGAATAAACCTGAAAAATATGCTGATGCATTTAACTTTGGTCCTCATCCGCATCAGCAGGCAACTGCAGGCGACATTGCACAGCTTTTGGTACGCTATTGGGGGGATGACGCTCGCTTTAAAATAGTAGAGAGTGGTGCGAATGCAGCTCATGAAGCCGGCAGGCTCATTCTTGATATCTCTCGTACTTGCGCACGCTTGGATTGGAAGCCGCGATTTGACCACGAACAGGCGATATCTCGTACTGTGAACTGGTATAAAGGAATTATTAAAAATCCAGAAGCGGCTCGAGAATTATGCAACATTGATATTAATGCTTATAACGAAATCCTATGAACAATCTTTGTCGTTTTTGTCAGAATCCTCTTAAACATACATTCGTTGATTTGGGCATGTCGCCAGTTTCGAACGATTATATTGACCCAACAAAGGCCGATGAAATGGAGCCGTTTTATCCGTTGCGTACGTATGTTTGTGAACAGTGTTTGCTGGTGCAGCTCCCGTCATACCAGAAGAGGGAAGAAATATTTACAAATCAGTATGCATATTTCTCCTCGTTTTCAACTTCTTGGCTGCAGCATGCTAAGGAGTATGCGAATATGATGATGAAGCGATTGGGGCTAGGCTCTGACAGTTTAGTTGTTGAGCTTGCGAGCAATGACGGATACTTATTGCAATATTTTAAAGAACAGAATGTTCCCGTACTGGGGGTTGAGCCGTGTCAAAATGTTGCCGAGGCTGCAGAAAAGATCGGCATTCCCACGCTTGTGAAGTTCTTCGGAGTAGAAACGGCGAAAGAAATGCTTATGAATGGAAATGGGGCAGATCTTCTCCTTGGAAATAACGTGCTTGCTCATGTGCCGGACTTGAACGACTTCGTTGCGGGAATGAAAATTCTTTTAAAAGAAAGCGGGGTTATTACAATCGAGTTTCCGCACTTGATGAGTCTGATGAAGCACAATCAGTTTGATACTATTTATCATGAGCATTTTTCGTACTTCTCTCTTCTTGCTGTTGAGAAAGTGTTTGCTCGCCACGGCTTTACAATATTTGATGTTGAGCAATTGTCGACTCATGGTGGGTCGCTTCGCATATTTGCGCGGCACACAGAAAATAACTCATTGCCGGTAACTGCTCGCGTTCAAGACCTTCATGAACGTGAAAAGCAATTCGGACTGCATGATCTTGCTACATATTCAAGCTGGGCATCTCAAGTGTATGAATTAAAGCGAACATTTCTTCAGTGGATCTGCGAAGAGAAGAATTCGGGAAAGATTATTGTGGGGTATGGAGCACCGGCAAAGGGTAATACGTTTTTGAATTACTGCGGGGTACGCAGCGATTTGATTGATTATACGGTAGACAAAAGCCCGCACAAGCAGAATCACTTGCTTCCTGGAACGCGTATTCCAATTTATGATCCTGAAAAGATACGTAAAACGAAGCCGGATTATGTGCTTATTCTTCCTTGGAATTTACAGGATGAAATCGCGCAGCAAATGGATTATATTCGTGAGTGGGGCGGAAAATTCGTTGTAGCAATTCCAGAGATTAAGGTTTTCTAGATATGAAGTTTACCGAGCTATCATTACCGGGTGTTTATGTAATAGACATTCAGCCTCATGCCGATTCTCGGGGGTGGTTTGCTCGAACATGGGATGAAGGAGAATTTGCCGCGCAGGGGTTGGTAGCTCAATTGTCGCAATGCAGTATTTCGTTCAATGCGAAGCGCGGCACCATCCGTGGAATGCATTTTCAGGAAGCTCCTCATGAGGAAACGAAAATAGTGAGCTGCCTTGCGGGATCGATTCTTGATGTTGTGATCGATCTTAGGAAAACATCGGATGCATATGGAAAGCATATTGCAGTTGAGCTGTCAGTAAATACTCATACAATGCTTTATATTCCAAGGGGATGTGCTCATGGATTCCAAACTCTAGAAGATGATACCACTGTTCAGTATCAGATTTCTGACCCATACGTACCCCAAGCAGCTCGGGGTATTCGATGGAATGATGAGGCTTTTGGTATTCAATGGCCTTTACCGGTGAGTGTCATAAGTGAGCGAGATAATACATATTCTAATTTCTATGACAACCGGTAATGCGATGCATGAACTTGTTCGCCAGCTTTACCCGATTACTCGGAGTATAACTGGTAATGGAGTTCGAGAGACGCTTCAACATATTGCGGAGCATATTCCTGTTGAACTTCACGAAGTTGCAACTGGTACGAATGTATTTGATTGGACAGTGCCGAAAGAGTGGAACATTGCTGATGCGTATATTAAAAATGAACAAGGGGAGCGCATAGTTGATTTTAAGAAATCGAATTTGCATGTTGTAAGCTATAGCGTTCCTGTTAAGCAGATGATGTCGCTTTCGGAATTAAGGCCTCATCTTTTTTCGTTACCGGAATATCCTGATCGTATTCCATATCGAACATCGTACTATAGCGAGTCGTGGGGATTTTGCTTGCGACACGAAGACCTTGTGAAATTGCCTGAAGGAACCTATGAGGTTTGTATTGATTCTAAGCTGTCAGATGGCAGCTTGACGTACGGGGAGTATGTTCTTCAGGGAGAAACAGAAGAAGAAATTCTTATATCCTCACATATTTGCCATCCATCGCTTGCGAACGATAATTTGTCTGGCATTGTGCTTGCCACTTTTTTAGCCAAAGCATTGCAATTAAATCCGCATCGAAAATATACCTATCGATTCTTATTTATCCCGGGCACTATCGGTTCGATTGCATGGCTTGCGACTCACCAGGAGCATGTGAAAAAAATCATGGGAGGGCTTGTGCTTACCGGTGTCGGCGATAGCGGTTTGTTGCATTATAAAAAAAGTAGAATGGGCAACTCTCGAATGGATGCTGCGGCGACTGCGGCGTTGCAAGAATCGGGGTTGCCGCATGGGGTATTAGATTTTTCCCCTTTTGGATACGATGAGAGGCAGTATTGTTCGCCAGGGTTTAATTTGCCGGTAGGTAGTTTAATGAGAACGCCTCACGGTACATATGCCGAATATCATACGTCAGCAGATAACATTGATTTTGTAAGCCCGAAGTCGCTTGAGGAGGGGCTCGCGCTTTGTCAGCGGATTTTTGCAATATTCGAAGGGGATGTGGTGTATAGAAATCAATTTCCGTTTTGTGAGCCGCAGTTGGGCAAGCGAGGATTATATGAAGCAATGGGGCAGGTACCCGATGAAGCAAGGCAGCTGCAGCTTGCGATGCTATGGGTATTAAATTTATCTGATGGCGAGCATTCGCTATTGAGTATTGCGCAGCGATCAGGAATGGAATTTTCCTTAATTCGCAAGGCGGCAAATTTGCTTGTGGAGCATGCTATTATTTTATGAATACACAGGAACAATTAGTGGCTTTGGTTACAGGGGCAGCAAGCGGATTAGGCAGGGCGATTGCGCGCGATCTGGCATCGCGCAATGTTGCGCTTGTTCTTCTTGATCGTGACGGCGATTCGTTGAGGAAGGCGGTAAATGAATTGCACACAGGAACGAATGCTGTGGAGGCTATAGTTTCTGATATTACTGATGATGAAAGCATTGCGCGCGCAGTTGCTCAAGCGCTAGCAAAGTTTGGCGGAATAGACATGCTTATCCATAGTGCTGGAAGTATTAAATTGGGATCAGTGGAAGATGCTCCTGTTGAGGAGCTTGATACGCAGTATCGCGTTAATGTTCGTGCGCCATATGTGCTTACGCAACAATTATTGCCAAGTCTTCGCATTCGAAAGGGGCAGATTGTGTTTGTTAATTCCACGATGGGTACTGGAACGAAGGCGGGCTCAAGCCAGTATTGCGCAACGAAGCATGCATTGCGGGCCCTTGCTGATTGTCTACGGCAGGAAGTAAATGCGCAAGACATCCGCGTATTGAGCGTGTATCCAGGCAAAATGGCAACACCTATGCAAGAAGTCTTGGCAGCGCAATCTGGCAAAGAATTTCGTCCCGAAACAATGATGAAACCAGAAGATGTTGCAGCTACGATTACGCATGCTTTATGTACGCCACGAACAGCTGAAATTACAGATATTTATATAAGGCCTATGAATTCGGGGCTATGAGCACGGTTACGATAGGAATCCCTACTTGTTATGGAGGCGAGGCGCTTGTAGACGCTGTGGCCAGTATTCGGGCATCGAGTGTGCAGCCCGACCATATTATTATTTGCGCAGATCGCACGCCGCTTTCTCCAAAAGTGCAACAAGGCCTTGAAGCTCTTGGTGCAACGGTGATCTGGAATGAGGTGCAAGGCAGCCAATTTAAAAAGCTCAAGCAAATTGTTGATCGGGTAACAACTGATCTCTTTGTTTTTACGCAAGATGATATTTTGTTTGATAAACATACGCTTAAAAATATCGTACGAGCGTTTGAGTTTGATGATGCTGTTACTCTGGTGGGTGCGAGAGTGATGCCATTACGGCCTGTTACGATGTTTGAGGCAACAATGGCGACTATGGTTCGCATGAATGATCGAATTGGGAGATTTTGGAATGCCGGACAGAATCATTTATTGGCCAGCGGAAGATGTTTGGCATTTCGTACAGCTACTATTCAGGCGGGAAGGCTGCCAGAAGAAGTAATAAATGGCGATATGTTTTTATATTTAGAAAACAAACGAATTGGTAAAAAGTTTGCATATGCAGAAGATGCAGCGGTCTGGATTCGATGTCCGCAGCATTTGCAAGACCAGCTTGGCCCCAGCAGCAGATACCAGTATTCTCAAGAAGAAATGAGTGCCTATTTTAATAGGAACCTTTCGGAAGAGTATGCGATGCCGCGGAGCATCATTGTTCGTGCAGGGCTTGTTGAGTTGACTGGTCATCCATTTGCGGTATTCGGATATGCGCTTGTTTTTTGCTATACTCGCTTGAGGAGGCAGCAGAAGAGGCAAGTGTCAAGTATCGTTTGGGATGTGGACAGTTCTACTAAGAAGATACACTAATAATTATGAAAAAGAGTAATTGGTCAGCAATTGGAGTTTATATTATTGCGCTTATTGTGTTAGCGTTGGCGCTTCGTGGTTTGCCGGGCAATCCAACTCCACAAGAAATTACCACACCGACTTGGACAGAGAACGGGCCGCTTGAGCTGTCTCCGGAGCGCGGGCGGTTCGCGCTTTTGATGTCACTTGCTGACAATCATTCGTTTCACTTTTCTGTTCCTATTGCTCGCATGGCAACCCCCGATCTTGGGTATAGTAATGGCAATTATGTTTCATTATTTGCTCCGGGAGTATCTTTTTTGCTTGTTCCCGGGTATGAATTAGGAAAGTACTTTGGATTTTCTCAAGTGGGTGCATTTGCAGGAATTGGCCTTATTGCGCTAATAAATTCTCTGTTAGTGCGAGCAATCGCGGTTCGTTTAGGTGTGCATCGCTGGGCAGCTGCTGCGGGTGCGATCGTGTTTTTGTTCGGGACCCCGGCATTTTCGTATGCCGTTGCGCCGTATCAGCATCACTTATCAGTGTTTTTGATTTTATCAAGTATATTCTTGTTGTTGGGGAAGCAAACAAGAACGGCGCTTGCGAGCGTATGGTTTCTTATTGCTCTTGCGATTCCGATTGATTACCCGAATTTGATCTTGTTATTTCCAATTGCAGTATGGGCATTGAGTGCTGGGCTAGGCGTCGTCTATCAGAAAGAAAAAGTTACCATGCGTTTTAGGGTCACGTATCTTTTGCCTATCATGAGCGTTCTTCTTCCGCTCGCATTTTTCTGTTGGGTCAATTTCGAATCGTATGGCGACCCATTCCAGCTTGCGGGTACCGTTGCATCGGTGAAGAGTATTGATGCAAATGGCCTTCCTGCCGCTCCGAGCGATGCCGGAACAGAGGATTTGCAGCAATTTACGAAACCTGAATCGCAAGATAAGGCCGCAGTTCATTTTTTTGAAACACGTAATTTATTAAATGGATTTTATATTCATCTATTCAGCCCAGATAGAGGGGTTATCGCGTACGCTCCCGTAATGCTGATCGGCTTGGTTGGGTTATGGATTATGAAAAAGAAATCCATCGCATCTTATGTAGTTATGCTAAGCATTATTGCACTCGATGTGCTTCTGTATTCGATGTGGGGAGACCCATGGGGCGGGTGGGCGTTTGGCTCGCGATATCTTATCCCCTCTTATGCGCTTCTTGCTATTGGGTTAGCGTTTGTATTCGATCGGTACAAGAAAAATATTATAGTACTCTTGTTTCTTGGGATTGTCTCATTGTATGGAATTGCGGTAAGTACAATGGGTGCCGTAACGTCGAATGCCAACCCTCCTCAAATAGCGGTGTTGTCATTAGAAAAACAAACGAATCGAGTAGAAAAATATACTGTTGAAAGAAGTTACGATATTTTGAAAAGTAACCATTCAAAATCATTTGTATTTGCATATAAGGCGCATGCATATATGACAGCAATGCAATACTACTACGTTGTTGTTGGAGTTATTGCCGTGTTGTTCGTTGTTGTTGTGATTAATATTTTCCGATATGGAAACGACATTTAGTATTAAAAGATTCGTGCAATTTTTGCTCAAGTACGAGCAGGTGATCACGATGGTTATTTTATGCGGTATTTCTATTTTCATGTTTGCTCATTATTACCAGAACGGATTAGGGCTTGCGTATAATGACGCGCGGTCTCATTTGGACATTGGGCGTCGCGTTGTCGAGGGGTTAAAGCCCGGGCTTGCGCAACTTGGGTCTGTGTGGTTGCCGTTGCCTCATATCATGATGATTCCATTTATTTGGAGTGATTTTATGTGGCATAGCGGGTTGGCCGGGGCGCTCTCCGGAATGCTTGGGTTTGTGGTTACCGGGCTGATTATCCAGGCATGGCTTAAGCATCTTGGCGTCGGCTTGGCAGGTCGGTTTGTTGGAGTTGCGTTATTTGTTGCGAATTTGAATATATTATATTTGCAGTCTACGGCGATGACAGAATTGCCATTGTTGATGTTTATGATGGCGGGCAGCTATTACCTGTTGAAATGGCATGATAATCAGAAGCTTATTTATATTCTCTATGCTGCCGGGTTTATTATGCTTGCATCGCTTGCGCGATATGAAGGATGGTTTTTGCTTGCATTTGCTACTATGCTCATTGCAATTCAGGCGTTTCGTAAAAAAGGGTATGCAGTGGCCGAGGGGTCCGTTATCTTGTTTTGCACGCTTGCAGGGTTTGGCGTGGTATTGTGGTTGTTATGGAACCAGCTCATTTTTAACGATGCGCTGTATTTTGCATTTGGGCCATTTTCTGCGCATGCTCAACAGGACCAGCTTCAGGATGCAGGAATACTTGCTACCAAGGGGAATGTACTGCTTTCCGTCCAAACATATTTGTACGCACTTACGTATAACACAGGGGCGTTTACGGCGGCTCTTGGATTTTGTGGCGCCGTTGCCTTTTGGATAAACCGAAAAGTTTCCGTTGACAGAAAAATTGGAAATACGCTGTTATTTGTTCCGATTTTATTTAATATTCTTGCACTCTATCTTGGACATTCCGTATTATTTATTCAGGGAATTTCTGGCGATACATGGTTTAACGTGCGGTATGGATCGATGGCAGTTCCATCAATTGCGATTTTAGTTGGGTATCTTATGCATCGCGCTGGAGCAATGCGTATTGCTCTTGTTGGGTTGCTCGCATTTGTTACGTTCTTTTCGTTTGTGAGTCAGGACGCAGTAACGATTGATGATGCGCGCGTAGGTTCGAGTCAGAAAAACGTTTCGGAGGTGAGCGGGTGGCTGCATGCGCATGCAGCCAATACGCCAGGATTTATTTTAATATCGGCAGCATCGCATGATGCAATTATCTTCTCTTCCGGACTCCCAATGAAAAAATTTATTCACGAAGGTACTGGCGCATATTGGGATACTGCCATTACTGTTCCAGATCATAGGGCTAGGTGGATTATTATGCGAACCCATGATGACAACGACTTAACCTGGCGTTCAGTGAAGGATACCCCTGGCATGCAGCGATATACCAAAGTAGAGAGTTTTCCGTTTGCTGATATTTATGAATTAAAGCCGGAGTATTTGCCTGCTCTGAACGTTGATGCAAATTTACCTCCGCAGAAGTAAGCTATAGAGCATATGCGGATGAAATTAGTACTATGCGGAGTGATTGCAGCTGCGGCGATATGCGCGGCGCAATCTGCGCATGCTGCGGTAGCTCCCTGGTGGAGCGTGCAATCGGTAGACACGATGAAATATTCTCGAGATGCATCTCGAGAAGCACTGCATAATCAATCATTCGATGCGATTATAGAGAAGCAGATGAAGCAGATTGCCAGTACTGGCGCAACGCATGTGGCAATTGCAACTCCGTACGACGAAGAGTTTTATCCGGTGCTGAAGCGATGGGCGGATTCTGCGCGCCGCCACGGACTTTCTGTATGGTTTCGCGGAAACTGGTCTGGGTGGGAAAAGTGGTTTGAGTATACCGCGATCACCCGCGTGCAGCATCTGCAGAAAACAAAAGATTTTTTGCAGAAGCATGGCGATTTATTTCAAGATGGCGACATATTTACCGCATGTCCGGAGTGCGAAAACGGAGGGCCGGGGGATCCGCGCGCAACGGGCGATGTAGCGGGGTATCGAGCATTTGTTATCGAAGAATATGCAGCAACGAAAGCGGCATTTGCCGCGATGCACAAAGACGTTGCATCGAATTGGCAGTCGATGAATGCGGATGTGGCGCGTACCGTAATGGATCCGGCAACTACAAAAGCGATGGACGGCTTGGTAGTGATTGACCATTATGTAAAAGATCCCGCCCAGATAGCCCGCGATGTGGAAGCAATTGCAAAAGAAAGCGGAGGCATGGTTGCGCTAGGAGAATTCGGTGCGCCCATTCCGGATATTCACGGGCAAATGACGGAAGCGCAGCAGGCGCAGTGGATTGATACGGCACTGAAAAATCTTCTGACTGCAAAACATTTAGTCGGAATTAGTTATTGGGTAAACGTGGGCGGGAGTACTAAACTTTGGACGGATAATGGCACGGCACGCGAGGCAGTTGTAATACTTAAAAAATATTATTCCCCGCAAACGGTACACGGCCTTGTTCAAGGGGTATTTCACTCGGGAGTTTCCGGGGCGATTATTACATCTTCAGAGGGCAGAGTTGCCACAACTGATGCAAGGGGCTTCTTTGCTATTCCGTACATTGACGCTAAAAACACGGTATTTACTATAAAAGAGCCTTCATACAGCCCTGCAACGCTTTCGCGCGACCAAATAGCATCTGGACCGATTATATTGCAGGTGCAGGGCTTTCTGAGCCGTATATGGCTTAATATTCAGTACCTTATCGGATTGGTTACCTAGGAGTTGTAAAAAAATACGAATAGGAGTATGGTAGCAGGTTCTATGAAAACACCTGCTTTTGTTGCCGTAATCGCAAGCCTTCTGCTGGCAGGTATTTCCGTGTCCGTACAAGCATCAAGCATCCCTACGTTTCCTAGCTGTCTAGACCCATCAGGTACCATTTCTGCCCAATACGACTCTGGAACGCATGGAATTGTAGGAGATGCCGGCGTATATACAGGAAGCGATAAGGTATATACGATTGATGGGGCAAAAACGCTCCAATGTTTTTGTGCGGATAACGGAAATGGAATTCAGACTCTTTGGCTGAATACAAGCGTATTCGGGCAAGATGTAATAAGCGACCTTGTATCTGCAGGCTGGACATACGTGCCGAACGGATTGGCATGGGGATTAGCTGATGATCCGTATTATGCAAAAAATTCTGAATATTTTTGCGGAGTAGACGGTGATGGAGTTAAGGGCGGCGGTGGTAACGGAGGCGGCGGTGATGACGGACAAGTTACGGGTGCGGTTACAAAAGCTCCGCATCGCAGTGTTGTGCATCCAATAGTTGTTTCGCTAGCTGCAGGAGCTGGTATTCCGATGTTGCCTCCAACCGGTTCTGCTCACACGGAGCTTGCAATCAGCGCCTTGATCGCGCTTGCAATCCTCCTGGTATGGAAGCTCAGACGAAAAACAACATAGCATTCGGGGCATTTGCGCTGGCATGCGCGTGCGTTATTTCATTTTTCTTTCCGATTCATATATTGCAGGAAGTGCATCCCGCATTTGTGCCGGCGCCGTTTGTGTCTGCAACTCCAGCGCCTCGCACGCAGACAATGCCGGATCGTATTTCCATTCCAAGCGTGCATGTTGATGTTGCTGTACGGCCAGGGTCATATGATTTTACAACCGGGCAGTGGGATGTATCGTGGGATGCGGCGCAATTTGCAACCATGACGGTAACTCCGAATACAGTGAGCGGAAAAACGCTGCTCTATGCGCACAATACGAAGAAGCTGTTTGGGCCGATAACACGCATGAAGCTGGGCGATGAGGCGACTGTTACCGCCAGCGATGGGACAGTATTTCATTATGTATATGCGCAAGAACAAGTTGTAGGCCCTTCAGATACTTCGATTTTAACTAATGCAGAAGATGGTGTTCCGCAGCTCGTGCTGCTTACATGCGCCGGGGTGTTTAATCAGCACCGCAATTTGCTTTTTTTCACCTTGCACTCTGTAGAGAATGTGAATAGTTAAAATATTCCCTTCTCCCGTTCTGGGAGAAGGGAACGCTTCTTGCACTTTTTCCCCATATCATATACAGTATTGACAACGGCCCACAAAGGGCTGTTTTAAGAACAGCAACGTTCCTATGGCCAAAATAAACCCGATTACATTTATTCGGCAGGCTCGCGAAGAACTTTTGAAAGTTACTTGGCCTTCTCGCGAAACGACGATTCGATATACGGTTATTGTCGTTGTTGGGTCAGTAGTAGTGGGCGGCATAGTAGGAGCAATGGACTTTGTGCTTACGAAAACATTACAAGCATTTATTATTTCTTAATATTTACGCGAAACGTTATGGAGCAAGAAGCGGAGCAAAAAACAGACGGACGAGCATGGTATGTGTTGCACACGTACTCCGGGTACGAAGATAACGTTGCTCGCAATTTGCGCCAGCGCATCGAATCGATGAGCATGGACGATAAGATTTTTCAAGTTATTGTGCCGCGCGAAAAGAAAATTCGCGTACGCAACGGAAAGCGCCGAACAATCGATGAGCGTCTGTTCCCAGGATACGTATTGGTGGAAATGATTGTTACGGAAGATTCTTGGTATGTGGTTCGCAATACCCCGAACGTTACCGGATTCGTAGGTTCTGGAGTTACGCCGACGCCAGTATCGAAAGAAGAAATCGACCGCTTGCTCTCTCGCATGGGCGATGATGAGCCGAAGTATAAGATCGATGTTATCGAGGGCGATTCTGTTCGTATTATGGATGGTCCATTTAAAGACTTCGAAGGTAAAATTTCAGATGTGAACGACTCAAAGGGTACGGTAAAGGTGCTAGTCAACGTATTCGGGCGGGAAACGCCGGTAGAACTTGACTTTTTGCAGATTAAGAAGGAAGGTTAATTATTGCTTATATGAAAGAAATTATCACAATATTAAAGTTGCAAGCGCCGGGAGGCAAAGCTACTCCTGCTCCGCCCATCGGGCCCGCATTAGGCCAGCATGGGGTAAATATTCAGGATTTCGTTATGCGTTTTAATGACATGACGAAAGAAATGATGGGTGACATCATTCCTGTTGAAGTGACGATTTACGCCGACCGATCGATGGATTTGAAGCTGAAGACTCCGCCTGCGGCAGAGCTTATTAAAAAGGCTGCAAAAATTACGAGCGGATCTTCAACCCCGAACACTGCAAAGGTTGGAAAAATTACGAAAGCGCAGGTGCGAGAAATTGCAGAAAAGAAAATGGAAGATTTATCAGCCCGAGACGTAGAATCCGCAATGACGATGATTGCAGGTACGGCGCGATCTATGGGAGTAACCGTTGAATAACACCTATGAGAAGCAAAGCATACAAAGCAGTGAAAGAAAAAACATCCGAAGATGCAATTGATATTGCGGCTGCAATTGCATTTTTGAAAGAACACGCGCGAACGAAGTTTGACGAAACGCTGGAAATTCACTTGGCGCTGGGAGTGGATGCAGGCAAATCGGAACAGGCAGTTCGGGGAAATGTGGTATTGCCAAGCGGTACGCCGAAGCAGAAGCGCGTTGCTGTGGTTGCGTCGGATTCTAAAAAACAAGAAGATGCGAAAGCTGCAGGAGCGGTTTTGGTCGGCGGAGAAGATTTGATTGCAGATTTTGAGAAAAATGGAATTTCAGATATCGATGTAGTGATTGCAACGCCCGACATGATGGTGAAGCTTGCAAAGGTTGCGAAAATTTTAGGTCCGAAAGGCCTTATGCCGAATCCGAAAACGGGAACGGTTACGCCGGATGTTGCGGCGGCAGTAGCGGAGCTTGCAGCGGGCAAGGTGGCATTCAAAATGGATCAGCAAGGCAACGTGCATGCAGCGCTTGCAAAAGCGAGCTGGCCGGCAGATAAAACGGAAGCTAATGTCCGCGCATTTATCGACGCAGTACGCGCAGTTCGCCCGGCAACACAGCGCGGTGAATTTATCCGCAAAATCGTGCTCAAGACGAGCATGAGTCCCGCAGTTCGCGTTATCGCGTAATCAGCGTTCAATGGCCGGTATTCTGATTAGTTTCGACGGCCTTGATTCATCCGGGAAAGCAACCCAGGCAGGGGTGCTGTTTTCTCATTTGGAGCACCGCGGCGCGCTGGTGAAGAAAATTGAATCTCCTGATTACACAACGTCTTCGGGAAAAGAGCTCAAGCTTCGCCTGCAGGGCAAGATTGGCGATTGGGCGCATACGCCCTGGCAAGAAAAAATGAAATATTTTGCAGACAATCGCGCAGAACATAAGGAAGAAGTGCAGGATATCTTAAGGCAGAACGGCATTGTGATTTATGATCGTTATGTGCCAAGCAGCATGGCGTTCATGGTTGAGGAAGCAAAAGCTTCCGAAATCCCCCATAGCTTTAGCGAAGGGGGATCGAGAGTTGATCGCAAAATGATCCACAAGGCAGTGCGTGAGCTGGAGTGCGATATTAATGGCATGCCGCGGGAAAATATATCGCTCTTCTTTGATGTCCCCTCGAAAATAGCAATTGACTTGCTGGAAGGAAGAAAAGGGAAGGCGGGCGAAGAAGATGAGCATACCGATCACATTTCAGTACAAGAAGCATTGCATGCAGAATATATCCGCATGTGCCAAGAGAATCCAGGCGCGATGATGCATATTGTGTGCGTAAATGATGGCCAGCTGCGCACGATCGACGACATTGCAAAGGAAGTAAGAACTCGGCTTGCGCAAACATTTCCAGAACACGTACAATTCTTTTCATGAATCCATTTATTGTCCTAGAAGCACTAGACGCAGGAGGAAGCCAGACGCAGACAGATTTGCTGTGCGCGCGTTTAAAAAAAGAAGGGTATCTTCCGCATCAGTATCATTTTCCGCAAGAAGACAAGGCAACTGGCAGGATTATTTACGATAAATTTTTGCTTCATAAAAAGGTTTCTCCCCCTGCCCGAGGGGGAGCTAGAGGGGGTGGGAGAGTTTCCTTTTCTAAAAGAGAACAGGCGTTGCTCTACATTCAAGATTTTTTTTCAAAATGTGAAGAGCTTTGGGAAATAGTATCCCCTCGCCCTGGACGGGGAGAGGGCAAGCTCGCCAAGAAGGCGAGCGCGGGTGAGGGGAATGTGACCAGCGTCGTCGTCTCCGATCGCTTCGCAACAAGCACTATGGCATACCAGACTATAGGGCTCACGGGAGACGCGCGTAAAAAAATGCTGAATTGGATTACGTGGCTGTGTTTTAAAAATACCCCCGCGCTTCCAAAGCCAGATATTGTTTTATTTCTAGATACGCCGGTAAAAGTTTCTCTGCAGCGGCTAGCAAAGAAAAAGAAAGATTTTTTTGAAACAAAAGAAAAATTAACTGCAATCCGCAACAGCTATCTCAAACTCGCCAAAGAACAAAAGTGGACGGTGTTTGATAGTGTTGATGAAGCAGGGAATCAACGAACTCGGGAAGAATTACACGAAGAAATTTGGGGTGTTGTACAAAAAAAGTTGTTGATAGTCTCTAGCCTAAGAAATGCCAAGAAGAGATAAAGAGCGAAAAAGGGAAAACACCACGTTCTCTCAAAGATCTTCGCTAGTTAGGCTTTTTATAATCGTGTCATTCCGGG
>MFKO01000005.1:0-15876 GCA_001779595.1 Candidatus Kaiserbacteria bacterium RIFCSPHIGHO2_01_FULL_46_22
CGGCAGTCTTACCTTTAGTGGCTCCACTGCCAATATTGCTCTTGGTTCCAACTACCTTTCAGGTGATGGTGACGATGAGGGAGTGTTTGTGGATTCAAGCGGACGAGTAGGGATTGGTACTACCTCTCCTGAGTCTCTTTTAAACATCATCGGTAGCAGTACCGTCTTCACTATTGGAGACACTCGGGATATTGCTTGGACATCAGGCGACCAACTTTCTGCAATCAACTTTACTTCCAGAGACAGCTCTAGCTCGCTCTTAAATGCCAGCCGCGCCACGATCGCGGTAGTACAAGAGTCAACTTTTGGTTCACAGACAGGTCTAGCTTTCTCCACTCGTAATATCAATGATTATGCAGAAAGGGTGAGAATAACCAATGATGGAAAACTCGGAGTAGGGACAACGTCGCCTTCGGCTACATTCGCAGTACAAGGCACTGGATATTTTACGGGTTCTCTCATAGCTCCCTCAACCGGACTAACCTTTTTACAAGGAGTATCCGGAGCTACCACACGAAATGTGAGTGATAAGCTTGCCGAGACTGTCAGCGTGAAGGATTTTGGTGCGGTCGGAAACGGATCGACCGATGATACGACCGCCGTTCAGAATGCCATCAACAGCGCGTCAACAACTAACCGAACCATTTACTTCCCGAAAGGAACATACCTCATTTCCGGTGTGCGACTTCCTGATACCTACTGTGCCAACCTGCGTGGAGACGGAATGGATGTAACTTACATAACAGTTGGAAGCGCCACTACGTCTGCTATTTTGAAGACCAACGACGCGCTGTCGTATGGCTGTTCCATTAAGGATCTTACTGTTGATGCGAATAACAATGCCAGCTACGGACTAGAGTTACAACGCGGAAAACAATGGGATATCCAAAATGTAAAAGTCGTAGACTCTACTTCCGACGCAGTGCGTCTTGGAGACGGTGGCAGCGGTGCGATTTGGTACGAGGCGAAGGTTCGTGACCTCGTAATTGAGTACCAGTCAGGAAATTTTACGGCTGGAGAACAACCGGACTACGGACTCCATACACGCGGCACGGCCACTGACTCGACGTACGACAGTATAGTCGTAAAGAATGCCAAGACTGCTGGCATTAGGAATGAGGGAGGCAATAACATCTTCATAGCGGTCCACTTATATGGATATCCATTAGAGTTCTCTCCTTTATATGGTCTACATGACACTGGTGCAGACAATAGATACATTGGTTTTTATACTGACTATGTAACTACTGCGGGAGTATTTTTGAACGGCTCACGAACAATAATGACAGGCGCTCAGTTCTATTGGGGAGATACCACAACGTACCCAACTGCTGGTATAGCCAAAATCGGGACTAGCGCTACTGAGAGTAGTATTACGGCTTCAAGTTGTCACAACATGAACTCTTCGTCGACGCCGATAACCTATGATGCAGGATCACCTACAGGGGCATTGGTGTCATTTCAGGTATCGGGTTGTAGTAATACTCAGCTATCAAACGTTACTATTTATGGAGGCAATCAAGAATTTCGTCTTGGGTACTCAGACTTATACAGCTGGAAACAGCAACGTAATACTACGTCCGGTGACTTAGAGTTCAGTGTTACTTCCGCTACCTCCACTTACTCGACTAGAGTAACCTTTGGCGCTAACGGCAGGGTTGGTATTGGTACTACGACGCCAAACACTCAGTTTACTGTCACCGGTTCCGGTACACACGGCATTAATTTAGACGTTGACCAATCAACTGCCACCAACAGCGGTAGGTTATTTTTCACTAACAGCACTGGTTCCTTTGCGCTATTAAAATCATCCGACAATTTGAACTTTAACTACGGTGCGACTCCTGGATCGTCAAATGGTACTACCGGAATGGTCATGACTTCGGCCGGATACATCGGAATCGGCACTAGTTCCCCTGAATCTCTTTTGAACATCATTGGCAGTAGTACCGTCTTCACTATCGGTGATACTCGGGATCAAAACTGGACTGTTGGTGAGCAATTGTCAGCTATCAACTTTACTTCCAGAGACAGTTCTAGCTCGCACGCAAATGCGAGTCGCGCCAAGATCGCCGTGATACAAGAGGCCACTTTTGGTTCAGTAACCGGCCTGGCATTTTCCACCCGCAACATCAACGACTACGCTGAAAGAGTACGAATTACTAATGATGGTAAATTCGCTATAGGTACAACTAGTCCATTAGCAAAACTAGATCTATATGGTACTGCAGGTTCTAGTGATCTATTTGCAATCTCCTCGTCTACAAATGTCAGACTACTTACCTTAACCGCTGCTGGACGTATAGGTCTAGGTACAAGTACACCTTTGACTGGTTTAGATATCTTGCCGATCGTATCTGCGGCGCCGAACGCAATTACCTCTATTGCCAACGGGTCGCTACTAATTGGCGCGTCAGATACATCAAACCGCATAACTTCCGGTGTTGTGAGTGGTTCAATGGCTTACGGTTGGTTTCAAACTCGTTTTCAGGGTGTGAACGCTGGAGTAACAAACTTGGCACTTAACCCGATTGGCGGTTTGGTCGGTATTGGTACTACAACTCCGTTGGCTAAATTAGATATTATAGGCACAGCTGGGTCGGCTGACATATTTGCCATCTCTTCTTCAACAAATATTCGTTTGCTTACTTTTTCTGCAGCTGGTCGATTAGGTATTGGTACTACAACTCCAGAGCAGCTTTTGTCAGTTGCTGGCACAGTCGGATTTAGAGGACTTACTGCTGCAGTGGGCGCCGGGTCGCTTTGTCTATCGAATACACATGAAGTTGTCTATAACAGCGGCAGTGACAATTGTCTTTCATCAACAAGGATAACAAAAAATCATATCAATGAGCTATCCTTACTGTCAGTTGCCGAAGATATGCTGACTGAGCTAACACCCGTTTCCTTTATATACAACAACGATCAAGAAAACCGAGTGCGGTACGGATTCATTGCTGATGATGCTACACTCGTCGACCCACATTTGGGCACTTATAACGACGAGGGGAAGCTGACAGGGCTTGATACAAATGGTTTTCTTGCACTTATAGTGTCAGCAGTAAAGGATATCTATGGAAAACTAGACAGCCTCAAAGACAAATTTACAACAAAAGAATTATGTCTTGAAGATATATGCATCGATCGTGATGAGCTTTATATTCTTTTAAATAACTCAACAGAAATAGCCGGTGATCCTGAGCCTGTACAAGAAGAGGAAGAAAATAATGATGAACCTAACGACGTTGTGGACACAGCAGATGATGCCGTTAACATTGTGACTGAAGAGAATTATATTGAGGAAAGCGATGACGATAATACTGACCCAATCACCCAGGCTGAAGACGACGTGGATGATGTTGCTCCGGTGTATACTGATGCTGAGACAAATGATGACCCTGAAGACGCAGTTAATGATACAGAGGCACAACCATAATTTATGAAGATGCGGCATTTATTCGTCACCTTTATGGCTATGATGCTAAGCGTGGCCGCTGTTGATGTTTCTGCTTCCGAGACAAACGGTACAATCAATTCATCGTATAAGTTTGCTTGGGGTGAAAATCTTGGCTGGGTCAATATGGCACCTCAGACAGGCGGGGGTCTTTCTATTACCGATTCTGCCGTAACTGGCTATGCGTGGACGAGCGCCGCGGGATGGCTAAATTTTTCCGCCGATGGTGTAACCAATACGAGTGAAGGAGTGCTTGGTGGAAGTGCCTGGTCGTCACAAAAAGGTTGGATTGACTTCACTGGCGTTACTATTAATTCATCTGGTGTATTTACTGGAACTGCAGGCACTGAAGGATCTACCGCTGGTCGTATCAGTTTTGATTGCGACAACTGCGAGGTTCGCACGGACTGGCGACCAGCTTCTGCGCGCACTTCTGACGATGATGACAGTATCGTCAGCTCAGGATCGTCAGGTGGTGGATCATCAAATGAAGCGGACCAAACGACTCCTGACACTGCAGCTACGAATGAAAACAATAACGATGCACAGCCTTCGTTATCAAGCGAGCCTTATCTTGATGCACCCGATCCTAATAACGATCCCATTGGAGATTTTTATCGCGAACTCGACAAGTACGAACCTTCGGCTCGATGGCTGGATAATCATGTAGAAAGTTTTGGTGCGCCACTCACGGTGGAGCCAGATCAGAATGGACTGCTGATTTGGGATTTTTCGACTGGAGCGCAAATTGAAAGCCAAGAGCGTATAGCAGTGATTGTGGAAGTACCAAAAGGAGCTTATGGGGGCAGAATTATTGTTTCCGCTTCACTAGTGGGACCGGACGATGCTGTTGTTTCCGAAAACACCGATGGACACAGAGTCTATGTCATCAATGACGCTATTTTCGACATAACAGCAACCGATGAAGATGGTAAACTCGTTCATAATTTCAAAGAACCTTTGACGATAACCTTAGTGGTGCCGGAACTGTTGCGAGGACGTGACGATCTCAGAGTTTATTGGTCGAGTGAAGAAGTTGATGAGTGGACCCTAGTCGAAGATGTGAGATTTGATGACAAAACGGCCACGTTTGATGTCGATCACCTGACACTTTTTGCTATCATGGCCGTAGCGGAGATGGGCGATAATACTACGGTGTCTACTTTGTCGGATTCGCTCAAGCCGAGCCGTTTCTGGTTATTGGCATTGATACCAGCGTTCTGGTTTTTTATTAGAAGAAGGCATAATAAAAGAACTCAAGGTTAAGGGTTAACGTTGTTAAGTAGTTATGGCAAGAACAAAAAAACAATCTGCGTCTAAGAATGAGAAAAAAGATATCCCGAGCGAGTCTGTAGTTGATGACTCGGAAAGTTTCTTGCCTGCGCCTCATCAACGAGGCACCTTCAGCAAAGGACGGATCTTTGTTGTACTTCTCCTACTTCTTGTAATCATCAGCGGTATTTTCTTTGCTCATCGATCTTATTTCAATCCTGAAGCTGTGGCTAATCGCGAGGCGGAACGTCAGAAGGCGGAAAATGAAGAACTTATTGAAGAAGTTGGCAAATTAATGATTCTTCCGCAAGAAGAGCCGTTAATTTATCAGATTGATGATCCTGAGCTGTTAATGTCTGAACAGCCGTTCTTTGTTGGTGCAGAAGAGGGAGATAAGTTGATAGTTTATCCGAATGCAGCCAAAGCGATTATTTACAGTCAGACTCGTAAGATGATCGTTAATGTTGGTCCGGTTACTTTTGACGAAGGTCAAGTAAGCAACGTTAGAATAGAACCGTCTTCACCTCCACCGCCAGCAACTACATCACCGCAAACAATTTCATCATCTTCTACTCCAGAGGTTGAGGATGAGCAGGAGGTGTCAGATATTGAGGAATAATAAGTAGCCGGTGTTGTATCATTAGTGTACTGGAATTATGCTCAATACATTTCGACCACTCGTTCTGGACGTCATAATTTTCTTAACTGTGGTCGGCACAGCGTTCTTTCTCTATCAAACTTACGGTCCAGTTGTCATGAATTATTTATTTGGCGATCAAAAGGTCGGAATGCTAGTAAGAGATATTGGAGTAACCGTCAGCATAGCTGATTCGCCAGAAGAACGTAGTCAGGGTTTGTCCGGAGTTGAATCGCTGGCCGCTCACGAGGGAAAACTATTTATTTTTGATAAAGAAGGAGAATACGGTTTTTGGATGAAAGATATGCAGATACCACTCGATATCATCTGGATTAATAATGAGCGTCGTATTGTGCACATTGAGGAAAACGTATCACCTAAATCTTATCCGGCCATTTATGGTTCACCTGAACCGGCCCGATTTGTCTTAGAGGTTAATGCATTCTTCGCTTCTACTTTTAGAATTAACGAAGGGGACACAATAACTATCCCGTCTGGTTACCTGCCGGCTGACCTGCAAGCAGAGTAAATGCGTCGCACGTCCTGACTAGTGCATTCTTGCGGCTTACAATAAAATATTGTAGAATATTTATGTTCGATGGTCGCCTTTTTGCACTTATGTGCGAAGGGGAGGAAAGTCCGGACATACCCGCGCTTGGCGCGGAGTAGGGTAGCAGGTAATACCTGTCGTGGGTAACCACAGGGATGCGAGCAGAGACGCTGATGCCGAGAGGCTAGGGTTCCTTCGGGAATAGTTTCGTCGAAAGGCGGAAGTGAAACGGCAAAATTCCTACTCGTATGCAAGGCCGTATCTTTGTGTGATTCATATGAGCACACAAATTTGAGCCGCAAGAGGTGGCTGGCGACAGTCATCCTAGGTATATGACCATCGTCCAGCCCTGCTTTTGCCAGCAGTTTCGCACAAAATCACCAACACGTGGTATGGCAAAAGCAGGGCTGGATCACAAAATCCGGCTTATGAACAAACAAAACCCCCGAAAGGGGGTTTTGTTTTATTTGAACGTGTTAAAATCGATGGATACTAGGGAGGTAAATTTAGTAGTAGTTGTTTTATGCATAATTCATTCCATCCAAATCAGGTCAGTGAACAGACTGATCCACTTTCACGCCGACTCAGTTATTTAGCTTCGACAATTTTAGCTATTGTATTTGGACTCTCGCCATTACTTTTCTTACCTACTCTTTACATCAGTAACGGAACAGGAAAGTTTTTAATTGTTCTTACGGGTATTGCACTGGCGGTATTCTTTTTTGCACTGGCGATTTTACGTGAAGGCAGATTAACAGTGCATGTGCCGCTAGGTATATTTGCATTGTGGGTTGTCGCAGGAGTGACTTCTCTAGCTGCCTTTTTTTCCGGTGATCAAAACGACGCCTTCTTTGGTAATGGCTTTGAAAGCTATACGGCCGCGTTCACGATTATGCTTGCTCTCGTGGCCCATACCTCTTGGGTGTTGGCCGGAAAAAAACAAGCAGTGATACGTCTCTATGCCTTCCTGATTTTTTCTGCCTTAGTTTTGTCCGCTTTCCACATAGCCCGATTGTTCTTGGGGGCGGGAGCGATGTCTTTTGGCTTTTTTGATTCCGCCACTGCTTCTCCGATTGGCGGTTGGAACGGATTAGCTATCTTCTACGGATTAATCATTATCCTGTCGCTAACTGCGCTCTTGCAGTTGCCACTCGCTGGAGCGGGACGCTTCATCATAATGTTTTCCTCCCTCCTGGCCTTGGGAATGCTTGCTATCATCAACTTCACTACCATTTGGTATGTGTTGTTTGGAGTATCGATTTTGATACTTATCTACGCACTCGTTAAGAATCGTTGGTTGTCTGACTCGGCTTCAGCCGGTTCTTCTAGTGATGGTGTCAACCAACTATCGTCCATATTAATGGCTTCTATCGTGGCTCTGTTTGCCATTGTGTTTATTGTTGGCGGTGCTCGGATGGGAACAATGATATCGGATCCTTTGGGTGTGAGTTTTGTCGAGGTGCGACCATCCTTTATGTCGACAATGGAACTGACTGAGACAACTTTTGCCGAAGATTTATTCTTTGGGGCTGGACCGAACCGCTTCTCAGATGTTTGGCGTCTACATAAGGATCCGAGCATCAACCAGACTATCTTCTGGGATACACAATTCGACACCGGCTACAGTTATATGTTGACGTCGATTATCGGTACTGGCCTCTTTGGGTTACTTGCCTGGGCACTCTTCATAATCGTTTGGTTATGGTCAGCAATACGCTTCTTGTTGAAAGCCGGAAATATCGACCAATTTTGGTACTTTGTTGGCTTGTCATCTTTGATCGCAAGTGCGTATCTATGGGGGATGTGTTTCTTCTATGTTCCGCCGCCAGCCATTCTAGTGCTTACCGCGCTAACTACAGGTATCTTTTTGGCCATCACCACCAGATTGAATCCTGGATGGAAATTTGATCTCTCTGTATCTCGTCATCGTGTTCATGGTTTTGCGTTGATTCTATTTTCAGTCGTTACTGTTTCAGCACTAGGTGGAGCGATGTTCCTGACAGGAAAGCAGATTCTGGCCTTTTACGAATTCAATTCTGCTTTAGCCAATGTCCAAGAAGGTGACCCGCTGTCTAAACTTGAAGAAGGTATCGGAAAAGCGTTTTCAACTTACGACAATGACATCTTTGCCGGACAACTAGCTTTCTACCAGTTGTTGCATATGCGTTCGTTGCTACAGAATGAGGCGCCTACTGCTGAAGATCAACAAATTTTCCAGGATGCTGCCGCTAAGGGAGTAAATGCCGCACGTTTGGCCGTAGAAAGAGATGCTACTGATCCTCGTAACTATCAATTACTCGGGCAGATATATTCCGTATTGGCTTTGGTGGGAGTAGAAGGAGCCAAAGATCGAGCGGATGAATCTTTTGAAGCCGCTCGTCGCTTTGATCCACAGAACCCATTGCTATATATGCTTAAAGCCGAATTGGCTTTGCAAGGAGAAGATACTGCGGCCGCGAGACAAGCAGCTGAGGAAGCTGTCCGAATCAGACCGGCTTACACGGAAGCATTGTACTTGCTGACCCAGCTTGATATTAATGACGGGAACATTGATGCAGCAATAAATCGCACAGTCGGTTTGATTCAACTTGAACCACAAAACCCAGCACGTCGCTATCAGTTGGGAGTTCTTTTAGCTTCTGCGGATCGACTTGATGAAGCGATAATTGCTCTCGAGCAGGCAGTGACTCTTGATCCACAATATGCCAATGCCCGTTACTTCTTGGCGATGGGATACGCAGAAAAAGGTCGTAATGAAGAGGCTATTGAACAGCTTACAATTGTCCGTTCTCTAAACGAATCAAACTCAGTTGTTGACGAACTAATCGAACGTTTGCGTCGCGGCGAGTCATTATCGGCAACCAATCAAGATACTGTGTCAGAGCGCAATCCAGATGATGGCAGTGTAGTCGCTGAAGATCTAGAAGGAGGATTGGTCACCACCCCTAATCCTCTTCAAGAGGACACAACACCAGGTGAAGGAGCTAGCCAGTAGTAATTATTGTTGTGAAAGATAGCCTACGCTCTACCAACTTATGCATCTAGAGATCATCCAAAACATCATAAGCAGCCACAAAAGATTATGGTGCGTCAGATGATAAATATAGTCTATCGAGAAGTACGCGGCTTACACCAAGCCGCGTATATCTTGGCGCTTTTTGCCTTAGCGTCGCAGCTTTTAGCGTTGCTTAGAGATCGACTCCTAGCCCATCACTTTGGTGCCGGCGCCGAGTTGGATATTTATTACGCTGCTTTCCGCATTCCGGATCTGCTGTTCGTATTAATCATTTCGGCATCGTCGGTTTACGTGTTGATCCCATTTGTGTCTGGGGCTGTAGCTAACGGAAATAAACTTGAGGCCCGACGTCTTCTGTCGCAAGTTTTTTCTCTTATCTTCCTGGTTTACACCGTCGTGGCTGTAACAACTTTCATTTTTGTTCCGTCTATATTGTCTGCCTTGTTTCCAAACATTCAGGATCAAGATACTTTAGTGGTTCTCACGCGCATTTTGTTGTTGCAGCCATTTCTCCTTGGTATATCTGGACTTTACGGAGTGATTACGCAGCTAGCTCACAGATTTGTGGTGTATGCGCTTTCGCCACTTTTGTACAATGCCGGAATTATTATTGGTATTTTGTTTTTTTATCCAACCTTCGGTTTGGCAGGGTTGGGGTGGGGAGTAGTGTTGGGCGCGGTACTGCATTTCTTGGTGCAGTGGCCGCTAGTGCGACATAGTGAGTTGCGTATCAATTTTGATTTTGATTTTGACTGGTCAAGACTCCGATCGGTTTTAGCGATATCAGTTCCTCGGTCACTGGCTCTATCAATGCAACAGTTAGTTCTGCTGGCTCTCGTCGCTTTGGCGGGCACTATGGCAACTGGTTCAATTGCCATTTTCCAATTTGCTTATAACTTACAGTCTGTGCCGCTTGCGATTATCGGAGTTTCTTACTCGGTTGCCGCTTTTCCATTATTGGCGGAGTTATATTCAAGTGCCAACCGAGAAAAGTTTGCCCTCCACGTATTGACAGCACTTCGGCATATTATTTTTTGGTCAGTGCCAGCAATCGCTCTTATCTTGGTTCTTCGTGCGCAGCTAGTACGAGTAGTTTTAGGTAGTGGTGAGTTTGACTGGACAGACACCAGACTAACCGCTGCTGTGTTGGCTTTACTCTCGCTCTCACTAGTCGCTCAGGCAATATATCTTGTAGTGGTTCGAGCTTTTTATGCTGGTGGCCGTACCAGAATACCTTTCTACGGCACTTTGATCGGCTCTGTTTTGGCCATCGCCTCTGCCTACGGTTTCCTACTTTTGTATATGGCTCATACAGAAGCCCGTACTGTTATCGCTTCATTTATGCGTCTGGATGGAGTTTTTGGTAGCGAGGTATTAGCTATAGCCTTCGGCTATTCTTTGGCCACCATTTTACAAACTGTGGTGTTGACCTGGTTGATGGGTAGAGTGTTTGATATTCCGCTTCGTACTATTGTCCGTCCGCTCGTCCTCGCTTTTTGTGCCGCCACTGTTGGTGGACTGGCGGCTTACGTAACATTAAATTTTATAGTCGAAGGCATTGATCAGGAACGCTTTTTGGGTGTTTTGATCCAAGGTGTTTTGGCTGGTATAGCTGGTGTTGTTGGTACAGTCATCACATATGCTTACTTCAAGAGTCGAGAGTTGCACGAGATCTACACTTCTTTCCATAAGAAGATTTTGAAGACCGACATCGTAGCTCCTCAGGAAGAAGTGTTCTAACAATTAAATGATGGGCGCGGCGAAGCCGCGCCCATCATTTGGACCTTAATATACTGCGTTTTTCGTGGTAGAGTGACGCGCAATGGAAATACGTAATTTCGGCATTATTGCTCACATTGATCACGGCAAATCTACGCTGGCTGATCGAATGCTTGAGGTCACCAAAACTGTCGAGACCCGCAAAATGAAAGACCAGGTGCTTGATTCAATGGAGCTTGAGCGTGAGCGTGGTATCACGATCAAAATGCAGCCGGTGCGAATGAATCATAGTTACGAGGGGACAGAATACGTCCTTAACCTGATCGACACACCTGGGCATATCGACTTTTCATATGAGGTCTCGCGCGCTCTACGAGCTATTGAGGGAGTTTTGTTGTTGGTGGACAGTACACAAGGGGTTCAGGCCCAAACTCTAACCACCTTGCAAATGGCAAAGGATTTAGGTCTAGTGATTATTCCAGTACTGACAAAAATCGATGTACCTCATTCGAGGGTTAAAGAAGTGGGGGAGGAATTGTGTAAGCTGTTAGGTTGTGATGAATCTGACATTATTTGTGTCTCTGGGAAAACCGGCGAAGGAGTATCTGCGTTACTCGATGCTATTTGTGTACGCATTCCACCACCTCGTGCTTCAGAAGCTGGTGTAAATCGAGGACTCATTTTTGATTTTCAATATTCTAATCATCGAGGCATCATTATCTATTTGCGAGTTTTTGATGGGACCCTTAAAAAGGGAGACGCTTTACGCTTCGTGGTAGGCAAGAGGAACTTTACCGCGCTTGAAGTTGGCGTGCTTGTGCCGCAGGAGCTGCCAACCAACTCATTGGAAGCAGGGGAGATCGGATACATTGTGACCGGAATTAAAGAGGCTGGTATCGCCAACGTGGGAGATACCATTACTCTTGAAAAGGGTAATGCCGAAGCAATTGCCGGTTATTCCGAACCTCAACCAGTGGTGTGGGCCAGTGTTTTTCCGGATAGTCAGGATGATTTTACTATTTTGCGGCAGGCGTTGGACAGGTTGCGTCTATCAGATTCTTCATTGTCGTACGAAGAAGAATCGTCAGGTGTACTTGGTCGCGGTTTTCGTTGCGGCTTCTTAGGAATGCTTCATATGGAAATTGTGACCGAACGCTTGCGTCGGGAATTTGATATAGAAATTATCATCACTTCCCCCTCTATCTCGTACGAAATCACTAGTCCGAGCGGTGAAATACAAAATGTCTATGCGGCTTCACGTTTTCCTGATTATGGTGCCAACGTAACAGTACGCGAACCGTGGATACTAGGCCAGATCATTACTCCGGGAGACTTCATGGGTAATATATTGACTCTATTATACGAACACGAGTCTAGTGTGATTGATACAGAAGTGTTTGGCGATGGTAGAACATTACTAACCATCGAGATGCCGCTTCGTGAATTGATGCGTGGTTTTTTCGATAGATTAAAAAACAGCTCTAGCGGCTACGCTTCTCTGTCTTATGAGATTGCTGAAATGCGTCCAGCTGACGTAGCTAGGTTGGATATTTATGTGGCAGAAGAATTAGTGCCAGCTTTTTCACGCGTGATCGGTACTCGTCGTATTGAAATAGATGCGCGGGCTTTGGTGGAAAAGTTATATAAGACCTTACCTCGACAGCAGTTTGTCACTAAGATTCAAACAAAAGCCCTAGGTAGATTCATTGCGTCCAAAACACTGTCGGCTATGGGTAAGGATGTTACGGCCCATCTCTATGGCGGTGATGTTAGTAGAAAGAACAAACTGCTCGATAAACAGAAAAAAGGGAAAAAGAAGATGTTGGAACGTGGTCGCGTCCAGATACCTCAAGAGGTCTTTATGAAGATGATTAAAGAGGACTAGGACTCTTCCTAGAGTCCAATGCCGGCAGAGAAGCTAAAGACCATACTAATAACTATTAATATAGCGATTATAATCCAGGCCCATTTGATGGCTGACTTTGTGCGCTTGTGGTACAGCAAACTCATAATGTTAAAATATTAACACATGTCTCTCTTACGTAAAAAAAGCTGGTGGCAACAGATTGTCAGGTCACCGATAGCAATAATCTTTTTGCTTGGGCTATCTATAATGTTCGCCTTTGCAGTACATGACAGATATGTAGTAGAGAGGGATATGGCTGATCGTCGAGCAAAGAGCGAAGCAGAGCTAGAACGGGAAACGGATCGTCGCAGTGAACTTGAAAAGAAAGTGGAAAAACTGAATTCAGAGCAGGGGATTGAGTCTGAGATCAGGAAGAACTTTGATGTAGCTCGCGAGGGTGAGACGGTGGTAGTTTTGGTTGAAGAGGATCGTTCAATGATTGAACCTCTTCCTCTGTCGTCTCAAAAATTACCCATTTGGCGACGTTTTTTGAACTTTATTATTCCGTGGTAAAATATTCTCTATATGCATAATGTAACCATCTACAGCACACCAAGTTGTCACTTTTGCCACGCTGCCAAAGAGTTTTTTAACGAAAATAAGATAGCTTTCACTGAACACGATGTGGCTTCTGATCTCGAGAAAAGGACGGAGATGATAGAAATGACTGGACAGATGGGTGTGCCTGTCATCAAAATCGATGATGACATCACTGTTGGTTTCGACGAAGACCACATCAAGCAGTTGTTGGGAGTTTAATTCAAAAGCACAAATATAAAATGAGCACCCACCGGGTGCTCATTTTATATTTGTGCCCTCATCCGGAATCGGACCGAAATCTTACCCTTAGGACGGGTCTGCTCTATCCATTGAGCTATAAGGGCGTATTGATCGTGGATGATATAATACCCCGTATATGCAAACAGACAACAGCGATTTGAAACGCGTCTTAGATAGACAAAATGAGTTATTGGAAGACAACAACAAGATTCTTCATAAATTGCATCGCTACGAATTAATAAACTTTTGGTCAAAAATGGTTTGGTTTGCGCTTTTGATCGGCGTACCTTTTGCACTCTACTACTATGTGCTAGAGCCTTACTTCGAGGCGTTCGGATCGTCGTATGAGACGTTCAATGCCGGCATTCAGGAGATTCCTGGCATTAAGTCATTTGAAGAGTTCATGAAGGCCTACCAGGAAAGTCAAAATAAGTAGGTTGGTATAAAGAAGAGTCGGCAAATGTATGGCAGGCTCGACCCCGGATAGCGGCTATTTTGTTTCGTTGCACTCACAAAATAGACTCGCTTCCTTGGTCGGCGAGTCGTAGTTTTACTGACTATGAATGTCAGTAAAACATACTCCGTCGCTTCGGGCCTGCAGGGAAGCCAAGCAGTTGGCTTCCTCCCCAAGCACACATACGAAAAAAGTCTGGCTTCGTAGCCAGACTTTTTGCGTATGTGTGCTTGGGGGCAGGCTCGAACTGCCGACCCTTCCCTCTTCAGGGGAATGCTCTACCAACTGAGCTACCCAAGCATCCTCTGCCGTTTAGGCCCTTGGATTATACTGGTTTTTGGTCATTTTTCAAATACACAAAGGCATACTAGACAGGGCTGTTGACCAAGGCTATAATCGCATCAATGAGGACAACCAACACAATTTCCACTTGGAGCAGTTTCTGCTCATCCTCGTCGATTTCTAATCCGCAGTAGGAGATGGCTTTTGTGTAGAGAATACGAAATCCGCCTCCTCCGGCGGATTTTTGGTTCGTAAGAGAGGACGGTTCTTTAGAGGAGACAGACGATGAGTGAGTCACTAGTTCTTGATGAAATGCAGGAGCGGATTAAAAATCTGGCTGCTTCTGGGAAATACAACGGACAGTTGGTCGCAGCCTTGCAAGATTTCGGTTACGAAATAATCGATAACCCGATACTTGGAAAAGGTGTCAGTGTTAGTACTGACGGCGAGCGAGTGGTTTGCTACCATCCAGAGCTGACCGATCAAAAAGAAGCCGCCGATCCTCCTTGAGGACCGGCGGCTATTTTTTTTTATTTATCCTTTACAGCATTGCTGCGCACTTTGAGACGCGTGCTTCTGTCTTTATCAACCTTAGGTAACACAATTTCAAGGAATCCGTGTTTTTCTTTGGCTTCTGCTTCATCGATAACTACTTCTTCCGGCAAAAGTAAGGTGCGAGCAAAACCGCCCCAGAAAAGCTCACGATGATAGTAGTCATCACCAGCTGCTTCACGCACTTCTTCTCGGCGGCCACGAATAGTTACCATATCGCGGGTGATGGCAATATCTAGGTCATCAGGAGACACTCCAGCGACCAAGGCACGGATTACTATAGAATCTGGAGTCTGGTACATATCAACCGGCAATTCACCTTCTTCGACAACTTCCTCAATTGGTGACTGACCAGGCCATGCGGACTCATCTTGGTAGGTTTCATCAGCCTCAAGATCGCGACTCTGATCTAAGATCTCGTCGTATTCATCCTGTCGGGAAACGCCAGTTAGTCTTTCTAAAAAAGAGATTTTTTTCATATTTTACCTACGGATTCGAAAGCGAAGGTGACGAAGCTCGAGTTGTTTAACTTTTTCAAACAAGAAAAACAATCCGATTGTGAGAATCCAAACGACAAGAAAGACGCTTAGGATCCGTTCGCCATCAGCATCCATTATAAAAAGGTTGAATAGCGAGTGCAATACTATCGCAACTAACAACCCAAGGGTACCGGCAAACAATTTAATGATATCTTTCTTGTAAAATGCTAATGCTAGAAATACTCCGATAGCACCAGAGGCTAGAACATGAAGCAGTGTAGCTCCTAAGAAACGGAAGTTGCCAGTGATGATACCGCCCGATAGATCGCCAGAAACGATTGGATTCCAAATAAACAAAGCATTTTCAAGTGCCGCAAAGCCGAGCGCGATTGTGATCATATAAACAATGTAGTCGATCGGCTCATCGACTTTCTTATGCCAAAGAACGACCATTAAGGCAATGGCGTATTTAAGAGTCTCTTCTATGATTACCCAGACGGTGATCAGGGTTGCTCCCGTAAAAAGACTGACGGCAAGTTTCTGAAGGGGTAGGGCAAGCGGCACTACGGCCATTCCAGCAATAAAGGTTCGTATGATTAGTCCTGTCGGCTCAGGTTTTTTGTTGTCCTCTCTGAGCCAAAACCAAAGCCAAAAAATTGCAGGTAAAACCCCGCCTAAGATTGCGATAGTAAGGTTAACGAACTCCATCTCCTACATTATAGGGTTTGCTGTCAGGGTTCAGGGATTTGTATGGGGACAGAAAACGGCGCGGCCA
>MFKO01000005.1:15922-28232 GCA_001779595.1 Candidatus Kaiserbacteria bacterium RIFCSPHIGHO2_01_FULL_46_22
TTCATTTCTTCGGGCAATCTTTGCCAAATCGCTTCCGTCACGAAAGGCATAAATGGGTGAAGAAGTTTGAGAGATATAACCAAACATTCCTGCAAAGCTGCTTGTCGAGCAAGTTTTGCCTTCATATCCCCACCGTTAAGGATAGGTTTAGATTCCTCAAGTACTTTGGCTGCCAATTCATCCCAAACATAGTGATAGGCTTTTTCGCCTGCTAAATAAAGACGAAAACCTTCAATATCACCAGACACTTCAGCCACTGCTTTTTGTAGATCTGTCAGGATAGCCTTGTCGCTGTCGCTATACTCGATTGTGCTATTTCGCTCGAAGTCGGCAGTGCTAGACAGTACGAAGCGGCTGATGTTCCAAAGTTTGTTGGCAAAGTTTTTGTAACCACGGATCTTGTCTTCAGACAGGGGTACGTCGTTACCGGGTGCAGCGCCTATTAGTAGCGATAGGCGAGTGGCGTCGGTACCGTATTTAGCAATCATATCGAGTGGATCGATAATGTTACCAAGAGATTTAGACATCTTACGACCTTGTCCGTCGCGTACCAAACCGTGTAGATAGACTTGTCTAAATGGTACTTCACCTAGCAGGAAAGTACTCATCAATATCATTCGTGCTACCCAGAAAAAGAGGATGTCATAACCGGTCTCCAGAACGCTGGTTGGATGGTAGGTTTTAAGGTCATCAGTTTGTTCAGGCCAGCCGAGTGTGGAGAAGGTCCACAGCCCAGAGGAGAACCAAGTATCAAGTGTGTCGGGGTCCTGCTCCCAACCGTCTCCTGGAGAATCGATTTGTACCTTCACTTCATTATCTTTAAACCAAGCTGGAATACGATGTCCAAACCAAATCTGACGTGAAATGTTCCAATCACGCAGGTTGTCTATCCAGTGGTAGTAAGTTTTATTGAATCGGTCAGGAGCAATTTTAATTTCTTCAGTTTCCACCGTCTCACGCATTCGTTCCTTCAGGGTCATTACTCGGCCGTCGGGGAAGGTGACCGCCTTGTTGACCGCAATAAACCATTGCGCCTTTATTTGTGGCTCAATCACTGCTCCGGTACGTTCCGCTGTTGATACGTTGTGTGTGTAATCTTCTTCTTTTTCTACTAACCCTTTTGACCGCAATTTTTCAATAATCGCTTCACGCGCTTTGCTAATATGTTGACCAGCAAATTCTCCAGCAATAGGCAACAGAATGCCTCGTTCATCGATCACTTGTTCTTTATCAAGCTTGTGACGTCCGGCGATTTCAAAGTCTGTGACATCGTGCCAAGGAGTGATAGTCATTACGCCGGTACCAAACTCCATATCAATAGCTTCGTCCTTGATAACAGTAGCTGTGATTGGTCCGTTGATCCATTCTAGTTCGATTTGTTGACCGTGTGTGAATTCCTTATATCGTGCATCATCCGGATGCATCACTACATACTTATCGCCGAACTTAGTCTCTGGACGTGATGTACCGATGACAAACGGACCGTATTTCAGATAGTAAAACTTTTCCTTGCGCTCCTCATAAACAATTTCGTCATCAGAAATGGTGGTTTGGCCTTTTGGGTCCCAGTTTACGATGCGCTCCCCGCGATAAATAAGTCCTGCCCCGTACATCCTTATAAAAGCTTCCATCACGGCGCGGTAACGCTTTTCATCAAGTGTGTAAGAGTAACGACTCCAATCAAGCGAAGAGCCCATAGCTTTCGTTTGTCCAATTATTGTATCTTTGCTTTGTTCCGCAAATTCGGAGACGCGTCTTAAAAGTTCTTCACGTCCTAAGTCGTGCCGAGTTTTTTTCTCCTTTTTATAAATCTCACCTTCAACTTTTGATTGAGTTGCGATAGCAGCCGAATCTGTCCCCGGTAACCAGAGTGTCCTTTTGCCGTTCATTCGATGATAGCGCACTAAAGCGTCTTCGACTGCCAACATAGCAGCGTGTCCCATATGAAGCACTCCTGTAACATTTGGTGGTGGAAGAACGATCGAAAATGATTCCGCGTCTTTTTTTGTCACACCCTTTTCTATACAAACGTCTGGGTTAAAGTAGCCAGATTCCTCCCATTTTTTATACAAAGCTTCCTCGTTATCCTTTGGGGAGTAGGGCTTTAAAAAGTCGGGATTTATAGCCGTTTCTTTAGGTTCCATATCGTTGAAATTTATCACGAAACCCCTTCGTCGGAAAGCGACCGGTTGCCAGAGGCACGGATCAGAGAAAAGGCTTCATCGGCCGGTGTTACGGCGTCCTGCGATCGTGCGTGTCCCGCTAGAGCAATCATAATGCTGTTGTCGGTGGAGAGTTTTGGGTCAGGCAAGTAAAGAGACAGCTCGGGATATTCTCGCTTAAAGAAGTCAGTAAAGGAATCACGAAGGTGTTTGTTGGCAGAAACACCTCCGCCTAATATTAAAGATTGAATGTTGTATTCGCTGACCGCACGTTCGGTTTTTTTCAACAGGACTTCTGTGACAGCATCTTCAAAGTCACGGGAGATTGCTTTTACTTCATCTTCCGATAGTTCTTTATCTTGTACCGCATATCGAACTGCAGTCTTCAATCCTGAAAAAGAAAAGTCTAAGTCGTTTGAGTCGAGCATTGGGCGGGGGAGCTTTGCGAACATAGGCAAGTTGGACGCGCGGGCTTCACTGGCGCGACGACTGATCTCTGGTCCACCAGGGTATTGTAATCCCAAAAGACGCGCCACTTTATCAAAGGCTTCACCAACCGCATCGTCGCGAGTCGCACCAATTTTTTCGTAACGGCTCCACTCATTCATTTTTATCAGTTCGGTGTGACCTCCAGAGATGAGTAGGGCCAAAGCAGGGAACTGTAACTCCGCAAGATTGGTGCCGTCAAAAACCGAGGACAAAACATGACCTTCCATATGATTGACTGGCACTACCGGCACATTCCAAATCAATGCCAAAGCCTTAGCGAAATTAACACCAACCCAAAGAGTTGGTTCGAGCCCAGGGCCGGCAGTGACAGCGATCTGATCAATGTCAGGCTTATCATTCTCTTTTACAAAAACAGATAGCTGTTCGAAGAGTTCAGGTTCACGATCCAGCATTACTTCTAGGGTATCCGGAACTGTGAATGTTTTAACTTGATTACTTTTCAACTCCTCGGCTTCTTTCAGAGCTTTTTGCAGCATCGGTACTAAGGTCTTGGCATGTTCGCGTTTCGCCACAGCTGGAAACACCCCTCCGTATTCGCGGTGAATGTCGATTTGTGAAAATAGGGCATTGCCTAGTACTTTGTATTCAGCACTAGGGAAATCACCCGTAGCCTCAATGAGGGATACGGCAGTTTCGTCGCAGGAGGTCTCAATCGACAGAATCTTCATAAGTAACCAATATATTGTATAGTTAGCCGGTATGCAAAAAGTCATTACCCATAGTGGTCCCTTTCATGCCGACGACGTGTTCGCTGTGGCGACACTTCAGTTGTATTTCGGAGTAGATAATGTGGAAGTAACACGCACTCGCGACGAAGCGGTTGTTGCGACTGGGGATGTTGTATTAGACGTGGGTGGCTTATATGACCCGGATCGTCAGCGTTTCGATCACCATCAGGTAGGTGCTCCGGTGCGCGATAACGGAATTCCTTATGCGGCCTTTGGTCTGATTTGGAAACATTTTGGTGAGAAGGTGGCTGGGAGTACATCGGTGGCGGAGATGATTGAAAAGTCCCTAGTCCTTTCTATTGATGCCAGTGACAATGGAGTTTCTGTCTATAACTTAACTGAACTTGAGGTGAAGCCAACCACTGTCTCCGATATTGTTTCGCTATTCAATCCAGTGGAAGGTACCGCTGCCGATATTAACGCTGCGTTTCTATCCGCTACTACTCTTGCTCGAGATATACTTTTGAAATCTATAGGTCGGGCCAAAGCCAAAGAAGTGATGAAACAAACCGCGGCGGCGGTCTATGAAGCATCTGCTGAAAAGAATCTGATTGTGTTTGACGTACCGATGTCTAAGGCTTTGCTGATTGACTATCCGGATACAGTGACGATGGTTTCTCCAGATTATCCATCCTCTAGCACCAATTGGCTTGCTACTGCCATTCCAAAAACACATGGTTCATTTGAATTAAGAAAACGTTTTCCTGAAGAATGGGGTGGTTTACGCGGAGAAGAAATAGCCAAAGTATCGGGTATTAACGATGCAGTATTTTGTCATCGAGCAGGTTTCCTGTTTGTGGCTAAGAGTCGAGAAGGAGCTTTGGCTGCAGCGGTCAAGGTTCTTGGTAAATAAACTGTAAGGGAAAAAGGTAAAAGTCGGCAGCTTTAATAAGTCAGAATAGTCCAAGTCGTATCGGCTGCTCAACTTAAGAGGGCATTGCAAACTCAAATGAATATGAGATAGTGCTGCTCAGAACCACCGTTCACTCATAATAGAAAAGGGGAGCCAGATGTTTCTTAGTGAGAAAGAGATAATCGAACAATACGTCACGCAGGAACGGTTTTTCGAGATTCTAAAAGCCGAAGACGTGGTAATCACTAAGTGTGGTATGGGTAAAAACTCTGTCGGCGAGTTTTTGTTTGTACGAGTAAAGTGGTGCGGAAACTTCAAATTCTATGCTCATTGTCCAAGGTGTGAGAGATTCCATCTAGGTCCATACCCTGGCGTTAGTTTTTTCGGGATGGGATTCGACTCACAAGATCGTCGTTTTTTCGAGACTGAGTGGCGTTTCCACGGCGCCCTATCGTCCTCTATAAACACTGGTTTAGCCATAACGTCAGAGACAGTTTTCCAAGAAATAGAGAAAAGGAGACCCTTACAGCATTCTGCGCCAACCTAACGGTTGGCCTTTTTTTGTGGTGACCGGTACAAGACTTGAACTTGTGGCCTCAGCAATGTCAATGCTGCGCTCTACCAGCTGAGCTAACCGGTCGGTGGCAAAATACTAACACAAGAAAGTGGGGGATGGAACACAGATAAGAAGCAGCATGAATGAGTTTGTTTTTATGAAAGTTATGCAAGACTAGTGGCAGAAAGCAACTGAATTAACTGATATAATGTCGAGCGTCATTGTTAGCTTAACCAAAAACAACATGATGGAAGAAAACAACCCAATGGCTACTCCAGAGACTACACCAGCAGAGCCTATGCCTGCTGCTCCAGAGGCTCCTGCTATGCCGGAAGAACCGGTAGCTCCAGAAGCTCCAGAGACACCGGAGACTCCAGCTGTGTAGATATAACAAAGCTCGCAAGGGCGAAATCACAAATCCCCGCCAGCCCGTAAGGGCTGGCGGGGATTTGCGAGATTACCTTTGACAACTGCCAAAGGTTGGTGCACCATAGCGCCCAGATAAACAAACAGCAGGAGACGGAAATGTTAGACAAAACAGAAGTTGCCTATCCGACAGTCCAAGACTCCGAATTCAAGAATTTGGTCCTTGAACAGATGGATTCGCTCAAAATATATGCCTTAATCCTGACAAAGTCTAAAGCTCAGGCCGAGGACCTTAGTCAGGATGTATATGTTACGGCAATCACGCACCAAGATCAGTTCAGGATGGGAACATATCTGGGGCCATGGCTGCGTACAATAATGAAAAACCAGTGGTATGGTTTTCATAGGAAACATCGGCGAGAAGAGCTAGTGGGTGGCGATTTTGTTGAGCTGCTCACAGCAGAGGATGCGAACCTTCATGATCTTCTGATTGCTCCACAGGAAGATCTTCAGTTCGAAGAAAGACAACAGGCGATGCATGATTTGCCGCTCTTGGCGTGTTTGCACCAAGAGCATGCCGATTCACTAATAGCCGTTCACTATCTGGAGTTCACATACGAAGATGCTGCCTTCCTATTGCGGGTCAATCTTGGGACTCTTAAGTCTCGTGTAGGCAGAGCTGCCAATAGAATCAAGCAGTTGAGGAGTGATCAAGTAATCAGGCCTTATGATCTGTCAGCTTGGGGAAGGGCTACCAGAGAAGTTGCAGTGGACGATCCGTATTTCCCGATAGCTCAGGCGTACGAGAGCATGTATGCGTTCATAGTTTCAAATATCGGCTTAACTAGCGTGGACCGTGGCCTCATCAGAGCCAATGCTCGGTAACCCCAACAATCTTGCAGGCCGCGTTGAATGAATTTCATCGCGGCCTTTTTCTTAGGGTACTTAAATTTCCAGTTTGGCGGAAGCGGAGAGATTTGAACTCTCGAAGGCTTTTACACCTTGGCGGTTTTCGAAACCGCTGCACTAGACCACTATGCGACGCTTCCGTGTCGCATAAGCTAGCATTTTTCGACATTTTTGATAAGATGTGGCGACTTGGTTGTGCCCTCAAAAGCTGGCCAATTTAAGATTGGCCCCATCGTCTAACGGTTAGGACGCCCGCCTTTCACGCAGGAAATCGGGGTTCGATTCCCCGTGGGGTCACGAGTACAGAAAAGGCGCTTTCCTAAGAAAGCGCCTTTTCTGTTCGTGACACCACGAGCCTGTCTGCCAGTGACAGACAGGCAGGGGAATCGAAGACCTTGCCTGGTATTTCTGGCGCGTCAGCTAATAGAAACACCGACAAGGTGTACTGATCATGTAATGATCGATTCACCACTGCTTCATCTCCTTAACGCTAGTATTTGAGCATTAGCAGATAACCGAAACTATTATGTTGTCTTGGTCGTTGACGTTCTTCGTACTGGCAGTGATTGCTGCTATCTTCGGTTTTGCCGGAATCGCTACAGCAGCGGCCGGAATTGCCAAGATATTATTTGTGGTCTTCCTGGTGCTCTTTATCGGCTCGTTCTTCTTTAGAGCAGCTGGTAGGGCAGATCGGGTATTGGATCGCAATATGTAAATAGACCTCTGAAAACGCCGGATATCCGGCGTTTTCTTGTTATGAAACAGGGTATATAATGCTCATAGGAACATTATTTTCTAACCCATTACCTTACCTATGGAGGATAATCAAAATACTAACGGACCGGAGACAGAGTCTATGTCAGAAACCCCAGTATCGTCAGACGCACACAAGGAAGAGGACAGAGACGATCATCATAAAACTCTAATGGGTGTACTGGCTTATCTCGGTCCACTAGTCCTCATTCCATTCTTAGTTGCTCGTGAAGATTCTTTCGTTAAATTCCATATCAAACAAGGTGTAGTCCTCTTTATCATTAGTCTTTTAGTGTGGGCAGCCAGCGTTATTATGTGGTTCTTGATGCCGCTTTGGGCGATTGTGAACTTTGCGGTGTTAATCCTTGCCTTGATCGGTGTGCTTAATGTTGTAAGAGGAAAAGAAAAGGAGATTCCTCTGGTGGGGCATTATAGTGCCAAGATTCACATCTAATTGACGATGTCAGAAACTAACACTAAATCGACTGTAGCCGCGTATTTCAAGGAGGTTATCTACGGAGGTATTGATGGAATAATTACCACTTTTGCGGTGGTATCGGGATTTTCTGGTGCAGCACTGTCCAATGATGCAACTGTTCAGGCATCCTTCGTCATTGTGCTTTTGTTCGGGTTGGCCAACCTCTTTGCAGATGCAGTGTCGATGGGATTGGGTAACTTTCTTTCTGTTCGCGCAGAGAAGGATCTTTACAATGTACAAAGAATCAAGGAACGTGAATTGATACGCCGCGATCCTGAGCTAGAAGTTGATGAGACAGTCGAGATAATGATAGGGAAAGGATTTTCAGAAAACGACGCAAGAACACTCGCTGCCATTTATCGTCATAATGAAGAGTATTGGCTCGACTTTATGATGAACAATGAGTATGAGATGTCGGATCCTCGTGGTGATAATCCTGCTTTGACAGGGTTTAGCACCTTTGCCGCCTTCTTGGTATTCGGCTCCATTCCACTCCTGCCGTTTTTCTTCTTGTCTGACGCATCTTCCTCTGCGTTGTTTCAGGTGTCTGCGGTCGGAACTATGATTGCCCTTATCCTCCTAGGACTCCTCAAGTGGCGAGTGGTAGGTACCAGCTTATGGCGTTCCGTTCTAGAAGTTGTGCTGGTTGGATCAGTGGCTGCTGTAATAGCCTTTATGGTGGGCACATTTTTCAGTATTTAACAGGTAGTGCCCAGTGTTATACCGCTGCTTGTACCAACCTTTTCCACAGCTTTTACACAGAAGAGCCCCAAAAACTTCGTTTTTGGGGCTCTTGACGCTTTTTTGCAGAGTGCGAAAATTGTCTTAGGTTTGCGCATGTATTGGTCCACGGGACCTACAAACACTGTCGTCTTGCGGCTACGAGCCGGCAGAAGCAGACCGAAAGCTCTAGCGTTGTACGACAAAAGGCGCGGCAAAGCCGCTCCTTTTGTTATCTCAGAACTCGTTATTTCGTCTTCAAGGTCACGTAGATGTCTTCCAAGGCGCGCACTGCATCACCAGCAGAAATATTATTTTGGTGGTATTTGATATTTGTACAATCACCGGCCGCCCATATTCCCGGCACTTCTGTCTTTTGTGTCCAAGGATCGATTTTTATACGTTTGTATTCGTCTAGTGGAATAAGGTCTGCTGCAAAATCCGAATTAGGAATCATACCAATTTCTACGAATACACCAGCAACTGGAAGTAGTTCTTCCTCACCAGACGCATTTTTATAGCGAAGTCCGCTGACAAATTTGTCACCAACGATTGCGGTTGTCTCTACTCCGGTTAGCCCTTTCATATTCGGGTGAGACAGAACACGCTCAATAGTCACAGGATCAGCTTTAAAGCTTGTACCGTGGTGTAGTAACGTGACGCTTTTAGCGTAAGCGAGCAATTGCGCCGCAGTTTCAAAACCAGCATTACCGCCGCCAATCACCGCCACATCCTGTCCTGCAAACAAAGGTCCGTCACATGAGGCGCAGTAGGTAAGGCCTTTATTCTCAAATTCAGCGGCACCCGGAGCCGTGAGTTGCCGACGTTTTGAACCCGAAGTAATCAATACCGCTCCGGCCGTAGCAATAGAAGCGTCTTCCATTGTGACAGAGAATAATTCTCCGGTTTTCTCCAACTTTCTGACCAAAGTTTTTTCCTTGACGGTCAACACTTCGTCCGCGTAAGCGTACAAATGTTCACGAAAGCTTTTGGCCAAGTTTTCACCAGAGATGCTATTTGTTCCAATCCAGTTTTGAATATCGCTTGATACAGTGCTTTGTCCACCCCATTCTTTGGTGATGAGTAGTGTTTTTAATCGCTTACGTGAAGCATAGACTCCAGCAGCCGTACCAGCCGGTCCACCACCAATAATTATCAAATCGTATTCAGGCATTAAACTCATTTATTAGTTTTAATTAGGGAATATTTTAACATAAAAAACGGTCGCCGCGTTTGACGCGGCGACCGTTTTTAATTTAAGAAATTACTTGAGTTTGCTACGTCGCAGGAAGGCTGGTACGGCGCCCCAGTCGTCATCCTCACTATCTTCATCTACTGGATCAACCGGCTTCGATTCTTGTCTGGTGATAGTCGATTCCTTTGTCATCATTGGTTCGCGACGAGGTGGTGTTTCCGTCACAATCGGTCTGTCTTCTGTTTCTTCACGACGGGGCATAGAGATAGAATTGAAAATTCTGCCTCGTACGCTAACCTCTTCTTCGCGATCAGCATTTTCTATGCTGCGTTCAGCTCTTGCAAGGGGGGAAGTTTCTCGCCCTTCGCGCCCTTCCGGGAAGCCTGTTGCGATCACTGTTACTTTCACTTCGTGCTTCTTCAGTTTGTCATCCTTGATGGCACCGAAGATAACCTTGGCGTGTGGGTCGATTGACTCAGTAATAACACGCGCAGCATCTTGAATCTCAAGCATACCAAGATCGTCGCCACCTGCTACCGCGAAGAGAACACCGCGAGCGCCATTGATAGATACTTCAAGCAAAGGCGAGTTAATGGCAGCTCGAGCGGCTTCTTCCGCACGCTTGTCACCAGAGGCGGTACCGATACCCATCAGAGCTGAACCGGCACTCTCCATCACGCTTCGAATATCAGCAAAGTCCACGTTGATAATGCCGGGCATTGTGATCAGGTCGGCAATACCTTCGACGGCATGTTTCAAAATATCGTCACACATTCCGAAAGCATTCTTAACAGTAGTGTCCTTGTCGACTATTGCTAATAGTCGATCGTTTGGAATGGTGATCAGAGCATCAACTTCGCGTTGCAATTCTTCGATCCCTTGAAGGGCTAGACGCATTCTTTCCTGACCTTCAAATAGAAATGGTTTAGTGACAACACCAACAGTAAGTGCACCACTCTCACGAGCGATCTTAGCAACCACTGGAGCAGCTCCGGTTCCTGTACCGCCACCCATTCCGCCGGTTATAAAAATCATGTCAGAGCCCTTGAGAGAGTTGGCGATTTCCTCGCGAGTTTCTTCAGCTGCGCGGCGTCCCATATCAGGACTACCACCAGCACCAAGACCGCGGGTTAGGTTTTTGCCGACATGAATCTTTTTCTTAGCGAGGGAGTGATGTAGGTCTTGAGCGTCGCTGTTGATAGCGATAAATTCCACACCTTTAATTTTCGACGTCACCATGTGGTTGACGGCGTTGCCTCCGGAGCCACCAACACCCACAACTCGAATGCGGGCGAAGGATTCCACGTCTGACTTAATTTGCTCCATAGAAAAAGATTAGATTAACAACTCCACTACGCACACTCCCGTTTGCGTTAGTCCTAATGATACAGATATAAAAAAATCTGTCACTATATTGACAGAGTTGAGTTTCGTGTGATTGCCAACCAGCTCTTTGGCTTGGTCAAATTCTTTTAAGGAAGGAACTGACTAAGCCAATGGAGAATAGAATTTTTGGCTTGTTTTGCAATACCGATACCACTGTCTTCTTCCTTCTCGCTGGCTCCCCAAACGCACAAGCCGTAGGCTACGGCCCAGGATGTGTCGCGCACTTTGCCGTTCTGACCAGGATCAAGAGCAGCAACACGCGCTGGTAGGCGCAGCGTTTGTTTGGCCACTTCTTCAATACCGGAAAGATTGGCGCTTCCTCCGGCTAGTATGATGCCGGCTGGCAGAAGCCCATCACGTTTAATGCGCTTCAAGTGATTGTCGATCAGTTCGAACATATCACTGAGGCGTGATGTGACAAGATCGTCTAGCTTTCTTTTACTGTAAGATCCTCCAATACCGCGCTTTACCTTCTCGGCTTCTTCAAGAGGAATTTTAAGTCCAAGGGCAATGTCGTTAGTTATGTCACTTCCTCCTACTGGAAATATCTTAACTGATACTGGCAAACTGTTTTCGAAAACAGCAATCGAAAGTGTTTCTGCGCCAATGTTAGCCAACACACAACCAGCTCTTTTTTGTGCCTTAGATAATAGAACAAAGCTAGAAGCGAGTGGGGCAGTGGTGGCGTCTTCTACAATTAAACCAGCCGATTCAACAGCGTTAATCAAGTCGCTAATGTGTTGCTCGATCACTGTTACAAACATTGCATCTACCTCCAACTTGGTACCACGGAGTCCGTTTGGACGACCGAGAACAGGCTCGCCATCAAGGGTAAAGTTGATTGGAATGTCGTGAAGAACTTTACGGTTGGGAATGTGTTCCTGAATTCTTTCCGCACTGTCGTTCATCACTTTATCAATATCACCCTCAGTTACTTCTGAGTCTGCGCGTGAGGTAATGATTTCTCCGTGAGAAAATATTTCGTCAACACCGATTGAGCTGGTGGCGAGATAACAGCGCTTAATAGGCAGCCCGGTTGCCTTCTCTGCCTCACGTACGGCGCTTCGTACGCTACGTGCGACGTCTCCAGCATTAACAACATAGCCGTTTCGAAGGCCACGGCTTTCAGCAGCACCAGTACCTATGATGGGGAGAGGGGCGCCGGCTTTGTCCGATTGTATTTTGGCCACCACTACCTTTACTTGGTAGGTGCCTACGTCTATGCCCACGATAATACGCTCCTTCATCCGCTGATTATAACATCAACCCTTGTATCAGCTTGTGGATTTATCCTTATTTCTAGGAATACTTTTCCAACAAACGGTTTTCTAAAGCATCCATCTTGTCTCCGTGATCGTATCCCTTTAGATGTAGCAATCCATGAATAAATAGATAAAGCAGGTGTTTGGAGTAAGAGTGACTCCAATCCTTGGCTTCTCGTTTAGCAACTGCTGGTGTCAGATAAATTTCTCCCGAAGTGTCAGTCAATGGAAAAGAAAGTACGTTAGGGATGTAATCTTTGCCGCGGGACTCTTGATTGATCTTACGGCCGCGCTTTTCACCAACAAAGTTTACGTAAAGAGAGTAACGCTTGCCTAAGACCTCATCTTTAAGAGCCTGGTAAGGAATTACCGGTGGGGCTTTTTTTACCGTGCTGTGAATGGTGATGGACATAAGGCGAATTATATAACGAA
>MFKO01000005.1:28282-46735 GCA_001779595.1 Candidatus Kaiserbacteria bacterium RIFCSPHIGHO2_01_FULL_46_22
TCGAAGATGGCGGCCGTTCGTGAATCTGTTCCTAGCGGCGCTTCGTAGTGATCTCTGGGGTTTTCCCAAGCTTGTAAAGGCGGTCGTAGGCTGTCTTTTTAGACAACTTATTTAAACGAGCGGACTGGCGCACGTTGGCACTTTTGACACGCTTGAAGTAGCGGTTGTCACGAAGACGTCGTACGATGCCAGAATTTTGCACACGCTTTTGAAAACGTCGAATGACGTTGGCGCTGGATTCATTAGGGTTCTTTTCAATCTGAACGTTTATTGCCATATAGTGGTCAGCAGGATAACACAGCGATAGAAACTTCGCAATAAGCGGCACAGCCCGAGGGCTGTGCCGCTTATTATGCCCTCAATTTGCTTATCTTAGGCCGTATGAATCTTTTTCAAGCGGGCAGGAAGGTCACTCATTAGGACAGATTCCTGATTTCTACCAAGCATGTCACGCAAAATGACTGTCCCGTCTACGTACTCCTTTTGACCAATGATGATGGTGTAGAGGGTGCCGCGCGCTTCAGCTGCCCGTAGTTGAGCAGACAACGAATCGCTGGCTAGATCCTGATGAAGATTAATGCCAGCCTTACGAAGTTGATCGATGAGGAGTAGGGAACGAACTTTGGGACCAAACCCGAGTTGGATTATAGAGATGTTTGGTTTGTACTGATGTGGGCGAGGTAAACGCGCCGGCGAACGCTTGCCCTGAAGAATGACGACCGCCCCAACCGCTGGCACTCTAGTTTTACTGTGTCGTTCAAAGAATGAGCTGTAACGGCCACCTTGGATGCGAAAAGGTTGCTCTGGCAAAAGGTTACCTAGCTCGTCATTTTGGTCAATTGTGAATATAGCGTCGTTCCAGCAGTGGTAGTGTCCGAATAGTCGAGGATCAATTTCGTACGGTGTCTCGCTCATATCAAGATATTCGACTATCTCACGGAAATGGCGACGACTCTGATCGGTCAAGTGCTCAAGTGGACTAGGGCATTTCTGTACTAAAGGATGATTTTCTTCTATCAAATTTTGCAGAGCAAGCGTGCTGTGTTCTTTCATTAATTCTCGAGCTGGCTTAGGCATGTCGTTGACACGTCGTTTCAAGAAGTTTGTTAGCTCACGAGTGTAACGTGTCTGGGAGTCATTATCACCGAGTGAATTGATTCGGACAGTTTGATTCGGTAGCCCACTTTCTTGAAGTAAAGAGCGGATGGTTTGTATTAGTATCGCTTCGGCAATCGACTTTTCCACACCAAATATATGAAGAGACAAAGCAACTTCTCCTGTTCGGGCTACGGGCTCCAAATTGTAGTAGAAAACAGGCTCCTGCAGAGCGTTGAGTTTTCCGTCAGCATAAGCGGAAACACCACCGGCAATCAAACCACCAACGCCGTCTTTACGCTTGTCTAGCGCAGAAGCATTGTGGTTAAGGGTCACTGTGCAGTTTTTACATTCAGGCAAATTGCGGAATATGCTCTGGTGACGAAAACCGAAATGTTCGCAAGTAGCGACGGCACGTTTTGTGAATTCGGTGGTGCTTACTTCCATATAATCAGTCGTTAAAGTTGGATGAACCAGGTAGGACAGAGGCACGGGTAGGAGGGTAGAGGCGAAGAAAAGCACGGCCTACTATTTCATCACTGGTCACTACTCCCCAGACACGTGAATCTGAACTATGGTCACGATTATCACCTAATACAAAGTACTGGTCCTCCTCGAGAGTAGTTTTGGTATCGTTATCTTTTGATCCTATCGTGGCGTAAGGCTCGGTTAGGGTAATACCTTCTGGGTTTTCATCATTTATGATAGTAACGCTCTGTCCGTCTATCAACACCGTCTCACCAGGTAAACCGATTATGCGTTTAATGAAATACTTGGAGTGATCAACCGGGTAGTGAAAAATAACCACATCCCCGCGCTTTGGCTCTTCAAAACGGTACGTTACCTGATCAACAATCAGGTATTCGTTATTATGGAACGTATTTTCCATTGACGCTCCAGAGACAATGAAAGGCTGGGCAATGAACCATCGAATAGGGAGAACAATCAGAAGTGCGATGAGTGCAAAGCGTAGTATTTCAGTAAAGGAGTTTTCTTGGGGTCGCTTCAAGATAGCCACGTCATCAACAGAATTTGTATCCTCAATTTGTTGATTTTCTTGACTCATAGTGATGATTTCATCAATTATACTTTTTTTAAAAAACAAAAGCAAAAAGGCACATAAAGGCATGACATTACCAGCCTGGTACTTTCAACTTTCGGCTTTCAACTTTATACTTAATCAATGTATACGATAGTCGGTCTCGGCAACCCGGACGAAGAATATGAGCTGACACGTCATAACGCGGGCCGCATCATCCTCCGAGAAATATTTAATATTCCTGCATTGCGGCTTGGTCGTATTGAACAGATGTCTATTGCTGACAAAGAGATCGGGATTTTATTTCCCAGTTCTTATATGAACGAGTCAGGGCGCGATGTGCGAAAACTTGTGTCGTCGGAAAATATATCGCATCTAGTCGTGGTTTATGACGATATCGATTTACCCTTAGGAGAATTTAAATTATCTTTTGGCCGCGGTGATGGTGGTCACAATGGTCTGTCTTCGGTTATTGCAGCTGTCGATACAAAAGATTTTATTAGAGTGCGAGTGGGGATTGCCAAGAAAAACTTCTGGGGACGTTTGTTGCGACCACAAGGCGAAGAGTTGTCTCGTTATGTACTAGGTCGGTTTTCTTCGAGTGAATTATCTGCCCTCAAGAAACTAACAGAGCCAATAAAGGAAGCATTGGAGACAATTGTCGATGAAGGTGTCGGCAAAGCAATGAATCGTTTCAATTAGTTGCACAGTTACGAAGTTATAAAAAAGAACGCCGCACCCTTTGGGTGCGGCGTTCTTTGTCATTTAGCAACTTAGTAGTCTTACAACTACGCGTTTGCTTCTTTGAATGACAGTGTCATTCGCTGATTCGCTGGTTCAAATAGCGTAATCTTGAATTTATAGACATTACCAAGAGAGAGGGTGTCTTTGAGCTTTTGCTCACTCTCAAATTCTGAGATATGAACGAGTCCGGCCACGCCTTCCTCAATCGAGGCAAGGGCACCGTGCTTGTTGAATTTGATGATAACACCTTCAACCATCTGATCCTTCTTGTATTTGTCAGCGGCGGTGACCCAAGGGTTTTCCTTAAGTTGTTTGATTGATAGTGAAATCTTATCGTCCTTCACTTCAATTACTTTCACCTTCACCTTATCGCCGATCTTGTAGAGAGTGCGAGGGTTTTCAACCAAGCCCCAGTCAAGTTCAGAAATATGAACAAGACCTTCTAGCCCGTCTTCAACACGTACGAATACACCGAAGTCGACTGTACCGGTTACTTCACCATCTAGTACATCACCTACTTCATAACGGCTAACCTTCTCCTCTTTGTTCTCTTTCTCTTGCTGGCTCTTCTCTGAGAAGATCATTTTGTTCTCCTTAGCCTCAGCCGTGATGATCACCACTGATAGGAATTTGCCTACTAGAGAGTTGAGTTCAGTAAGGATCTTGTCTTTATCACCATCGGCAACCCGAGGGTAATTTTCAGTAGAAAGCTGGGATGCTGGCAAGAAGCCCTGCACACCCTGCCATTCCAAAATAAGACCACCCTTGTTTGCTTCTTTTACAAGCAGACTGAAGACAGTCTGATTCTTCACGGCAGCTTCAGCATCACTCCAAATGAGTGCCTGACGAGCTTCCTTCAGTGAGAGCTCGATGTAGCCGTCCTCATTGCCAGTGTCGACAATCTTACCGCCGATAGTGTCTCCTACAGATACCTTACGCAAGATATCGCGAGCGTTCATATACTCACGTCCGTAGATAAGACCGGTACCAAATGGCGATAGGTCAACGAAAACACGCGCGCGGCCAATGGCCGATACGGTGCCTTCTACCACATCACCTACCTTCGGTGGTTCTGGACTTTCGTTGATAAACTTCTGCATTACGCCGATATTTTCCGGCGTGGTGTTTGTTTCTGTCATTGGTTTAGTTCTTTTGGCGGACTTCTGTCAGCATCCGTTCCTCGTAGCCTTGATGCTCGCTGGCAGTGTTAGGTCGCATCAATAAGATGATTAATAAACTTCAAAAAGAAGTGGCCGCATCGTACCACAATAAAACAAAAAAACCAGTACTAGGACTGATTTTCGGAAATGGGTCGGCTGGCAGGGAGAGTGCAGCCGACCCATCTATACCTCGTTGCATCTTTGCTGGAGGAGAGATATGTGCAGCGAGGAAACTTGCTGTGTCTGAGTGTAACACAGCCCTAATACCTAGCAAGTACAGCGCAAGAGACACTTTGTACTTTGTGATATACTGCCGCCGTATGATCATCACTTATCACGGCGGGCAGTGTTTTAAGGCTTCTTTTGGCGATACCACCATTGCCTTTTCACCAGCAAGTAAAGACTCTAAAAATTTCAATGCGCCAAAGTTCGGCGCTGATGTTGCGCTTGTTTCGACCAAACATCCTGATTTCAACGGAACAGAAAACGCCAGTCATGGCGCAAGGCAGCCTTTTGTCATTGATGGCCCGGGTGAATACGAAATCGGAGAAGTGACTGTTCAAGGCTTTGGGGTTCCTACTATTTATGACGGTAAGCCTGGTTGGAATACTATCTATCAAGTTCAGCTGGAAGGAATCAATATGCTTTTCTTGGGCGCGCTGTCTGATCCTGAAATCGATCCTAAGATCCTTGGTGAACTGGGCGACATTGATGTACTTTTCTTACCGATCGGCGGTGGAGATGTGCTTGAAGTACCGCAGGCCTCTAAATTAGCTGTTAAGTTGGAGGCACATGTTGTCATTCCAATGCATTACGATGCAAAAGCACTGACTGCTTTTCTGAAGGAAGAAGGTACAGAAAATGGCAAGCCACAGGAAAAATTCACTATAAAGAAGAAGGACGTTGTAGCAATGGAGGGTGAGATTGTGGTGTTGTCTGATAAGTAACGGTTTGTAAACGTCTACCTATATAATGAGTGAGACGATAATTGCAGAAACTTATGTTGGAAGAGTTGCGTAAAAAACCAAAAGCTGTCCGTAACCTTTATGCGTTCTGGGGAGCGGTGATTTTGACGGGCCTTATTGCCCTTGTGTGGACGTTGTCTTTATATGCCAAGTTCAACAAGATAGACACTCCGTCCTTCAAAGAGGCAAATGACACAACGGGCGCCTTTTCACAATTTATCGAAAAAACGAAACAAAAGTTTTTAAATGGTGATTCTCCGGCCAGTCCGACAGAGGTTCCTCCGAATATTGTTTCTACAAGCTCACCACAGACAGCGTCTTCATCGGCCTCGTCTACAAAAGCTCAGTTTCGGATAGCTACCACCACAGAGGAAAAGGTCCAAGTAGGAACCTCTTCCACGGTCGCAGAGTAGGTCGTTTTATGTTAAAATAGGGTGCGTTTTTTGGAGGTGCGGCGGTGAAGCTGCCGACCTCTAAGACAACCTGTAAACCACATTCTAGTCATCTATGCCGAAAAAAACCGTTACTGACCCGACTCCTTTGCCAGATTCTCACCGTGGCGTTGTGCCACAATCCATTTCGGAAGAGATGCGCGCTGCTTATCTCGACTATGCGATGTCGGTTATTACGGCACGTGCTTTGCCTGATGTGCGAGATGGTCTAAAACCGGTGCACCGACGCATCCTTTACTCAATGCGTCTCAACGGACTCACTTCAACCGCTCGTTTTAAGAAATCAGCGACTGTGGTTGGAGACGTACTCGGTAGTTTTCACCCACACGGCGACGTGGCTGTGTATGACGCGATGGTAAAGCTGGCTCAGCCTTTTTCTACTCGTTATCCATTAGTGATGGGTCAAGGTAACTTTGGCTCAATCGACGGAGACAGTGCAGCGGCTTACCGTTATACCGAAGCGAAGATGTCAAAGATCGCAGAGGAGATGCTTCGCGATCTTGAGAAAGACACAGTGAATTGGCGACCAAACTTCGATGGAACTAAGCGCGAGCCAGAAGTTTTGCCAGCCTCCGTACCAAATCTTCTCCTAGCCGGCACGCTTGGTATCGCGGTTGGTATGGCAACCAACATTCCACCGCACAACTTGCGTGAGGTGGCTGATGCGGTGGCTCATCTTGTAGATAACCCAGAAGCATCAACTGATGATCTTCTTAAATTTGTTAAAGGTCCAGATTTTCCACTAGGCGCTGTTGCTTTCAATCAAAAAGACATTGCTCACGCTTACGGCAACGGAAGAGGTGGTGTGGTGGTGCGCGGTGAAGCGGAGATTGTTGAAGATAAGAAAGGTAATTACTCGATTGTTATTACTTCGGTACCTTTCCGTGTTAATAAGGCGGATATGCAGGAACGCATCGCCAACTTGGTGCGTGAAAAAAAGATTGAAGGTATTCGAGAAATGCGTGATGAATCAACTTCCGATATTCGCGTTGTTATCGATCTGAAAGGTGGTGCTAATCCGCAGACTGTTCTCAACAAACTTTATAAACACACTGAACTAGAGAGTACCTTCCACTACAACATGGTGGCTCTCGTCGATGGTGTGCCACAGACGCTTTCACTCAAAGCGATCCTCGAAGAATACGTAAAACACCGCAAGGAAGTAGTTCGTCGTCGTACCGAATACGATTTGAATAAAGCAAAAGACCGCGAACACATCTTGCTTGGTCTTAAGAAAGCTCTCGACCATATCGACGAAATCATCAAGCTGATCCGTGCTTCTAAAGACGTGCCAACTGCCCATCAGGGCTTGATGGCGAAGTTTAAGTTTTCTCCGATACAGGCACAGGCCATTCTTGATATGCGACTACAGAAGCTCGCTGGTCTTGAACGTAAGAAAATTGAAGAAGAGTTGGCTGAAGTTCAGAAACTGATTAAAGCATTGGAGGCCATCTTGGGCAGTGTTAAAAAAATGGCGTCAGTTGTGAAACAAGAGTTGCTCGACATTGCAGAAAAGTACGGCGACGATCGTCGCACCAAGATCGTAAAAGGCGGTGTCAAAAACCTGTCCGCTGAAGACTTGGTGGCAGACGAAGAAAGCGTGCTGGTCTTAACTCGTGGTGGTTACGTTAAGCGTACTAATCCATCTGAATACCGCACCCAGAAACGCGGCGGTGTTGGAGTGGTTGACTTAAACACAAAGGAAGAAGATGTGGTGACCAACCTCATCACTACTTCAGCGCATAGCGATCTTCTTTTCTTCACCGATCGCGGCCGGGTCTTCCAATGCAAGATGTACGAAATACCTGAAGGCCGTCGGGCCACCAAGGGCAAATCTATTATGAACTTCCTTTCGCTCACTGCGGAAGAAAAAGTCACTTCAGTGTTGGCTGTGCGAAAAGGCGAGTGGGAAGGAGACTGGGGGCTACTGATGGTTACCAAGAATGGAGTAGCTAAAAAATCTGATACCAAAGCCTTCAAAGATGTTCGCCGCTCTGGTTTGATCGCTATTACTTTGCACGACGGTGACTCATTGATTGCTGCGCGCATCGTTGGTGCTGGTGACGAAGTATCGCTAATCACCAAGAGTGGTCAGCAAATTCGTTTTAAAGAAAGTGATGTGCGCCAAATGGGCCGCACTGCAGCTGGTGTTACAGCTATGCGATTCAAAAAAGGTGACTACATAGTTTCCGCTGACGTCATCAAAAAGGGTGATAAAGATCTTGAAATACTAGTGGTGATGGAAAACGGTTCCGGAAAAACCACTCCAGCTCGAGAATACAAAGTACAAAAGCGTGGCGGTAGTGGCATCAAGACAGCGAAGGTAACTGCCAAGACTGGACCAGTAATTGGTGGTGCAGTGCTTTCACGTGAAGATAAGGAAGAAGGTGAGTTGGTTGTGATGAGTCAGAAAGGTCAGGTTATAAAGATGGCCCTTAAGGATGTACCGTCATTAGGACGTGATACACAGGGTGTGAAGATAATGAGATTGCGTGAAGGTGATGCCATCGCTTCTATTGTCACCTTTTAGTTTTGACGCAGTAAACTGATGAATAACTTCGTTGTGCTTCGGTAAAATATTGTTCGCTGGACTAATTTGTCCCGCTTACAACATTTTCCTCGCACGCCTCGTTCTTCATCCGTTTACAGGCCTCAAAACAAGCTCAGTTTAAAATTTGAACCGCGGCGGGAGCTTTGCTCCCGCAGCGGTTTTCGTTATTCATAATTTATCGTTCTTGATTTTTGGCACCTGCCATATAATGACCATATGTCTCTGTTTACGCTGTTGATGGTTTTCCTCACCAAATACTTGGTGCCATTTTTATTCGCAATTGGACTCATCCACTTCCTTTACGGTGTCATTGAATATTTTATTGTTGGTCAAGGCGGCGACGAAGAGAGAGCTGAACACGGTCGTGATCTCTTTCTTAAATCAATCGTATGGATCGTGCTTGCGTTACTGGTCCATTTCTTGGTGCTGCTTATTGGATGGATAGGGACTGTTTCACTCCGGCCTGATTCCGATTCCAATTCACCAAATTCTGGTATTACACCGCGCGTCAACGAAAGCATCTTACAAGTTCCTAATGCACCTAGTCGGCAGGATCAATAATGCACAAGGAGCAGCTTCGCTACTCCTTGTGCATTATTGGCGGTTCTTTATTCTTAAGTACTGACCTATAATGTCGCTATGCTTGAACGTAGCTTCATCATACCTGAAAAATTAGTTACACATTTCCACCTTCGTCCTGGAGATAGGGTAGGCGATTTTGGTGCCGGCACCGGTAACTTTGTCACAGTTCTGAGTCGTGTGGTTGGACCCACCGGACGCGTTTATGCCTGTGAGATTCAACGCAATCTAGTGGAAACTCTAGCTGCTCGGATTCGGCAGGAGCACTTAACCAATGTTGAAGTGATCTGGTCAGACATCGAGGCTGACGGCGGCACCAAGTTAGAATCAGGTGCGCTTGATGCAGCTATTCTTATTAACACTCTTTTCCAATCCGATGATCGACCGGCGGCATTACGTGAGATCAACCGTACTCTGCGTGTAGGCGGGAAGCTTTTGCTAGTTGACTGGTCGGAGTCTTGGGGCGGGGTTGGTCCACAGCCTAGTAACGTATTGTCTTCCGACGAAGCTCGAGCAATCGCGGAAACAGCAGGGTTCACGTTCGAAAGAGAATTTGAATCCGGCGGTCATCATTACGGTCTTTCTTTCAGAAAGCACTAATTTCGAAGCTTAAACTTGAAAGCAAGATGGCTGATGGCGCCTCCGTCATCCACTGCAGTTGCTTTCAGCTTTAAACTTTCACCTTTATACTTAATATCAATGGACAATTTACGGCCTTTCCAGATCGGACTCCTGATAGTTTTTGGCTTGATCGCAGTGGGTAGCGTTTTTATGCTTGCTGCTTTCCAAGGCTTCTCCATTAATGCTGTAAATCCTTATGGGGACAGAGTTGTGTTGTGGGGTACTTTTCCTGCCAAACCATTTACTGATGCAATCCAAGAAATCAGTGGTTCAGATAAAGATTTTCTAGTAGTTGAGTATGTCGAGCTAGATGCACGAACTTTCGAAAGTGAATTAGTAGATGCTATCGCCGAAGGGACAGCGCCGGACGCTATCATACTTTCACACGAAGACTTGGTGTCGCTCCGCTCCAAACTCCAGCCTGTACCATATGATGTTTTCTCGGAGAGAATGCTGCGTGATACTTATGTTGACGGTGGAGAGATATTCGCTAGAAGTGATGGTTTGTATGCGTTGCCGTTTTTTGTCGATCCAATCGTGATGTACTGGAATCGTGATTTGTTTTCTTCTTCTGGTTTAGCTAAGCCACCTGCTACCTGGGAACAACTGACCGATATGGTATCGCAAGTCACCTTGCGCGACGCTACTCGCAATATCTTGCAAGCAACCGTTGCTTTTGGTGATTACCAAAATGTGGTGCGATTTAAGGAAGTGATATTAACTCTCCTTCAGCAATCTGGCAGTCGTCTAGTAGAGGAAGGTGATACAAAGTATATGGTGGCAATAGATAGCGCGGCAGGAGACGATGGCCGCCAACCGCTTACCAATACGCTCCAGTTTTTTGTGGAGTTTAGCAACTCTTCGAGCCCGCTCTATTCTTGGAATCGTACTTTTCAAGATGACACCTCTGCTTTCTTGGCGGAGAAGCTCGCCCTCTATTTTAGTTACGGCAGCGAGGCTGAGCGATTGCGTGAACAAAATCCCAATTTTAACTTTGATGTCGTATCGATGCCGCAGGGTGCTGGTGCAACAGTGAAGCGAGTGTATGGCAAGTTTTACGGCCTAGCCTTGGTGAAGGCTAGTGCCAATCAACAAGGTGCATACCGTGCGCTTTTGAAATTCTCAGAAGCGGAGACAACTGCCAAATTAGCCGAATCATTTTCAGTCGCGCCGGCCCACCGCTCGACTCTATCTGAGGGTGCAGCTGATCCAGTCCGTCAGACTGTTTTTAGTCAGGCTTTGATAGCGCGCGGTTGGCTAGATCCAGGTGCTGAAAAGAGCCTAGATATATTTGGCCAAATGATAGATGACGTAGTATCCGGCCGTCAGAAGGTTAGTGGTGCTGCTCTCGACACAGTCCGCCGTTTAGAATTAGCGTTTTGATATTGATATAAGTATGAGAGCAATAAAAAATCTGACGGTTATGTTCGTTTGGACTATGCTACTACCCGCAGTGACATGGGCTCAAAATGGAACTACTCCAGGAACCGGCGTTAAATTAGAGAACCCTTTAGGGAACAAAACCCTCACTCAATTTCTAGAGGAGATACTAAAGGTCATTATGGTCTTTGCGGTACCTTTGATTGTCTTTATGATTATCTATGCTGGTTTTCTTTACGTTACGGCACAAGGTAATGAATCTACAGTAAAGAAGGCTCACAAAACATTACTATACGCAATTATAGGTGGCCTCTTGATTCTGGGAGCTCAAGCGCTATTGACGGTCATACAAGGTACCGTTGATGCTTTCAAGTAAAATAGTCTATGAATCAAAACCCAAAAAACTTTTCAGAACTGGTCGGGCTTATCATTGGCATTATTGAACCAGTAATCTCATTGTTATTCGCCGTTGCGCTCTTGGTAATAGTCTGGAAACTCATTGATGCCTGGATCATTAATCCTGGCGATACAAAAAAATTAGAAGAAGGTCGCCAGTATGCCATCTGGGGAATCATTGGTCTGGTCATAATGTCCACTATTTGGGCCATTGTGCGCCTGATCCAAGGTTCTCTATTCTAAAGGCAGGATTTATATATCCACAAGGCAACAAAATGCTCTGCCACGACAACGTTATAATCTTATAAGGCAATTAATTAAGCCAATTATGAGTAATATGCAAAAACTATTAGTACGTGCCATGACCGGCGTTGTCGCTTTTTCTCCAGTGATCGCTTTAGCGCAGTTTGGAGACATTAACGATTTTATAAGCGATATCACCTCGTTCATCAACAATGTGTTGATTCCATTGGTGTTCGCTATTGCACTTTTGGTGTTTATCTGGGGAATGTTCCAGCTCTTCATCAACAAGAACGCTGAAGAAGCTGAACAGGGTAAGAAGTTGGCGCTTTACGCAATCGTGGCCTTCGTATTGATGGTTTCCATCTGGGGCATTGTGAACGTAATCGCCAGTGGTCTTGGTTTTAGTGGTGAACAGATTCAAAATATTCCTTCTGTACCATCTACAGGTGGCAGCAGCGGACGAGGTAACTAAGGATACTCAATTTCTAATTGGTGATTGATCAACAAATTGCGATTTACTTCGCAATTTGCAATTAGTCTCTAATCCACAGCTATGATCGTTTACGCCGCCGCCGATGAAGTTGCTCGTGGTTTCCTCGCCAAATTCAACGACGCTATCTTGTATCCGCTAATCACTCTGATGATGACGATTGCTTTGATCGTATTTCTATACGGAGTTTTTGAGTTCATTATGAATGCTGGTAATGAGGCTGGGCGCAGTGCCGGCAAAAAACACATAATGTGGGGGGTTGTCGGTATGGTAATAATGGTTTCTGCCTACTCCATTCTAAGTATCGCTGCCGGAACTTTTGGATTGAGTGTCCCAGGTAGATAAAAATAATAAGACAAAGAAAAACCGCCTTCGTGCCTAAGCACTCGGGCGGTTTGTAGTTTTGACCACGGGCGCGTACGCCCATCATCTTGTTAGAACTCTTTGCAGCTTCCGTCAGGACGCCTCGTCGAGGTTTCGTACTCGATGCGTACTGGGCGGCCTACTTTTGATGTCCATCCTTGAGCCATTGTGGCTTTAGGTAACGTGGGTACGATCTTGCCGGAGAGACCATCTCTGTAGAGAGTGTCCACCAGGTTACCTTCAGGATTTTCAACTACCCACCAGTGGTAGCATCTATCCTCATAGGTGAGCCATGCGTAGCGATTTGCCGGTGCCACGATATAGCCACTGTTGCCAGCCTTGATCGTTGTTGGTTCTGTAACCCGGCGACGTTCTGTTTGCGTTGTCGGTTTTGACCACTCGCCGTGGTTGAACCCACGATCGAACCAAGTAAGTCCACGTTCGATTCCCCGATCTGTGGATGTTGTCACAAGTATCAAGAATGCGAACAACATTATAAGACGGAATCGCGTATTTTTTGAGATCACCGACAAAACTAACAACTGTATGCCTACAACAAACCAGAACACCGGAGTCTTCAAGAGTTGATAGTGATAAATTGTGTAGTTCATTACCACCACAATTACCAAGAAGATCAGGTCGCGACCGAAGACGCTTATGCCAGTGCCGGCGCTTCTGAAGATCAGCAGAATACCTGCCAATGCCAACACGACAATACCGACCAGAAGTAGCTCCGCTGTAAACAGATCAGAAATGTTGAGGTTGGCATAGATCGACGAATTTGTCGCCGTTGCGTCCGTAGTATTGGGTGCTTCCCATCTCACAAACGCAAAAACGACGACTGCAACAACTGCGACGACTGTTATAATCGTCAACCATTTGATCCATGGTTTTACATAACTCCATACACCACTGACATTTGGTATACGAGTGGTGTTACTCGGGGCAGGTGACGGGTTGTCTCCGGCGACAACTATTGTCGCCGGAGAACGTGTCGTGTGGGAAGCCTTACTGCCATAAACAGCTAGACTCCCCAGGATCAATGCGGCGATTACGACTGCCGCGAATAGTCCTAGTAGAAGTCCAATCATGGCTGTGGGTCCTCATTTTGTTTCTTGAGTTCATGAAGTATGGCTGCTTGGATCGGGTCGGTATCACCGCCACCTCCAATAACCACAATCGCTTTGTCTCCGGCAGCACTAGCAGTCCGAACATTTCGTTCGGCGGCAAGTACTGCCAGACCGATAGCTCCGTTGCTCCTTACTACGGCAGCTTGCTTGTCGATTTCCGCAGCGCGCCCTTCGGCGCGTATTACCGTGGAATCTCTGTCTACACGAGCACGAGCTACCTCACCGAGGCGCACGCCGTCTTCTTCTCTGACTGGAGAGATGTCCATTACGAGCGCTTGGCTGATGCTTATGCCTATTACCTTCACGCTATTCGTATTCACACGGTTGCTATTGCCGCTCTTCATTATCTCTTTCGACAGATCCCGACCTTTTTTCGGATCCATGATTGAGATCACATTGTCGTATTCGCGACCGCGAGTGAAGTGTGTCACTCCGTCCACGGTAGCTGCCGATAGACGTGATGACCAGTCGTCAATCCAATATGCCGTCTGGTAAGGGTTGAAGACCCTTGCCATGAGGTCCATGAATACACGGACTGGTATCTTGTCTTTGGTGTCTGCAGAGGGTACTCGTACCGGAAATTGGAAGTCTGCCACCCGAAAGTGATCAGAATAGTCCTCGACACGAATAATCTCATCTTCGCCACCACCGTGCTTCAGTTTCTTGAAATACTCGAGCGGATAAGTGCGGACTCGTTGAAACGGATAAATGCCAGTGAACACGAAGCCGGTCACCTTAAACACCCAGCGTTTCCATATCCACCACGGAATGGTGAATAAGAAGAATACCCACTTCACCGCGGATGTTTTCCAAGGCAGAGGATGAGAGTCTTTGTTTTCAGATTCAGGAAGTGTTTCTCGCACTTCCCAATAATCATCATCATTGGGCCTGAGGTTTTCTCCAGAAATTTCTCCCCGAAAGATATGACCCTCGTAGCTCATGATGCAGCGAATGAATTCGCCGCCACGTTCGATGATTTTGACTCTTCCTGGCAGGACTTCGGTAAAATAACCGAATTCCGACACAGAGTAGTCGCGCTCCGATAATGGTCCTCCAGGGTTGTCCCGGTTAGGTTTGTTGGTCAAGCGCTCAATAAAAGTAGGAATGAGCGGCATGACAAACAATACTATCCAGAAGCCCAGGTAGGAGCCAATGATCACCGTTGCGGCCAGACCGAACGTAAGACTGTCTATTAACGTTGTCATTTGTTACCTCTTTCAAAGTTCTGTGCGCTCTTAGGCGCGGGTTTCGATTGCAGCGCGAGCTGCGATTTTCAATTGGCCGGCAAAGGCCGACAAATGGAAAAGCGCAGGGCGCCACTCCACCTACAATGATATCATACTTTAGGCCAAAAGTCAAGTAAAAAATAAGCAAAATAGGCCTAGAAATAAGTAGATTTTCAGGTAAACTGTCAAATTATGTACCGCACACTATCTTTCTATAAATACGTCCGTATTGAGGATCCTGATGCCTTGAGGGACGAGCTATATAGCACCTGGAGCGATCTTGGTGTACTTGGCCGTATTTATGTCGCCAGTGAAGGTATTAATGCCCAGTTGTCTGTACCTCAGGCAAACTTTGACCGGTTTGATGCATCAATGAAAGCGCGCCCAGAATTTTCTGATGTCCCGTATAAATTTGCTGTAGAAAAAGGCGAAGATGCATCTTTCAAAAAGCTCATCATCAAAGTAAAACAAAAGATTGTAGCCGATGGGCTCGATGACGATAGTTTTGACGTGACAAAAACTGGTGAATACTTAACGGCTGAAGAATTCAATCAGTATATTGAAGATCCTGATGCGGTTGTGGTTGATATGCGAAATGCATACGAAAGTGAGATTGGTCGTTTTGAAACTGCCGTTACTCCGGACGTAGATACTTTTCGTGAGGAACTAAAAGTCGTGCCGAATTTGTTGGCTGATAAGAAAGATAAAAAAATTGCTCTGTACTGTACTGGTGGGATTCGTTGTGAGAAGGCCAGTGCTTGGCTTCGTCATAATGGTTTTGAAGATGTAAAACATCTAAAGGGTGGCATCATTGATTACAAGCACCAAGTGGAAAGAGAGGGTCTTACGAATCGTTTTCAAGGTAAGAACTTTGTTTTTGATGAACGACTAGGTGAGCGAATCGGTCACGATATAATTTCTCACTGCCACCTTTGTAACAACACAAAGAGTGACACTCACTATCACTGCAAGAGTGAAGTCTGTCACATACTGTTTATCGGCTGTGATGAATGCGTGCAAAAGATGGAAGGCTACTGTTCGCTGTGGTGCAATTTATTTGATCAACTTCCACAAGGGATTAAAAAGTATTACGCGCGTATTCTAAATCGTTATTTCCGTCCGGCGCAGTTTAAGAAAAATCGGTTGCGCTCTAGGAACGCGTAATCAATATCCACCCGCTTCTTATTTTGAGGCCAGGACGGGAATTGAACCCGTGCATGGCGGTTTTGCAAACCGCAGCGTTACCACTTCGCCACCTGGCCAATGCCAGATACTTTATCATTTAGCTATCGCATTACCAAGCTAAGTTTGCTATTATCAGAGCCGCTGCCGGGGTGATGGAATGGTAGACATAGGGGACTTAAAATCCCCAGACTTAAACAGTCGTGTGGGTTCGAGTCCCACTCCCGGCACAAATTTGCTTGTTTTGGGTCATTAAATAATGTACACTTTTGCACGACCAATCCGCCTATAGCTCAGCTGGTAGAGCAGGTCGCTCTTAACGACAAGGTCCCAGGTTCGATCCCTGGTGGGCGGACAACGGATGGCCCAACACCAAGTGCGTGTTGGGTTACGCGTTAAAAAATGCGTGGGTGGCGTAATGGTAGCCGCGTTGGTCTTAGGAACCAATGGAGCAATCCGTGGAGGTTCGAGTCCTCTCCCACGCACAAAGAAAATAATAAAGACCGAAAGCGAATACTTGAAGCTTTCGGTCTTTATTATTGTGCGTGGGAGAGGACTCGAAGAACCTTTTGAGATATTTGTGAGGCTCCGCCGAGACAAATATCCAAAAGGTGTACAGCGCCTGTAAGGCGAGAGACTCCTCTCCCGTAAACTTAAAACTAACGACCGAGATTCCTATTTCTGCTCCTCAATCTTTCTCGATAGATCATCGATATATTGACGCGCTCGTTCTCCGCCGTCCACTTCAAAAACAAAGTTAGGAATGTACTTTAGGTTACTGCGCTTTTTGATATGATCGCGCAATTCTGTCCCTGCACGTTTCATAAATACGAGCGCATCTTGTTCGCGATTATCGGGAATTGTGGTGAAAAAAACAGTCGCGTCTCGAAGATTTGGTGAGACTGATACGCGGGTGATAGTGATCAGAGGATTTGGATTAGCTTCAGCTACGACAAAAGTCGCTACCAATTCACGCAACAATGATTCCACTCGCTCAGTCCTTTCTGACATATTAAAAAATACTATGAGATCACTGTGTCGTAGGCCTCAATATAATCACCGGCGCTGATTTCGGTTCTGGTTGCAAGCTGCATACCAAACTCGCCTTCACCAGTGGAAGAAACATTGGATTTTGCCTGCTGAAGATTTTTGATCTCACCGTGGCCAATCTCAATATCGCGACGCAGGATACGTACATTCTGGCCGACCTTTAACACACCTTCATCTACTCGACCACCCAGTACGTGATTATGCTTTTGCACGCTGAAGTGACGAATAATTTTTGCCCGTCCAGTCACGATAACTTCTTCGCGCTTTGGTGTCCGATTCTTAAGAGCAGTATTCAACCAATCAGAAAGTTCGTAAATGATACTGAAAGTGTCTATCTCCACCCCAAGTCTTTCTGCTGAGTCCGCTGCCGCTCGTTCAACCTTGACGTTGAAGCCAACAATAATCGCGTCTTTAGTAGCACTAACATTCTGAACATCCGCTACGTTCACATCACCTACGCCTTGCCCAATGACGCGAATGTTGATGCGATCTGATTGAAACTTCGCTAATTCGTGCAATACAGCATCGATTGTGCCAGCTACGTCTGCCTTGATCAGTACTGGTATTGTTGGTAGATCTGAAGCCGTCATAGCAGAATCGTCTTTAGAAACACTGGTTCCCCGAATGAGTTCCTCCGCCGCTTTTTTGTTTTTAACAACAGTAAACTCGCTTCCTACTAGTGGCGTTTCATTCCATCCCACAATACCAATCGGAGCTGAAAGACCGGCTTCTTTTATAGTTCGTCCCAAAAAATCTTCCATTATTCGAACAGGAGAGTAAGCACTGCCGGCGATCACAAAATCACCAGTGCGCAAAGTACCATCTTGGATGATCAGAGTAGCGGTGTTGCCACGTTTCTTATCCAGACGTGATTCAATTATTTTGCCGGAGGCGTTTGTTTCGGGGTTGGCTTTGAGTTCTGCCAAATCAGCAGTTAGAACTACTAGGTCGAGCAGGTCACTCACCCCAGTACCTGCTTTGGCAGAAATCGGTGCCCACGGGATATCACCGCCCATTCCTTCGATGTAGATACCGTTCTCAATGAGAGAGGCTTGTGCTCGCGGGATATCAGCACTTGGCTTGTCGATCTTGTTGATAGCAACGACAAACGGAATGCCGGCTGTCTGGATACTTTCTAGAGCCTCTAGAGTCTGCGGCTTCACACCGTCCTCTGCTGAGACGACCAAGATTGCCACGTCTGCAACGTCGGCTCCTCGTAGACGCATCTTCTGAAAAGCCTCGTGTCCTGGGGTATCAAGGAAGGTTATTGATTCATCAGCTCCGTCTTTGGTGGTGTGGTTCGCAACATAAGCAGATAGGTGTTGCGTAATGCCACCGGCTTCGCCAGCGACAACGTTTGATTTACGAATGAAGTCGAGCAGGGTAGATTTACCGTGGTCAATATGACCCATTACCACCACGATGGGCGGTCGTTTAACAAGACTGGCTATAGGGGAGCCTTTTGACATTGGCGTTACCATAACACAGTAAGCTTCAAGCGTATAGGGATTAGCTCTTAGAAGCAGACAAAAATTACTTCCAATTCCTGTCCACTGGACGCTGGAGACTAAAAGCTATACGCTACGTGATTATGTTTAAGGACTGGTTTAAAAAACGGATTTATTTGGACTACGCGGCGGCCACGCCGGTGCGTAAAGAAGTGCTTCGCGCAATGCGGCCTTTTTGGAGTGAGGTCTTCGGAAACCCCGGCGCTATCCATAAAGAAGGAATGGTTGCCAAAGCGGCAGTGGAGGAAGCTCGTGAAGTTGCGGCGCGAACGCTTCGCG
>MFKO01000005.1:46745-54719 GCA_001779595.1 Candidatus Kaiserbacteria bacterium RIFCSPHIGHO2_01_FULL_46_22
CTATTCGTGGCGCTGTGCGGGATATGCGTCTTGCTAATGTGCCAGCGTCGGACATTGAAGTAATATCGACTGCAGTAGAACATCCGTCAGTTAGCGAATGTCTTAAACGTTTGGCGTCAGAAGGAGTGCGGATTGTCTATGCTCCGATCGACAACGAAGGAATGGTAATCGGAGAAGAATTTAAGAAACTACTATCTCATCGCACTAGACTGGTTACGATCGCCTATGCCAATAGTGAGACTGGGGTAGTGCAAGACATCAATCGGCTATCACGGATCGTGCGGATGTTTGAAAAAGAAAACGGTCTGACTATTCCATTTCACACTGATGCAGCGCAGGCACCACGCTGGCTTCCGTGTGCTCTCGATTCACTTGGTGTCGATATGTTGTCACTTGATGCAGGGAAATGCGAAGGTCCGAAAGGAATCGGTATTTTAGTAAAACGACCACGGGTCCAGCTAGCGTCAATTACAGGTGGTGGCGGACAGGAATCCAAGTTGCGTCCAGGCACAGAGCCGGTGTCACTTATCGTTGGTGCAGCCACAGCCTTGTCTTTAGCGCAAAATGAATATGAAAAGTTAAGTGTCACCACAGCCACACTTCGGGATCATTGGATAAAAGAATTAAGTAAGATTCCAAATGTGGTACTGAATGGTTCGAGAGTGGAGCGTCTGCCAAACAATGTGAATATTTCTGTAGTCGGACTCGATACCGAATTTGCAGTAGTAGCATTAGATGCAGCTGGCATTGCAGCTAGTACTAAGAGTGCTTGTTCCGGTGCTGGTAGCGGTCGTTCACAGGTTGTTTATGCTATGACCGCAGATGAAGCTCGGTCTATATCTACTATTCGTTTTACAATGACTCCATACACACGTTGGCGAGATTTGAAAAAAACTACAAAGGCTCTGCGTAATCATATTGAGAGGATGCACCAATCTGGATTGACTGAGTAGACACATTATTGCATCATAAGTAGTGAGATCAATACTGTAATTCTGTGAGCCTGCTTATTTCTCTTTCGATCTCAATTTAATCTTTTTACTGTGCCAAATTTTCACAATTTCACCACCCGCGCCAAGGAGGCTATCCGCAAAGCGCATGAGCTTGCTATTGAGCGCGGCCAAAATCATGTCAGTCCAATTCATTTATTGGCTGCTTTATCAATGCAGGATGAAAGCACTGTAATATCGATACTAGATCGACTTGATGTAGATATCATTGCTTTTACAGACCTTCTTCTGGAAGCATTAGAAGGTGCTGAGGTTGGCAGCCAAGTTGCTCAGTCATATCAGCTTTACCTCACGCCTGAGTTGGCACGAGCGCTCGAACAAGCTGGCAAGATTGCCGAAGGTTTGGGTGACTCGTATGTTGGCCCAGAACATCTTTTCCTTGCCACGATTGAATCTCCAGGACCGGCCATTGAAGTATTGCAACGATCTCAAATAGATAAGCGAAAGGTAACGAATGCCCTCAAAGAAGTCAGAGAAAATTCGGTAACTGATGCCGAACAGCCGAAGAAATTTCGTGCGCTGTCTCGTTACACTCGCAACCTGACCAAATTGGCCGCTGAAAATAAACTTGATCCAGTGATCGGTCGCGACACTGAGGTGCAGCGTGTTATTCAAATACTCTCACGACGCACAAAAAATAACCCAGTTTTAATCGGTGAAGCTGGAGTGGGTAAAACAGCGATTGCTGAAGGGTTGGCGCAAATCATAGTGCAGAGCAATGTGCCTGAGTCGGTTAAAGAAAAAGAAATCCTATCTTTAGACTTAGGCTTGCTTGTTGCTGGTACAAAGTTTCGAGGTGAATTCGAGGAGCGTCTCAAGGCGGTAATGAAGGAAGTGGAGCAGTCGGAAGGGAAAGTCATTCTTTTTATTGATGAGCTCCACACGATTGTTGGCGCTGGAGCCGCAGAGGGATCGATGGATGCGAGTAATATGTTGAAGCCGGCCTTGGCTCGTGGTGAAGTACGTATCATTGGTGCCACCACCCTTAAGGAATATCAGAAATACATCGAACGTGATCCAGCTTTGACCAGACGTTTCCAGCCAGTCTTTGTAAACGAACCTTCTCCGGATGATGCAATTGCCATTTTGCGCGGCATCACTGAAAAATACGAACTCTTTCACGGGGTGCGCATTACTGACGACGCCATTGTGGCAGCAGTGAGTCTCTCTTCGCGCTACATTTCGGATCGTTTTTTGCCTGACAAAGCTGTCGATCTGATTGACGAAGCTGCTTCAGCGCTACGAATCTCACTTGAAAATAAGCCAGAAGAACTTGAGATCACAGATCGCCAAGTACGCCGATTGGAGATCGAGCGCGAGGCTTTGCGTAAAGAAGAAGGTCTATCTCAAAACAAAGAAAAGATCAGATCACGTCTTGGTGATATTGAGGGTGAGATCAATGAACTACGTGACAAAACCAAGACCTTAGAAACTAAGTGGCTTAACGAGAAGGAAGCATTAGGCGATATGGGTCGTTTCAAGAAAGAGTTGGAGAGCTTGCGTCTAGAAGCGGACGCTGCAGAAGCTACTGCTGATCTTACACGGGCTGCAGAGATACGCTACGTCACTATTCCAGAGCTTGAAAAGAAGCTTGAGGAAAAAACTGCCCGTTTACGTAAATTACAACGTAGCCGCCGACTCCTTAGAGAAGAAGTAACAGAAGAGGATATTGCAGCTGTTGTATCACGCTGGACCGGTATTCCGGTTTCAAGAATGCTTGAGGCAGAAGCAGAGAAATTGTCTCGTATGGAAGAAGAACTCACGAAGCGAGTAGTGGGTCAGAATAATGCAGTGGGGTTGATTAGTGATGCTGTGAAGCGATCACGAGCTGGTATTGCTGATCCAGATCGTCCGATTGGTTCGTTCCTCTTCCTTGGTCCAACTGGTGTTGGAAAAACTGAGTTGTCACGCGCTCTCGCTGAGTTTATGTTTGATGATCCGGATGCACTTCTACGCATCGATATGAGTGAGTTTATGGAGAAGCACTCTGTATCGAAGATTATCGGATCGCCGCCGGGCTATGTTGGTCACGAAGAAGGGGGTTCAATTACTGAACGAGTGCGACATCGACCGTATTCAGTGGTCTTGCTTGATGAGGTTGAGAAAGCGCATCCAGAAGTGTTCAATATTTTGCTTCAGGTTCTCGACTCGGGTCATTTGACTGACGCGAAAGGACGCAAGGTAAACTTCCGAAACACAATCATCATTATGACCTCGAACATTGGCGCCGAGCATATTGATCGGATGTCTCACTTTGGTTTCCAGACGAGTCATGATGACGCTGCTGAATATGGTCACGCCAAGAGTAAAGTAATGGAGAGCTTAAAGAATTTCTTCCGACCAGAATTCTTAAATCGTCTCGATGAAATAATTGTGTTCGATATTCTTTCACCGGAGACAATAGCTGAGATCGTAAAGCTGCAAGTAAACAATGTCGTGGCTCGGTTGCGATCAAAAGAAATCGAATTGGTAGTCACTGACGAAGTTATGGAGTTTTTGGCACGTGAAGGATATGATCCAAAATTTGGTGCTCGACCGCTAAAGCGAGTGATTCAATCAAAGATCCTAACCCCAGTTGCCAATATGATGGTGGGGCAAGGAATGTTGAAAGGAGGTAAGGTGACAGTAGGAATTAAGAATGGCGAACTCATCTTCGATGTAAAGAAGAAGCCGCGTCGCACTCCTTCACCAGTCAAGATGTCGAGTGGGGTAGGGGCGTAGAGAATATTAAGAAGGGGACAAGGACATATACGATAGAAAACACGGGCGGGCCAAAGGCCCGCCCGTGTTTTCTATAGATAAAACGACAGCTCACGTTTATCCACCCGCACAGCTTGACACCTTGATATTTGTGTTGATTTATGCTATAATACTAGTAGTGAATTAACCCGAACTAAGGAGGTACGCCATGCGTGCTCTTGTCGCTCTTCTTATCGCAATATTCTTCGCTCCGGTCGCATTCGCGGCCAATCTACACCTTGATTTCCGGACCTTTAAGGTCCGGTCGCATTTCCATGAATCGGCTGCATCTCTCAAATGGAACGAGAAAATCTTTCCGTTTGAGTGGGCGTTTCGGTACGGAACTTCTTATGAAGAGATGTCCGAGCAACCACATCGTCGATTCGGTGGCCATTATGTAATGGTTACTACTGGTTGTGGTACTGCTCTGCAATGCGGCGTGTTGGTGGACCGGCGAACCGGTCGCATTATGGACAAGTTACCACTTGCAACAACCGGCTACGACTATCGCGCCAACAGCAATCTTCTCGTTGTGAATCCAACCGATGCCGAGACGCTCGCTAATCGCGAGTCGTACTACGACAAGGTGACGTACTACTACGTCTGGACCACAACCGGTTGGAAGCTTTTGGCCGAAGAAAAGTGGCCTGAGTCTCCGCAAGTCTCAACCGTTGAGGATGTTTCAGGGCTGGAGCAGGTCATCAACGATAAGCGCAAGATACCGATTCCGGTACTGCGCCGGAGCAAACTTCAAACTTTGTTCGAACAGGCCGATCAGTGAGAACAATCCCGCCGCCGACTCCAACGAGTTGGCGACGGGATTTTTTATTCTCGACTTATTCAATTGTCACCTCCACCACTCTCTCATCCACACCAAACTCATTATTTCTCTGTCCACCACACTCCACTCTATAAGAAGCAGTTTTTTCTGGAACATTAAACCCTTCACTCTCAGTATCACCCTTAAGCATAGCTTTATCTTTCCTAGTTAAAGCATAGTTACCAGCATCTTGTAGGAAAGGTAAACACTGTTGGTAAGCACTGCCGTCCCAGCGGAAGTAGAGGGAGACATCAGCAGACATATTAACTGATTTTACTTCTGACCAATCGAGGAGGACTTTACCATTACTTCCGATGGCTTTTGTTTCGAACTTCACGTCATTGGTAAGATTTGGTTTTTGTTCGGGGGTAGTTGTGGCCGGTTCAGTAATCGGTTCTTCGGTTGGAGTCTGCACCACAGGTTCTATTACAGCACTTGGTCGATATACATTGGTCACGATTTGCTCAAAAGCCGTCAATTCGTACTTGAAGGAAGTTTTATCGACGATAGAGGCATAAGTGGTTCCTTCGATGCCGTAGGTGCTTTCAAGATGGTGCGCAACCTCTGTTACTAGTTGATCAGGACTGCCGTAACCGCAGCGCCCATCAGAAACCATTGTCACATAGTCCGGAGACATTTTATTTTTGATAATAGCAGTGTACATAAATCCCCTTTCATATCCTTCAACATCTGTAGGGCAAGAAATGTCTGTGAATGGATAGATATAAATAGTCTCGATATCTGTCGTTGTCAGATTATTGTCTAGTGTTGGTAGGGCAGTCACACTGTCTCCAGTAGGCTCGCTGTCGGTAAATTTTGCGACGGTGTCCGAAACCAAGGAGAAGAGTTGAGACAAAAGTCCTTGCTCGGGTTCCTCAAAAGTCTCAGTCGCCATCCCCAAAATCTCTGTAGCTTTCCCTTTAAAGCCCAATTGTTCAAAGCGTTTCTGCATATGAGCAGTCGAAGTGAATTCGGGTATTGTAACTGCCTTAACTGACCCGTCATTAAGAGTTATTACATAATCGTAATACTCGTCAGCCAATACATCTGCATCAGGTTCTACCACTCGGTAAGTTACAGAAGCAATATCTGCTGCCTCAAACGGTGTAGCGTTACCCACGAATGAACGTACTAAATTGGAAGCAAGATTGTCTGGTAAAGCATTGTCATTATCTCCAATTTCGATCAAAGCTCCGCTCTCGTCTACGTATTCAATGGTATATACGTACTCGGGTACGTCTTGTCCGACAGCCTCACTGTATTTTACTGGCGGTGAGTAAAGACCATTTGAATAAATAACATCACCGTCACCGTTAAGTAGGACAGGAGTCTCGTTGAATAGCATATTCAAACTGCTTAGTTGTTCGTCAGTATAGTAGAGGGTTGGGTTTTCTAGAGTGGCGTTTATATCCGGGCGGTTGATCTCAATTTCGCCGGTCTGATAATTAACTGTAATGAGAACAGGCACAGTCTTTTTCTCTGCAAGTATTTCAGGTTCAGCTACCTCATCACCATCAAGCCACTCAAACCATGAAGAAAAAGAGGGAAGTGATGGCAATGCGAGAATAGCAGCACCGGATTGGCAGGAGATTGGGTAAGGGGGACAAAGACGCATCTGATCGCGTTGTTCTGAGGTGTTAGTATTTTTATTTTTTCCACCGTTATTGTTACCTGTGCTGTTTCCAAGAAGGCCGCCTAGAAAACCACCAACGATTGAACCAATTGGACCAGCAACAGTACCACCTATAGTTGCACCAATATTTCTATTTCTTGTATTGGTATTGTCATTATTATTTGGTTTGTTGTCGGTTGTATCAGGAGTGGTATCGGGATTTGTGTCTGAGTTAGTCTTTGTACCTGTAGTAACAGAGCTAGAAATATCTTTGTATGCATTGAAGCTTATGCTTTGAGGAGTGTAGTCCGGAGCTTTACTCCCTGCTCTGATGCCGAAAGTTTGCTCGTTAAATTTACCTTCTCGCAGAGTGGTTGAGTTAGGGTCGTCTCTCATTGCTGTAACTTCTGAAATGGTGTCCTTAGACGCTCTGCCTTGCGAGATGGCAAGACTTACGTTGGTAAAGTCAACATAGCCTTGCATATTATCAAGGCCTGTCATTACGTGAGTTCCTGCGATCATTGACTTAGCCATCGTTACGTTGCCGGCAAAACCAGGTCTCTTCGCTGATGCGGCAACAACTTGATCGAGGGCTTGATTAAGTTGATCTTGAGTAAGTGATCTGACCGTGCAACCACCACAGTTTTTAAGAGCTTGATCTAAAACAGGCTGATACTCAGTGCTGGCCGCGACAGAGCGAATAGAAATATTTCTAGCAAGAGCTCGGTTTACTATTGATTCCATTGCAAGAACAGCTTGTGGATCTTCAGCCATTGCTAATCCAGCCGTTATCTTACTGTCCTCATCAGGATCGTCTGATGGAACAGCCGCTGGTTGTTGACCAGCACTAATGCGACCGGCATATTGAGCGGCTGCGTTTAGGCCAGTGTTAGGACCTAATACACTAGTTACAAAATCTTTATTTGCTTGTGTTACTGAGACACCCTTAGGTCCAGAATATGTCTTTCCAAACATCTGTCCGACAGGAGTGTCATCTGCGTTTTGTGTTTGTGTAGTATTACCGGTAATACTACTAAGACTGGCAGAAACTTTTGTTCCGGTATTAAGATTAGTGACCGACACTTGGTCAGTTTTCATATCGTATGAGACAGCAAGGTCATTATTTGCATTTGCAATATGACCAGCAACTTCTGATGAAATAGAGTCAAGACTTTTACTTAGCTCTGCCGAAGGTGCTCGACCGTTTTGATCAGTCCAACCACCCACTACTCCGTTTGTAGATGAGTTTAAGTCATAACTATATTGCCCAATATTGTTGTAAGCGTTTTGCGCAGCTTGATTTAGTCCAGAACCTGGCGTGGTGACACCTTTAGGGCCGGAATAAGAAGATTGTGCCCAACCTGCTTGATATGAGGCTACTGTGCCAGGAGTGGTGACAGAAGTGTTAGCTACTGTCTTCCCTGAAAGACCAAGTACGCCTGCTTGCTGCATACTCTGCGCTGCTTGTTGATAGGCTTGTGCAATATTTTTGGCGGTCGCAGCGTAAGCAGCAGCTGCGGATTTATTGATTGCTCCAACCGCAGCGTCTTCTACACTTGCTTTTGCAACGGCAGCGTTGATCTCAGCCTTCGCTACAGCAGCAGGGTAGCCAATGGTACCGGTAAGAGCACCTACTACTGTGCCTGGCGTCATATCTGGGTCATTTTGGTATGACGCATGAGTTGCTGTTGTGTCCACGTATCCACCCACTTCCGCCGCCGCACTAATCGCATCCGCCGCCGCGGCCCCAGCACTCAAACTCTGCACCGTCCCGTCACTCATAGCCACCTGAT
>MFKO01000006.1 GCA_001779595.1 Candidatus Kaiserbacteria bacterium RIFCSPHIGHO2_01_FULL_46_22
CTTAGTGGGGTTATTCTTATTTTAATTCAAGGTGGGCAGTAAAGATATTTCAAAAATTATGACTAAAGTACTGATTGTTTTTTTCGCTTTTGTGGTTATTGCAATCGGAATTGCACTATTTATTAACAGGGACAGATTACCATCACAAGATCTCTCTGAGGAAAGATGTGAACAAAACAACGCGCAGTACTTAAACTCCGAGTTGTCTGTAGAAGAGCGTGTAGATGATCTACTCGGCAGAATGAACGAGTGGGAGAAAATCGGCCAAATGGTATTGGTTGAGAAAAACAGCATACGCAACCTCGAGGACATTCAAAGGTACAACATCGGTGCTTTACTGAGCGGAGGAGGTGCTGGTCCAAAGAGAAATAACGAGCCGTTGTCTTGGCTCGAAATGATAAATGATTTTCAGGCTGAGACTAAAAAAACTTGCTTGAAGATCCCTTTGCTTTACGGAATTGATGCCGTACACGGTCACGCTAATGTGCTTGGCGCTACGATTTTTCCACACTTTATCGGGCTCGGTGCCACTAATGATGCCGATTTGGTGCGGCGAGTAGCAGAGGCAACTGCAGAAGAGATGGCCGCGACAGGCATTTATTGGAACTTTGCTCCTAACCTTGATGTAGCCAAAGACATTCGCTGGGGTAAGACATATGAGACCTTTGGTTCAGATACAGCTAGAGTTTCAAGACTAGGTGAAGCTTACTTGCATGGACTTCAGGATTCATCAACTGATTATTATCAGGTGCTAGCAAATCCAAAGCACTTTATTGGTGGAGGAAGTATGCAATACGGAACTTCTCGTAATAAGGACTTTAAAGTTGAAGAAGGTAACTTCACACTTAACGAAGAAGAGTTGAGACGAGTGCACTTGGTCCCTTTTGCAAATGCTGTTGATGAAGGAGCTAGGGTCATCATGGTTGGAACTGCCAGCTGGAATGGCACTATCAATGCAGCCAATTCACGATTGCTCACGGAGATACTGAAAGAAGAATTAGGTTTTACTGGTTTTGTGGTCTCTGATTGGTATGGAGTGTATCAAGTGGCTCCAACTAGATATGAATCACTCGTTACTACAATCAATGCCGGTATTGATATGGTGATGACGCCGTTTGAATATAAAGACTTTATGTCTAATATGCAGACCGCAATAGCCAATGGAGATATATCGCAAGAACGACTCGATGATGCCGTGCGAAGAATCTTGAGAGTAAAGTTTGAGGCCGGTTTGTTTGATAGGCCTGAAGCCACTGTTGAAGGCTTGTCAGTCATTGGAAGTGAAAAACATCACGCCATTGCTCTAGAAGCGGTTCGCAAATCCCAGGTCCTACTAAAAAATACAAATGCCGCATTGCCTATCTCTGCATCAGCTAAAAAGATCATAGTTTCTGGATCCTCTGCCAATAATTTAGGGCGCCAAGCTGGCGGTTGGACAAGTGAATGGCAAGGGATAGATGGTGATACAAGCATCACCGGCACTACTATTCTGGAGGGAATAAAAAGTGTAGTCTCTGAGCATACGTCTGTGGAATATAATCAGAATGGAGACTTTGCAGATGGAAGTCCGTTGGCGGATGTTGGAATTGTTGTCGTGGGCGAAAAACCATATGCTGAAGGGTGGGGCGATAATCCGAATCCTAAATTAAGTGAGGAGGATTTATTGGCAATAAAAAAGACAAAGACAAAGAGTAATAAGTTGGTAGTAATAATTGTGGCGGGCAGACCACTTGATATTTCTGCCTATTCAGCAGATTGGGATGCTGTTGTTGCTTCGTGGCTACCAGGAGCTTTCGGCGGAGGCGTGGCCGATGTTCTGTTCGGCATATATCCGTTTACTGGTGTTTTACCAATTGGTTGGGATATATAGCACTGACGATTTATCGGACTCTAATCTTGGTCTTGTTATACTAAAATCTTATGGAGCCAAATATTCAAAGTAAATTAGGAGAAATAGAAGCCAAAATTGACGCAGTTTACGCATCCGCCGAAAAAACCAGACGTTATTTTCAAATTACGATGTGGGTAACTATTGTGGCGGTAGGGTTGCCATTTATCGGTCTATTGCTAGCCATTCCAGTGTTTGTGAACAACTACACGGCTGCAATGAACGGTTTAATTTAAAACTTTTTATATAGTCCACGCAGTGTGGTGGAAAAGTGTGTCGATCAGCCGCAGTTTGCGGTAGAATATAGATTATGCAAAAAACAAACATCTTGGCGTCACGCCACTTACTAAGTTTCACCTTGGCCGTTTTATTATCAGCATTATTAGTTTTTACTTGGCAGATACAGCCGACAGAGGCTGCGGAAAAATGTACCTTCACGCGTGACTTGGAAGTCGGCGTCGATGGGGAAGATGTAAGATGTTTGCAGAAATATCTCAATGGTGCAGGACACCAGATTTCCAGTAGTGGTCCAGGTGCTCCAGGAAGTGAAACAACGCTCTTCCGTGATGGTACCAAAGCTGCAGTAATGAAATGGCAGGCTGCGAATGGCGTTTCTCCAGCTACTGGATATTTTGGCACTCTTTCTCGTGCCAAATACAACACACTTTCGGGATCTTCTTCTGGATCAAGTTCTACTTCCGATGAGGCTCGGGATAAGATCTTATCTCAAGTGCAAGACTTGCAGTCTAAGCTTGGTACTGGACAAACAAAGACCACGACTACCACAACTAGTAGCACAAGCGAAATAAAAAAATTACTGCTTGAGGCCATTGAACAGATTCGAGAAGCGGAAGAGCAGATCGAGGATCCAGGAAGTGACGCAGACATTGATGATGCGGAAGACAGTATTGAGGACGCTCGTAATGATTTGTACGATGCAATGGAGGCTTACTTAGGAGGCAACACTTCACGAGCGTTGCAGCTTGCGGAGGATGCTAAGGACAATGCCATTGACGCTTTTGAGAATGCTGGAGGCACTACTGAGTCGGATGAGATTGAAGAATACCTTGATGAATTGGATGATCAAATCGATGACGCTTGGGACACAGTGGAGGCAGCGGACGAAGATGGCGATGATGTAGACGAAGCCGAAGATTTGTTGGAAGAAGCGGAGGACCGTCTGATTGAAGCAGAGGAAGCGTTGGATGATGGTGATGAGGATCAGGCCGAGGATCTTGGTGAAGAAGTAGAAGACTTGATCGATGACGCTATCGACGCTATCGGTGATTCTAACAATGAAGAAAGCAGGGCAGATGACGCGATCGATGATGCTAATCACGCGATTGGTGTGGCTCGGGCCGAGATTGAAGAAGCTGACGACGATGGTGATGATGTTGATGAAGCTGAGGATTTGTTGGAAGAGGCTGAAGACAAACTAGATGAAGCCGAAGAAGCGTTCGACGATGAAGACTATGACGAAGCAATCGATTTGGCAGAGGAAGCCGAAGAGTTGGCTGATGACGCTGTTGACGCGCTTTAGAATTACTTCTGACCATATAACAAAAAACCCGCAACTTAGTTGCGGGTTTTTATATGCAGCCTTTTCAGGCTTCACGCATAGAACATTTTGATTTTGTTACCGTATCACTAGCAGACACGGAGCAGGTTTATTTTGTGCGGTCGATACCGTGGGCGTTTAAATAGTCATTAGTAAATATGATTCATTTACTACGCCATACTTATCAGTCATTTTGCCAGAATAACTACAAACTATTATGAACTTAGACAATATTCTGACCGAAAAGCGGATCATTATAACGTTGGCTGTGGTCGGGCTTTTCGCCGCGCTCTTCTTATTGCCGCTCCGTTTCTTGGCGGTATACGCGCAGACTTTGACTTCTCCGGCACCGGAGGAAACACCAGCGCCGATGGTTATCGACGCTGATGATGCTGGAAATGTTGTGATGCGTGGCCAAGTAACGTCGGTCGAGGACAACAGTATGACAATCAGTAGTTGGGGAGGCGAGTGGACAATACGTACCACGATGAGTAGTGCTGTAACGCCAGCTACTGAGGTAGCGGGCAATCTATCCGCTATCAGCAATGGTGATTTCGTTGGCGTTGAGGGAGTGTTCGCAACTGACGAGGAGATGACCGTTGACGCATCGTTTGTGCGTGATTGGACCACTGACCCTCTACCAGGTGTCTTTGAAGTAGACACCATCGTAGATACCACCGGCACTGTTTCTGTTTCCACAGGTACAGAGGAAGTAGAGGATGGTGAAGTAGAGGAAGTTGTGCCAGATATGATCACTTACAGTGGTGAAGTCGATCGTGTGGATGACACCTCGTTTACCTTCACTGACGATTTTGGTTCTGTCTATACCGTTACAGTCGATAACGAAGTTGCGGTAGTAAACGACAACAGTGAAGTCAGAGAACTAGAGGATGTCGACATTGGCGACTCTGTCGAACTAGATGGGGTTGCGAATGGCACCGTTATTACAACAGCCATGGTGCGGATAACCTCCGAATAATTATTGCTAAGATAAAAACTAAAATAAATAACGCCATGTCTTAAAGACACGGCGTTATTTTAGTTAAATGGGATTGACACGGTAGTTATCAAATTCTACGTCCATATAATCGGTACGAATACCGAAGTGTCCAGGTTGGTCGAAAGCTGGTCCACCGGTACCTTTGTCTAACACCTCAAGCACTTCTTTCCAGCTTGTGGATGAATCGTCTTTAATAGATAGGGTAATGCGAAGACCGTCGCTCTCGTTTTTTGTTGTTAGTCTCATTTCGAGCCAACTTTGCCCTGGTATTAAGTTGGGATTGGTGTCTTTTTCGTATGGACGATAGCTACGAAAATGCTCTTCTTCGGCCATAGTGTAATATTTGCCACCGATCTTTTTCTTTATAACAACATGTCCGTCTTGTCTGACCCCGGCGTAATACAAGTTATCGCTATCTTGATAACGACTGAAAAGAAAAACCCCGCTCCAGGCATCACGATTTGGAGTATCTGTTAAGTTGAGTGAAAGAATACGGAAAGACATTGCTATGTCTGCATCCGCGGCGGTATCGCGAGAGACTAAACGGAAAAGATTTTGAGGATAACGGCCGCTGTCAGTGTCGAGTGAATTATTAAGTCGATAGGCGAGTGACCAGCGATTGGTAGCGGATTGATCTTTGCGAGCTGTACGACCTGTCCCTCCCTCAATAACCAAATTTCCGCCAGAGCTAAGCCACCAAAAACGGCTGCTGCTTAACTCTGGGCTAGCAGCCTCTTGAAGAGTTCCGGCTGAATCAAAGTTAAATAGCCAGTCATCTTCTATAGCATTTGCTTCGGCGACATTCTCCGATAAAAGAACAGTCGCTCCAGACCTTTCTTGGGCAGGTAATAACTTCGGTTCTACAAACATTAAGTAAAGAGCAGCTAGCAAAAGAGCCAGAATAGTAGCGGCAAGTAAGTTGTGACGAAGTTTTTGAATGTTCATATGTGTGTGAATTTACAAAGATTCCACAGATACTTGGAGTACGTCCAGATCGGCCACACCAACCGTTTCATCCCAAACTTTTATTCCAACACCGCCATCAGTAAGAGCTTCGTCTAAGAACTCAGTTCCGACGGTGTAATCAAGTAGTCGACATTCTATATTGCGTCCGTTTACAATCGCTTCAACCGTTAATGTTTGATCGGTAGGGATCAGAATAGCTGGATCGCGAACTCCGTTGATAACTCGTCGATTTCCATCGACGGTGTCTTCGGCGTGGATAAAACCATTGCCAAAATTGCAGCCGGCAAAATTCTGATTGTCTTGGTATCGAACAAGGACCACAAAACCGCTGTTTGAATTGCTCTGTATAGTCATTTGAATACGATAGTTTTGCCAGTCGCCACTACCATCGAGGACTGCAGCAACACCGGTTTCGTTTTCTTTAGCTTTCATTTTGAGGACATCATCTGACAAGTTGGCTTTACCCCAAGTAGAGAACCAGCCTTTGTCTACAGAAATGTCATCAGAGTAGGGCAGATCCTTAGGTAGACCATTTTCCAGTTTCTGCACCAATTCTTCGGGCGTAGTGGAAGGCTTAGGTTCAACACGCTTGATCATAAATGCGGCTTTGTCTGATCTAGGGTAGTTGAACGAAAAACCTTCACCTTCCCAGGTTTGGTAAAACGCCATTTTGTAAATGCTGCGAGTTATGTCTTCAATATCGTTTCGGACGGCTTCTGTAAAGTCGTGGCTTAGCTGGCCAAACTCACCAAATGGAAAAGCGAAGAAGTCGATTTCACTATTAAATTCATTCTTTAGATTGTGTTTAGAAGTTTCAAGGTCGTTACGTACACGATTACCAAATTCTTCTTTTGTCTCGATACGACCTTCTTCATTCAGCCAAATACGATTAGCCAATTTGGCACCCTGCACACCTGTCTCATCTAGGGCAGCAAATTCGTGACTATCCTGTCCGTGTGAACCAATCTCCCAGCGGCCGCTTTCCAACATAGCTTCAATCTCACCACTACTGAGATAATAGTGTGTACCTCCACCAATACTATATTTTGGCAAAATAAAACTGACTGCGTTGTAGCCCAAAACGCTCAATACTGGATCTACCGGATAGTAACTCTCTTTGGCTCCATCATCGAAGGTTAGAAGAAACGATCTCTCGGGCAGTGGCTGACCCTGATTCATAAAGGCCTCAAACTGACCGAGTGTAATGGTCCGCCAGCCAGCGTCGTAAAGAGCCTCCATCTGGGCTGCAAATTGGTCTTCGGAAATACTGTATTCTCCCTCCTGCCCAATACTGTGATATACGAGTACTGGTAGGGCGCGAGCGGTACGAGAACTGTATGTTTCTGCAGTGCCATCCAGAGACGAAAAAGCACTGGCAAATAGGTTGCTACCGCCACGCTTAAGAGCGTAAGAAAGATAAAGTACTTGCTGACCGGCCCAGTTGCCAAGAGCATCGGTTAAGCTGACCGAACCAAAGCGACTTTCCTTATAACCGAAGGTTCCATAAACACTGCCGGCTAGAAGCAGGGTGATCACTGCCACAGTAGTTATTTTTTTGTAGTCAAATGTTGCGTACATAATTTTTTAGCGAGTACCCCAGCGTGAGTCTTTAATGGTCGCTACTGCCCAAGGTAATTGCCAGATCAAAATCACAGTGTTAAACCAGAAAGAAATAATTGCTAAGAACCAAGCTCGTGGTCCGACTTGTGCACGATAGAAGAGTCCGTGTAAGAGAAGCATCAGGAACAGACCAACCATATAAATGACAGGGATGTTTCCGCTGGTGATCGGGTACCATATGACAGCGCGGAAGAAGACAATTGGTGACAAAAAGGCTAGGAATACGTAAGCGTAGAAAGAGAAGGCAGCTAACGGATTTTTCTTCCACATAAACATACTGGCGATGAAAGTTTCCCTCACCCAAGATTTTTTCCAGCGCTGTTGTTGGCGTAGATAGGTGCGGAAGTTGTCGGGCACCACTGTGTGGGCGCGTGCCTCATAGGAGTAACAGGCGCGGTATTGTCGAATAATAAAGTTGGTTAAACTACGATCGTCACCGAAGGTACACTCTCCACCGAGGAAAGTTTGGTGTAGCCAATCGTCAATAATCGGCAGTAAATATTCACGACGATAGGCACTACAGCACCCTGGACAGCAGGTAACGCTGCCGAAGATGGATTCTGCGGCTTTGTACACTGAGAAAGCGATGTAATAACGAACCCCTTGCATGGCAGTCAGCAGGTTGGTGTCGCGATTGTACACGTCAGTATGACCAGAGACAGCACCAATTTCTGGATCAGCAAAGAATTTAACCAAATGTCGGGCGCAATCAGATTCGATGAAACTATCTGAGTCAACGAAAATGATAACGTCATGCGTAGAGCGAATAACGCCCTCGTGCATTCCGTGTCTTTTGCCGCGGTTTACCTCCCAGTGGACTACTTCAACCCGTTTCACTTTGTCACTGATTTCGTCCGCTATTTTCTGCATTTCGATCAAGGTGTTGTCGGTCGATCCGTCATTGATTAGGATGACTTCAATTTTTTCTTTAGGATAATCAACCTCCGCAAAACGACGAATTGTTTCACCAATGTTATCCTCCTCGTTTTTGGCCGGCACCACAAAACTAATTGTCGGTTCATAGGTAGGGTCGATCACTACCGGTTTGTGGAAATAGGCCAGCAAAAAACGAGACAAGATGTAAGTGGTTACCAGTAAACTGTAAAAGCCGAAGAAAAGATCGTTGTAAAACGTATCGTAAGTAATTGCTTTGAGTAACAGAATTACGTAGATGACTAGGAAGAAAACAAACCAAATACCAAGGTCTCTGAAAGCCGAAAGAGCCGGCCCGACTGACTGAGTCGACGTAATGTCACTAATGCTTCGACTGAGTTTATTCATAAGCAAGTGAAGAAGTTACTAGCGTCCGATGCCGCGATACACTATAGACGAAGTTGTGAACTGATCTTTGTCTAAACAGTTACGACCGTCTATCACCACATCGATCTCGTATTGTTCAAGAATTTCTGGTGTTAGTGTTTTGAACAGACTGTGATCGGTAGCGATTACTACTGAGTCAACTGCTGAAAGGGTATCTTGCAAGGTAAGATAATCGTTTTCCTTACTAATAAAGGGGTCATAACGTACGATATGTGCTCCTGCCTCTATTAATTTTTCTGCAATCACAAAAGCGGGACTTTCTCGGCTATCCGCCACGTCTTTTTTGTAGGCCAAGCCAAGTAGAGCAACCCGTTCGCCAGATAGGCTTCGTCCAGCTAGTTCGAGTGCTTGGCGCAATCTTCGGACTGTGTAATCGGGCATATTGTTGTTAATCTCACGGGCCGACTTAATGAATTTGTGAGAAAAACCATTCTTTTTGGCGTAGTCAATCAAGTAATAGGGGTCAACTGGAATGCAGTGTCCGCCTACACCGCAGCCTGGATAGTGGGCCATAAATCCAAACGGTTTGGTGCTTGCAGCATCAATTACGTGACCAAGGTCAATTCCGAGTTTATCAAAACTCATTGCCAACTCGTTAACGAAGGCAATATTTATATCGCGAAAGGCGTTCTCTACCATTTTCACAGACTCGGCTTCTTTCAAGTCAGAGACAGTCACTACTTCAGCATCAAGAACTGAAGTGTAAAAATTCACTGCACGGTCGCGACTTGGTTTTGTACGTGCACCTACCACTCTGGGAATCGTGGCTACGGAAAAATTCACATCGCCCGGATTGATCCGTTCAGGACAGTGAGCAAAGTAAAAGTCCTCCTCGACTTTTAAGCCGGAGGTGCGTTCTAAAATGGGAATAACCACTTCTTCGCAAACTCCTGGATTTACCGTAGATTCAATAATAACCAAAGCACCCTTTTTAAGTTGTAAACCAACCGATCGCGAAGCCGATTTAAGTGGCCTGAGGTCAGGAGTATGATCTTCAAAAACCGGAGTGGGTACACAAACAATTACAATGTCAGCGTCTTTAAGTACTCGTTGATTATTGCTAAATTTAATTTTAGCTTTTTTCAATCGAGTCTGTTCGTGCAATGACAAGTCAGGAACTGATGCACTCTTCAAAGCATTTAGTTTTGCCTGATCAACATCAAAACCTATTACGCCAAACCCTCTTTCTTCACATAAGAGTGCCAGTGGTAAGCCGACATAACCAAGACCGACTATCGCTACTGTTTGCTCCTTGCGGCTTTGTTTGGCTGTAGAGTGTCTGGTGGTCCTAAGTTTAGGGCGAGCACTCGTTGTTGTTGTGTTGGACATAATTTTGTAATAGAGGAACGGCCTCCACAGAACCGCGCCGATTTAAATGAAACCAATAATCAAGCTTTCAAGCGGAGGGAATTAAGTCATATATCCGCTCTTGCTTCATAGTGTGATTTATTGTTGATGAATTGCGCGTGAATGAAATAATGTGTGCTCTGTGGTATATCTAAAATAGAGATTAGAATGTATAAACAGGTTAGGTCTGTCTAGCCCAAGAAATTTCTTAATGAAGTCTTCATTTTATTTCCAGTACTGTTATTTCATTGACAGGTAAATTTCAGTTGTTATGAGATTGTTAGTCATAGAGGATGAAGAAAGATTAGCTAAAGCCCTGAAAAAGGGTTTAGAAAAGGACGGCTTTGCTGTCGATCACTTTGATGATGGAGAGAACGCTGTTAAACACGCTCTTGTTCATCACAGTTCGTATGACGCGGTCGTTCTAGACTTGATGCTGCCTGGCGTAGACGGAACGGAAATATGTCGCATTCTTCGGGAGAGGGGAATTAAAACACCGATCCTGATTCTGACTGCCCGCGAAGGAACCGTCGATAAAGTGATGTTGCTTAATCTTGGTGCCGATGATTACATGACTAAGCCGTTTTCACTGGCTGAGTTATCAGCGCGTCTGCGGGCTATTATGCGCCGGCCAGACATTACCTTACCGGCAGAACTTCAAGCTGGTCCATTACGACTTAATCCAGCATTTCATAAAGTTTTTCTTGATGAATCTGAAGTTCTTCTTACTACCAAAGAATTTGCTCTACTTGAATTCTTTATGCGACATCCAGATCAGGTGCTCGACCGAGAACATATCCTAGAGCATGTCTGGGATTTTAATTTCAATTCATTTAGTAACGTAGTTGATGTTCATGTCAAAAACCTTAGAAAAAAACTCGGACAAGAAGACGGACGCGCTTTCATCGAAACTGTCAGCGGGGTGGGTTACAGATTTGTTCCATCGGTATAAAGACGATATCTTCTTTTCGACTCGCGTTCAGATTATTCTTTTCCATTCCTTCTCGGTTTTGGTGATGACCGTAGTAATTGTCGAGCTTTTTGAGTTGACTCAAAAAACGATATTGGCGGCCGTCGCGACTTCGTTGCAAGACCTGTTGACGACCGGCACTGTTAATGAAAAAGCTTTGACTAATGCGGTGACTTTTACCGATAAGACTAAGACTTATGTGCTGGGCGGAATTGTTGCGCTCTCGGTCGTGTTTGCTATGATCGCCGCCTATATTTCGCTTCGCCCATTGCGTGAGGCTCTAACAACACAAAAACGTTTTATCTCCAGCTTGGCCCACGAACTACGTACTCCGCTTGCAGTACTTAGAGTGGAGAATGAAGTGGCAGCTCTTGACACTAGTCCTGATGATCCACTGCAGGACACTTTGAAGCGAAATTTAGAAGAGATCGATCGCATTACCGGGATATTGAATAATCTCCTACTTTTTAACCGGGTACGCTCGGCCAATGCAATTGTTTTTGAGCCAATTGATTTTGGAGAAGTAGTAAGGACCGCGATCGGACGTTTAGAAAAACTCGCGCAGGGTCGTGGGGTAACTGTGGATTACGTTGGCGTTGATCTGTTGGAAGTGAGAGGGAATAGGGCCGCTCTTGAACAAGCTGTCTTTAATGTCTTGAAAAACGCTATTATTTACAGCAACCGCGGAAGCGTTGTGAACATATCTTTTCCGGCCATTACCGATAAGAGCATAACGCTTTCAATTCGTGACCATGGTATCGGTATTGTGAAAAAGGATCTGGCGCACATTTTTGAGCCTTTCTATCGTTCATCGCAGGCTTCTGAAAAAAGAGAGGGTACTGGCATTGGCCTCACTCTTGTATTTGAAATCGTCAAACTGCATCAAGGCAAGTTGCATGTTGACAGTGCGCCAGAGAATGGCACAAATGTTGAAATAACTTTACCTCGCGATGCTAAAGTAGCCGCAATTGAGCGTTATAAATACGATGGTGTGACTTACGATTTTGCAAACCGAAACACATCTTCATAATTTTTTCATTGAGCTTTTTTATAATGTATAGAGACTGAGTTCGTTGGACTCGTCTGATTTAGCAACAATTAAACCAGACCATCCATTGATCTTTATGAACGTTGCAAAAAATTTGGCGGGTATGCTGGTATGTATACTCGCGTGTTGAGGGGAGGCCGCACGCTAAGGCGTTGCGGCCTCCCCGTCTATTAAATCGCTGTAATAATAAATTATTTATGGAACAGCAATCTTCAATATTAAAACCTCTTCTGCTTATCTTTGCAGTGATTGCTATCGGGGCCGTTGCTTATTCTTTCTGGTCAAGTCCTAGAGACGACACTAATCTGGAAGAAGTGGCCTGTACTCAAGAGGCAAAGTTGTGTCCAGATGGTTCATACGTTGGACGAGTTGGTCCTGAGTGTGAATTTGCAGCCTGTCCGGTTGAAGACACTGGCACTGGCTCTTGGCTTAGTACCACCACGCAGGCAGCCACCTTTAATTATCCAGCATCGTTCAACTCTGCTTACGTAACGCCAGTTGATTGGCCACCAGCAGTACAGGTGTTGGATGAATCTTTTGAATGCAGTGAAGGTGGGGATGTTGAAGATAGAGCAGGACGTACCGAGGAACGAACCATTAATGGTCGTGAATACTGTGTGACTGAAGTTAGGGAAGGTGCTGCCGGCAGTGTCTATACACAGTATGCTTATGCTTTTCCGCGTGAAGACCAGACAGTCATTTTGACTTTTAGCGCCCGTTTCCCACAATGTGAAAACTATGAGGAAACCGAGCAAGTTGCTTGTAAACTCGAACAGGAGAGCTTTAATATTGGTGCCACTATAGACCAAGTAGCAGCTGGCTTACGGCTTCCTTAGCGGTTGTCTAACGGAGCGGTTCTCCGATATAATCTAGTATTATGCAAAAAATTGTCATTGTTATTGCCGCGATTGTGGTTGTGCTGGGAGGTGGTTATTGGTTTATCAATCGTGATAGCGTGTCGGAGAGTACTACTTCAAACGAAGAAATATCGAACACGCCAGAGATTACAGAAGAATCCGTCACTACACTTGATACTGGCACTTACAAAGTCGACGAAGAACAATCGACAATAACTTGGCAGGCTGGAAAACCAGCTATTACTGGTTACGTGCATACCGGAAAATTTTCCCTCGCCGACGGTAGTGAATTTGTCGTGGCTGACCAATCGTTGGCAGGGGAGGTTACTGTGGACATGAACTCGCTTGATATGGTTTCACTTGGTGGAGGTAAGGCGGGACAGGAAAGTACTCTTGAAGGTCACCTAAAAGGCGAGCGATTCTTTGACGTTGAGACTTATCCAACTGCGACATTCCGTGTTACAGATATTAGCCCGAAGGTTTTGCCTGGTCCTGATAACATCGAGTACACGGCGACTGGAGAATTGACTATGAAGGGCGTAACTAAGACGATTAACTTTCCAATTAAAGTGTTCGTTGCGTCAAAAGCAGAAGCTTGGATGACAGCGCAGTTTTCCCTCGACCGCACAGAGTGGGGTCTGACCGCTGGCTCTGCCAAGGTAGCCGAAGCAATTACTGAACAAATCATTGGTGATACGGTGACCCTTGATCTTTCGGTTAGATTAATCAAATAACTTAATATGTTCTTATTTTTGCTCAGCACGCTCAACTGGTCGTTGGCCGCAGGGTCCCTACTTCTCCTCGCTGTAACAGTAGTTCTTTATGTAGACTTTTTCTTCTATAGAAGCAGATACACTGGTTCACTAGTGAAACAGTTTGCTTGGCTGTTGATTATAGGAGTAACAGTAGGCAGTGTTGCGATGTCGCTTTTGTATTCAGAATACTTTGGTTTTATCCCATGTTCACTTTGTTGGCTGCAACGCATCGCTATTTATCCGCAAGCAGTGTTGTCGATAATAGCCTTCAAATCTGGCGACAAACTTCACTTTCCAGTTTACGGTATTGCGTTGTCTATACTCGGACTCTTGGTGGCAGTTTACCAATACATTTACCAAATGTTGCCGCGAGAAGCAGGAGGTTCTAGCGTACTGCCTTGTCTCGCTGACGGCAGTAATGCTGACTGTGCGGTCAAGGTGATAGACGCATTTGGTTTCGTTACTTTCCCCCTCATTTCTGCTATAAGTTTTGCTTTTCTTATCGTGGTGTACCTTAACCTACGTCGTTATAAGTAGTGTATCGAATCTTTTTATACATTCTGGTCCTGATTACTTTCATCTATATTGGATGGAGTAACGTTGTTAGTGATGAAAATGTCACACCAGCAGACGAGGTTATTTCTGAGCAAGTAATTACTGCATCGTCTTCGCTTACGCAAAGCTCTGGCGACCAAGCGCTTCCGCAGGAATCGCTAACAGATTCTTATGAAGTACTAAAAGTGATAGATGGAGATACGATTGTCGTTAATAAAAATGGGATAAGTGAAACTATCCGAATGATCGGAGTTGATACTCCAGAGACCGTTCATCCGTCCAAAGCGGTGCAATGTTTTGGTGTCGAAGCATCCAGTCAGACCAAGTCTTGGTTAGTCGGACAATCTGTCCGACTAGAAATAGATTCGTCGCAAGGTGAACGAGATAAATATGGACGAATGCTGGCTTATGTATTTCGTGCCGACGGCCTTTTCATAAACCAAGAATTAATCGCGAAGGGTTTTGCTTACGAATACACTTACAACTTACCGTATAAATACCAGGCAGAGTTCAAAGCAGCCGAGGAAAAAGCTCGTACTGATAAGCAGGGCCTCTGGGCAGAAAGTGCCTGTGCCGGGGACTCTGAGGTCAGTCGTGTGCCGCAAAACACTCCAACATATCCAGCTGATCATTCTGATAAAGACTGCGCAGACTTCGCTACTCAAGCGGCCGCACAGTCATATTTTGAAGCAAATGGTGGTTCATCCACTTACAATTATGATCGTTTAGATAGCGATGCTGACGGTACTGCCTGCGAGAGTCTGCCCTAGTTTGTTACAAGTGTTATAGTGGAATAAAGCTTATTAGTTAAATCGGTGCGTATGAAAAAGAAACATCAGATCGTGCAAGACGATCGTATCTTAGCAAACAGCAGAAGAGAGCTGCCGCTACGCGTACCGGCTAGGCTCGAAGGGGTGGTTAAAAATGCCGGTATCAGGAACGTACGTAAGGAGAAGAAGCCTCGTGCGAAATAACAAATGGCCGGCCCCGAAGGGGCCGGCCATTTGTTATTTTTCGGTTAAAAAGATTTAAGCCGGTACGAAAGTAAGGGCAGCTCCGCGTTCATTACCTCGACCAGTACGACCGATACGGTGTACGTAGTCTTCAAAGGTATTAGGAAGATCGTAGTTGATAACGTGGGAAACGTTGTCGACGTGAATTCCTCGAGCTGCAACATCAGTTGCAACTAGGACACGGGCATTACCGCTCTTGAATGCGTTTAGTGCGCGCTGGCGCTGTCCATGGCTCTTATTACCATGAATAGATTCAGCCTTGATTCCGTGTGCAGTCAACTCTTCCGACAACTTTTCAACACTGTGCTTCATCGCACCAAAGATAATGGTACGGCTGAAGGCTGGGTCGGCAAGTAGTTTGGTAAGAGTTTCAAATTTGTCGTGATGTGAGTGACGCACTACGTCTTGTGCGATCGAGTCGGTCACGTCTTTTTTCTTCACAGATACAGTTACTGGATCACGAAGGAAGTCCTGTACCAAGTTCTCGGCTTCTTTAGTTATTGTAGCGGAGAAGAGAAGAGTCTCACGATTCTTGGGAGTGTTTTGAAGTATCTTACGGATATCTTTAATGAAACCCATATCAAGCATACGGTCGGCTTCGTCCAGTACGACAGAGGTTACTTTTTCTGGCTTGAAATCGCCGCGTTCCAATAGGTCAAGTAATCGGCCTGGGGTTGCGATGACAAAGTGGTTCTTGCGGCGCAGATTGCTGATCTGACCACGAATACCCACACCACCAACACAGACCGCAGAGTAAAGACGGAACTGTTTGGTTAATTTGCGAAGTTCAGCTTCAATCTGAGCAGCCAACTCACGAGTCGGTGCCAAAATCAGAGTCTGTCGATCGTATTCACGCAAAGTTTTATCAATCAACGGAATCAAGAAGGCAGCTGTTTTACCAGTGCCAGTTTCCGCTAGACCGACTACGTCGCGTCCTTCAAGAATGAGGGGAATTACCTGATCCTGGATCGGTGAAGGGACTTCGAGTCCAGTAGCAACAATCTCGCGGGCGAAACGGTCGTTTAGACCAAAAGTGGTGAAGCGATGTTTAGCTTCGTACACAGTTTTTTCAGCGACGCGGGGGTTTGTATTAATAAAGCGGGATGGATCGAAGGTTGGCATTTTACGGCCACCACCTTTACCGGAAGAAGGTCGTCGTCCGTGACTGAACGAAGATGACGAATTGCCACCACGTGAGTTACGAGCAAAACCGCCACCACTTCGGTGTGGTTTGTGACTAGAAAAGGTGCTGCGTCCGGAACTATTCCGGCGCGGCCGATGTGTATCGTTTGACATGTATTATTTTGTGTTAAAAACGCCTAAGCGTTGTGCAGGAGAGTTAATTCAGAAACCAGGGCTCGACAGGTACTGAAGCCGATGAGCCCTACACGAGTTTCAAAAGCTTCCTTATATAGTAACATATTTGTATTAAAAAGCAAGTTGAGTGAAACTGGCCCTTGATTGAGGGATTATGTCTCGGTAAGCAAGGCGGAATTTTGTGTATAAGTAAGGTTATTTTATAGCTAGTGCTTCTATATAATTAGATTGAAATTTATTTCAATGCCGAGCCGATTTACATTTCGGAATGACGGGGGCTTTTTGTGGCTAATTGCCGCAACGGTATTTCTTTCACCTTATTTGACGTTCGCGTATTTTGCTCCTGGAGAAACACTCAACCCAAGCTGTTCTCCGGGCGATTCTGGGTGTGACATTGAGACCAGAACGCTCTCGCTTGCTTCTAGTACAGCACCAGTGGATACAGACGAGAAGCTCTATAACCTCGATGGTACTTTGTACTGGAATGGCAG
>MFKO01000007.1:0-16885 GCA_001779595.1 Candidatus Kaiserbacteria bacterium RIFCSPHIGHO2_01_FULL_46_22
CGAGCGAATTTGGCTTTGCCAAATTCGCTCAACAGGTAGTCTATCGGGTTTAAGAAATCCGCAAGGAGGTCTTTTCGTCTCCCGATAGACAACACAAAAGAAGTGCGCGCGTAAGTGCGCGCACGACACTCAAAATTGTACAGCGGTGTACAGCATTCCTTGCAGGAATGTAAGGGTGTATGGTGGATGCCTTGGCTTTACAAAGCGATGAAGGACGTGGAATGTCTGCGATAAGTTTCGGGGAGGTGGCAATCAACCTTTGATCCGGAAATTTCCGAATGGGGAAACCCCATCAGTTACGCTGATGGTCCTTGTATGAGGACGCGCACCTAGGGAAGTGAAACATCTCAGTACCTAGAGGAATAGAAAGCAATATATAGAACTTTCTTTCTGATTATTGCAACCGCAAGGTTGCGCCATTGTAATCAGGAAGAAGGTTCTTGCGATTCCCTGAATAGCGGCGAGCGAAACGGGAATAGCCCAAACCATAAGTAGCAATACTTAAGGGGTTGTAGGGCAAGATTGGCATTTAGTTGCGCAGAGTTACCAAATATATGTATAGAAGAACGAGCTGGGAAGCTCGACCCTAGAGGGTAACAGTCCCGTATTTGAAATGCATATGTCTCTGTTGATCTTGTTCCTGAGTAGTCCGAGACATGAATAGCTCGGATGAATCCACCAGTACTAACTGGTAAGGCTAAATATTTGTAAAGACCGATAGTGAACAAGTACCGTGAGGGAAAGGTGAAAAGAACCCCGGAGAGGGGAGTGAAATAGATCTGAAACCATACACTTACAAGGAGTCGCGGCCTTTAGGGGTTGCGGCGTGCCTATTGAAGAATGAGCCGGCGAGTGTATATCTATGCTTTGTCTAAGTGGTAAACCCACGGAGGCACAGTGAAAGCGAGCGTGAATAGCGCGAATATAGCGTAGGTATACGACCCGAAGCGGGATGAGCTTGCCATGAGCAGGGTGAAGCGAAGGTAAAACTTCGTGGAGGCCCGAACCGGTTGACCGTACAAAATCATCGGATGACTTGTGGTAAGGAGTGAAAAGCTTATCGAATTCCGTAATAGCTGGTTCTCTCCGAAACAGCTTTAGGGTTGGCGTCGTGTGTTTCCACTGGGGGTAGAGCACTGGAAGAGACAAACAGGGAGAAATCTCGTTGTCTCTATCAAACTCCGAATACCATGTGGCCACAGCACGGCAGTTAGACTATGGGGGAGAAGCTCCATTGGTCGAAAGGGAAACAGCCCAGATCGCCAGTTAAGGTCCCTAAATATATGCTCAGTGCATCTTGTGAGGAGGTGAGGATTCTCCAACAGCCAGGAGGTTGGCTTAGAAGCAGCCATCCTTTAAAGAAAGCGTAACAGCTCACTGGTCGAGAGTCCTTGCGCCGAAGATGATCGGGGCTCAAGCATATTACCGAAACTGCGGATTCGCACTTTCTTCGGAAAGTGAGAGTGGTAGGAGAGCGTTCGTATCTGCGATGAATGGTGGGGGAGACCCCATCTGGAGCGATGCGAAGTGAGAATGCCGGCACAAGTAACCGCAAGACGGGTGAGAACCCCGTCCGCCGAAATACCGAGGTTTCCTTTGCTATGTTGATCAGCGAAGGGTTAGTCGGTCCTAAGCCGATCCCGAATGGGGGAGGCGATGGATAGCAGGTTAATATTCCTGCACACCACTACGTTTCTATGGAGGGACGGAGGGTTGTACTTAAAGCATCTTACTGGATTGGTGCTGGAGCTATGAGGGCGTTGCTTAGGTAAATCCGGGCAGCACAAACCCAAGTAGAGTCTGAATCTGCGGCTACGGCCAAAGAAATTTAAGGAGCACGCTTCCGAGAAAAACTTCGTTTGGGTTAAACGTAGCGGTTCCGTACCGCAAACCGACACAGGTGGTAAGGTCGAGAAGACCAAGGCGAACGAGTGAGGGGTCCTTAAGGAACTCGGCAAAAAAGCGGCCGTAACTTCGGGATAAGGCCTGCCTCTCCGCAAGGAGAGGCCGCAGCGAAAGATTTCCTGGCGACTGTTTAACAAAAACACAGCTCTCTGCGAAGACGTAAGTCCATGTATAGAGGGTGACGCCTGACCAATGCGGGAAGGTTAAGCACGGGGGGTGAAGTGTCTTCGGATGCTTTGCTGGACTGTGTAAGCCCCCGTCAATGTCAGCGATAACTATAATCGTTCTAAGGTAGAGCACATTTCCTTCGGGAAGTTTGCTCTACGGATTAGAACGATTGTAGAGTTAAACAGCCCGAGCCATAGTTACCTTATTAGTGAGTAATCATTAATATTTCCAAATGCAACCAACAAGAGACCAAATGTTGCACACCCCACCTAGCAATAGAGGGTGAAGATAGAGTCCTATTGTGTACGAACTGGTAAGGCCAGTTCATAAAAGAAGGAATTATAGAGCGCAATTCCTTGTCGGGTAAGTTCCGACGTGCACGAATGGCGTAACGACTGGGAAACTGTCTCAAGGACCTGCTCGGTGAAAATACAATGGCTGTGAAGATGCAGCCTACCTGCAGTTAGACGAAAAGACCCCAGGAGCTTTACTGTAGTTTCTTATTGGGGCTGTTTGATTTATGCGTAGAATAGGTGGGAGACTTTGAAGCGTTCCTCTCGGGGAACGTGGAGTCGCCAGTGAAATACCACTCTTAAATTGGGCAGTTTCTAACCGGACGCGACAAACGCGTTCGGGACAGTGAGTGGCAGGCAGTTTTAGTGGGGCGCTACCCTCCCAAAAAGTAACGGAGGGGTCTCAAGGTCAACTAGGCGCGAATGGAAACCGTGCCGATAGTGCAATGGCAAAAGTTGGCTTGACTGTAAGGCGTAGATGCCGAACAGACACGAAAGTGGAGCATAGTGAACCGATGGTTGGCGTTAGATGCCGCCGGAGATTACCCGATAAAAGTTACCCTGGGGATAACAGGCTAGTCGTGCCCAAGCGTCCAAAGCGACGGCACGGTTCGGCACCTCGATGTCGGCTCATCTTATCCTGGCGCTGGAGCAGGTGCCAAGGGTTTGGCTGTTCGCCAATTAAAAAGATACGCGAGCTGGGTTTAGACCGTCGAGCAACGAAGTTGTTCGACGTCTAACCAAGATTCGATGAGAATAAGGAAGACGTCGATCATTTAGTGATTCGACCGTCTAAATCCCTTTGAGGAAGTGTTATAAAAAATTTCGTTTTTGAACAAAGATACAAGGAACCAACAATGTCACGGCGGTCATATATAGGAATATATGTGATCAAACTAACTGATATCGGTAAAACCCGACCACGCAAGTGAGGGTGATACCGAGGGAACTATCATATTTATATGACAGGCCCGTAGAGACTGAACGTTAGTCATCGAGAACCGATGAAGCTACAGTCCGATCCTCTGAGTAATCGGAGTAAACGAAATGCGTGAGACAGGTTGGTCTCCTATCTACTGCAGGCGTCGATTTTTGAAGAGATTTGTCCCTAGTACGAGAGGACCGGGATGAACTGACCTCTGGTCTACCGGCTGTCGCGCCAGCGGCACCGCCGGGTAGCTATGTTGGGAATGGATAACCGCTGAAAGCATCTAAGCGGGAAGCCAACTCTAAGATTAGAAATCATTAAGTCCCCTGAGAGATGATCAGGTTGATAGGCTTTAGGTGTAAGCGCAGTAATGCGTTGAGCCGTGAAGTACTAATAGGACGTATTTCCTGCAAGGAATACTGTACATCGCTGATACAATTTTGAGTCAAGTGTGTGAATCTGTTAAGAAGATATGTAGATCACAACAAGAACTAACCGTTCTTGTTGTGATGAAGTTTGAAAATATAATATTGAAGTTTTGAAGTTGGTGCTTTAGCGGAGGGGGTACACCCGTTCTCATTCCGAACACGGAAGTTAAGCCCTCCATCGCCGATGGTACTCCTTTATTGGGGCAGAGTAGGTAGGCGCCAACTTCAAGATTTTAATATTTTCATTCTCCACCATTACAAAAAACCCAGACTCCAAGTCTGGGTTTTTTGTATTTCGAAGGCTTGCGCGTGTTAAAATATTTTCGTATGCGAACTACCAAAGTTTGGGCAGCGTGGCGAAGAGCGCAATATTTTGCTGGTTTCGCAACCTTTTTTCTTTTGGTTGGCGGGTGGATTTATTACGCTTATTTCTACCAAGCACCTGGTTGTTTTGATAATGCGCAAAACAATGACGAAGCTGGTATAGACTGCGGCGGATCGTGCGTACGTATTTGTGTTGCGGCTGTAACAGAACCGACAGTTAAGTGGGCGCGTTCTTTCCGGGTTACCGAAGGTTTATATAACGCAGTAGCTTACGTGGAAAACAACAACGCGACTGCCGCGGCACCGGTCGTTGAATACACCTTCACTCTTTATGATAATGCCGGCATTATCACGACCCGTAGCGGTAGCACTATTTTGCCACCGAACGGCCAGTACCCGATCTTTGAGGGTCGGGTAGAGACTGGTCGTAGAATTCCCACTCATACTTTTATCGAAGTTACTCCACCGGAATTATGGCAACCTTCCACGGTCGGAAGAGAGCATTTCACTGTGGTTGACCGTACCCTTGAAGATGCGGACAACAAACCCCGTCTTTTGGCCAATTTACGAAACAATGGTCTTGAAGAGGTGAGAGAGGTTGAAGTGGTGGCTACCATATTCGACGCCAGCGGCACTGCTCTGGCAACATCTCGTACTTTCGTTGATAATTTTTCTCCGCGAAGCGATACAGAAATAGCGTTCACGTGGCCGGAACCAATTGCTAAAACAGTTCGGAGCTGTGAGGTGCCCACAGATATTATGGTGGCAATCGATGTTTCTGGCAGTATGAACAACGATCAGCCTGATCCTCCTGAGCCAATCACTTCAGTTAAGACTGCCGCTGCGCGCTTCGTAAACCGGCTCGGCGAACAGGATCAGGCAGGAGTCGTTACTTTTGCTACAGAAGCACAGACGGTGACCTTGCTCGGTAATTCCGTCGCTGCAACAACAATCAGTGCTATCGAGATAGCTGCTGAGGCTGAGCTCGGTTATACAAATACAGGCGAAGGTATCAATGCTGCAGCGGCTGAGTTACTTTCAGAACGCCACAATAGCGACGCTCGTAAAGTAATAGTTCTCTTAACAGACGGTCTGGCAACAGCCCCAGGTGAGACTGCAGAAGCCGAAGCATTCGCTCTCGCTGCCGCCGAAGCTGCCAAGGCACAGGATACCGAAATATACGCGATTGGGTTGGGGGAATCTGTCAAAATGGATTTCATAAACACTCTTGCATCATCTCCTGCACACAGCTACCAGGCGCTTAGTGTCGGAGATGTTGATCGGATTTATCAAACCATCACCTCTGCTTTATGTGAAGAGGGTGCGGCGGTGATCGATATCGTGCCAAAATCAACTTCTGGCTTTGTACCGTTACGGTAGTAGATAGAATTTAGTATATGGTAAATAGGAGGCGCTTCGCGCCAAGGCCGACGGTGAAGCCATCGGCCTTTCCTATATACGACATACCATATACCATATACCATATACCCGTGACGTCTTTTTTTCGTAACACTTTTTCCGGCCTAGACCCTTGGCTATTTATATCGGCTTTGTCGCTGTCGCTGCTTGGGCTGGCGACTATGTATACCTTCCATGGCGACAACGGTTTCTTTGAGCGTCAGATAATCTGGCTCGCGCTCGGCATCATCGCGATGTTCTTATTTATGATTCCGGACTACCGCTTTTTGCGCGCCGGCCACACCACTTTTGTTGTGTACGTAGCGGTCGTGTTGCTTTTGTTTTTTGTACTTATGTTTGCCGAAGTGACGCTTGGTGCGCAAAGCCGTTTCGACTTGGGGTTTTTCTCACTGCAACCAGCAGAGTTTTCCAAGCTGGTTTTAATCGCACTGCTGGCTAAATACTTTTCTAAACGCCACGAAATGATCGGCGATTTTAGACACATAATCATTTCAGGACTGTACACGTTTGTTATTTTTGCACTCGTCTTCATTCAACCGGACTTCGGTTCGGCCCTGATTATTTTTGCGATTTGGTTCGGTATGATTCTAATCTCAGGTATCCACTTGCGGCATCTTTTGATTGTGTTTGCTATCGGTGCGGTGACATTCGGTGCAATGTGGCACTTTGTGTTATTGGATTACCAGAAGGCACGTATTCATACTTTCCTCGATCCTTTGGCGGACATTCAAAACACTGGCTACAATGTTTATCAATCAATCATTGCGGCCGGCAGTGGGCAGTGGGTAGGAAAGGGGATTGGTTACGGTACACAGTCCAAGCTCGAGTTTCTTCCTGAATATCAGACAGACTTTATTTTCGCTGCTTTCGCTGAGGAATGGGGATTGGTAGGCTCTTTGGTTTTGTTCACCCTCTTTGGAATAGTTGTGTGGCGTTTACTTATTCTCGCTAAACTCGGTGCTACCAACTTTGAACGCCTCTTTGCTAGCGGTGTAGCGCTTTTTATTGTCGCGCATTTTACGATACACGTGGGTATGAATTTGGGACTATTACCTGTGACCGGATTGACCATTCCGTTTATGAGCTACGGTGGTTCACACTTACTAGTGGAATGGATAGCGCTCGGAATCGTAATGGCAATGAGTCGTTACACGATGTCTCGTTACAAGAATGAAGAAATACTCCTCACGTAATTGATTTAGTGAACACTTAGGCGTTGTAGAGAGACAGGGTTTCTTTCAAAGTTCGATCAAAAGTAAAGTGATTAGCTCGATCTAGAGCAGATGCAGCTAACGTGGCTCTTTTTTGTGGATTTGTCCTAAGCTCAAAAATGGCTTCAAATAAGGCTTTATTGTCTAGTGGTGTGGTCAAAAGACCACTTTTACCGTTTTCAATCACTTCAGGGATGCCACCAACGGATGTCGCGACTATCGGCAATCCAGCGATACAAGCTTCGATTATTACGTAAGGCATTGCCTCGCTCCTTGAGGCAAGAATAAACATATCGGCGGCTTTCAAATATTGCGCCGCTTCGTCGATTGTACCCATTAAGAAAACATAGTCTTCCAGTTCTAAGGCTTTGATTAAGCGATGAAGATACACCTCGTCTTGTCCGCCGCTTATGATCAGGTGGCGAGTGTGTGGCCAGCGACGCACGACTTCCTTCATAGATTTAATGACAGCGTCGTGTCTTTTAATGGGGTGTAGTTCACCGATCGTCATTGACCAAAAATCATCTTTATATTTTTGTAACCGCGGTTCATTTCCTATAAGAATGGCGCGTGCCTCTTCACGACTCTTCAGATGAGGGAGGTCACGACCGTTGTAGATGACGGTCATTTTGGATTTGGCAAAAGGCCAGTTCATTTGCTCCACAACTTCCTTTGAAACGGCGATTGTGTGATGAGACAAGAGTACGGTCAACCAGTGAAGTTTTTTTAAGATCAATCGTTGCCAGAGCGGGCGGTCTTCATTGAAAGCCCAGCCGTGAGCGGTAAAAATTATTTTTGGTACGCGGCGTAGTCTTCCAATCAGTGCGCCGTAAGCACCCGCTTTGGAACTATTTATATGGAGAATGTCCGGCCGCTCAGCTTCAATGATGTCTGAAATTTCTCGTAGGGAACTCAGTTCTTTCGCTAAAGAGATATCTCGTTGGAGGGAAGGGATTCTGACCACTTTAATATCGGCCGCTTGGAGCTTAGTAGCAAGTGGGCCGTCGCCACCAAGCGCTACAACTACATCAAAATTACCTCGGGGTAGTCCAACCGCCAAGTCATAAACATAACGTTGCGCTCCGCCCCAGTTGGATTTAGTTATCAAGAATAGAACCTTCTTTTTCATCTGGTAATGATAACCTCAATAAGCACTTTGTCAGACACTTGTTTACTTATACAAATTATGTTCTAGTGAACGAGGAGAGCGGACCCTTTGCCGTTTTGTCTGGCCGTCTTTCTGGTCAGTGATCTGGATCTTCTTAATATGGCCGAGTCTGGGCGTGTAATACAGACTAAGTTCACGGTAGCGACGTGGATTATAGGGAAAACTCGAAGAAGCCAAGCGGTGGAGAGTGTGAAGAAAATGTCTGTCAAAAAAATTAAAGGCACCAGCCTTTCTTTGATCGAAGTGTTGCCCAGCTCAGTCGTGTCGATCTTTCCGACTATGGGTCTTAGATTCATGTATCGTCTTCGTGGCGAACTTCTTGGTTCGCGCTTTGATAGCGAGGAAGGGGTACGATCTTCTGCCAGTCGGATCAAAACAGCTTGTATCGACAGTGTTTATGACAAGTACGTGACACTGATCGAAAACGCTGGCGCGAGGACCGATATCACTATCTCTTCGGAAAGGGATGACTTTGTCGCCAAGACTCGCCTGAGCGTTCAGTTGTCGGACAGGGTGCTCGTCGTTAAGATCATTGCGTCGCCTGCAGGCATGCTTACGATCACAGCGCAACATACCGGCGATGAACGGAATCCAGAACTACCAAGCGTTTCTTGGGAGTTTGAGAGCGAGAACAAGGAGTCCTTGCAAAAGTTCAAAGCGATACTCGCCGGTGAGGCACGAGCCGACTGGGAAGAAGAGGGATGAAGATAGGCCGGCGCGTTTGCGTGCCGGCCTTTTCTATTTACCATTTTTGCTATACTTTAGTCACATCTATGGGTGAGCGGACTCGAGAATTATTTATCTTAATATTAGGAGATGCCGTCTGCTTCACTGTAGCGCTTTGGTTGACTCTACTAGTTCGCTATGCGGAATGGCCTTCTAGCGAAAATCTTCAATCCCATCTCGGACCCTTCCTCTTGCTTTCAGCACTCTGGATTACAATCTTCTACATTGCAGGACTATACGACAAGCACACACTTTTTCTAAAGAACTTGCTCCTGTCCCGAATCATTAGCACGCAGGTCATAAACATTGTTGCGGCCGCCATTCTTTTTATCGTCATACCTTTTGGTATCGCGCCAAAGACCAATCTTGTCATATATCTTTTAGTCTCCATTGTATTGATTACTGTCTGGCGCCTTTTCTTATTCAATTACTTCTCACCCAAAAACAAACACAAGGCCTTGCTGATAGCTGACGGCAGTGAGGCAGTGGAACTAGCCGACGAGATAAACAACAACGATCGTTACAACTATTCTTTTGTCCGGATTTTGGATTACAACACAGTACTCAGTACCGAGGACTTCGAAACGAAATTGTTGAAAGTCATCAGCGAAGAAGATATCAAGACCATTGTTGCTGATACGCGGAGCCAACACCTCGCGGAGATCATGCCTTTAATTTTCGACCTGTCTTTCTTGCGTTTTGAATTTGTCCTGCTTGATTTCAATAAACTCTACGAAGACACTTTCGACCACATACCGTTGTCTTCACTGGAGTACGAATGGTTCGTGTCCTATATCTCACCGGACAGCGGTTTCATTTACACTTTCTTAAAACGTACCGCCGACATATTAATGGCGCTGTTTTTATTGATACCGTGCGCAATCGTTTTTCCGGTTGTTATAGCGGCCATCAAGCTTAGTGACAGGGGAGTGATTTTTTACACCACCAAACGTCTCGGGCAATTTAACCAACCGATAGACATTATTAAATTTCGCACTATGACCGGAACAGACAATGGTGCGACTACGTTGAATACTAAATTAGAGGTAACTCGCCTCGGCCGATTGCTGCGTAAGACACGTATCGACGAGTTGCCACAACTGATTAACGTATTAAAGGGTGACTTATCTTTTATTGGGCCACGGCCTGAATTGCCGGCTAGAGCGAAGGTGTACGCTGATGCTATTCCTTACTACAATACGCGACATTTCATCAAGCCGGGGTTGTCCGGCTGGGCTCAAATAAATGACTACAATGCACCACGTGGAGAAGTGGATATTGATTTGACTAAGAATAAATTATCTTACGACTTGTACTACCTTAAACACCGCTCGTTGTTTTTGGATATGCAGATCGCCCTCAAGACTATCGCCACACTATTAATGCGCACCGGTAGTTAACCGAAATAAAAATGTTAGTAGACGGAAAAACTATTGCCGCGGATATTTATCGCGAATTGAAAGAAGAATTATCTCTGCGTGCCAAGCAACCGCGGCTTTTAGTGGTAACCTCCGAACCGAATGCGGAAACTCGAAAATACCTCAAACTTAAAAGTCGCCGCGCAGAAGAACAAGGTGTAAAGGTTGTGGTGAAAGAATTTCTAAACGAAGTTAACACCGAAACCATCAAGGATTTTTTGATCGATTCTTTTGCTGATTATGATGGAGTAATTATTCAGTTACCATTACCGACTCATATAGATACAGCAAGTTTACTTTCGTTGCTACCAGCGCATTTAGATATTGACGTTACTCAATATGCGGGCGAAGAAACAGAGGTGTTGCCTCCAGTGATTGGTGCAATTAAAGAAATTGCAAAGCGGCATAGCGTAGACTTTGTTGGCAAAAACGTGGTCGTGGTGGGTAGTGGACGCTTAGTAGGGAAGCCGGCCGCACTTTGGGCGGCGGCCCAAAGTGCGGCCGTCACCGTGGTTGATAAAGACACTCCTGATGCTGGTCATATCCTGAAAAACGCCGATATTATAATTTCCGGTGCCGGTGTGCCAGGTCTTATCACACCAGACCAAATTAAAAACGACGTAGTAATTTTTGATGCAGGCACATCTGAGGAGGGAGGAGTGCTGAAGGGTGATGCCGATCCGGCTTGTGCTGAAAAATGTAGCCTCTTCACGCCAGTCCCGGGCGGCATTGGTCCGGTCACTATAGCGATTTTACTGAGAAACCTAGTCCAGCTGTCAAAGTCGCTCTAAAATGTTATAGTAGCCACCGAATATGGAAAAGCAGACTGAGACTAATATGACTGTACGTGTCTTTTACGCCCTGGTGACGCTGGCTTTATCCGCCGCCGTCGCTTTTTTTGTTTATCAAAATACGATTTCTGGAGACGCGAAATATCCTTTTAAATTTGGTCTCGATTTGGCCGGCGGCAGTCAGCTTACATACGTAGCGGATATATCAAAAGTAAATCCGGCTGAAGTGCCAGAACTGATGGAGGTCTTAAGAGGAGTTATTGAGCGTCGAGTGAATGTTTTTGGTGTATCAGAACCGTTGGTGCAGGTGGAAAAGAGTAGTGTGGTAGCAGAGACAGTCGAGCAGCGCCTGATTGTGGAATTGCCCGGGGTGACCGACATCGATGAGGCTGTAAAATCAATCGGCGAAACACCACTCTTGGAGTTTAAGTTGGTGGACGAGACTGTTCTAGCTGCGCAAGTCGCACTCGAGAATTCTTTACCGGAAGGTGTTACGGTCAAACCAAGTGAGGGAGCAAAAGAGCCTTATATTGAGACTGGTCTCACTGGTCGCTATTTAAAAAGTGCCCAGCTTCAATTCGTTGGACAAACAAATGCTGGGTTGGCTAATGAGCCTATCGTAGCGATTTCTTTTAATGAAGAAGGAGCCGAATTGTTTGCTGAAATTACCGGAAACAATCCGGGCAAAAATTTGGCAATTTTCTTAGATGGAGAAATTATCTCTAGTCCGCGCATCAACGAACGCATCACTGGTGGTCAGGCTATTATTTCCGGCGGCTTCACTCCAGACGAAGCGCGCTCTTTGGCAGAAAATCTAAGTTTTGGTGCGCTGCCGGTACCTATTAAACTGGACAGTACCGAAACTATTGGTTCAAGCCTTGGTGAACGTGCTCTTCGGGACGGTGTTTACGCTGGCGTGGTTGGATTCATTGTGTTGTCTATGTTTATGATCCTGTGGTATCGCTTAACCGGACTGGTGGCCGTTATATCTCTATTGATCTACGTTGCCTTGATGCTAGCTCTTTTCCAATTTATTCCGGTCGTCTTGACGGCTGCAGGTATGGCTGGATTGATTTTGTCGATTGGTTTGGCGGTGGATGCCAACGTGTTGATTGCTGAGCGTATCAAAGAAGAATTGCGCACTGGTAAAGGGACCGATGAAGCTATTAAAGAGGGATTTGGTCGCGCCTGGCTTGCTATTCGCGATGCCAATGTCGCACATATCATTGCTGGCGTTATCTTGTTCTGGTTTGGTACATCACTCATCAAAGGTTTTGCTCTGGTTCTCCTGATCGGTGTGTTCGTCTCGATGTTGTCTGCGATCACGATTTCTCGGACCTTACTCCGCGCCATTCCAGTCAACACAAACACCAAGGTAGGTCGGTTTCTTATGAGTTCTGGTTTGGCTAAATAAAGTTATGGATCTGAAAAAATATCAAAATCACTTCTTTATTCTACCGATTGTGTTGATGATTATTTCATTGACAGCACTTTTTATTTTTGGACTGAAAGCAAATATCGAACTTTCCGGCGGTTCTCTGCTGCAGGTTCATTATGTGGAATCGCGGCCGTCGACTGAGCTGATGCACGAAAAGATTACTCCACTTAATCTGGGTGAAGTATTGATTCAGCCATCAGGGGAGAATGATTATATCTTGCGCCAAAAAGCTTTGACGCAAGATGAAAAAATTTCACTTGACCAGGTCTTGGCTTCTTTTGGACCAGTCGAAGAGGAGAGATACACTTCAATCGGTCCTTCAATCGGCAAGGAATTAGTGCGTAAAGCGTGGTGGGCAATTTCACTAGTTGTGTTATCGATCATCATTTATATCGCCTTTGCCTTCCGTCATGTTAGTGACACTACTTCAACGTCAGAGCGACGCAACGTGCGGTCTTGGCAATACGGCGTCGTCGCGATCATTACTCTGGTCCATGACATCATCATTCCACTTGGCCTGTATGCTTGGCTTGGCTACTACGCAGGGGCCGAAGTAGGTACACTCTTCATTGTGGCTCTGCTTACTATTCTCGGTATTTCCATCAACGACACGATCGTAATCTTTGACCGAATTCGTGAGAACTTGGCCATCAACGAAACCAATAAAAATCACCACGAATCGTTTGCCGACGTGGTGTGGAAGAGTATCACTCAAACTATGGCTCGCTCCATCAATACCTCGCTCACTGTCATTGTGATGTTGTTGTCACTAGTTTTCTTAGGACCAGAATCGACTCGCGGTATGGCTATTACTTTGACCGTTGGTATGGTGGCTGGTACCTACTCATCCATCTTCTTAGCCGCTCCACTCCTCGTTATGATGGAAAAGTACCAAAATCGTTCTAAGACCGTCAAAGCGTAGCTATGATTATCGGCATCACCGGCACTAATGGAGCAGGGAAAGGTGTTGTTGTCGACTATCTCAAGAGCAAAGGGTTTGCACACTACTCAAACAGTGGGTATATATCGGAAGAACTTGTAAGGCGTGGTATGGAACTCACTCGTTCCAATATGCGTCTGGTGGGCAACGAGTTTCGCGAACGATACGGGGCGGGTTATTTGGCCGAAGTAGCACTACAAAAGGCCGCAGAATCCGGTGTTGAAAATATTGCTAATGAGGCGATTCGTAGTACTGGAGAAGCGCAAAAAATAAAAGAGGCCGGCGGGTATTTAATATTGGTTGATGCCGATAGAAAAACCCGTTACGAGCGTATTTTTAAACGGAAGAGCGGCAAGGACTTGATTGATTTCGATACATTTGTTGAGCAAGAAGAACGTGAGTGGTACGGCACGGAAGGAGAGCACGATATGAACATTAGGAAAGTAATGGATATGGCCGACTTTTCCATTTTAAACGACAGTACTGTCGAGGAGCTTTATAAAAAAATTGACGAGGTATTATCGAAAATCAAAACCTCCGCTAGTTGATCTCTGCGTAATCGAATAGCACTCCGAAGGATTTGCACCAAGTCAGTACGTATTTGTATTCTCCCAGATCTACATCGAGCGGCACCCCGTAAATGATGTTTCCTTTGTTGCCTTTTTGTTCACCCAAATTTATGAAATCTTTGGCTTCCAGATCTTTGGATAAATAAACATACAAGTCCGGCCCATTAGTACCCTCGTAGTTTAAATAGTGAATTAATTTTTCCTCAGGAGTCTCTATGACTTCTACTTCACCGCTGGCAGGATGAGCAGTTGTTCCGGTGATAGCGTATGGACCGCTACTTAACGTTCCGTCATCAGAAACAGAAGGAGTATTGCTGGTGTCTTCTTTCGAGGTCTGATCTTCCTCTTCTTTGGACTGATCCAACTTTACTTGAATCTCTGGATCCAACTCCTCGTTTACAACCTTGTCTAAAAATAATGGAGAAAGCGTCCACCAACCAAATGCGCCGAGAGCAGCAGAAACCAAAATAATCAAAATAAGTTTGAATTTTTTCATATACTCCATAATATCACCGTAACATTGCTCTAAAGTCGCCATATCCCTAGCTGGGCATATAAATTTGACATTTTAAATAAATAATGTATATTCTTAGGTCTAAATGCCTCAATAACGGGGCATTTTAAGTTCTTTGATAGGAAGGGAACGACGATGAAGAGTTTGTATGTAGTGGCGATTGTTGCTTTGATCTTCGGATCAGCGGCAGCCAGAGCGGTGGCGGGCAATGCCTCCACGGACTGGAATTCCACGCCCGGATTTGCTTCGCCTGACCAACAGGCAGTGGACTACAACCGGGCCCAACAGCAGTACCTTGCTCGCAAGGGTTTGCTCGGAAACGTCACCAACTACACGACCAACTGCGAATCTGAGGGTGCTTGCACCACGAATAACCAGACCAACCTCAACGGTGTCACCATCGTTGATGTGAAAAATGGCGACGGTAATGTGACGGTCAAGACCGACACAGACACCAAGGATACTGATCAGGACAACACCAGCGGCTCGATCGATATCGGCACGCTCAATCTGAATTAAGGGGACGAAGATGAGGGTATCTAGAATTATCGGGGCAGCAATATTGTTGTCGGCGTCGGCATTAGCCGGTTGTGCAACAACCACTGGCGAAACAACAACGCCTAAGACGACCACGGTGCTTCGTGGTCCAGTGACCACCAAGGTTTCCGGACCTTACGAAGCGGCCAAGGCGTGTGTGGCGAGTATTCCGGAGGTTTCCTCCATTCGTGTTGGTGTCGGCGTCATTCAGGACTTGACTGGCAAGACCAACATCCAGACCGACGGTACCGGCTCGTTCATCACGCAAGGTGCGACTGACATGGCCACAACTTCGCTCGCCGAACTCGGCGTGCAGGTGGTGGAGCTCAGCTTCACCTACAAGCAGAACGTCGACTGGTATGCCACCAAAGGAGTAAAAGGCTCCATCAAGCAGCCGCAGTTTATCGTGATGGGGAGCGTCACCGCTCTCGATTTCGGTATCAGTGGCACGGTCGGCGAAATGTCTATCTACGGTGTTGGTCCAAGGGCGCGAGCCTATCGGGCAACTGGTCGGATGGATCTGCGTTTGGTCACGTTGCCGTACGGCAACACGACCGGCGGATCGGTTCAGGCTGTTTCGGCTTTTCAGAAAGAATTTCTGGCAGTTGAAACTGGTCTCGGTGCGGCGACCTTCGTCGGCAAAGGCGATGGTCTAACCTTCGCTTCGTTCAATGTTGGCTCCAGCCAGCGTGAACCAATGCAGGCTACGATCGGCTATATGACCGATTATGGCTCCGTCGATCTGGTTCTGAAACTGCTCGACAAGCTCGGGCTGCAGAAGGCCAGAGTGTCCGAATGCCGCGAATTATTGGTGGACCCTTACAGGCCCGCCAGCAAGATTCAGGTTGCCAAGGCAACCTGAAGACTACGACCCTGACACTTGCATATTTTATAAGCATGTGTTATGGTCATCCGGCTCGAGTGGGAAGGCCCACTCGAGAAATTGAAACCAAAAGAGGAATACAAAGTGAAGAACCTTTCCATTTTTGCCGCCGTTGTCGCTCTCGTCACGTTCACGGCCCTTCCGGCCGGCGCCGCCGATGTCGATATCAACATCAACACGGGCGCCTCGGATATCTTGCAGCTCAACGTCGGCGGCGCACTGGCGCTCGACAAGATCGAGATCGACCAGACCAATGCTATCAATGTCGCCACGGTGGTCGGCGAAAAGGTCAACGACGTGAACGTCACCCAGTCCGCCTCGGCCATCATCCAGGGCAATCTGGCAGGCGGCATCGCCTTCGACCCGGCTTCCGTCGTCGAAGCGACGCAGACCAATGCGCTCAATGTTCTGTCCGCAGAGCTGAAGACCAAGGACTGGAGCGACATCAACGTCACCCAGTCCGCTGTCGGCATCATCCAGGGCAATCTCGGTCTGGCGGCAGGAGGCTCGCTCGTCGACCTCTCGCAGGTCAGTGCGACGAACGTCATCGACCTGTCGGTCAACGTCGACTAAGGTCACCCGTTCTTTCTTTGCTCCCAAGTGGGAGCCTCAATCGGCCCGATGGATTTTTCCGTCGGGCCTTTACTATGCGTGGATTTTGGTGCCGGTGAAAGATTCGTTATTTAAATATTTATGCAGTTCCACCAAGTTGTCGCCATTGATGCAAGTCACTTCGATATTTTTTGCTTCTGCTTCACGGGCGGCTACTGGATCAAAAGGGGAGGAGAGGCCAGGATCCCATTCATCCGGTATTAATTTTCTAAATTCAGTCCAGGTAATGTCTTTGATTGGTGTGGCAGTGCTGTCGATCTTTGGATCAGCGGTGTAGACGTAGTCAATATTGGAAAGATTGACGACTTTGTTAGCGCCGATCAGTTTGGCGATCTGAACGGCGCGCATATCAGTTGAACTGCCTGGGCGATAGCCGGCGGCAATTATTACTTTTATGTCTCGAGGAGTATCTAAAATCTCATCAGGATTGGTGATCATTACAGGATATGCCGATTCTTTGAAAATCGTTCGAAGGAGGTGACCATTTAGCCGTGTGGCGTGAATGCCTATCCAGTCCAAGTCTTCTTTGTCGAGTGGATGTAGGGAACCAGCAGCTTCTTGGTAACGACGGGCGGTGCGTCCACCGCCTGCAATGATGACGAAACGGCGGTCG
>MFKO01000007.1:16912-17974 GCA_001779595.1 Candidatus Kaiserbacteria bacterium RIFCSPHIGHO2_01_FULL_46_22
TCGTATCAACTTGATCGGGCACGATCAGCGATCCACCTACAGAGACGACTATAGTTTCCATCGTGGTGTATTATACATGGAACGAAAACTATCTATGCAGGTACATAAAAGCGTCGCCCTAATCTTACAAATCCTAATTATCATCGTCATCTCTGCGGTGGTGTTGGGTGCAGGGTGGATGCTTTTGAATCTAGATATTGATACATCAGAAGCAGAGCAAAAAGCACAACTGTCACGTCTTCAAGCTAGCGCGCAACTCTACCATTCGCGTCTGCAGTATTTCGAAGGGGTTTGCAGCGACATTGGAGTACCTAGCAATTGGCGTTGTAACTCTAATACGACAGCCTACGCAATCGAATTTGACCTCGGTATGGGCCGTTTTTATTGCTTGGATAGCGGTGGATTTTTAGGTGAAACTAGGGTTAGTAAGGGGGTAAGCGTAGCCTGTCGAAATTATTAAGACATTTGAACAGTATAGGGTTGCAGTTTCCTTTAACATCTGTATAATAGCGCCACTAATCGGGGGTAGGGTAGAACGTGTCTTTTGAAGGCCGGTCGCACCGACCACGCCGTATGGTGTTGTTTGAAAATTAAATAGTACGCATCATTCAGTACTTATTTTACTAGTTGGAAAGTAAGTGCTGGGTAAAAAAATCCAATGTGGCAACCACCACATTGGTACAGCAAGTCCTCTCTTCTTTCCGGAGAGAGGCAAGACAAAAGATTTTGTAATTTCTTTTGTCTTATCCTTTTAGGTGGTCAGCCGGAAGCGCGAAGCAAAGTACACGCGCAGAGTACGGTTTGACCCAGGTAAGCGCCATTTATGGTGCTCCACCTGTCTTTAATTAGAGTTTGATCCTAGCTCAGGATGAATGCTGGCGGCGTGGATGAGGCATGCAAGTCGAATGGGTTTAGACCCATGGCAGACGAGGTAGGAACACGTAGGTACGTACCCCAGAGTCAGGGATAACCCGGCGAAAGTCGGAATAACACTTGATGGTCTCGAAAGAGTAAAGATTTATCGCTTTGGGAACGGCCTGCGGGCTATCAGCTTGTTGGTAA
>MFKO01000008.1:0-4569 GCA_001779595.1 Candidatus Kaiserbacteria bacterium RIFCSPHIGHO2_01_FULL_46_22
ATGCCATCACCACCGAGGCCAAGATACCGATGATAGCGATCACAACTAGGAGCTCGATAAGGGTGAAACCGCGTTGTGAGGAATGTTTAAACATGTTGATTTATTAGTTACTTTCTTTTGATTATACAGGCAGGTCAGTTTAATGATTGCGAAAGTTAGTGTGGATAAGTTACTAGATAGAGGCTGTTAGGTTGTAGATAGGCATCAGCACGGAAGCGAGTAGCGTACCAACTCCGAGACCGAGCAATACAATCATTACTGGTTCGATCAATCCGATCAGCGTATCAACGGCGTTGTTCACTTCACGGTTATAGAATTGAGCAAGAGTCTTCATAATTTCGGAAAGGTTACCTGTCTCTTCACCTACCTTAGCCATCTGTGAGAGAACGCCAGGGATTTCAGGATATTCACCAATAGCATCCGCAAATGAACGGCCTCCCTTTACTTCAAGCAAAGTGTTTTCAAGAATTTCTTTAAAGACGGCATTGTCTACAACCTCAGCTGTCACTTCGAGTGCTTGCACCATCGAAATACCCGAAGCAAGCATCGTTGATAGGTTGTCGCAAATACGAGTCAGGTAGAGTTTGCGGAACAAGTCACCAACATATGGAATCGATATTTTAAATTCGTCGTAGGCTCGTTTGCCAACAGGGGTTCGCACGAATCGCCACAAAAACGCACCTCCACCGGACACAACCACCAGAATGAGACCAATGTAGTTGGTGACAAGGTCCGAAATAGCGATAACGATCTTCGTGTAGATAGGTAACTCTTGTCCAGAGTCGATTAGGATTTGGCTAATGCGCGGAATAACCAAGGTAAGCATCAGACCCATCACGAGTACGAAAACTCCAATTACGAAAGCCGGATAGACCAGGGCATTTCGTGCCTTGGTTACTACCTGATAAGTGCGGTCTAGATAGTCAGCGAGATAATTGAAAGACTTTTCTAGAGAACCAGACTCTTCACCACTACGCACCATATTGATATAAAAAGGAGAAAACACGGTTGGGTGCGCCCCAAGTGAACGTGATATAGAACTACCAGCCTGCAAATCGTCGGCGATATCATTTAGAACATTACGAAGTTGCGGGTTTTCAGCCTCACTACCAAGCAAACGGAAAATACGGAGAGCCGAAACCTGTGCATCAAAAAGTGTGGCCAGCTGACGCGACAAAATCACCACCTCTTTGTTGCCAATGCGCTGAAACCATTTGATTTCTAGATTGAAAATACTTTTGGCTTCTTCTATCGGATCAATCGAGATCACTGTATAACTGCGCTTCTGTACTGTCGCAATTGCCGCGTCTATATTAGAAGCCTCAACGGTGCCTTCCCGCTTTACGTTATTTTGATCAATCGCCTTGTAAGAAAAAAGCATAAGGAAGAATTTATACTACATCAAGCGTTCTAGTCCTTTTGGATTCACTGAGTAAGCGAAGGCGTTTTCGACGGTAATTTCACCTTTTCTGACCAACTCAACTAATGAACGGTTCATATCAATCATACCGTGTTCAAGACCAGTCTCAATTACTGACTGTATTTCATGTGAGCGTCTTTCGCGAATCAGGTTGGATACAGCACTGTTGTTGATCAAGAGCTCAAAGGCTGGCACCATACCGCCTTCAATTCTTGGCACTAGACGTTGTGAGAAAATTCCCATCAAAGAGCCCGCGAGTTGGATTCGTATCTGATCCTGTTGTCCGGCTGGAAAACTGTCGATGATACGATCAATCGTCTGAGATGCATTGTTGGTGTGAAGTGTAGAAAATACTAAGTGTCCGGTCTCAGCCGCAGTAACTGCTGTAGCGATTGTCTCAGCGTTACGCATCTCACCTACCAGAATGACGTCGATGTCCTGACGAAACACTGCGTTCAGCCCTGCCGGAAAATCCGTTGTATCTGTACCAACCTCACGCTGCTCAATAAGTGCCTGATCTGGAGTGTAGACATACTCGATCGGATCTTCGATTGTCACAATGTGGTCGGCGCGTGTCTGATTGATAATCTGAATCATCGCAGCCAAGGTAGTGGATTTTCCCTGACCGACTGGCCCTACACATAGGAAGAAGCCTTGTGGTCGGTCAGTGAAACTTTTAAGAATCGGTGGGAGTTTCAAGTCGTCAAGCGTGCGAATAACATTAGGAATATGGCGCAAGGCGATCGAAGGAGTACCTTGTTGATGATAAGCATTACCGCGAAAACGCACTCCGCCGACTGCTCCGTAAGAGAAGTCAACCTCACTGGTTTTGGTAAATAGTTCACGTCGGCCGGTACTGATCAATACATCACAAAAACCGTAAATATCAGCGGCAGTTAGGATTGGTTTTTTGATAAGTGGCACCAAAGCACCGGTCACACGCACCACTGGATGTGAGCCCACCGACAAGTGTATGTCTGAGCCTTTCTCAGACACGATGATCTCGATCAAATCATCGAGTTCTCTTTTGTAATCAACTTCAGCCATATTTATACTTCTATATTTCGTCTCATTATATACCGATGCAGAAGTCGTGTATTTATCATATGGGTATAGTGGAAGAAATTAACGCCTTCAAGTCCGACGGTGGCAAATATGCGAACCTGCCATCCGTCGTCATAAACTTGGTTTTAAATCGTGTACTTACCCTCTTCAGAGACTGGGGTTGTTGATGGAGTTTTCGAACTTTCTTCCACCTCCTTTGGAGGAGGTGTTACCGTCCCCTCTTTGCTTACATCAATCGACTTGGTTGTTTCCGATACATCAACCGATGTATCGCCAGCCAAAAACTCATCAGAGACCGCGGATTCAGCTCCGACCTTAGTACCGAAATCGCTAACTTCGATGTAAGGAATATGGCCTTCCAAAGCCTTGATAATCGCGTCCTCCTTCATACTCATAAAGCCACTTTGTCTGGCCACTTTATATATTTGTTCTTCAGAACCACCTTTAAGTATCAAATCTTGAATTTGTTGATTAATTTCAAGAACTTCCACCACTGCCACGCGCCCCTTAGTACCGGAAGCGCAACCAGACGTCGGCTCCGCTTCGAGTATGTGTTCAAATTTTGGAATGCGGTTGCGGTATTTTTCTGGCAAAGTCTCAAATTCTTTGTCGAACATCAATTTCATACTCTCATCGACAGGCATTTCTTTACCAGGCGGACAAATACGACGCGCTAGACGTTGCGCTATAGCCAATTTTAAAGTTGGTGCGATAAGGTAAGGATCTACGCCCATATCGATGAGTCGAGGAATAACACCGATGGAATTGTTGGTGTGAATAGTCGATAGCACCAAGTGTCCTGTCAAAGCCGCCTGAATGGCCAGCTGTGCTGTTTCTTTATCACGGATCTCTCCCACCAAAATTACATCGGGGTCTTGACGCAATGCTGTACGCAAACCATTAGCAAACGTATAGCCAATTTCGGGACGTACCTGCGATTGCGACACTCCCTCCATATTGTATTCAATCGGGTCCTCAAGCGATAAAACGTTTTTACTCGCTCGATCCACTTCAGCCAACATCGCGTAAAGAGTGGTTGACTTACCACTACCAGTTGGTCCACTGATCAAGATGATACCGTACGGTTCATTAACCATTCGCCGAATTGTTTCAAGATGGTGTCCCGCTATACCAGTTTTTTCAAGTGAGCGAACGCCTTTTTCGTTATCAAGAATACGCATTACGACCTTCTCACCATGACTAGTCGGCAAAGTAGAAACACGGAAGTCAATTTTGCGACCGTCAAAAGTAGCTGAGAAACGACCGTCTTGCGGTTTACGTTTTTCATCAAGTCGCATTGAAGTAAGAATCTTGACGCGCGCTACCACTGCCGAATGAACATTTTTAGGTAACTCCAGACTGGTTTGTAGCAAACCATCTATACGAAACCGCACACGCACTTTTTCACCGGTCGGTTCAACATGGATGTCGGAGGCTCCTCCATCTACGGCGTATCGCAAAATAGTAGCAACTACTTTAGTTACCGGTGCGTCTTCTTTAATGTTTTCCTCCTTGGTCTGACCTTCCTTTTCATTTTTACGTTCGGCGATCTCATTATCGAGTTCACTTTCAAGTGAAGTGAGCGCCTGACCTACTTCACCGGTCAAGTTATCGTAAGCAGAAAGAAGCTTAGCGAGGTCATCGGAAAGCAAGAACACCAATTTATACGGAACATTGTGCTTCGTACTGATGAAGCTCAGAGCTTCGCGCATCCGCAAGTCTTCTGGGTCATTTACTCCCACCAACAGCGTTCCGTCTTCGAGTTTTAGTGGAATGACTTGATAGTTTTTTGCTGCTTCGACTGAAATAAACTCCAAGACATTTTGAGGCACGGTTTCATCATCCTTTGGTGTATAAGCTGGCACACCATAAAATTCTGCCAACTTTTCGCGCACTGTTTCCTTTGCCACGCCAACCGAAATAAGCGCCCGCTCCAATGATGAGTCGGTCTGAATAGCCTCACCAACCGCCGTCACTGAAGCAGCATCGAGTACTCCTTCTTGTTGTAATTTGGTGAGAAGCTCCATAACCAAGTTCAAGCTTTTGAGTTTTGTGCCTTAACGCTGCACTTGCGGCAAAACAGC
>MFKO01000008.1:4577-48204 GCA_001779595.1 Candidatus Kaiserbacteria bacterium RIFCSPHIGHO2_01_FULL_46_22
ACAAACCACAACCTTTTAATTCGCTGACTTATTGAAAAGGGTTGTCCCGTCCGGCCGGTACAGTGTCTGGAGTAGAACTGAAGTCAACGAGTGAGCGAAAACGAGCGTCGTCAAAAACGGCGCGTGATAATCCAACTTGCTCAATGTCATTTAGACGCTGAAGAAACTCATTCGTAAGCATCTGACCTTCGCTGCTAGATGTAGTATTTAAACTTGAGTCTTTTTTAATTACAAAAAGATAATATCCAGCATAAGCCAAGGCGGCCAATGCGGCGAAAATCAAGATGTTTTTTGTAATGGAAGACATAATCAAAAACTTAATTTCCTTTTAGTGTGTAGGTCTCAAGCACAAGACTATACTCTAAGAGTGAGTTGTCTGTTTCTTCGATGGTGAAATCTAGTTCAAGCAAGCGCAAAGGATACGCATTGCGTTCCAAATCTTTCAAGAAAGATTTCATATCCTCGTAGTTACCCACCACGCCTACTTTGAACTTTTGTGAGTACATCCCAGTGCTTTTAGCAGTTTCACCATCTTCTGATGGTGGTGCCACCATGCCGGTATCTGTTCCTGACTCAGGCGCTGCTCCCTGCTCTGGCACGACAGTAGTGACAGCAGCGAGAGTTCCTGGTTCTACATCGAGCAACAACAAATTATTACTGTCGGCCATATTGGCAATGTCGCGACCAACCACCACTGCATCTATCTCTTCTGGCAAATAGCGGAATAGGTTTTCACGTTCAGGCTCAGACATAGCCTTAGCTTGATTGAGAAGCGTTTGTAGACGTTGGTTATAGCGGCCAATATTATCCAAAGCGGTTCTGTACGTCACCATCTCATTTTGCTGGTAAGCAATCTCCGAGAATTTTGGCTTAACCACAGTGAAGACAATCACGATTGAGATCACGATGAGTACTATTTGAGTTCCTGCTTGAAATCGCATAATTAAAAACTAAGTTCCGTTTTCTACGGTTGTTGTGGCGATAGCTCCTTGATCCTCATCTCCAAGTTCCTCATCATCTATCAACGCCTCGCCTCCTTCGGTCATAGACGCGTCTTCACCCAATGTAGGCTCAGGAGTATATGAAATCAGAGACGTTGGCTTGGTTTCAGTAATTATAAAGGTCAGAGTAGCATCGCCAGAAACAGCGGACTCACTACTTTCGCCCTGGACACTGTAGTCGTATTTAGACACTACGGCATCTTTCAGAACGTTGGCATTCTGAAGCAGCTCTTGCTGCCAAATCACTTCGTTTAATTCTTCCGCTTGGCCAGTCAACGCCAACTCGAATTGACCGTTAGGTAAATACTTATATTCCATCGCAGAAAACCGAACATTGTCTGCCACTACTGTTTCCAAATCTTCAAAGATTTTCGAAGGAGCGGCCGATTCATTGACGAGTTTTTCTGCATTTGTTAGACGAGCATCAAGCAACTTGATTGATTCAATTTCTGAGGTACTGAAACGTGAACGCTCAGTAGTCAGCTGGTCTTTGACCGCCATCACTGATCGGTTAACGCTTGCTGCATAAAGAAAAACTCCCGCTACCGCAAAAAGCGTGCCGAAAAAAACGATGTAACTGACATAGCTTAGGACATAAATCCTATGCGTACCGCGCGTCCGCACAGTTGACACGCGATTGCTGTTTTTAGGAATGAAAGAAGATCCTTGGCCCTCCATAGATTTGATTATATGTTATCTAGTCATCTACCCCATCTTTTGCTGTGTGGACAAGTGAACGAGCGAGGGTCGTAGCCAAGTCGTAACGAAGTGGAGATTTGGATATGACCGAGCGAGTGACCCTTGTATGAATGGCTCATACAAGTGAGTGTATAAGCTAAGGTTGGTGCAAAAAATAAAACTCCTAAAATCGGATGCAGTTGTGCCAGTTGGAGGAATTTTTACGAGAGAGCCTTAGATTGAACTAAGGTGACCGAGTAAAAATTCCGAAACTGGTGCAAATGTGCTGATTTTGGGAGCTTTATTGGAACGCGCGGAGAGCGGCACCCAACGCCACCCCAAAAGAAGGCCCAATTTGACGCAGTGTGTCCTCTAGGAATGCCGGATACGCAACCTTCGAGAAAGGATTTGCCAATTCCACTGGTCTTCCCAAACGATCTTGTGCAAATTCGAGCATATAAGGTCCGGCAAAAACTCCGCCGCCTAAAACAATGCGTCCTAAAGGCGTATTGGAACGCGCCTCGTACTGCTCAATCAAACGACGAAATTCCGATAACGGACTTTCTAACACGGTGGTAGTAACCTTATATATTTCTGCGCCTTTTTCTTCAGCTCGGTCGTAAGAACGCTTAATATCTTCCGCGGCTTCAAAAGGTATTCCGAGAGTTTGTGATACGCGTTTTGTTATCTCTTGACCACCCTGCCCCACACGATGCAGGCGTTCCAAGTTACCCTGACGAACTAGGTAAAGTTTAGCTCCGCGTGCACCGATATCGATGATAGCCAGCGTTGTATCACTCTGCCGCCAAGTCGAGCGGATCAAACTAAAAACTTCGATCTCGGCCGGTTGTGATGTCATACCAATATTCATCAAGAGTGACCGGTATTCTTCTAGCGCGTTATTTTCAACCGCCGCTAACATTATCTCGTGCATATTATTAGCAGTTGGAGGAGCTGGAATCTCTGTCCAGTCTAACGTCACTTCTGAAAGTGGTAGTGGTACGTATTTACGCGCTTCGACAGGAACCCTGGCAGCTAAACTGTCTGTTGTGTTCTGCATTACCGGCAAAGTGATGACGGTGACAAAACTTGAAGAAAGCGGCATTGCCAGCGCACCACTACGTCCTTTAACACCTGCCTCACGCAGCACATCCGTCACAGCCTCTACTCTGTGTTGTTCAGTTAGAGTTATGATCTCACCCAGAGGTTTTCCTTCGTATGGACCCAACTGCAATTCTCCATAGGTGCGCAACGCTACAGCTCTTTCAATATCTTCCAACTCAACCACCTTCACTGAAGAACCGCCGATATCAATACCGACGGCCATAGATGACCGCGCAGGAGTAGTTTCACTTAATCCGGAAAAGATTTTTTTAAAAGAAAAGGCCATAGCAAGAACTCACACAACAAAAGTTCAGGTTACAATTTAATACACTGTAAGTCTGTTAAATTTTAACATATCGATAATGCTATCTCTGCTATCAAGATTGTGTGAGTACGTGTTCCCAGAAAGACACGACCACAAAATCGTGCGTCAACTTTCCAATAATGACTTACGCCTGCATCTTAATCCAACGCTTCATGAAGATTTTGTATCTTTACTGCCATTTAATGAGCCTTCAGTTCGTGCCACTGTTCATGAAGCAAAATTTTATGGTAATGAAAAAGCCTGGCAGCTACTCGGAGAAGTATTGCATAGTTACCTGAAGCATTATCCTGAAGAATCAATCATCGTACCTATACCACTTTCGTCTGCCAGACTTAAACAGCGTGGATTTAATCAGGTTGAAGAGATAGCGCGTACGGGGTTGAAATCCCGCCAGAACTTGTCACATTATAGAATCTGTTCAAATCTTCTCTATCGCAAACGCGATACCGTTCCGCAAACATCGTTATCGAGACAAGAACGTCTAAAAAATGTCACGGACGCCTTCGGCGTCCGTGACACACCTGACATTCGCGACACTCACATCATTGTTCTTGACGATGTAGCTACCACTGGAGCGACAATGAAAGCGGCCGAAGCTTCGCTTCGGCCGCTCCACCCCGCCTCGATTACCCTTCTTGCACTTGCGCACTAGCCAATCGATCGAGCGCAACCATAAATGCCGCCACCCGGAGTGGAATTTTTTTCTCAGTCGCTTTCTGCCAAATCAAATCCGCTTGCGGTACAAGTGTCTCTTTCAATTTCGCCAAAACTTTTCCTTCTTCCCATTGTTCGTTCGCCAAATTTTGTTCCCACTCCAAGGTTGAGACAATCACACCACCAGCATTGGCCAAGATATCCGGGACGACAGCAATTCCACGCTGATGCAAAATTTCATCTGCTTCCGGTGTAGTTGGCCCGTTGGCAAGTTCCAATATTAACTTAGCTGATACACGGGAGGCATTCTCGGCTGTAATTTGGTTCTCTAATGCCGCCGGCACCAACACATCGACTGACAACTCGAGCAGTTCTGCATTACTGATTTCTTTAGCGTCAGGGAAACCAGCTAGTGAGCGATGTTCTTCCTTATACTTTTCCACCGCTTTTGGATCAAGGCCGTCTTCTTTGTAGATGCCCCCCTTAGAATCGGACATCGCTACTACTTTATAACCGTGAGCGGTAAATATTTCTGCAGCGTGTCCACCCACATTACCCATCCCTTGTATCGCGATGCTTGCACCTTCTTCAATACCTGCCCGCTCACGCACCGCATCAAACACGTAAAAACCGCCGAGACCAGTAGCAGTACCGCGTCCTTCTGAACCACCTTGGCCAACTGGCTTTCCAGTGAAGGTCGCTCCTGTCTGATCGCCAGACAGTTTCGTATATTCATCGGACATCCAAGCCATTATCTCGGGAGTGGTGTTCACGTCTGGAGCAGGCACATCCACTTGTGGTCCAATGTCACGCCAAAGAGCCCGTACAAAACCGCGCGACAATCGTTCAAGCTCTGATGCCGACAAAGCCTTCGGATCAACAACCACCCCACCCTTACCGCCGCCCATAGGAATATTGGACACAGCAGTCTTCATCGTCATCCATAATGCCAAAGCTCGCACTTCGTCTATATCGGCATCGGGATGAAAGCGAATACCGCCCTTGTATGGACCGCGCCAATTGCAGTGCTGCACCCGATAGCCTTCAAAAAAACGAAGGGTGCCATCGTCCATCCGAACCGGAATAGTTACCGTTATCTCTTTTTCTGCTCGAGACAACTTCTCAATCAAGTCGCCTGGAAATTCCCCCACTCTGGCCGCTCCTTGCAATTGTCGAAGTGCGTTCTCAAATGGATTTGTCATATATTTTATCAGTCCCTAAATCATACAATGCGCGGTGTTTCTGCCGAAATTTCCTGTTTTCGTTGATTTGACGATTCGTCATTAGTTATGCACAGTTTGTAAAAGGGTTGAAAAAATAGCCTTTTTCGATGATACACTATGGGCATAGCAATAATTTAAACCGAAATGGCAAAAGCAAATTCCGCTTTTATGAAGCCGATGAATCTGAGCGAGGATCTTGAAGCAGTAGTTGGAAAGGGTCCAATGCCTCGATCAGAAGTGGTAAAAGCGCTGTGGGTATACATTAAGAAGCACGAATTGCAGGACGAGAAGAACAAGCGCAACATCAACGCTGATGCCAACTTGAAAAAGATATTTGACGGCAAGGGACAGGTTTCTATGTTTGAAATGACCAAGTTGGTCTCCAAGCACATCTCCTAATCACTTCGCAGAAGTACATAAAACCGCCGGCCAGTATTCTCTGGCCGGCGGTTTTTGAACAAAAAGAAAACGCGGGCAAGATTGTCCGCGCTTCTGTTGTAAGGACTGGTAACTCTTCACACGACGTCGAAGTGGCAATCCGCATACCGTCTGGGCCGCAACTGCTTGGGATCTAGGTCGCCATTCATAACATCTTCGAAGAGAGCTGAGGAGTGATGTTCTCCGTCCCAGTCGTCCCGTTCGACATATTGGCCAACGACTCTGTCAGACGGTCTAAACCGCCTATGCACTTCGTTGGTGAAGGCCTGAGTACCACGAGAAAATCCACTCGAACGAAGTATTTCCTCTATTTCAGTGATAGAAAAAGTTGGTGTTGCTACGTCCATTTTATCCTCCTGATATCTGGACTTGTTAAGAACTAAAGAACTACGCTTACTCCGAAGCAAAAACCGACCCATCGTTGGGTCGGTTTTGATTCTTGAAACTATACTTATCAAACCGACCCGCTTAATGATGCGAGAACCACTAGGAGCATAAAGAATCCCCAGATAGGGATGCCCTGACTCTCAGCTGCGATTTGATACATAGGTACCATCTTTAGAATATAGCTCTGTGTCTTTTTGATGTCAAATATTGCGTGGTGGAGATTTTACAATTGTCCCTTTTCGCTTGGCGGAGAGAGCGAGATTCGAACTCGCGAACCCTGTTAAGGGTCGACAGTTTAGTAAACTGTTGGTTTCAGCCACTCACCCATCTCTCCGTATGCACCAATATAGCAAATTTTTGTGAGGACCGAGCGGAGGGAGTTTCGCTCTTACAGAGCAGTATAGGTTGTCGATATTTTAGTTCGACTCTTGTCTCCTAAAATATCAGGCAACCTTTTCGAATCCCTCCGTCTCTCGCAAAAATATAGTCGCAGAACGCTTGCGCGTTATGCTCCTTATTTTGCGGAGACGGAGGGATTCGAACCCTCGAGGCCGATTAAAGCCTGGCCCCTTAGCAAGGGGCTACGTTAGACCACTCTGACACGTCTCCAGCGGTTACTATATTGCCCTATTTGTTGTGCCTTTTCAAATATTTGATTTGTTGCGATGATTTAGAGAGTGCAACCATGGAGAAAGCAGATGGAAGCCAGAGAAATTGCCGGTGAAGAAAACAACAACGATTCCAAAGAGGAATCTTCACCCCGAGACAGCAAGCCAGTTCACAAGGAAGAAGAACCTGTCCATACTGAAGGCGAATGGAACGGGGCGTAGAAAAAGGCCGTCGCGCGTAGCGCGACGGCCAATTTTATTTCTTAATCACACTCGCCACAGCCTTAGCTAAGCCTGGAGTCATTACGGAAGGTATCACATTTTCTGCAGATGGTTTTTTCACCAAGGAAGCAATCTTCTTAGCGGCCGCCAATTTCATTCCATCAGTAATATGAGTAACGTTGCGATCGAGCGCGCCTCGGAAGATACCCGGAAAAGCGAGAGCATTGTTAACCTGATTCGGATAATCGCTGCGGCCAGTTGCAACTACCATCGCGCCAGCTCGTTTGGCATCATCTGGAGTAATCTCAGGCACCGGATTGGCGAGCGCGAAGACCACCGCCTTTGGAGCCATCTTCTCGATATGATGTCGAGTGATAGAACCCGGACCAGAAACTCCAACCAGCACATCCGCACCGACTACCGCGTCCATTACTTCACCACTAACGTCCCGAAGATTAGTGACTTTGGCTAATTCTTTCTTGTAGCCAGTAAGTCCAGAGCGACTCGCTCCAATGATGCCACTTCGATCAACCACTATCACATCCTCCACCTTAGCTTCACGGAGCAATAGCGCTACCGCTCGACCAGCCGCTCCGGCACCCACAATCACCACTTTCATCTTTTCTAACTTCTTCCCCACTACCTTGGAAGCATTGATAAGACCAGCGAGTACCACAATGGCTGTACCGTGCTGATCATCGTGCATTACTGGGATTTTCAATTCCTTTTTCAGTTGCTCCTCGATCATAAAACACTGCGGCGCAGCAATATCTTCGAGATTGATACCGCCGAAGGTTGGAGCAATCGCCTTCACAATTTTTATAATCTCCTCCGGATCCTGCGTATCGAGCACGATCGGGAAAGCGTCAACACCAGCCATTGCTTTGAAGATGGCGCATTTTCCTTCCATTACCGGCAATGCACCTAAAGCGCCAAGATTACCGAGGCCGAGTACCGCCGAACCGTCCGACACTACAGCTACTGTATTGCGCTTGATCGTATATTCACGCGCATCTTTAGGATGTTTGGCAAGATGCGAAGAAACCGCGCCGACACCAGGGGTGTACATAGTACTCCAGTCATCTTTAGTCTTGAGTTCGCCTTTTAAGACCACTTCGAGCTTGCCCTTCATCTTCTTGTGGCGCTCTAAGGCTAGCTTGTTATAGTCCTTCTTAAGAACGATGCGCCGTGGAATCTTTTTCTTAGCCATACTGCGGTCTGATTAAATAACGGAGACAGTATAACATTGCCTTCAGTTTGCTATCATTGAGCAATGCTGCCTTCTGACCCGCTTTCGAGACACTTCCGAATTGATATTGCACATCAAAAAGCGCTTAAGCGACTCCACGTCGAGACCGTGGGCGAGCTGCTCTACCATTTGCCGGTACGTTACGAAGACGTAAGTGATATTCAGTCTGTACAAGGACTAGCCGTCGGCGGCGAGGCTGTAGTATATGGCCAACTTGGTGGACTCAAAGCGCGCAAAGCTTGGAAAAGTCGTCGCCCTATCGCCGAGGGATATCTAGAAGACGGCACAGCACGGATCAAGTTGATGTGGTTCAACCAGCCATATATCGCCAAGATGTATCGCGATGGACAATACGTGAAGGCGGTAGGCAAAGTTACCGGCACGCCCGGCAAGGAATACATCGCCAATCCCGAACTCGAACCACTCGATCATTTGCCGATCGACCGTCACGATTCAATTTTTAAAACCAGTAACAGCGAGGACACTATTTATCCTGTGTATCGTGAAAGCCAAGGTGTGACCAGCCGCTGGTTCTACCATACCGCAATTAAGTGCTTTGAATCCGGAGTACTCCAAAGTCTAAAGGACCCAATACCGGAAGAAATAAGAAAACGTTACAAGCTCTACCCCCTTGATACGGCACTCCGTTATATTCATTCACCAAAAAAACTCGAACACGCTGAAGGCGCCCGTAAACGTTTTGCTTTTGAAGAGGTTTTTCATATTCAAGTGGAAATGGCACGCCGTCGGGCAGCCATCAGCGCCGCAACAACCTACGAGATCAATTCAGGCGAGGATCACGTGCGTGAATTTGTTGAACGCTTTCCTTTCAAACTGACCACGGCGCAAAGCAAAGCCATCAAAGAAGTCCTGCAGGATTTCAAAAGACCACACGCTATGTCACGCTTACTGGAAGGTGATGTCGGTAGCGGCAAGACGGCAGTAGCGGCAACGACCGCGTACGCTGTTGCTGTCAGTCGCCCGCCCGAAGGCAAGTCAGCTGGAGAACGTGGCGGTCTAGAGTACGGCAACCTACAAGTTGCTTATATGGCTCCGACAGAAATTCTGGCCAAACAACACTTTGAAAGTTTTATTCAATATTTTTCACACCTACCGGTCCAGATCGGACTAATTACCGGTAGCGGCTGTTACAAATTTCCTTCTAAGTCGGACCCTCGAAAACCAACCAAAATATCCCGCACGCAACTCTTGAAGTGGGTAAAAAATGGAGAAATCCCAATTCTGATTGGTACTCACGCTCTTATTTATAAGAGCGTGGAGTTCAAGCATTTAGCCTACGTCATAATTGACGAACAACATCGCTTTGGCACCAACCAGCGCAAAGCCCTCACTAAAAAAGGCGCTCCCTTGCCACACCTTTTGTCGATGACAGCCACGCCGATCCCTCGCACTCTTTCATTGACCATTTATGGCGACCTAGATATCACATTGCTAGACCAAATGCCGGCTGGTCGCAAGGCAGTGATCACAAAGATTATTGGTCCTCAACAACAAGCGCCAATGTATGAGCATGTTAAGACCGAACTTAAGTCCGGTCGGCAAGCCTATGTTATTTGTCCTCGTATCAACGAGCCTGACCCAGAAAAAGAAAACGCCCTCAACTTAAAAAGCGTCGTCGCTGAAGCCGAGCGACTGCAGCGTGACATTTTTCCTAATACCAGAATCGACGTACTACACGGGAAAATGACCCCGACCGAAAAGGATAAGGTGATGGCCAGATTTTTGGCTCATGAAAGCGACATCTTGGTAGCTACCTCGGTAGTGGAGGTCGGCGTTAACGTGCCAAACGCCACCAACATTATCATTGAAGGCGCCGAGCGGTTCGGCCTTTCTCAACTCCACCAATTGCGCGGTCGTGTCATTCGCGGCACCTACCAGCCGTACTGTTTTGCGGTCACAGAATCAAAAAGTGAAAAAACCCGCGACCGCTTAAAGGCTCTCATTACTGCTAAAAATGGTTTTGAACTTTCTGAATACGATTTACAATTCCGCGGCGCCGGCGAACTCTACGGCGGCAAACAGTCCGGTCTCTCCGATCTTGGAATGGAAGCGATTAAAAATCTGAAGCTGGTTGAAGCAGCTCGAAACGAAGCCCGTAACTTAGTGGAGAAAAACCCTGACCTATCCAATCACCCACAAATCAAAGACCGTCTGGCCAAAATCGACCAGTCTCTACATATGGAATGATATAATTGGCCAATGTTTGATGTAATTCTTCGTGCTTGTAGACATCCGATCTTATACAGCGGTGTCCGTCGTATCACCACCCTCACTTTTAAAGAAAAAATTCACGAAACGGGCGATATCTATTCATTTATATTTACTGCCGCCAACCTGCCGAGCTGGCAGGCCGGTCAACATTCTATTTTTACTATTCCTGCACGACCTGTTGAAGGGAAAACGTGGCGACCCTTCTCAGTAGCTTCGTCACCACACGAAAATGAAATAAGAATCGGCACAATAGTCAGCGCCGAACCAAGCAGTTTTAAACATCATCTTTCAACCCTCAATCCTGGTGACAAGATTCGTATGTTTGGTCCATATGGCGAGTTGTACATTACTAAAAAAATGCGCCACGTCGTTGGCGTAGCTGGTGGTATTGGCATCACGCCGTTTCGTTCTATCATCGCTGACTTGGCCAAAAATCCAACTGATACAAAACTTACCCTGATCTATTCCGCGCGCGAAGGACAACACGCCTATCGTGGAGACTTGGAAAAATGGCGGGAACAAAATCCAAACATCGAAATCATCTACACTACTACTCCGGAAGAAGTAAACGCTGAACTAGCGAAGCAAGTTGAAGCATACAAGAATGATGCCCATTACCTACTTTCTGGTCCACCCAAGATGATTGAGGCGTTGTGCTCTAAGTTGTCTGAATCAGGAATCGCAAAAGATCATGTTCTGAATGATCCATTCAAGGGTTACTAAAAAGAAAAGGCCAGACAGTATGTCTGGCCTTTTCTTTATCAGTCCGCCCTCTTGGACTCGAACCAAGGACCACAGAGGTATAAGCTCTGTGCTCTAACCAACTGAGCTAAGGGCGGATCGCATAACTTTATAGCAAAGACGGTATCTGTGCAAAACTAAGCAGTAAAGCTCTAGAGACTGCTATGCTAATTAGTAATATTAAAGGTTTAATTTAAATCAATGAGTCAAAAAACTCTACGGGAAATAGCTAAGTTTGCGAGCGGACTGGTAGCAGCTGATTTGGCAACCACTATATGGTTTGCCTACAGTGGACTGCTACCTCTAACATCGTTTGGCATTACTTTTGATGAAGCGATGATCTGGCCAGCGATTATTTTTGATGCGGCCCTTCTCACTGTGCTAGTTCATTACAGCTGGCACATTGGTAAAATCCCAGCCCTTCGCGAACGCAGTTACTTGATGATTGCCGGCATAATCTTTGGCGTGATTGCCGCGGCGCACTTTGCCCGTATCCTCTTCCAAATCGACTTTGCTATTATGGACTGGACTGCACCGCACTGGCTATCATGGATCGCCGTCTTGGTAACAACCTATCTTTGCTATATGAGCTTCCGTTTGGCAGTAAGACGCTAAGAACTGGAAAATCTTAAACAAACGGCGCGGGCCAAAAGGCCCGCGCCGTTTGTTTATTGCGTTTGCCCAATAAGCCGCTATACTGCCCCGCGGACTGAAACAACACAAACAAGGAGACGTGTCGTGGATCTTTCAAAAATACAGAGAACAATAAAGGGCGTGACCATCCCTTCGGTTATGGTCGGGGGCGGAGTTGCAAAAACTACCGAGCACCTAGACCAATATACTCAGACCGAAACGTTGGCAGAATGGGGCTCGTTTACCAAAGAAGAAAAGGTTGGAAATGGTGGGCGCGACTACTACGCACACTATCGTGGTGGAGAATTGCAATTCGCCTTGAATTCGATCGGACTTACCAATCCTGGTATTGAATATGCCAAGAGAAATTCTCGAGAAATGATCAATCGGTACGCAGACCACGGAAAACCTCTGATCCTCAACATCTCCGGTGAAGGCGTTCAGGATTCCTTGGAGTTGCTGCAGAAGGCAGTGGAGTACAGATTTCCTATAGTCACTGCGAATGCTGCTTGCCCCAATGTAGAAAGCGGTGGAAGTCGGCCGATGCCGGTCATGTGCTTTGACATTGATGCTATGCAACAGTTCATCATCCGGGCCGATGCAAAGATAGGCAGCACCGACAATGTGATCATGCTCAAGGTTTCGACCGGCCTACCTCTACTGACTTTGAAACAGATATGTGAAACACTTAAGGGTACCTCTGCTTTCTCGGGAATCATCACGGGCAACACCGTACCTGGTGGTTTCCACTATCTGGAAGACGGCCAGACGGCTATCAAGACCCGGACCGGTATCGAAGTTGGTGGCATGAGCGGGCCTGCCATCAAACCGTTGGCACTCTCACAGACCAAATTCGCCGCTGACTTTTTCGGCGCAAACAAGGAAGTGTGGCACTGCGGTGGCATCATGAATGCTGATGACTGCCATGACGCCTTTCGCGCAGGCGCATCGGCTGTCCAACTCGTGACCGGATTCATAGAAGCAGGTCAGAAGCCCGAGTTCATCCGGGACATACTTGTCGATCTCGCGAATGACTGAACATATCGGTAGGGCGGCCTCCGGCCGCCCTACCCTCAAACCTACAACTTCCCATATGGGAGGTTTTTTGTTATGTTTGCCGCTGACTGCAATCTTGAAAGAAGGAGAACGACGATGGAAGTAAAAAGATACACGAACAACACGATCGCCGAAATAGAATTGCCTAGGCCGTTCGACGGACACGGACACCCACGCAGAGACGAACTTCTCCGCTTGGTTGGACCAATGATGGCCAAACGCTTCGCCTCCGGCATCGTAATGCCGAATACCAAGCCGCCCATCACCAGTCGTCTGGTCGCGAGCGAGTATCGTGACGACATTCTGCACAGCACTGATCACAGGTTTTCGCCGCTCATGACCCTGTATCTGACTGACACGCTCGACCCCGCTGAACTGAACGAGATGCGCACGTGGGGTATCTACGGGGTCAAGTACTATCCCAAAGGTCTCACGACCAACAGCGACAGTGGTGTTTTTAGCCCTTCGTCGTTGTGGACTCCTGGTACCAACGCCTTCAATGTCTTGCGCAAGCTGGCTGAAGAAGGCGGAGTCCTGTTGTTGCATGCCGCCGACGGTTTCGACAAGAACAACAATGAGCTGGATCCTTATGACCAGGAACCCCACTTCATAAGGGAGTCGTTACCACGAGTCAAGGATGCACACCCTGACCTGAAAATCTCGGTGGAGCATCTATCTACGGCGGTCGGTGCTGAATTTATGTTCAAAAATGGTGGCTACAAACTCGGCTGCTCGATCACCCTCCACCACCTCACCAAGGATCGTCGCGACGTTTTTCGCGGCGGATTTCGTCCACACCTTATGTGGTGGCCGATCATCCAACCGGCCGAACACAAGGAAGCAATCCAAGCACTGGCAATTGCTGACAAACGGTTTGTCTGGCTCGGCACGGACTCGGCACCCCACCCTGTCTCGAGCAAGCGGGCCGATTGCTGTATGGGTGGCGTGCTCACCCACCACATGGCCCTTGAAGGCTATGTGGAGGCATTCGAAGATCTCGGAGCTCTCGACGACCGCTTCGAACGGTTTGCCAGCATCAACGGCCCGAAGTTCTTTGGCTTTCCGCCCAGCATAAAAACTATCACGTTGGTCCGTGAAGACTGGACGGTCAAAAATTCATACCTGACCGAAGGTCTTCAAGAAGAAATCATTCCGTTTCGCTACGGCGAAACCATGCGCTGGAAGATCCAAGACTAAACGACGAAGGCCCCGGTGCGCAAGCGCACCGGGGCCTATTTTAATTTTGAATTCAACCTAACTACTGAACCTCTTCGCTACCGCCAATCGCGATACCTTTTGTTGGATCCGCCAAACCTTGTTCCTGAAGCCGAGCATCACGATAAACATCTTGAATCTCAACTCCTTCGGCTTTCAAGATACCTTCATACTCCTCACGCTCCAGTGTCTCCACTTCGATCAAGCGTTTAGAAATAGCATCGAGAGCAGCGCGGTGCTTTGTTAGAACCTCGCGAGCGGTTTCCATTCCAGTTGAAATCAAAAGTGATACTTCTTCATCAATTGCTTTTGCAACATCCGGAGAATAACCGCGATCCTCACCTACGCCACCACCAATCAAACGTCCGCCAGAACCTTCGAGCGCCACTGGACCAAGCCGTTCACTCATACCGTACTTGGTGACCATATCGCGTGCCAAGTTGGCAACGACTTGTAGATCGTTCGACGGACCCGTGGTCAAGTCACTGAAAACCATCTGTTCTGCTACATAACCACCGAGTGTCATCGCAATATCATCGATGAACTCCTTTTTGGAATGCATCTTACGATCTTCGTCCGGCAATTTGAGAGTATAACCGGCCGCTCGTCCACGTGAGATGATCGAAATCTTCTGCACTGGGTCTGCATAAGGCAAAACCGAAGCGACCAAAGCGTGTCCAGCTTCGTGGTACGCAGTAACTTCTCTTTCTTTCTTAGACAACAAGTGACTCTTGCGTTCTGGACCAAGCATTACCTTCTCAATCGAACGGATGATATCAAACTGCGCCACTGTCTTTCGCTCTTCGCGGGCAGCTAAGATAGCAGCTTCGTTCATTAGAGATTGCAGATCTGCTCCCGAGAAGCCAGGGGTGCGGGTAGCAATCACTTCTAGATTTACATCATCAGCTAAAGGCTTCTTGCGCGCGTGAATTCCGAGAATAGCTTGACGATCATCGCGATCAGGCAAGTCGATAGTAACGCGTCGGTCAAAACGGCCCGGGCGAACCAACGCCGGATCAAGCACGTCAGGTCGGTTGGTTGCCGCCATCACGATCACTTTCTCAGAAGGTTCAAAACCATCCATCTCAACCAAAATTTGGTTTAGAGTCTGTTCACGTTCGTCATTGCCGCCGCCGATACCAGTGCCGCGGATACGTCCAACAGCATCGATCTCGTCAACGAAAATAATAGCTGGTGCCGCTCGCTTTGCCATCTGGAAAAGATCACGCACACGCGAAGCACCGACTCCAACAAACATCTCAACGAATTCAGAACCAGAGATCGAGAAGAAAGGCACGCCAGCCTCCCCTGCCACAGCACGAGCCAAAAGAGTTTTACCAGTACCAGCCGGACCCATTAGAAGCACGCCCTTCGGAATCTCTGCGCCGATATCAAGAAACTTTTTTGGATTCTTAAGGAAATCTACAATCTCTTCGAGTTCTTGCTTGGCTTCTTTAGCGCCAGCAACATCTTTAAAAGTCACCTTCTGTGACTGATCGGCTGGATCAATCACGCGTGCTTTAGACATTCCGAAGTTCAATGCCTGCATACCTGCGCCACGCACTGAGCGGGTGAAGAACCAAATAATGATTAGGAGAAAAAGAATCGGGAAAAGAAATGGAGCAAACGTGGCCAGATAGTACCCAAAGCCAGTTTCATTCTTTACATCTATTGAAACCGCAGCGAGTTCGTTGTGACCAACACCGAGATTAGTAAGAGTTTCAGTGACAGAAGAATCATTTTCCTTCTTTCCTTCTGCTTTGGATTTACTTTCGTCCTTATAACTAACCTCCAACTTGCTGCCACGCACGACAATTTCTTTGACCGAGCCAGCTTTCACGTCGGCCGCGATCTGCGAAAGCGAAATTTCCTGTACTTCTTCCTTTTTCTCAGCAAAATACGAGTAGGCCGCGACCACTAGCATCAAGACCAATACGGTCGAGAGCATGTTGTTCCAAAAGTTACCCGGCCCGACTGACATTTTCTTCATTAATCCGCTAGGACCACGTCCTCTGCTTTCTTTCTTCTTTCCTTTAATTTTTTTCTCGCTCATAGAACCGAATTATACAGAAAGACCTTATTTTTGCTATATTTAGTGACAATGACAGATTACGTCAGAAACAAAAAAGTCACTCTCAACTTTGAACTCCTGGACCTATTTGAGGCGGGAGCAGTTTTACTTGGTACAGAAGTTAAATCGATTCGCCAAGGGCAAGGTAAACTTGATGGTTCGCATGTGGTCGTGCGTGGTGGCGAAGTCTATCTAGTTGGCGCCTCAATTCCGCCATTTCAAAAAGCCAACGCCCCGACCGATTACGACAACGAACGTGTCCGCAAACTACTGCTTTCTAAGAAAGATATCCTCAAGCTTTATAATGAAAGTGAGAAGAAGGGCTTGACAATAGTGCCAATTAGGTGGTACAATACTGGAAGCAAATTGAAGCTCGAAATAGCTGTTGCGAAGGGTAAAAAGAAACACGATAAACGTGATACCATCAAACAACGCGACACCAAACGCGAGATCGAGAGAACATTGAAAACTCAATAAATTGACTATTCAAAGGTGTGATCATGGGGACCACATCAAACTGGAGGAATGAAATGCCTAACAAAGACGGGAAGTTAGTCGTTTTCGGAGATGAGTTCGACCCGGCGGTGATCGAGAATCACCCACTGGCGTCAAAAAACAGGGTGCGCTTGGCCAAGAACCAGATCGATGCCATTATGGCAGATCTGAATCCTGACCAAATCGCCGAACTTCGCCAAGAGCTCCGCGACAAGGAGCTCAATGACTGGCTCGAGGTGATCATCACCGTTCACTGAAATGTTCTTCGGCGGACGCATTAGCTAATGCGTCCGCCTCACCTTTGAGTAGTCAATTTCAAAATGGAAAAATGAAAGGTGTGTTAATGAGAACGCACAGGGAGGGTTGTGATGTCTGAAGATAAAAAAGACAACAACGAACAAGTTAGGTTTTTAGGTCGCTTAGTTGATCTAAAACAACTGGTTAGTGAAAACTTTTGGTTCATCCGAGTCAGCAACGCAAAAGGAGCGCCAAAAACGCTGATTAACCTCAAGTACCCAACCATTCGGCGGACAGATCCTTGATCTGTCCGCCATACCTTTCAGTTTTTCATCCTCTGCACTTCCCCGAATACTTTCAAGCTACTTGAAAGTATTCGGGGGATGACAGGCATCGACGGTTTGCCCGGTTCATCTGCGCAATGCCGAAGTTGAATGGGACTTCGCTAAAACTCATTCATCTGTACGTGCAAACAAAAGCGTACCAAGCCCGTTTGCATACGGGTTCGCCTTCGCTCGAGCTTAAATTTTAGCTCGCGACTGGCGACGCCGCGTTACCTGACGTTTGATAAGGTAATGTCGGTGGAATAGCCATCGAACTCTAGATAATTGGTTTGTTCCTCCAATTATCCAAAATGTTAGGAACTGCTCGTCTGAAGGTTTTGCCTACTTTTCCACTTCAGACGCTAAGATCTAAACTAGGCTATGCATTGTAGACTCAGCTGGATCGACATTCTCGGACGGCGGTTCAATTCCGCCCATCTCCACGAGTACAAAAATCCGCTCACACATTTGTGTGGGCGATTTTTGTTCGTGGAGATGGAGAAAGCAAACTGCTTTGCTTTCGTGCGGAGTTGAACAGGCGGAGCTATGTTTTTCTTCCCTTCCTAGAAGAAAAACGAGCGAGCCGGGCCGGCAAGTACTTATGAACGCAGTGAATTAGTAACTTGGTATGTCAACTCCGCCCATCTCCACGAGTACAAAAATCCACACGTTACGTGTGGATTTTTTGTTCGTGGAGATGGAGTGATTTATTCTTTCCTACCCGTTTCTAGATCTATGGATTACAAACAAAAACTGCTTCTGCCGTAAAGCTACCGTCGGGATTTGGTCCTCCTACTAACGTTACTCTGTCCCCTGTTTTCAAATCTGATACAGAAGCAGGACCGGCAGGAGTGTCGATGGTTGCCTGTCTGGCGAGATTAACGGTCAGGTTCTGATTGTCATTTCTCTCAATAGTAAATGAGTCGTTCCCCACACTAACAATCTCTCCTACGCCGCCAGTACCGCCACAAAGATCTTCTCCTTGCGGAACTTCACCCTCTTGCTCATTATCTAAACGCTCAGACTGCATACCACCAGCGCCACCTCTTGGATTAATCACCGGCTGATGACTGATTGGATAAACAACCAACCCATAAAATGCCGCCGCTGCAACAACACTCACAACTGCTGCAATGATTATATTTTTGTAGTTCTTGGCGCGGACCCACTTGTCGAGAATCACAAACACAAAGTAGCCGATCATGAAACCGAGCGCATTCAATATCACATCATCAATATCAAATATGCCTACCTTGAGCACTACCTGCATTGTCTCGATAGCTAGACCGGTAGCAGTGGCTAGGGCGAGAGTTTTTTTCCACGTGATGTTCTGATACACAAAAGGCACAAGGAATCCGATTGGCACTAGCAACACGATATTTCCAACCAGATTAATGCCCGCAATAATCAGCCCTTTATAGCCGAACAAATAAGGCAAAATGGTCTTGAATGGCACGAAGTTTGGGGCATGTCCCGCATCAGTTCCGCCAAAATTCAGCATCAGTTGACCCACTCTGATCATTGGTATGTCTTTAAACACCATCACTTTGACCAGAAGGGCACTAAAGGCAACAAGAATTACAGCTGGGATTAAACGCTTCCACATAACTTTATAATACCAGTTTTTGCAGGACCTATCCGCGACGCGCGTGATGCGGAAGTGGGTCTTTTTTTACCGCCGCGTATTGAGCACCATAGACAGACAAGAGAAGGAGTCCTGTTGCTTGCACCACGCAGCTCATAAAGTGTCCGAGTGTCATCTGCTCACCGATGTTGCGATAGAAGAAGAATGCGATCGCCATTACGAACGCTGCCAACACCAACGCAAATCTACGAGTCTGCCAGCCGATAACTAACGCTACGCCAGAAACAACCTCCAAAACGAACGCCAGTATGACCGCTACAAAAGGAAGCGGCACGCCGACTGCACCCGACATTTCGACCTGCATTGTGAAACTCTCTGTTCCAGGAATTTTAAAAAGTGCACTCATCAAAAAAACGAGGCCAAAGACAACCCGAGCGATCGTGGCTGCCCAATTTTCGTAAGTTGATGAAAAAATAAACCTTGTCATAAATAGTTTTGACTAATGGTTAATAACCTTCTGAATATTATATACCCAAGGATTAACGTCCAATTGACGAACCTTATTGTAAATGGTTTTATTGCCCGCAATGCCCACTGAGGGGCAGCGCTCTATGGAGGATTTAGATGACTACCGCTAACTGCTACCGGTTCTCACCGGATTCCGACAACACAATGCAGGTTATTTCCGGACTTCCGGCCAAAAAAACCTACAGGAATGGACAGGCGGAGTACTTTGTCCAAGTTGCTGCAGAACACTCCAACCATGAAGTGTTCGCTGCTAACGACATAGTCGTGACCAAGGGCGAAGATATGTATCGTGTATATCGTGCAAACCTTGTCGAAACGGAACGTACCGAAAAAACACCGGCTACGAACTACGAACTGGTCCGATATTCGGGCACTTACAACACCACGCTTCTTCTTGTGATGTCCCGACCTGACGTGGCAAGTAACACTGGTACGTCTAGGCCACACTTCGAAAAGGTAGTCACTTGGATCGGTGCCGACGGAACTGGCCTAACGCTACAGGCCGGACGACACCAATCGCATTCCAAGGCACAGCTGTTCAAATTGCGTGAAAGTGAATCCATTCTGTTCATCGACTCGAAGAAGGAGGTGACCAAAATCACCGCCAACAAGTTCAAGGAAAGGCCTACCTGCACCCGTGCTAGCAACGGCGAAGTTGCCGACTACGTGATCGGAGAAGCCAGGAAACGAGGTAACAATCCAAGTACCCGTGCGTGGTGCTTCTACGCACTTCAAGAACTCGGATGCCAGAAACAACTCGATGAATTCAGTCGTATATTTCCCGGCTTCCGGCCGAAGAGCTAACGACTGACTGTCGACACAAGTAAAGCCCGCCAATAATCATTGGCGGGCTACTTTTTTTATAAGAAACGTCTTAGTTTCCGTACCAAGATTTCTGCCAGTCCTGCATTTGTTTAATTTCTGTTGTCTGGGCCGAAATAATTGCGTTGGCCATAGTTTTGATTTCTTCGTGTTTGCCATTTTCGAGAGCGGCTTTGGCCATCTCGACTGCTCCTTCGTGATGCATAACCATTTCTGCAAGGAAGGCCTGATCAAACTCGTCGCCAGTCTTTCCCTCTAGTCCTCGCATCATTCCATCCATAGCGCCGCCCATATTGCGGTTCATACTAACGTTCATTTCGTCAGACTCGTTACGCATCATCTGGCCACCACCCATCATATGTTCACCTGCCTCAGGCGTTTCTTTATTGCTAGCTACTGCATATCCGCCTCCTGCACCAATAACCAGAGCGGCTAAAGCAACCAGAATAATCTTTGTGTCCATAGTGATCTAAAGTTAAATGTTTTAAAGGGTCTCAAGGCTTTTAACTCACATAATATTATGCACGCTTAAATGAATAAACCCTGGACACAAGAGTAGTATTCTTAATACGTATGAATCATCATCAAAATTACAATCGTTTATTCGCTATGTTTGTACTCCATTTCATTGCCATGTACATACTTATGTACGCGATGGTGGATACATTTGGAAATATACACCCCAACCACAACCAGTTTTATATGGCTGCCCTGATGGCGGCGCCAATGGTGATACTGGAGCTTCTTATCATGGGTTCGATGTACCCAAAGAAAAGGCTGAATCTAGGCATCATCGCTGCTGGATTGGTGGTGCTTGCTTGCTCATTCTTTTTTATCCGAGAGCAAGTTGCGATTGACGACGAACAATTTCTTAAGTCCATGATCCCACACCATGCGGGAGCCATCCTGATGTGTAGTAAAGCGAAGCTGATCGATCCGGAAATACTGGAGCTTTGTGAAAATATAAATTCAGGACAGCAATCGGAAATTGACTGGATGAACGGGAAACTCGACTCTGTGAAGTAATGCCTCTGCGGTGGCCGAAACTCTATAAAACAAAACCGCCACGTCAGACGTGGCGGTTTTGTTTATTTTAAGTAAGTAGCGACTCTTACAAGCTTATTCCAGAACGGATAGGTGCATCAGTCTCAACATCAACGTCAGTTACGCCAGTATCGAGTCCACCATCAACGCTGGTGTCGACTTCGATCGAGGAGCTAGCATTGTCATCGTCGGTGCTGGTGTCTGATTGTGTATTAGTTTCATTTCTAACCTCTGCATCGGTATCGGAACCAATGTTCAAATCAAGGACTCCGTTACCGCCAGACACGTTGAGGTTGATGTCATTCAGAACATTGGCATGAGCACGGAGAGATCCTTCAAGCGAAGATCGCACAGTTGTCGATGCTTCCTGATTTCCATCGGCGGCGGCCTCGGCACTCAATTCCTTAGCCTCATCATAGTGAGCTTTGATACGCAAGCCAAGATAGGCAGCGTGTTCAGTAGTAAGTTCACCGCGCGCGGACAACTCCTCAGCTTCCTCTAATCTTTCTTCTGCGAGGCGAGCCTGTAGTTTGGCCTCAGCTTCGTTAGAAATTGCAAAGGCACTTCTGATATTCTCATTCACTTCGATCTTTACTGGATAGAGAACATCTCCAGGCACAGCTGCTTCTGCGGCGTATGATGTTCCTCCTCCGGCCAACAATACGATAACCATTATTGCAGCAGTCATAGATTTTGGTTGTTTAAATAGGTTAAATAATGAAGTACTCTGTGGTACTTGCCCTATAGAACGACTATCCGCTCCTACTCTTACACCATCCTTTACACTGTGAAAACGAGCATACTCAAGAAGATCCGCTTGCATCCGGGCGCGCGAAGATTCTGACAACTTCATGCCTTTCAATTTACTTAGATATTCAATTGTTTTATCGTTCGGGTTCATATATGTAATTTTTGCTGTAGTCGTTTGGTTGCCCGACTGAGTCGTACCGATATCACATTCGCTGTCTCCTCAAGAATTTCAGCAATATCTTTTGGATCAAGTCCCTCAACGTATTTCAAAAGCAGTACCTCCTTATCCTTTTCTTCCATATCATCAATAGTATCGAGGATCTCGTAGTAGCCAGCCGTCGTCTCCGGACTAGCGTTTTTGTCCGCTGGCACACGGCCGGATTCCATCTGATCATCGAGCGAAACCGCCCGCTTCTTCTTATACCAGTCTTTGGCTAGGTTATTGGCAATCGTGTAAAGGAGCGAGCGGGTATTGCTCATTTCTTTGCCGTTGCGCAAATACTGCCAATATCTCGTAAACACCTCCTGAGTCATATCTTCTGCCTGTTCGACATTAGATACTTTCATCATACAAAAACGAAAAATTGCGTCTCCGTATTCAGAGAAAGTTTTTACGAATACTTTTTCCAAATCCTCCTGATTCATATAACGACTGTATATACATAACTCTTACACGCAAAGCGGACCAAATCAAATGTTACTTTCCTTAAAGGTCCGCTCCGCTTGATTTTAAACGACCAAATACCGTATAGTGCACATTAGCAACTTTGTTCCGAGGAGGAAGTCATGAACAAGACTCATGAGAGCGATACCAGTGGCAATCGTCCGCTGTCTAAGTATGCCCAGAAAAAACTGGAGCAAGCCTTGGGGATTAGACCTTTCTTTGAATTCGTAGAGAGGGGGTCGACCGCCCTTTGGTTGGCTAATCTGGCCGAGCCAGTCGAACGCACTATGTCGATCGAGGTCACTACCAGGACCCTCACAGCCACGGTCATCAAGAGGACTACAGGAAACATTTTCCTTCACACTAAAGAAGGTGAGCTCATCTACCTGAGTTTCAACCGAATCAGGAAGAGTGTATTCCGAAAGCAAATAAAGGTTGGTACCGTACTCAAATGCCTAGTGGTTCCCCACCCTGACGGTGGCAAGGACCCTCGAGTGAAAGAAGTGTTATCCATCATCAGCGTGTAACACTAGATGAAGCGAATAGGCGCCCTGCCAATTGCGGGGCGTTTTCTTTTGTGGAGCAGCTTGATATTGCGTAGTCAATGTCGTATTGTTCGCGCAGCGGCAACATAGGAGAGTGTCATGCTTTTAGCGATCGACGTGATGAATCGGTTTGAGAGAGGACAATTGGTTTTCGCTGACGAGGCCAAAGGGCATACACTTTGCGGCAAAATTGAAAGCATCGCCGTGGAGTGGGGATTTCTTATCGAAATGAAGCTGTCCTGCTTGGTCTTCTGGGCAGGAACGCAGGTGTGGATCAGTCACGACAACTACTCACTAGCAATCGATACGGAGTTTTCTTTTATCGAAGAAGGCGATGGAGAGTCGATTGGTATATGGAATCTGTACAACCGCCAGTCGTTCATGTTTACCCTTCCCAAAACCATCGAAATGGATTGGGCAACAGTCAAAGAACTAGAACTTAAGGCCATGTGACCAAGACGACCTAGAGCCATCCTAAAATTAGGAGCCTGCGATTAATTTCGCGAGGCTCCTTTTGTTATTGCCATTTCCGTTGGTTTTAGGTAGTGTGGGCGCAGAAAAGACCCGCGCCGCGGGTCTTAATTCGTACATCGACAACCCAGGAGGAATGAACAATGCGTAATTTCCGCAAAATGCTCGAAAGCCAATGGTCGCGAGGACATTTCGTCTGTGTCGGACTCGACACAGATCCGCGAAAAGTCCCCCGATCGGCAAGAAAAGCGTCGCCTGTGATGGAAGCGGATTATGATCATGTCGAGACAATGGTGGCTTTCAACAAAGCAAACATTGACGCGACACACGATCTTGTGTGCGCCTACAAGCCCAACATTGCCTTTTACGAGGCGTACGGTGCTGAAGGATTATCGGGGCTTAGTCGAACAATCAATCATGTCCGCAGAGTCGCTCCGGACGTACCGGTAATTCTCGACGCCAAACGCGCCGACATTGGCAATACCAATGAAGGCTACACGACGATGGCGTTCGACTTGATGCAAGCCGACGCCATCACCGTCAATCCCTATCTCGGCAGCGAGGCCTTGCGGCCTTTTCTCGAACGGGCAGACAAGGGCATCTTCGTACTTTGCCGCACTTCCAACCCAGGTGCCGGCGAGTTCCAAGACCTACCTGTCCATGTGGCCGGGTATAAGACTAAGCCGTTATATGAAGTAGTGGCAGACAACATCGCCAGGGACTGGAACAAGAATAAAAACTGCGGCTTGGTTGTGGGTGCCACAAATCCCGAACAACTGCGGAGCGTCCGCAGACTAATCGGTGATATGCCGATCCTGATTCCAGGTATCGGGGAGCAAGGCGGCAGTCTTGAGAAAAGTGTCGCGGCCGGCAAAGACAGCCGCGGTGAAGGTATGATAATCAACGCTTCGCGCAGCATTATCTACGCGTCGACCGGTTCCGACTTCGCCGAAGCTGCCCGGGAAGAAACGAAACGCATGAGCGATCTCATCAACCAATATCGCTAGCCTTGCAATATCAAGGTATAAAAAGTAAAAGCCCGCCGAAATCATTCGGCGGGCTAAATTTTTTACATCAACTAGATGTTATCCCATGATGGCCATCAGGCGTGACCAGTTTTTCTTCACTTCCCATTCGATCAGGCCGGCGGCGATGTCGTACGAGACAGCCGGGTCGTCCTGTTCGTACTCCGGATAGGCTTCACGGATGGAGGCGACGACTGGCAGACTTTTATAGGTCTTATCGTGGAGCGGTGAGCGATTGAGTGCGCCCACAAGCAGCACTACCTTTGCGCCGGTCCCAGAGATCTCGGCCAGAGTGTTGTCGGTGTTTTGGAAGTTGTTGAAGACATCTTCGGCTACTGCAACACGTTCTCCCGGCTTGAAGTCGAACTGGGACAGATCCCATTCGTATTCTTGCTTCTTCCCGGCCTCAGTAGGTTTCGGCTTCTTGTCCGCATACACGAACCGTTTGTCGGCAATGAGCGCGAGCATCTGACCGAACGTTCGACCACCCTGCGGAATGCCGCAGACTGTATCGAACGAATCGAAAAGACCTTGTTGATCGAGCTTTTCGCAAACTACCTCAGTAAAGGTTTGGACAATTTTCGGATGTGACTCGATGCGCCGAAAATTGAAGTAAATATCTCCGACCAAGTTTCTTCCTTGACTGTCCTTTCCTGCGTACGCGACCAACGGCCCTCTGCGAACCCCATCATCTTTGGGGCAGACATACACTGCATTGCATTGTTTTCCAAGCCTCAGAAGAGCATCGTTTTGAATAATTACCACAGCACACCTCCATTTCAATTCAATGTGCAAACCTAAGCTTTAGGGCAGCTTATTTGCCCGATCGGTCCTTTTCGGTCCTGCGCACCACCATATATAAAACAGTCCCTAAAAGCAATCTAAAATCTACACCTTTCCCTCCCAGACACGGCCTCTCTTTCTTTTGTATATAATATAGATACCTATGCAGACGACCGGAAAGAAAGTGATCGCACTAGACTTTGATGACGTGGTCGCTCACTTCAACGCCCACTTTGTTGTCTTTCACAACAAACGTTATGGTACTGACCTTGCCTACGAAAACCTTTATCTCTACGACAACTGGGAACTTATGTACGGGTGCGATAGAGAAACGATGGCGCTACGTGCACATGAGTTTTATAACTCCAGAGAACACCAAGAAATCAAACCAGTGCCAGGCGCATTGGAAGCAATCACTCACCTCTCACAAAATTATTCACTTCAAATCGTCACGAGTAGGCCAGAACATATCCGTGATGTCACTTTGAATTGGATCAATGAATTTTTTCCTGTCCACTTTGAAAAAATACACTTTACCAACGGCTTCATGGGGGCTGCCGGATCAATAATCAAAAAGAAGTCCGAGGTGTGCCGAGAAATTGGCGCTACGGTAATAATTGATGACGCAATCAAACATGTTAAAGATGTGGCAGCCAGTGGACTACCTGCCCTGCTTTTTGATCGGCCCTGGAACCGTGAGGAAATTCCCTCTGGTATCCATCGAATGCACTCATGGCAAGAAATAGTAGACTGGATAAAAATGAACGCTTAAATATCACTTCTCAAACATTGAGTTTGGATAATTTTCCCTCGCCCGTGATACAATCACGCGCATTATGGCAATCGCAAAGAAAGATTTTAAAGTGTTTAAGAGTAGCGCCGGATTCGGACTAAGGACTCTGAAGGATATCAAGAAGGGTGAATTAGTGATTGAGTACACAGGACGCAAAACCACCAACGAAGCCGCCGAACGTCACCCGAATCGTTACCAATTTGATCTGGACGAAAAGTGGACTATAGACGGTTCTCCGCGCAGCAATACCGCACGTTACATTAATCACTCCTGCCGCCCAAATTGTGAAGCTGTGTACTATACAGACACCAATGAAATAGGGATAGAATCCATTCGTAATATTAAAGCAGGCGAAGAATTAACTTACGACTACGGCAAGGAATACTTCAACGAATATATCAGGCCGGTTGGGTGTAAGTGCGAAAAGTGTACCGCAGCCCGCTCCCGCTAGAATTTTCTGGTAATTGTGGTATATTGCGTCTCATCAATTAGAGACGTCTGCTCTGAACTTATAAATTAAGCGAAATTGATCTGAACAACTTCCGACCATCTTACAATCCAAAAGACCGCACCCGTATCAACACCGCTATTCGCGCGAAGGAACTTCGTGTAATTGGTGCTAAAGGCGAAAATCTAGGCGTATTACTGCTTAATGATGCCCTCAAAGCCGCTGACGAAGCCGGGGTGGATCTTATCGAGATCTCACCAAATGCTAACCCCCCTGTCGCAAAAATAATGGACTTCGGCCAGTACCGTTATGAAACCAAGCGCAAGGCGAGCGAAGTGAAGGCCAAATCACACGTCACCGAAACCAAATCAGTGCAGGTTAAGGTAATCACCGGCGAACACGATAAACAACAAAAATCCCGCCGCGCCGCTGAGTGGCTCTCGGAAGGACACCGCGTGAAAGTGGACCTATTCCTCTCCGGCCGCTACAAATACATGGAGGAAGCCTTTTTGAAGGAACGTCTGGAACGATTCTTAAAAATCATCCCGATCGAGTACAAAATTGCCGATCCGATCAAAAAAAGCCCCAAAGGCTACACTGTTACCCTAGAGCGTGAGGGTAAGGCTAAATTTGAAAAAAGCAAAGAAGTGGTAGAAGAAAAGCCAGTAAAGAAGGCGGCTGAAGACTCTGACTCCTCAGAGACTAAGTCCAAAAAGAAGTCCTTAGACGAATTGCTTGAGGGAGGCTTGATTTAAAGCCCGTTTTGCGGTATATTCTTACCACTTTTGCTACTTCTCTGGCAGAATACCCCGAATAGAAATAACGTTATGAAAACCAATAAGTCGTACACCAAGCGCATTAAAGTTACCAAAAACGGTAAGCTGGTTGCTCGTAAGCCAGGCCAAAACCACTTTAATGCCCGCCAGACTGGCCAACAGCGTCTACGCCGTAAGCGTACTCAACTACTCAATATGAGTAAGCGCATTACTCGCCGTTTCCTACCAGCCACTGGTGCCTAATTCTGTTTTAATCTTAATTTATGTCACGTGTTAAAGGAGGATTGATGGCGCAAAAGCGCCGTCGTAATATCCTCGAACAAGTAAAAGGCTATCGTTTCGGCCGTTCTAAGAAGACCAAGCAGGCCATTGAGGCGATCCATCACGCCAAGAACTACTCATTCGCTCACCGTAAGGATAAGAAGAATGATTTCCGTCAACTTTGGATCGTTCGCATCAATGCTGCCCTGATGGCTCACGGCATCAAGTACAGTCGCTTCATCAAGGCCCTCAAGGACAAAGGTATAGCAATTGATCGTAAGATCCTCGCTTCCTTTGCCAAGGACCGACCAGAAGTCTTCAATCGTATTGTCGACCAAGTAAAATAAATAAAATCCCCGACTCTAGAGTCGGGGATTTTATTTATTTTGTCACCAACAACCAGAGGCCGACGAGCTAAATACGGAGTAAGTATTGGCACGGACAGTTACACAATTGGGATAAGTTCCACCCCAACCTAAATCGAACATAGTATGACTGGCATTGGCATTCTCAATAGCGTTCCAAGCTAAAAGCTTGTAGTCTGTGCCGGTTGATAGATATAAAAAGCACCGGTTGACCGCGACATTCTCTACTTCCGGCAAAACAGAAATGTAGGTAGGGGCCAAATTTGGTATATAACCAGTAGCGCCGGAGTAGGAATTTCCCGCACCATAGGTGCCGTGGCAGGCAGTAGTGCCCGATCGCCAATTGCCAGTAACTGGATACTGACCGTAATCGACAAAGTACATCTCGAGAGCTGTCCGAACCTGCTCCAACGATTGAACCAACTCCGCGTCGCGAGCTTTAGCGCGGGCGGAACTCAATGATGCCACGACCACGGATGCCAAAATGCCAATTATTGCTATGACAACCAACAGTTCTATAAGAGTGAAGCCTCCCTGAGGTTTGCTTTCACCAAACAAAGTTCGTTTCATAAATCCAAATCTATCACATCACCCTCCGCTGGGGCGACAGCATTAGTCCCCAGATAATCCCGCAAACGTTGGACGAGAAACAAAGCCGATCGTTCCTCCCCCATCGTAACAAACACTCTTTCTATTTTCTCCCCGCCTTTTGCTACAAAGTCGATCAGTTGTTCTCGGTCAGCGTGGCCGGACCAACCATGAATGGTTGCGACCTTGGCTCGTACTTTTACATCTTGATTATCAATACGAACACGCTTAGCTCCGTCTTGGAGGCGACGGCCCAGACTGCCAACCGACTGATAACCAACCAGGAGCAAGGTTGTATTAATGTCTTCTAAAAAGTGTTTTTCGTGACCTTGAATACGACCGCCGTGAGACATTCCACTTCCCGCAATAATGATCTTCGGCCCATGCACTTTGGCAATAGCACGAGAATCGGCTACCGTGCGCGTAAACTTTAGCTTCGGAAAATCAAAAATATCATCCCCTGACTCAATCTGCCTCCTGATCTCCTCCCTCAAATGTTTGGTCCGCTCGCGATAAATATCAGTCACCGCTATCGCCAATGGTGAATCCAAAAAAACCGAAACCGGCTGTATCTTGCCTCGTTCTACTAAGTTATTGATCTCTAGGAGCAAGATTTGCGTGCGCTCCAGGGAAAAAGCCGGGATTATTAAGGTTCCGTTTTTAACAATCGTTTGTTCGATATGGTGAAGCAACAAGTCGCTGCGTTCCTCTACTTCTTCGTGAGAGCGGTCACCATAGACGCTTTCCATAACTAAATAGTGATAGCCCGCAGGCACATCAGGTGCACTCATTAAGGGCTGTGGATTGTTTCCAATATCCCCCGAAAAGACGAGCTTGCGACCGTCGCGCTCGATCGCAATGAAAGCCGAGCCCAAAATATGACCCGCGTTACTTAGGGTAACAACGACGTCGTCAGACAGCATTAATCGTTCTCCATATTCGACCGTCTGCCACATAGACAAGGCGGTTTCGATATCCCTCATTTCGTAGAGACGCGGCGTGCCAAAACGTTGTTCCTCAAAAATCATCACGCTTAGGGCATCCTCAAGCATCACTGCCGCCAAGGCGCGGGTTGGTTCGGTCGAATATATCTTCCCTTTGAAACCATCTTTAACTAACTTCGGAATACGCCCAATATGATCACTATGTGCGTGAGTTACAAGCAAAACATCTATGATCGCTGGGTCGTACGGAAACTCTTTACTGTTGATAGTCTCCGCGAACCGGTCTCCCTGCACCATGCCACAGTCAACTAAAAATTTTGCGCCGCCGGAGTCGAAAAGAAAGTTAGCACCAGTCACGCTTCCTACTCCGCCATAGAAACCGATTTTGGAGTGTCTCATAGGTTATCGTGCAAACGTTTGGCCATTAAGTAACCGATGAAACCCCCACCAAGACCAAACACCAAATCACCGATTGTATCTGATAGAAAATCCGGATTGTTTTGCGAAATGCCTGAGACTGCTTCAAAAACTTCCCACAATAAGGCTATGAAAAAAACAAAAGACAATGTCGGCACAAGAGAGAGCCATTCCACTCGCAAACGCGGCAAGAAATCTCGTAGAGTAAACCAACCAAGCGCTACAGCGGCACCACCCCAAGCGTGCATCAAAAGATCAAACCACGGGTAAAGCCAATATAGGTGAAATTGCAGAGAAAGATAGTGCATCACAGCCAAAACTGCGATGGTTATTGTAAATATAACGGTGGTAATTTTAATCACAGAAACAGTATAACAAAAAGAACCCGCCTCCTCTTTTGCAACGATCATCAGATCACAACAAAAGTGGAGACGAGTTCTTGGAACCACTTGTATGTCCCCGGCGCATGCCAGGTGGGCATCCTTTCCAAATTCCGCTGAAATCCCTGTCTACCCGAGGGCAGAATGAAGGTTCTCATTGGTCTTTGCGACTTAAGACAGCCCTGAAAAAGCTTTTTAACTCGGAACATACAAAGCGGTTCTGTTTGATTTTAGCATAAAAAAAGCAGCGCGGGCCTTTGGCCCGCGCTGCTTTTTTTCTATCCCCTATTCCTTTACGCTATCGAAATTCACGTCATACATTATGCGCTCCTGTGCAGTCGCATAGTTCATTATCTCCTCATCCTTGAACCAAAGCTTGATTTCGCGCTCAGCTTCTTCAGGAGATTCAGACTGATGAACTAAGTTGCGCACGCCACGATTCTCAACAGTAGCGTGTGAGTAGGAATCGACTGTGTAGTCGCCACGGATCGTTCCCACATCAGAGGTAGCCGGCTCAGTACCACCTACGAGCTTAGACACCACCGCTACAGCCTGATTACCTTCAATAACTATCGCCACCACCGGTGCAGCCATCATATAACGAGCCAGGTTGCGGATAATATCTTTGCCGTATTCGATAGGCTCCTTCTCGACTTTCATATTGTTCGCTTCCATATCCTTGACCACTCCCTCTCCTTTTCTAAGGAACCAAGCGTCGTCCTTGTTGTAGTGAGCAAATAGCTGTTCTTCGGTCGCCATCACCATCTTCATAGCACTGAGCTTTAGGCCGACGCGCTCAAAACGAGCAATGACTTCGCCTACGAGTGAACGCTGCAAAGTGTCTGGTTTTAGGAGTACAAGTGAACGCTCCTGGTGTGGCAATCGGTTCATAAATAAGTGGTCAAATTAATGCTTAAAAGTGTCGAGAGTATACAAGAAAAACGGCAAATTACCAATCTTATCTTGCCACCTGGCTAGGGGTAAGAATTTCACTGCCAGACTCGGTTATTAGTACCGTGTGTTCCATATGAGCCGTGAGGCCTCCGTCCTTCGAACGCACGGTATAACCGTCTTCGGTATCAAAGACAACATCCTTACTCCCTTGTACGATCATTGGTTCAATCGCCAGCACCATTCCAGGTCGAAGTACCGGCCCTGGGTTGCCTTTCTGTACGTAGTTTGGCACCTGAGGCTCTTCGTGGAGGGAATAACCGACACCATGACCACACAAGTCTTCGACAATGCCATAACCCTTAGGAACGACGGCTTCTTCGGCTGCTCCAATAGCTGATACCTTGACGCCTGGCTTGACTGCTTTTATTGCAGCGTAAAGAGCGTTCTTTGTTACGCTTAGCAACTCTTTTGCTTTCTCGCTACCTTGACCAGCAATGACGGTGCGGGCGGAGTCTAGAACCATACCCTGATAGCCGATCACTAAGTCTATTGAGACTACGTCGCCATCCTTGAAGGTGACAGGTTCCTCATTTGGAATTCCGTGAACCACGACATCGTTGACGGACACACAAGTCACCGCAGGATAAGGGCGTGGCGCAAAAGAAGGCTGGTAACCAAGTATCATTGGTTCCAATTCGTGCTCTTCTAAAAGTTCGGCCGCCCGATCATCAACATCAAGCGAAGTGGCTCCCGGTGTTACCTCTTTCTCTAATTCATCTAATATCATACCCAAAAGACGCCCGCCTTCTCGCAGCTTTTGAATATCTTCTTCGGTTTTGATTGTAATTCCCATTATTTTTTACAAACCAAGTGCCTTTACGATGGCTCGATGCACATCGTCTATCGAAGCTGTACCATCTATATCGTGTACTTTTGTGTTCGGTCGAGTTCGATAGTATTCGACAACTGGGGATGTTTCTTCACGATACCATCGTAAACGCTCCTCGATCGACTCCAAAGTATCGTCTGGTCGAGCCCGCGAAACCATTCGCTCGCGCACTACACTCTCTGGAGCTTGCAAGTGAATGATATCGACAGCTTGCCGTTCGTAGAAAGTGAACGCTGACTCGAGCACTCTAGCCTCATCAACTATACGAGGAAAACCGTCAATCAACAGGTGACAATCGGTGTCTAGATGAGTACGCATCGCGTCGCCCCACAGCACCGTAGAAAGAAATAACGGCTGAAGCACTCCGGTATTTAAAGTATCCTGAATATGCTTCTCGGTATAGCCTTCTCCTGAAGCGGCCATCGCGCGAAAGCGACGACCGGTCTGGATGTCGACCACACGGCGGGCCGGATCCTGTTCATGCAAAATGCGATCAAGCCGCTCAATCTGAGTACCTTTACCGCTGCCTTGCGGACCAATAAAGACCACCGTCCTAGGTTTTTCTAAAAATGTCATGCAGGGCCAGTGTACTCCAAGAAAAGCTAAAATTCAAAGCAAAATATGCTATGTTATCGCGATGGATAAGAAAAGCATCATTACACTAGCCGGCAAGCCTGGGAGCGGCAAATCTACCACCTCTAAGAAACTAGCCGAGCGACTTGGCTTTGAGCGATTCTCTTCTGGTGACCTATTCAGGGCAATAGCCAAAGAACGAGCTGTTGATGTATTAACAATAAACCAGACGGCCGAGACAGAAAAAGCCATAGACCTTGAGGTTGACGAAAAATTGCGCCAGATCGGCGCAACCAAAAACAACCTAGTTATAGACTCCAGAATGGCCTGGCACTGGATGCCATACTCCTTCAAAGTCTACCTAGATCTTGATATTTTGGTTGCAGCAAGACGGATCACTGCTGGTATGGACCTAGAAAGAATGGAAGCGGAGCATATTCCATCGGATCCAAATCAATACGCTGTGCAACTACAAGAACGTCTGAACAGTGAAACTAGGCGTTATGAAAGTCTCTACCAACAAAATCCGTACGATACGGAAAACTACGATCTGATAGTAGACACGTCAAAACACAATCCGGAAGAAGTAGTCAACATCATTCTTGAAGCCTACGATTTGTGGATAAAAAGATAAGGTGATCAATAAAGCCCCGCGGCTACGCCGCGGGGCTTTATGATATATATTTCCTAATCCTAATACTCCCTCATAGAGACCTGCGCATCTAGTCGACGCAACAGATCCAATACCACGTTCACAACGATCAGAATGGCAGTACCACCGATAGCAAGGGCGGCGATACCAGTTGTCATCTGAAGCACCAATGGCAAGACTGCGATCAGACCAAGAAATACTGCGCCGACTAGCGTGAGTCTGGTGATCAAACCAGCCAAATATTCGCTAGTTGCTGTTCCTGGTCGAAGACCTGGAATGAAAGCACCACTGCGTTGCAGATTCTTAGACACTGATTCTGGATCAAAAGTAACGGCTGTGTAGAAGAACGCGAACAGAATCACTAAGGTGAAGTAGGTAACTGCGTACAGGGGCTGATTATTCAAGAATCCAAGGACTACATCAGACACCCGATCAAGGCCGCTGATGTTGAAACTAGACAAGACATTTAAGAGCATCTGCGGAAAGAGTAAGATCGACATCGCAAAGATGATCGGAATCACACCAGCCTGATTAAGTCGCAACGGCAAATATGAAGACGTGCCGCCGTAAGTTGTACCGCCACGACTTTGTTTGGCATAAGTGATAGACACTGGACGTTCTGCTTCAGTCATCACAACTACAGCGTACAGGGCCAATAGAGCAACGAAACCAAAACCGAGGTAGAGCGGCAATTGCGCTGGGCTGTAAGAGAAAGCGAGCTGGCTGACTGTAGCAGGCAAGCCGGCGACGATACCAGCAAAGATGATGATCGATACACCATTACCGATACCATACTCAGTGACCAACTCACCAATCCACATAAGAAGGATTGAACCGGCCACGATCAAAATGATATTGACCACGAAAGCAAAGGTGGTCAATCCTGAAATCACACCCTGACTCTGGAGTAGTGAAAGGAAGCCAAAGCCCTGCAAGATCGCAAGCGGAAGAGTTAGTAGACGTGAGTATTGGGTAAATTTGGCACGGCCTGCCTCACCTTCTTCTGTATACAGGCTCTTCATTTGCGGCGACATCACAGTCAAAAGCTGCATGATGATCGAGGCTGTAATGAATGGCCCAACACCAAGCATGATAATAGACAGGTTGGCCAAACCGCCGCCCGAAAAGATGTTCAACAATCCAAGAAATTGGTTGTTCTCAAAAAATTGAGAAAGCACCGCCTGGTCCACTCCGGGAATCGGGATAGTTGAAAGCGCCCGGAAGACGAACAATGCACCAATAATGAAAAGTAACCGGTTGCGAATCGATTTGTCGGAAAAGATTATCTTCAGCTTGTGTAGGAATTTTGACATAAACGAGTGAACTTTTAGCGTCTGCGTAAGCGGGCGGATGCTTTGCATCCGCCCGCATTATAACCCTTATTTAACTTCGCCGCCTGCCTTTTCCAACTTGGCTTTGGCCGAAGCGGAGACAGTACAATCTACTACACTGAATTTCTTGGTTACCTCCCCAGTACCGAGGATCTTCACGAGTGGCAAGCGACCACGCTTGGTGCTGATCACTCCTGCTGCAACCAATGTCTTAGGACTAACGATAGCTCCGGCTTCAAATTTAGTTTCTAGTGCCTTAAGGTTGACTACCACAGGAAGCACACGCTCAGCATTAACCGCTTCAGAGCGATTAATACCGTGACCACGAAGCTTAGGCAATTTCTTGATCTGCTCACGCATTTCCGGACGAGTAGAGTTACCCGCACGAGCGGTTTGACCCTTATGTCCGCGACCAGACATCTTACCGCGCTTACCACCACGACCTATACGGCGGGCTGTTTTACGAGGCGCTGTCGGTTTTAGTTGATGTAACTGCATAATTAAAAGTTAGGCCTTCAAAAGCTTGAGCGCTTCGATAGTGGCACGCGCGTTGTTAAGTTTATTCTTGGTTCGGGAAAGAAGTTTGGCTGTAACATCCTTTACTCCAGCCAGCTCTAGTACGGTACGAACCGAACTACCAGCCACGAGACCGCGACCAGCTGCTGGGATGATCATAACTTCACTGGAAGAGAGCTTAGTCTGCACATCGTGTGCGATCTGGCTATGTTGATTCATTGGTACAGTGATCATATGCTTTTTGGCATCTCGCACTGCTTTTTCAATCGCTAGCTGTGTGTCACCAGCCTTGCCGATACCAACTCCAACCCGACCCTTCTTATCACCTATCACCATTGCAACAGAGAAAGAGAATCGACGACCACCAGCCATAACACGAGTAACGCGGCGGATCGAAATGATTTTTTGATCAAACTCTGGGCGAACACGTTCGCGACCACCTTCATTACGACGAGGGCGACGCGGATTACGGTCACGACCTCCTCGTTCAGTACGGCCACCACGACCACGTGCTGCTCCTCGATCCCCCTGACCGGCATTTCCAGCCTCAGTCACAGGTGCATCGGCGACCGCTCCATTGGCGGTCTCATTTGCCGTCTCGGCAATTTTAGCTTCCTGTTTTTCCATAATTGGTTAACTTGAATTGATTAAAACTTCAGACCGCCAGCACGTGCAGCATCGGCCAAGGCAGCAATAGCTCCCTGATAAAGGAAACCGCCACGATCGAAAACAATAGTTTCGATACCTTGCTTCTTTGCTTCTGCGGCAATTTTCTCACCGAGAACTTTGGCACGTTCTAGCTGAACACCCTTTTCCTTGCGGGTGTCTGCAGCAAAAAGAGTGCGGTTAGCGCCGTCATCGATCAACTGGGCATAGAGAGCGAGATTGCTCTTGAAGACAGCAAGACGAGGTTTTACGGCTGTACCGATAACACGAGCGCGGATGCGTCGATGGCGCATAGTGCGGCGTTCGGTTTTGATTTGAGTTTTAGTTTTCATACTCTAATTATTACCGGCTTAAACCGCCTTCTTACCTTGCTTGCGAATAATGTACTCGCCACGATAACGAATACCTTTGCCTTTATAGGGCTCTGGCTTTTTCACCTTTCGGACATTCGCGGCAAATTGTCCGACCGATTCCTTGTCAGTGCCACTGATCGTAACAACGTTCTTCTCTACCAAGACTGTAAGACCTTCCGGTATAGCTAGCTCGACAGGGTGTGAAAAGCCCATCATAAGAGCAAGCTTGTTACCTTTAAGCTCGGCACGATAACCGACTCCTTCGATTTCAAGAATCTTCTTGAAACCTTCAGTAACACCAGCGATCATATTGCGACAGTGTGCAGCATAAGTGCCCCACAAAGCAGGTGCTTCTCCGTTTTCTGGAGTAAGAACGATGCTTCCATCTTCTATCTTGACCGATACGATCGGCTTAATTTCGCGCGATAGAACAGCGTTGCCTTTTTTCACGGTGAGTACACCATCTGTGAAGATGGCTTCTACGCCCGCAGGCAATTTAATTGGTTGTTTTGCTAGACGACTCATAAGCCTTACCAAATCTTAAACAACTGCTCTCCACCGACCTTGCTCTCGCGCGCTTCGCGGTCGGTTAGGATGCCCTTCGGCGTCGATAGGATCAAATGACCCTTGCCGAATTTGACCGGATAAATTTCTTCGACCTTAGCGTACAGACGACGACCCGGCTTCGATACTCGAGCCACATCGTTGATAATATGCTTACCTCCTTCGTACTTAAGACCCACAATAAGGGTCTGCTTTACGCCCTTACCTTCTACTTCTACTGAAGTAACATAGCCAGCATCACGCAGCTTGTTAGCAACCGCCTCTTTTAGGCGAGAATGCGGTAAAGACACTGTTTGGTGTCCGACCGCTCCGGCGTTCTTAAGCCGGATGATGAAATCTCCTATCGTATCCATAACTTAAGAATTACCAGCTCGACTTTTTAACACCAGGAATGAAACCTTCGTGTGCATGTTCACGGAAACAAATACGGCAGAGATCGAAATCTCGCATAAAGCCGTGTTTACGTCCGCACTGCGCACAACGGCGCACTACTCTACTCTTGTACTTTGGAGTACGCGTCGCGCGTACTTTAACTGATGTTCGAGCCATTTATTGTAGCTAGAATTCGAGGCGGTATCAGCTAGATGCGCTGACCTACCTCGCTAATAAATCTTTATGAGAACCACCCGTTGGGGCATCTATCGGTCCTTCACAACGGGGCTTAGATTACCAGAATTTATCAGAAAGTAAAGCCCCCGACTCCTTGATGACTAGACGTCATCAAGGAGTCGGGGGCAGTATAATCATCAGGTCTTCCGAGTCATTCGGCTAACATAAATAACCGGCGTTTGTGGGTTGTCTTATCTCCCTGCCATCTGATCTTATCCCGTTCCCAAGAAAGGATACGCCACTGGTGAACTTCTTTTCTCCAGAAGACGCCCAGAGCGTTCTGGCTGGTGAAAAACAAGTTGGGGTGGCCGGTATTGAGCAAAATGCCAGACTTACCGTTTCGTTGCCGACTGATCAGTTTGATCAGCAAGGCGCATGCAGCAATTTCATCCAACATACGCAAAGGGCCCAAGGAACCTTCCATTTCCTCATCAGTAGCGCCCCCTGACCCTTCTGCTTGGTACAACGACATGGAATAGACGGAGCCAGCTTCGCACTTTTTTGTATCAGACACGATCTTCTTGACCTGGTCGTCGATCCATAGACCCTCAGGCTTGCCGAAGCGTGGATTAAAGAATTCTCGCGGCGATTGTGGATCAGATACTACAACGCGAATCCTGTGCAGAAACGCGAATGTGCTTTGTGTCATTTTGGTGTATTTGTCCAAGACGACGCTTACCTCATCGGCAATTACATCACCCTTTCTCTGAAGGGTATTCTCCGACAGACCTCGATCGCGCAGATATGAACCAAGAAGGTTTTGTAAAAGCATGTTCGATGCAGTCGTGTCCATGGTTGTTCTCCTCTTACTATTGTGAAAAGATCCGAGAAGAAAACGGTCCCGCCCGCTTTCTGTCTACTGTCTGGATTAGAACAAATTTTGAATAAAATTACAATTTTTAAGTTAGAGAAATACAAAAAAGCGCGGGCCTTCGGCTCGCGCTTTTTTGCTTTAAACTTTCTAAATTGGAGGAAATTCGACGGACTGGAAGAATTTTGTAGACCAAACGAAGAAGTCCGGGGGACTTGCTTCGAATGTCCGTCTTAGGACATTTTTATGCCATACGGTGCGGGAGACAAAATTCCGAAGTCCTAGAATTTGGCCAATTTTGGGAGTTTACTGAATCTCGTAGGTAATGTTGACGATAGACCGGATAGTGTTTTCTCCCATTGGAAGATCCGGTGACGTAGCCTTTTCTTCACGAGCCATCATTGCGTCGCCACCCATACCGTAGTCATAGTATGGAGTTGGGTAACTTTCTTCTTCGTAATAACCCATGGTGCGAACAATCTCGACACCAAGGTCATCCGCCAACTTCTCAGCCTTCTCCTTAGCATCAGCGATTGCCGCAGTGCGAGCTTCAGCCTTCAAGTTTGACTCGTCGTCGATAGTGAACTGAAGTTGACTCAAGTTAGTCGCGCCACGTTCACCAGCACCAGTGATGAGGTCACCAGCTTTATCTAGATCACGGACTTTTACTTCAATCGTCTGAGTCACTTCGTAGCCGTCTATGACTGGGTCGCTAGGTGGACAATACATTCCAGACGCGCAAACCACTGTATCGTAACGATATTTCGGATTCAGATAATAATCACGATTCTTAATGTCTTTTTCTTCAACACCAGATTCTTTGAGGAAAGATAGAATGGCATTGATCTTTTCGGCTGAGTCATTTTGTGCAGTTGCAGCATCAGGACCTTCGGCAGTTACTGAAAAACTAAATGAACCAATGTCTGGTGTGGCATTCACTTCGCCTTCGCCACGTACATTGATAGAGGTCATTCCATACTGACCATACTTTGCTTCACGAAGTGTCAGTTTAGTGTAAGCGGAGAGTGACAAAACAACTCCAATCAGTGCAACGACTAAAAGTACACGCACGTACCAGAGTGATAAAAATGGTTGATTTGTATCCATATCTATAGTGATCTATTAATTAATAAGAGTATTGTACAGCATCCTAGGTATAGCCAGCAATCTGCCTACAACACCTTGTTCGCACGCACTCGTAAAGCCTGCAAGATCCTCATCTGTCAAAGCTGGCGGGCTTGTCTGACCTCCCATCAGGTAATACATAATAGAGGAAGGGTTTTCAACATGACTGATGGCCAACGAGTGACCTAGTTCATGTGCCAGCACCAACACCAAATCGCGGTGATCGGTAAAAGTGTAAACATTGATCTGGCGCGATCGGTAGTCTCCTTGGGTATATTCTTCATCGTGTACAAAAGTATCGTTAAATTGACGTACCCGCTCGTTATATTCACCAATCAACTCATTTCCTTTCTCTCCTATTTCATTTATTCGCTCTGACAAATCGTTAAGTTTGTCACCGAGATCGTTTAGTTCAATTCGTTCTGTCTCAAGCTGAACCCGCTTCTTTTCCAAATCCTTGTATACATCAGGTGGAGCGCCACCTTCTTGGTTGTACCGTTCTACCTCAGCGTTATAGGCATCAAGACTATTTTCGTAGGCGACACGTCTTTCTTCGTAAGACACTTCATTGGAGTGGTATTCGGCTACTAACTGACGATGAAGCTCAACCAATACAGTATTGGCTTCCTCTCTAGTCTCCAGACTATCTCTGGCTCGCTCTGTCTCTTCAGCCTGCCGTTGCCGCTCGTCATAAATGAAGTTCACCTGGAGCTTGGCGTCTTCTTTGTATGTAAACAAATCGTCACGACCGAGTGATTCCTCCCAAACCGCTTCAGCTTCCGCAAGCGCCAGACGGGCTTCTGTCTCACTAATTCCAAAACGTTCATCAAACTGACCCACCGTATAGTAAACCGGTAATTTACATGCCAAACCGAATGCACCAGCCCACCAGTTACCTGCAAAAAGAAACAGGATAACGATAAATGAAACGTAAATGATGCGCATCAAAAAATTATACATTAGTTACATAACGAAACAGCCGGCCTCGAAGAGGCCGGCTGTTTCGTTATAAACAAAATTTAGATTAATTGTTTCCCGGCATTACTAGGAGCCAAATCAAACACTCGTTCAGGTGTAAGCACCAGCACGCCGCGCAAAGTGCGGTCGGGATGTTTTCCTTTAAGCCAGATCACGTAACGGTCAAAATACTCTCCGTCTGTCTCATAAGAAATATGTCCTTTGATTTGCACCCCAACGAAACCTTTCCAAAAAGCGAGTGCTGCGCGATGATCCACTGACAAGTTGCTAGCAGTTCTCCCCATAAAACAGTCACAAACAACGATCTTATCCTCATCGACAACCACCATAGACAACGGAACGACGTTTGGGCCATCTTCTCCTACAGTTGCGATCACGCGGCTATCAGCGTTTGCGATCAATGTTAATACTTCAGCAGATAATTGCATATTGAGATGTTAATATAGATAAACATCTATATATTAATACATCGACAGATATCTATGCAACACGACACAGAGAAAACCCACAAGCGTCCAAAATGGGTCAAAAGCGGCGAAGAAGAACTTTGCCCAGAATGCTTCAAGGCAGTTGGTGATAAAAACCGCTACAAGCTGATCTGCCTGCTCGGCAAAGCTAAAGGGGGGTTAAATGTATCAGCACTTACCAAACAGCTTAAACTTACCCAGCCGACTGTCACCCACCACCTCAACATATTGCGCGAAGTAAACGCTGTTGACCACGAGACACGCGGTCGCGAACATATCTATCGCCTCAACCGCAGTGCACACTGTTTTGAAGACTGCCAGATTCCTTATAATTAAGCCTATTTATGCAAACCACCTTATCGCTTTTTTCCTACTTACTGACGCAAGGCTTCGGCTTTATCATTCTGGCAATTGCCCTCACTCTCCTCATTGTCTGGAGCATCAATGATCTCTACTCCAAAAAAACTCTACTGTTATTTGTATTGATTGTTCTGGGCTGGGTTTTTGTCAGCGTCTTACCACTTGGCAACATCAGTCTGAAAGGCTACCCCTTCTCTCTTACAACTTACGGCCCCGGCGAAGGACCGATTCTGCCACTTAGTAATATGTTGTCCTTCTTTCGTCATGCCAACCAGTTGCCGCGCGTAGAAGACATCGCTCGCGACCCTCGTGATGTGCCACCGCCGCTAAACCGCAACGAACCAGCGGTAGTTGATTTGAAATTAACCGCTCTGGAAGTGGTGGCAGAAATGGCACCGGGTGTGGTTTTCAATTACTGGACTTTTGATGGTCAAGTACCCGGACCAATGTTGCGGGTCCGTGTTGGTGACACGGTCCGACTGACCCTCACTAACGATGCAACAAACCTGCATCATCACAACATCGACCTTCATGCAGTGACCGGCCCAGGGGGTGGTGCGGTGGTAACAGACGTCGATCCGGGTGAATCTAAAGTGCTTACTTTCAAAGCAATGAATCCTGGACTTTTTGTTTATCACTGCGCTTACCCGAATATGGCCAATCATATGGCACACGGAATGTATGGACTCATACTGGTTGAACCAGAGGAAGGACTACCTCCTGTAGACAAGGAATTCTATGTTATGCAGGGAGAGTTCTACAGCAAAGGTGGTTTGGGCAAGCGTGGCCTTCAGGTTTTTGACGCTGTCGCGATGCTTGAAAGTCGCCCCACTTACGTGGTCTTCAACGGACGAGTTGGTGGCATCAATGACAAAATAACTGCGGAAACAGGTGAAACAGTGCGAACGTTTGTCGGTAACGGCGGTGTAAACCTTATCTCTTCCTTCCATTTGGTAGGTGAGATATTTGATCGTGTTTACGGAGAAGGAGCGGTTGGCAGTGAACCCCACCAAAACGTACAAACTACCCTGGTGCCAGCTGGTGGTTCCACCATTGTCGAATTTGGTCTTGATATACCCGGACGGTATACATTCGTTGATCACGCCTTGAGCCGCGTAGATCGAGGTGCCTGGGGTACAATCAGCGTGAACGGAATGGCCAGCTCTACGATCTTCGACGGTGACTTTAGCAATTCATCAAAACACGGACATTGATATGAAAATTTTTGTAACCAGAGCAATTCCAGAAGTGGGCTTGGAAAAACTTCGGACCACTGGCCATGAGGTAATTGTGACCGGCACGGAAGTACTGCCCCACGACACTTTAATCACACGCCTGCGGGCAGAGAACCCAGACGCTGTACTTTGCCTACTGACTGACAAGATTGATCAGACCGTGTTTGCTGCAGCACCAAACGCCAAGATTTTCGCCAATTACGCAGTTGGTTTTGATAACATCGATTTAGAAGCCGCCAAGCAGCACGATGTAGTGATCACCAATACTCCCGAAGTACTAACTGAAGCAGTGGCCGAACACACAGTCGCTCTTATCGTTTCATCCGCCAGACGGATAGTAGAGGCCGACCGTTTTTTGCGCGACGGTAAGTACGAAGCTTGGGATCCCCTACTCCTGCTTGGAATGGAGCTGAAGGAAAAAATACTTGGCGTTGTTGGTGGCGGCCGAATTGGTAAAAGAGTAGCCGAAATAATGCGCAACGGTTTCGGAATGAACATTGTTTATCATGATCGGCAAAAAAATGACGCGTTTGATAACGAACTTGGTGCAAAGTATCTGCCAGAACTTGATGATTTATTATCACAATCCGACGTGGTCAGCATTCATTTGCCACTTACTGCGGACACCCGTCATCTATTCAACTCTGATCGTCTAGCTAAAATGAAACCAGGTTCGCTTCTTATCAATACCGCCAGAGGAGCCATCGTTGACGAAGCGGCTCTAGTAGAAGCATTGCGGTCAGGCCATATCGTCGGTGCCGCCCTCGATGTGTTCGAGAATGAACCATCTGTACATCCCGAACTTTTAGCCTTGAACAATGTAGTTTTAACGCCGCATATTGCTTCCGCCACCCGTGAAGCGCGCGATCAAATGAGCGTTGTGGCGGCTAATAACATTATTGCAGTACTAAACGGACAGCCGCCACAGAATCCCGTAGTGTGATACATTGTCGCTATGAAGGAATTATCTCCAATTGAAAAACGAGCTCGGTCCCTTACTAATTGGGTTGGGTCGCCTATTTCCGTAGCTGTTCATACGGTCATATTCATAGCGGCTTTTCTACTTTCTGTCTTAGGTCTTGTGGAATTTGATCGAATGCTATTAGTGCTGACGACTATAGTGTCTTTGGAAGCGATCTATCTCGCCATCTTCATCCAAATGAGTGTGAACTTCCAACGCGAAGCTCTTCAGGAAGTTGAGCAAGATTTGGAAGAGATTCATGAGGACGTTGGCGAGATTCAGGAGGACATTGAAGGCATCCAGGAAGACGTTGAAGAGATTGGAGAGGATATGGAGGAGTTGCAGGAAGACCTTGGCGAGATTCAGGAGGACGTCGAAGAAATCAGTGAAGACTTGGAAGAATTGGATGAGTCTGCCGAAGAGGAGGCGGCTGAAGAAAAACGTAAGAACGAACAGAAAGAACAGCTGCAGAACATCTACGACACTATCCAACGTTTATCGGTAGATATAGAAAAATTGAAGAAGTAGGACTAGTTACAAAGTTGCATCGTTGCATTACAAA
>MFKO01000008.1:48235-85190 GCA_001779595.1 Candidatus Kaiserbacteria bacterium RIFCSPHIGHO2_01_FULL_46_22
TCCTCGCCAATGGTCAATAACGGTTCGTATGTGTGAAATTGTGTTTTCAGGAATATTGTCGAGGTCAAACCAGGCCAAATCATCATGTTTATCTAGTTCATTGATTTTCGGACTTCCTTTCCAATCTTTTGACTCTAAGAAAAAATCAAAGTATTCGCGCTCACCGGAGTTTCTATGAAGTACATGCACAATCTTCAACGAGCCAGGATCTATATCTAGATCTACTTCCTCTTTAGCCTCACGAATAACTGCATCCTCTACTGTTTCGTTACCCTCCAGATGACCAGCGGGCAAATCGTACATTCCATCTTGCCATCCGGTATTAAATCTGCGGATCAGCAGGATTTTATTATCCTGACTAATGATCAAATAGGCCGCCGAGAAAAATTGGAATCGGGGTTTGGACATAGAGTTATTCTACTCCCCATTTTAAAAATTAGAATTCTATGGTTAAAGCCTTGTGATCGGAAGCAATGTCATCCAGCACCTGAAAATTCTTCACTTCGATATCTGGATTGGTAAAGATGTAGTCACAAGCTTCAGTCTTGTGCGTTAATGGAGTACGGGTAGTCAAAACTCCCTTTTCCTTAACGTGATTGACCAATATTTCATTGATTAGTTCTATAGATGGGCTATCCGGCACTAGGTTAAAATCTCCACACAACACAACCTGACCTTCTAACTTACGCACATAATCAGCAATCAGACCGCATTGGCGTAATGTCTCGTCGTCACCATTTTTATGTGAGCCAATGTGGTAGCCGTGATGGTTGAGAATGTGTAACAAACCATCTTTTGTGTCTACCGCAACATGCTGCAAAGCACGGCCAAGGTTGTAATCTGTCTCTTCCAGGTAGTCAAAATCTACTGTGGCTTCTTTGTAGGTGTAAACATTGTGGGTTTCGAGAAACGGCAGACGACTTATGATGGCGTTACCCCACTTTGCCTCGCGCTTCATATATTTGAAGTTATGAGAAGCGGTGTGATAGGCGTAGTCGTAACCGGTATGCTTCTGTAACTCTTCTAGATCCTCAAAGAAAAAGCTTGAACCACCACCAACGGCGACCACCTCCTGCATACATACAATGTCTGCTTGTTCACGCACCAACAGATTTACCAGTTGTTTATCTAACTTACCGCCCCAGATATTGAGTTGTAGAATTTTCATTGGTAGCGCTTTATTTTCTATACTTCAAAACTTACAAAATGAGATGAAGTTGTGTTCGCTGGAGGGATGGCTGCGCTGGAGCCGTATATAACATACGGTGACAAGTAGTCAGACTGAAGCGAATACAAATTCGCTCATTTTGTAAGTTTCTGTCGGGTGAGCGCCTGTGCCGCATTCATCGAGTGCTGGTAATAGAGTGCTTTAACTCCCTGCTTCCAGGCATTTAGATAAAGCTGATTGATGTCCTTAGCTGACACGCCAGGCGGCACCATTATATTGAGTGACTGACCCTGATCTATATACGCTTGGCGCGCTGCTGCCTGCTCAATAATGATAGCCTGATCCATCTCTGGAAAAGTTCGGAAAACTTTTTTCTCTTGATCACTTAGGAAATCGAGATGCTGTACAGAACCATCGTGATCACGGATCGAACTCCATACCTCCTTAGTATTCTTATCTTTTTCCACTAAGATCTCTTCCAAAAATGTATTCTTAATGGTCACCTTGAGTTTAGCCACATCCTTAACATAAGCATTGCTCCAAACCGGCTCAATCGATTGTGACACCTGTCCCAAAATGAAAGCGGAGGAAGTAGTCGGGGCAATTGCGAAGATTGTGGTATTACGACGGCCGTAACCCTTCAATACTTCTGGTTCACCAAACTCCTTGGCCAAATCCTTCGAAGCGGACTCTCCTTTTTCTTTTAGACCTTTCCAAATATCCACGTTCATCTTGGTAGCTTCTTCACTTTCGAGAGCAATACGCTTGGACTGGAGATATGAGTGCCAACCTAGAACACCCAAACCTAAAGCTCGATGATTCTTAGCAAAGTTGTAAGTACGCTCCATAAACTGGAAAGCTTGTTTGTCGGACTGCTTTTCGGAATCACGTAATGTCTCTAGTCGAGTACAGAAGTCACTTATCACCGCATCTAATAAGGCAACCATAGTCTCCACAAGATCAGTGTCTTTCCATTCATCATAGTGAAGAAGATTCATTGAAGAAAGACAGCAAACGAACGAGTTGTTCTCATCAGACGGCAACATAATCTCCGAACAAAGATTGGAAGCATAGATCTTCATATCCTTATCCTTGTACACATCTGGTTTGTTGTTGTTGGCATTATCGGTAAAAAGAATGTACGGATAGCCAATCTCGCCGCGACGCTGAATCACTTTGGCCCAGACTTTCCGCTTATCCTGATCACCTTCAACCATCGATTTCATCCACTCATCCCCCACTGTGACAGCGTGGGTCATATTTTGAATCGGGTTTCCCTCAGTTCCTATGTCGAGAAATTCCATCACGTCTGGATGTTCCAACGGTAAATACGGAGAAAAAGAACCGCGGCGTACTTTGCCTTGTGACACCACATGGATCAAAGTTTCAAACATCTGCATAAAGTGTACTGGACCGTTTGAGGAACCGTTGTTTTTGATCTCAGCGCCACGGGCCCGGAGGGCGCCAAAGTAGCCAGATGTACCTCCTCCATATTTAGACATCATTCCATTCTCCGCATGGGTGTACATGATGCTCGACATATCATCAGCAATATAAGAACCGAAACAACTGATCGGGAAGCCGCGACCTAGTCCAAAGTTGGCCCAAACTGGTGTTGAGAACGATATCCACCCGCGCGAGACATATTCATAGAGTTTATCGGCATAACCGGGTCGCTTTAAAATACTTTCTGCTGTATCAGCAATTTGTCGCACACGTTCCTCCGGGGTCTGTCCCTCAAGGGTATAGCCACGCGACATAAATTGACGCGAACTTTCGTTAAGCCAGTACCAGGGTTGCTTCCTGTCGATCATAGGATAGTAAATAGGGATTAGTAAGAAGTGTAACGTTTAGAACAAGTCATCCGATGTAACCGAGCTTTGTCGTTTGCTGTAGTTGATGGATCGTTTATCGAAGAAATCAACGTGCTTAGTGGCAATCACTTCGTCGTTAAACCATTCGGTTTTGTCTAGTAATGCCTCGTCAACTGAAAAGACAGCTGACATACCGATCGATTGGAGTGAATTGTTAAGACGATGCTTAACAAATTCCTTCACTTGATCCTTTGGCAAAAATTCCAACTCGCCGGTTTCAAAAATCCAATCAATGATAGCGCTCTCAGCCTGATAAGCTTCTACACACATCATTCGAACCGTCTCACGATGAGACTGATCGAACCATTCCGGATGTTCATCACGGATAATATTGATGAGGTCGATACCAAACATTCCATGAATCTGCTCCTCCTTAGAGGTAGCCTCAACGGCATTTGAAATACCCTTAAACAGGTTCTTATGCTTGTTGAAGGACATCATTATAAGAAACTGTGAGAACAAAGACACGTGTTCAATAAAGAGTGAGAACAACAGAATTGCCTGCGAATACTCTCGCATTTCGCCAGTTTTAGAAAAAGTAATCACTTTTTCCAGATACTCCACACGTTTCTTGATAACTGGTATATCCGTTAGTTTTTTGAATTCATCATTCAAACCAAGAATATCAAGGAGGTGGGCGTAAGCGTCCATATGTCGCACTTCTGACTCAGCAAAAGTGAATCCAACAGCGCCAATTTCAGGTTTTGGGATTCGGCCATAAATGTTGCCCCAAAAACTTTTCACAGCAACCTCAATCTGCGCAATTGCTAACATCGTCTTCTTAATTGCGTCGCGTTCATGATCAGCTACACGAGTCTTGAAATCATCAATATCACGCGTGAAATTAAATTCGGTATGTAGCCAGTAGGAGTGACGGATTGCAGTTACGTATTCGAGTAATTCTGGATACTCATAAGGCTTCAAGTTGGTGCGCTTGCGGAAAATATCTCGCTGACGAAGTCGCTTTCTTTCAGCTCGATAGATAATGTAGGCCTTTGCCGTCTCAAAAAAACTGAGCTCCATCAGCGCTGCCTCTACCAAGTCCTGTATTTCCTCGACCGTAGGATAACCATCGACACATTTGCCGTAGTGATGGTCGCCCGGTTCAGCGGAACCCGCGGCGTCGCACATCGCCAATATTTTTTCGTTGACCAACGTAGCGACTTTCGCAGCGTCCTGTGCAGAACCTTCGCCAGTTTCACCAAAGGCCTTCAGCACTGCTGCTTCTATCTTCGCTACCTTGAAATCAACGACCGAACCGTCTCTTTTTCGGATCTGTGTGATCTCCATAAGCACAAAATTACCTAGCTAATAAAGGAGCCCGTTTACCTACGGAAAAAACAAACCGATCTCACGCAAAATTGATCGTCGAATATGCAATCAGTTCTGCAAAAGATCGGACAAAGTTGACCTCCAGCGCGATGCTCTCCTTGCCGTCGCGTAGATACATAATAACACTTCAGAAAATATGTAAATTATGTCCATAACAGCACAGACATACAGAAAACGAGACAAATAAAGGGCGGTTTGGCCTCCGGCCAAACCGCCCTCCTTCCAGTTATCCACAACTGCCAAATTCGCAATCATTTTCGCGACCTACGCAACACTACCTCTCATGATTTCTAAATGAAAACCCGTGCCCAAAGCAGGCACGGGAGTGTTCAACAGCTTTGCAGATCAGACCTCTACTCTACCAGCAGAACGTTGGCCGAGATGTATTGGCGTGAACAGTGGGTCTAAAGTAACAACTACCTCCTCTTCGTCGATCAATCCTAGGTACTCGCAAGCGCGGCGCAAACGCCAATACTCGACCGTTTCCGTATACAACACTTTCATGTGGTCGACAGAAGGGACCTGCGCTTCCTCGCATACAGAAGTGTGATGTTTGAGTTTGTAGCGAATTTCGTCTCTTTGTCTCACCAGACGTTTATTCGCCCAATTGACGATGTCAGACAAGGAAGTGCTTGCGCTCTTAATGCACAACTCCTTAACCAAATAGTCGTGATGGCGCTTAAACTCTTCCCATATTACGAACCATTGTTTATGCGCTGGTGTGACACCGCCAGCAACAAAGTACAACCCCGCGGCCAGAGTCATAAGGACCACCAAAGGTATAGCGGTGTCCATATGCAACGGGACGTCAGTCACTATCATAATTCCTAGAAGTGCCAGTGCCAGAATGACAGCAGACACTAGGAGGAAAATTATCCGTTTTCGTTGATAGTGCTCGACTCGCCGACCGATATCAAACGGCGATTCTCTGGACAGATTTTTTCTCTGCCAAGCTTCTCCCAAAGACTGAACTTGTACCATCGAACCACTCCCTGTTCCATCATCCATCATGGATGAACCAAATAAAACAATACACCGCCACCGTGGAGCGTCAAGAAATGGAGGTTCAAAACTATGTGCTGCTACTATTTTTTAAGTGAATCGCGAATTTCGCGCAACAGTTTTACCTCCTCTGTTGGCTCAATCTCCTTTTGAGACTCAGGCTTCTCGTCTTCAGTGCGTTGAAGACGACGCAAAACCTTTATCGCTACAAAGATCGAGAAAGCAATGAGGATGAAGTCAATCACTGACTGTAAAAAGATTCCGTAAGAGATAGTGGCTCCGTCTACTCGCACAGACCAGTCGCGGAAATCTATGCCACCGAGAAGAATACTAAGCGCGGGCATAATAATATTTTCAACCAAAGATGAGACAATCTTGTTGAAAGCGGCTCCGACAACTACTGCTACGGCCAAGTCAATAACATTACCTTTCAGCGCGAAGGCTTTAAATTCCTGTAACAACCCTTTGGCCTTTTTTTGATAGCTCATAAGATAAAATTAAAAATATTTTAATGATGATGGTGACTGTGTCCATTACTTTCCGTGTCTAAAACCACTCTTTGTCCGAACCACCAAGCAGCGATGGCGGTTGTGGTCGGTACAGCTAGAATGAGACCAATTGAACCAATCAAGATACGCGCCAGCTCCGCCGCAATTACTTCCTGATTAAGGGTGAAATATAAGGGAGCGTTACTGGTAGAGAACAACAGTACAAGTGGCAACGCAGCACCGACGTATGCGAACGCCAAAGTGTTCACCAAACTACCCACATGATCGCGACCGACTCGAAGCGCACGTTGATACAACTCGAAGGCAACCAAACTGTTGTTGGCGGCGCGCAATTCCCGCACTACCGAAGCCTGTGTGATAGAAATGTCATCCAAAACACCGAGTACACCAATAATGATACTGCCAAGCAATAGTCCTGCTAGATCAAGCTGACCTTCGGTTGCGAAATTAAGATAGACAGAAGCATCGCTTCCGTAACCAGAGAGTCGCAGACCTGAAACGAACAGCCAAGCGATGCTGCTTGTGGCCAGCACGGCCAAAATCGTGCCGCTGAAAGCGATGGTAGACAACGCATTAAAGCCATGAGTACCAAACAGTGCCAGCGCCAATATGACAGCCGAGACCAAGAGACTCATCAAGATCGGATCATAACCAGCCAGAAGCGCTGGCAGAAGCACAAAGACTATACCAAGAATACTCAGGAGCAATGAGCCGAGCGCTCTGAGCCCTTGCTTTCCTGCCAGCCACAAAAGTAGACCGACGAAAAGTCCAAACAAAATAAGGAGACCGTGTCCGCGATCAACATCCTTAAGGATAAAAATTTCACGGCCATCAATATCACGTAAATGACTAAGGTAGATACGATCGCCGCTTTCTAACATCACTAAATCATTCTCGAAAGTGATCACATCATCAGTCCTTTCTCCTTCAAGCAAACGTGCTTGCACTGTTTGTACAGTAGTGAAAGCCTCGGTGCCCATAATGCGTTCGCTTCGTTCGTCCGTCACCTCTATTACTTCAGCACGCAGTATGGCCTGAAGTTCTTCGTAAGCAGTTTGCGCACTAACTACCGGTACCACGAACAAAGACGCTATTAATGTCCAGATGATTCTTTTGCGCATATTGCCCAGTGTACTTTTTAAGCAAGTAAAAGAAAAGTGCCCTTTTCCCACAATGGTTATTGCATTTATATTGTAGTTGGGTGTATAACACTAATAGAGTGGTGAGCGGACGCCACTTTGTTTTTAAGGAATAGTCCGCATGGAGAAGCATAATGAGGATGTACAGGATATTTGGAAGGGTACTTACTGCCTTCGGATTCCTCCTGAATTTCATCAACCCAGATCCGTGAAGACTACGAGGCTCTCACGGATCCCGCTCGAGCGGTAATCTCGGGAAATATCAGCCGGACAGGTAAAACTGTCCGGCATTTATGTACCTGGGATACAAAAAGCCGCGGGCTAAAGGCCCACGGCTTTTTGTTTTCAAATGGCAACTAGTTCATTTTAACGTCGATCGAGACACCGGACGGTAGAGAGAGGTTAGTCAACGCTTCTACTACCTTCCCGCTCGGATTTAGGATGTCGAGTACGCGCTTATGGAGGCGCATCTCGAATTGTTCTCGCGCATCTTTATCGATGAACGTCGAGCGGTTAACGGTGTACTTTTTGATTTCAGTTGGCAGAGGAATCGGTCCAACTACCTTGGCGTCAAAACGCAAAGCAGTGTCGATGATCTGTTTTACCGAAGCATCAAGAATCTTGTGCTCGTAAGCACGCACGCGAATACGCAATTTCTGCGCGTCAGCCGGTGTGGCCTCCTTTTTCGTTGCGCGTTTTACGGTCTTTTTAGTTGCAGTTGCCATGTCAATTTACGATTAAGCTTAGGCGACGATCTTAGTGACCACGCCGGCACCTACGGTCTTGCCGCCCTCGCGAATAGCGAAAGACTGCTTTTCCTCAAGTGCTACTGGAGCTACCAACTTCACTTTGAAGGTGGCAGTGTCACCAGGCATAACCATCTCTACGCCGTCAGCCAAAGTAACCTCGCCGGTTACGTCAGTAGTACGTACATAGAACTGTGGTTTGTAACCAGTGAAAAATGGTGTGTGACGACCTCCTTCGTCCTTAGATAGAACGTATACCTCAGCTTCGAAGTCAGTGTGAGGCTTTACAGAACCCGGAGCAGACAATACCTGACCACGGTGTACATCCTCCTTCTTGATACCGCGGATAAGGATACCAGCGTTGTCACCAGCTTGTGCAGCATCGAGTGACTTGTTGAACATTTCAACTCCAGTCACTGTTGACTTAGCAGTGTCCTTGATACCGACAATTTCAATTTCAGAACCAACCTTGATAGCACCACGCTCTACACGACCAGTTACTACCGTACCGCGACCTTCAATTGAGAAGATGTCCTCAACTGGCATAAGGAACGGCTTGTCGAGCTCACGCTCAGGCATTGGGAAGTAAGTGTCCATAGTGTCAGCAAGTTCAAGAACTTTTTGACCCCATTCGCTTGAAGTGTCTTCAAGAGCCTTAAGACCAGAACCCTTGATGATTGGGGCTTCCTTGTCGAAACCGTTCTTCTCAAGAAGTTCACGGAGCTCTTCTTCTACGAGCATAAGCATCTCTTCATCTTCAACCATATCGCACTTGTTGAGGAAGACGATGATCTTTGGTACGCCTACCTGCTTAGCAAGAAGAACGTGCTCACGAGTCTGTGGCATCGCACCGTCGGTAGCAGCTACCACTAGGATAGCGCCGTCCATCTGTGCAGCACCAGTGATCATGTTCTTGATGTAGTCAGCGTGGCCCGGAGCGTCAATGTGTGCGTAGTGACGATTAGGAGTCCAGTACTCGCTGTGAGAAAGCGAAATAGTAATACCGCGCGCCTTTTCTTCAGGTGCTTTGTCGATGTCCTCTACAGCCTTTACGTTGGCGCCATAATCGCCGCCCTTAGCATTGAGAACATTTAGGATAGCAGCAGTGAGCGTAGTCTTACCATGGTCCACGTGACCGATGGTTCCCACGTTCATGTGCGGCTTGGAACGATCGAAATCTGCCATAACTAATTTAGTTAAATAAATTTTTTAATGGCCCGCACACTGCATTTAATCCGTGGAAAACGGAACTTGCGCAAAGTGGCAACGGCGCGAGAACATCGCGTTGCCGCTTGGCACACGTCTCCTTTGCAAAGATCGCTTATTCCCACGGAAAAACCGTGTACAGGTGGGCGTATCGTACAGGAATAAGCCAGTGATTGCAACGCTTCGCAAGGTTGACCACGCACCTAACCTATGGCCTAAAAGGGCCAAAGTAGGTGCTGGGTTGACACATCCACATATCTATTGAAAAATCTGTGATTTGTGCTATACTGAAGGTTGGTCAACATCCTGAAAAAGGAGGGGAACGAAATGTTCGCAGTTTTTTTGAGAATCGTCGCAACAGTGATGGTAATCGCTGTCATCAGCCCCGTTTCGGCCAGAGCCGAATTCACCCTCAGAGATTTCCTCTTTGAGCCAACTAAAAAATCTACCCGGGCGCACAATGTGCCCGGTAACACATCGTCTGAATTACAGACTCTGATGGAAGAGCTGACGTTTATGGCTACTGGTAAAAAGACAGAAATGCTAGTGGGCCACTACGTGTACTGCAAGACCCATCCGTCTGACTGTAAACCTCATAAGGAAGTGAGGGTTGTGGCTTTGAATAACTATACCTGGGGGCTGATAACATCGGTCAATGCTGAGGTCAACCGGACAATTCAATCCATGACCGATCAGGACCAGTACGGCGTCGAGGAGAAGTGGGTATATCCAGTATCTGGCTACGGCGATTGTGAGGACTACGTCCTTGTAAAACGTCAAAAATTGGCAGCCTTGGGACTTCCGATTTCAGCGTTGCTAATTACCAAAGCTGTCAGCAATGGTGAAGGCCATGCCATCTTGACTATAAGAACTAATAAAGGCGACCTCATCCTGGATTCACTCACCTACAAAGTATGGGCCTGGCATAAGTCGCCATATCTAATACTTGCTCGCCAATCTCCGTTCCACGCCGGAAAATGGGAGAGAGTGAGAGATTTGAGGAAAGAGGAAGCGTTTACTGCAGTTTCAAATAACCGCTAGTCAAGGTGATTTGACTCAGTCACACACAGATCGCCTGTTCACACATCGTGGACAGGCGGTTTTCTTTTTCCAATATTAAAAATTAAAAACACTGTGGCCCGGCTTTCTTCTGAAAGCCGGGCCTTATTCTTCAGTGAACAGTGACATTCTCTTTTACTCCTAGCATGGTCAGTTCGACCCATCTTGCGACAGTATTTTCTTCCGTGCATCCCTTCTTAGCACAATAATCAACTACTCCATACACCAGTTGCATCACGTTAAGTAGATCATTGCATTCTGTTAGAAATACTTTCATACGCTCCGGAATGAAGTGACCGCTCTTTCTTAAAACATCCGGCAATGTAAGTCCTAAAACTACAGTGTACGGTGGCGCTTGAGTAACATGAACATTATGCTCTTCAAGCGCAAATTCCAGCTGACGCAAATATTCTTGCGACAGCTGATGTTCAATCGAAGGGCGGGTAAGTTGCACTTTTACAGACATTCCTGCAGCCATTGGTACAGGGGACACTCCGATAGCAACAACCACATCTTCGTCTTCACAATATACGTATTTGGCCGTTTGCCCGCCAGGCTGAACGGTGAGTTGTGGATAGTACTGTCTGAGACACTTAAGAGCTGGATGCGTCATCGTTTTCTCCTTCCTTTCAAGGGTGCTCCTGTTTTTAGTATGGACCCGAATTGTCATCTCTGCAAACAAAAAGGGCGGGTCTAACGAGCCGCCCTTTTTGTTTAATTTCAAAATTCCTATTCTTCAACATCCTTCGGTACGAAGCCACGAGCTTTTTTGATATCTTCCGCAATGTTCGGAGGAACAACTTCGTAGTGATCAAATTCCATTGTCATATTGGCACGACCTTCGGTCATAGAGCGAAGTGTAGTGGTGTAACCAAAGAGTTCAGATAGCGGAACTTTGGCGCGAATAACCTTCACCAAGTCACGATCTTCAAAACCTTCCACCATACCGCGCTTGGAAGCCAAGTTGCCGTTGATGTCACCCATAAATTGCTCCGGTGTAGTGATCTCGATACGCATCACCGGCTCAAGGATAACAGCGCCGGCTTTCTTAGCAGCCTCACGGAAAGCGTTAATAGAAGCGAGTTTGAAGGCGATTTCTGAGGAGTCCACATCGTGGAAGGAACCGTCATAGAGTTCCACTGATATATCTTCCATCTTGTAACCCGCCACCTGTCCACGAGCCATCGCTTCTTTGGCACCCTTCATGATTGGAGAAATAAATTCACCTGGAATAACACCGCCCTTGATGCTGTTGATGAACTCGAAGTGCTCATCACGAGTAACGTTCTTCTTAACCTCCTCACCTTCAGCCAAAGGCTGCATTGGTCGGATGCGGATCTTAACGTGACCGTACTGACCACGACCACCAGTCTGTTTGATGTATTTGTATTCTGCTTCAGCCTCACGCTGAATAGTTTCACGGTAGGCTACCTGTGGCTTTCCAACATTCGCCTCAACACCGAATTCACGCTTCATACGATCCACCAAAATTTCCAAGTGAAGCTCACCCATACCAGCGATAATGGTTTCCATTGTCTCGTCGTCAGTTGAAACACGGAAAGTTGGGTCCTCGTCAGACAACTTCTTCATTGCGATACCCATTTTCTCCTGGTCGTTCTTGGTCTTCGGCTCAATACGCATTGCCACCACTGGTTCTGGGAAGGTAATTTGCTCAAGAGTTAGTTGGTGTGTCTCGTCACAAAGAGTGTGGGATGTTTTAACATCCTTAAGACCCACACCAGCAGCAATTTCACCCGCAAATACCTCTTCAATTTCCGTGCGCTTATCGGCCTGCAAACGAACGATACGGCCTAGACGCTCTTTCTCGCCAGTGTTGGCGTTGTAAATGTAACTACCAGACTTCACGGTACCAGAGTAAACACGGAAGAAAGTGAGCGCGCCAACGAATGGGTCGGTCTGGAGTTTGAAGGCGAGCGCGCAGAACGGCTCTGAGTCATCAGCCTTACGGAACTCTTCCGCATCAGTTTTTGGATTGATGCCTCTAACTGGAGGTAGGTCAACTGGTGACGGCAAGTAATCCACCACGGCGTCAAGCACGCGTTGTACACCAATGTTCTTTAGAGAAGAACCGGTCATCACTGGGAAAATCAGGTTACCGATCACTGCTTTACGCAAAGACGCTTTCAATTCATCAAGAGCAATTTGTTCACCGCTGAAGAAGCGCTCCATCAAAGTGTCGTCGGTTGAAACGATGCGCTCCACCAATTCGTCATGATACTTCTTGGCCTCTTCGGCGTAGTCAGCTGGAATATCGACTGGAGTCACGGTCATACCCATCTCACCGGTGAAGGTGTAAGCTTTCATCTCAAGCAAGTCGATAATACCCTGAAGGTTTTCTTCTGCTCCCCAAGGCAATTGATAACGAACAGCCTTTGGTGAAAGGCGCTTTAAGATAGATTCGTAAGAACGTTCGAAAGATGCACCCGTACGGTCCATCTTGTTGATGTAACAAATACGCGGTACCCCGGCTTCGTCAGCGTAACGCCAGTTGGTCTCCGACTGTGGCTCCACACCAGCCACACCGTCGAACACCACAACCGCGCCGTCGAGTACACGCATCGAACGCTTCACTTCAGCCGTGAAGTCGATGTGGCCTGGAGTGTCGATGATGTTGAAAGTGTACATCTGTGCCTTGTCCTTTCGATCCTCAACATCGGTCTTTGACCAGTTACAAGAAATCGCCGCAGCGGTGATGGTGATACCACGCTCTCGCTCCTGCTCCATCCAGTCGGTCACGGTAGCACCATCGTGCACCTCACCGATCTTGTGCGACATACCAGTATAGAAAAGCACACGCTCGGAAGTGGTAGTCTTGCCGGCGTCTACGTGGGCGACGATACCGAAGTTACGCAATTTTGCTAGAGGGAATTCACGGGCCATATAAATTTAAGGTAAAGGATTAGGGTTCAGGGACTAGTAAACTTTCTAAATAATAAAAGCGCGCGGGCGCGAACTAAAACTCATACAGATGGATGAGGCCTAGACGAAAGTGCCGGTACTATACGGTATTTGTGCCAAAACGGCAACCGCGAAGGGGCCAAAAAGTGAAGCTTTTTGGCCCCTTCATTGACTTTTCACTAAAATATGCTATTATTAACAAAGCTAAACACAGGAGGGACTAATGTTCGCCAGAATACTGACTTTTTTGACTGTCCGAGGAATAGCCATGATACTCGGCACGGCTCTGTACATCTACAGCGCTGTGGAACAGGCTCCAGCTCTTCGCTACATTCAGGCCGGAACCCGTTGGCTAGCCGACAATTTGGAAGCTGTCCTTACTGACGAATGGGCCGTATGGGTACCACTCTTGAATCTGGAACATTCGTTTGCATATGCACTATTCGTTGTCGGTGCGTACGCAATCATTGAGGTCTTCGAAGGAATAGTCGGACTATTCTTCCGCAAGTGACCCAGCCATCCTATGAGACATCTAAGGCCGCGAATCAGAAATGATCGCGGCCTTTTTACGTGTGCTACTATTTTAATTAAGTCACTGGTTCTACAGCGCGAAAGGAGGTATCCGATGCGCATGATCTTCATAGTTAGTGGACTGCTGGCAGCGACCTTTCAGAATGCACTCAGTGCCGAGCCTTACGACAAATTCAGCACTGAGGCTGATCAATGTATTCGTACCGCGCAGATGGTACGAAATAGAAAAGTCTTCAGTACAGACGAAGCGAATCCACGAGCGTTTCTGTCGGCCGCAGATGCAAAGTCGTATGTCGAATGGTCAACTCCCTTCGGCGGCGAAGACAACTCAAGATGTATTGAGACACTCCGCATATACATAATTAAGAAATAATTCGGAGAGGAAACAATAAGGCCGCCACATCAGACGTGGCGGCCTTTTACGTTTGTCATCTTTGAATCAAAGGATGAGGCGCATTAGGTGTTCGTCACCTTTTCGTCCCATTGACTTGAAACCGAACTTGCTCCGATAGAACGACACGAGCGAACCTCGCGCTGTTAACAAAGCGAATTTCGCTCTGTCCTGCTCTTTTATGTATGCCAAGGTGTGAGCTACCAACGCCTGACCAATTCCCTCTCCTTGATACTTTGGCATTACATTTACCCAAAGTATCTCGTAAGCGCCGTAATCCATCCAAGACACTACGCAGCCAGCAAAACCGACTATTCTGCACCTCCTTTCTGCTACGAAATAAATGGGCCGGAAAGGAGCGCCGTTAAACATAGCCCGCAACTCAACCTTTGATTGGATTTCGTATTTGGTGGAATAGTTTTTCCCGACAATCTGCGCGGCTTCGGATACCTCACCCACGCGCAGCCTTCTAATTCTTACTTGGCTACTCATCTTAAGAACCTCCTCTAAGAAAAGCCTACGTCATTTAAACCATAACGACTCCACAAACACAAAGCCTCGGACACGTAGTGTCCGAGGCTTTGAAAAAATATTTGAATACTCCTACCAAGCGAAGTGAGCGAAGGCACGGTTGGCTTCCGCCATCTTGTGCACATCATCACGCTTCTTCACGGCTGTTCCTTCATTCTTGGCAGCAAGAAGAATTTCAGAAGCGAGCGCTTTGAACATTGGAATGCCTTTTGCATTACGGGCAGAGCCGATAATCCAACGGAGTGCCAAACTGGTGCGTCGCTCTGGACGAACCTCGCGAGGAACCTGGTAGTTAGCGCCACCTACGCGGCGACTACGCACTTCCATCAAAGGACCGGCATTCTGGAGAGCAGTTTTGAAAACCTCTACCGGATCACCTCCCTCCTTGTCATTCTTAATTACATCAAAAGCGGCGTACACGACTTTGCGAGCAGTCTCTTTTTGACCACGTAACATTACGTAGTTAATCAACTTCTCCACCAACACATCGCCGAACATTACGTCCGGTCCTGGAATATTTCGTTTTTTTACTGGTCTTCGCATATGGTTCCTGTCTATTATCTATAGCGATTTATAAATTTGTCTTGTCTTGGTTACTTAGGGCGCTTGGCACCGTAGCGAGAACGACCTCGGCGACGCTTGTCCACGCCAGTAGCATCGTACTTACCACGAACCACAGTGTAGTTAACACCGATGTCCTTCACACGACCGCCGCGCACAAGCACTACGGAGTGCTCCTGAAGTGAGTGACCAATACCTGGGATATAAGCGGTGATCTCCTGACCGTTAGTAAGACGGACACGAGCAATCTTACGAATAGCTGAGTTCGGCTTACGAGGAGTCTTAGTAGTAACACGAGTACAAACTCCACGCTTGAACGGAGATTCGTATTCGTTTGGGCGGTTTTTGATTTTATCAAAACCGGACGCCAAAGCACCCACCTTGCTCTTTCGAACTGGGTTAACGCGCTTCTTCTTAATTAGTTGTCTGATCGTTGCCATAAAGCCCGCACACTCTACTATAGATAGATAATTTTGCAACCGTTTTCTAACGAAAAGCGGCCTCGACACTCCTTGGAGGAGGAGAGGGTGTCGAGGCCGCCTGAATGGGGAGCGTTCTTTTGAAGAACTTGATGCTACGCTCCCCGCCACTGTTATCGGGCAAGAACTGTTTCGTTAACTTAAATGTATCACATTCCAGGTAAACCAGTAAAGGCAGTGAATACGGACGAAACGACCACAGAGAACGGGCCCCAGAAGAAATTTATGAAGATAAATATAAATAGGAAGGTGCCGATCAATCCCCAACGTTCAAAACTATGCACGAAATTACGGTAGCCAAGCTGGGCCCGAAGTGGTAAAAACGGCTGGATGATCTTAGAACCATCTAGAGGTGGGATAGGAATTAGGTTAAAAAACGCCAGTAGCAAGTTGATATAGACCACATAGGCAGCAATATCAGTGAAGGCCATTGGCAAACCGAGTGGCGCCGCAAACCGGATAAGAAGAGCAAAAAGAAGCGCTAGTGCGACATTGGTAACTGGACCAGCAGCGGCCACCTTGGCTTCACCCCACTTTTGGTCGGAAAGGTTGTAGGGATTGTATGGCACTGGTTTAGCCCAGCCGAACATCAGGCCAGCGTTGGATAAGAAGAGCAGCGCCGGTACTACAACTGACCCTAATGGATCAATGTGAACTAATGGGTTAGGTGACAACCTGCCCTGCAAACGGGCTGTAGGGTCTCCCAAACGGTCGGCGGCGAAGCCGTGGGCCATTTCATGCAAAATGATTGAAATGATTAAAACGGCGATGGTTGCTATAACTGTGATTTCCATAGATAAGCAATGGTAACGTATTGGCGGATGGTTGCAAAATCTGATTCGTATGATAGTATTTCGCGCACATATGGCTAAGGTTTGCGACATCACAGGAAAAGGCACCCAAGTGGGTGGCCGTTACTCTAACCGCACTCGTGCGACGCAGTTTAACCCTTGCGGCAAGGTTCGTCGTTCTCCAAACCTACAGAAAAAGCGCATCTTCGTACCAGAGATCGAAACCTACGTAACACTCAATGTTTCAACCAAAGCTTTACGTACTATCGCCAAAAACGGCGCCTACAAGACTCTGAAGACTGCGGGACTTATTTAATCTTTTCAGAAGTGAAATACAAAAGACGCGAGGCAGAGCCTCGCGTCTTTTGTATTTACAAGAATCAACGCAATTACTTCTCTACGGTTGTAAAAACTACTCCGTTCCACTGACACTCCAAAGTATCGCCAGCCTTTATCCCATATTGTGCTGTGTCACCGTAAGCCTGGACGCATTTTGCACGCGCTTCCTGCTCACTGATGTCCGCGACAGACAAGACTGTCTTGCCGTTTAGATCAACCTTCAATTCCGCGACTGTGAATTCGAACGGAAGTGCAAATTTTTGACGCAAGAAGCCATTTAAGTAGAGCACGAATTCATTTTCACCAAGCGGTAAGGCCGTTGTCACTTGGTGTGACCAAGGCCCGTCTTCTGTCTTGATTTCAATCGGTCCATAAACTGATTTCCCTTGATTAAAGATGGCGAGCGTAACCTCCTCCACCCCTTTTGCACGGCCATATATGCGAGGTGTGGCGCTTTTTGATACCGAACTTATGCTTGCCTCTGAATTAGACTGAAATGTTACCACTGCTTTGATGTTGGCCTGTTGCAACTCTGCAATACGCGCTTCTAACTGATCAATCAATTGCAAAACCTCGGCCCTTTGTACCGTGTCTAAAGTAGTGCCAGTTGATGCGGCTTCTGCTAGCGGTGTAAACGCTAAAAAAATAAATAACGCGATCAGTAAATGAATTTTCCGCATACCTGAGTTGATCATGAACGAGTGTATTTTATCGAAATAAATGTTTATTGAAACATTATAACTTAGACAAAAGCGACCGCCGAATTGGCAATCTATCTTAGATTGATTACTTGCCCATCCGACCAAATAACAACCTGGCCGTGCTCAATTGTACTCAATATTTCCACTCCACTATTAAACAAAAGGTCAGTGACTTCTAAATGCGGGTGTCCGTAGGAATTATCTTTACCGGCTGAAATAACCGCATAAGTTGGTGCAACATGCTCCAGAAACAATTCCGAAGTTGAGGTACGAGACCCGTGATGTCCCACTTTAAGAACATCGCTTTTTAAGTGCTCTCCTTCAACCAAAACCAAATACTCTTCGATTGCTTTCGGGGAATCTCCCGTCAACATAAGTGAGGTCTCACCAAAAATCAGATGGGCCACTATGGAAGCAGTATTACTTTCCATTTCGCGTGGGTCTGTATCGGGAAACAGAATCTCCAACACAACACCCGCGCCTAAATCGTAGCTTTGACCGCGAGTAGCGTAATAAACTTCTGACCTCTCAGCTTCGATTGCTTTTTCCACTGATTGCCAAATCGCCGTATCACTTTCATTCTCTGTCCTGATAACTTTGGACACACCATACCGAGCCAAAACTTCCGCGAAGCCTCCAATATGATCGGCATCGGGATGGGTAGCGACTATGTAATCTAGGTCTTTATCGGAAAACTCCATAACCTGACTAAGTTCACGTAATACGGCATTGTCTCCGCGCCCGGAATCAATCAGCATTTGAACACCGGTCGGTGACTGAATAAAGATTGCGTCGCCCTGGCCAACGTCCAGAAAAACCACACAAAGCTGTGACGGATCACACGTGTCAACACCAAACAGCCGGAATTTGCCTCCGGAAAATTCCGGCCACCACACCACCGCTACCGCCAAGAAAAGCGTCCCGAGTATTACTAAACGTCGTTTAATCAGCGTTTCATCCATATCGTTTTATTGTTATCATATGCCAATGAAATACGAAGCAAAAACGTTTGATATCCCGGACCTTAAAGGCATCTCTTCCCTGTCGATAAATGAGCACTTGAAGCTTTACCAGGGCTACGTAAAACACGTCAATCACATTCGTGAGGAACTGGAAAAAGTTAACGATTCATACGCCAAATCAGAGATGCTGCGTCGCATGGGCTTTGAGTTTGGTGGGATGCGCAATCACGAATACTACTTTGCGCAGTTTGTGGGTGGTGCCAAAGAATTGTCCGATGGAAAGATGCTCCAAATGATTTTAAAGCAGTGGGGATCGCTAGAAAACTTTATTGAACACTTCAAGAGTGTTGCCATGACTCGCGGCGTAGGCTGGGCAATGCTTTACCTAGATCGTCAGTCTGACCAACTAGTTTCCGCCTGGGTCGACGAACAACACTTTGGTCACCTAGCCGATCTGGACATAGTTCTAGGCATCGATATGTGGGAGCACTCTTATATGCTCGACTATCCGCCGAGTGAAAAAACTAAGTATATCGAAGCAGTGTTTGAAAATCTAAACTGGGAAGTGGTCGCGAGTAGAGTTTAAAGCTAAAAATAGAAGGTCTATAAAATGGGTGAAGGCAAAGCCTTCACCCATTTTATGTTTTCAGCTGTTAGTTTCAACAATCGTCCACCCTTTCAAGGAGTTATGAGGCCGGTTCAACTTCCAAACCAAATAACCCAACAGCAAATATCCAATCGGCACGAAGCAAAACGAAAACGCTGGGACCATAAACGAAGCAAACGGTAACGCACCAAACCACGCGGCCACTTTTATAATGTAAGCAAGTGAAAGATGCGTAACGTAAGCGATTGGAAGAGCGGCAGCTGGTGATACAAAAGCGATTACGCCAGTCAGGAAAGTAAGGAGCATTGCCGGAGCGACCATCGGCAATGCAAGTACATTAACTATGATCGCCACTGCGGAAAATTCCCCGATCTGGTAAAGGAGGAGTGGTAAAACAAATAGCTGGGTAACTACCGTCGCTACCAAAAATTCGCGTAACTTAAATGCACTCGGCATCCACTGTAAACGTTCTTCTAGGTGTGGTGTGAGTAATATCAGCCCCAGTGTAGCCAGAAACGACAATTGAAACCCTACGTCAAAAGCTAGCGAATATGGATTCCATAGAAGCATCAAAACACCCGCCAGAAGCAATCCGTTTAAGGCCAAATAAATACGTCCAGTCAAACCCACAACGAGTAGGAGTACGGCCATAATACTGGCCCGTATTACGGTCGCTCCCATTCCTACCAACACTGCAAACGCGACAATCGCCAAGATGCCAAAGAAAGTACTAATGCGCTTGCTTAAAAAACTTCGGCATAAATAAAGGATAAAATAAACAACGATCATTATGTTGTAGCCAGACAAAACCACGATGTGAATAATGCCCGTCCTACGAAATGTCTGCTCCAACTCTTCACCGAGTGATTGCTTAACCCCTAGCAATAAGCCTTCGCCGAGTCCAGCCGATGGCTCAGGTAAATAAACTTCTATTCTCCGCATAAATGCATGTTTGAGATCGAACAAGCGGCCGACCAGGGCGCTACCTTGGTCGGCCGCTTTTCGGTTTACTTTCGCATAGCTGATCATATATGAAACCCGCTGCGCCAGAAGATACCCTGGGTAATTAAACGTGCGACCAAGATCAGTTTCGAATGATTCTGGACGTTTCAATGTACCCTGCAAAAAAACCAAATCACCATAACGCCAATCACCGCCGCTTTCTGTTGTCGCTAATATCAGACCGTGTTCTGTTTTTACATAAAGATGCACCGAATTTGCCCGCACTTCCGGATCACGTGTTACGACACCTTCTAAAGCTACTTGATCACCAACCAAATCTTCAAGAAAAGGTTTGATTGCGTTATCACTTTCAAGTTGAAGACGGACCGCGCCGAGCGCGAAACACAAAATTGCAATTGAAAATAAAACAACGGGCGCAGAATGGGCGGAGCCCATTCTGCGCCCGTTTAGGGCCACTGCCGTTCCAACCAATGCTATCCACAAGATTACCGAAAGTGACACCTCATAAAACGATCTAACTAAGATACCAAAAGCGAAAGCAGCAACAGCAAGGTACAACACTTTAATCTTTATCTAGAGCTTCGTTCACCAGTCGATCTGCCTCTTTATTAAATTCACGACGTACATGGACGAAGTTAAGTTGTGGAAAATGCACTCTTAAATCTTGAATCTGCAAATACAACTCGCGTAGCCCGGGATTTTTGATCTTGTAGGCGCCTGCCAATTGCCTCTCCACGAGCTCACTGTCCAGTTTCCATTCGATTTCCAATTCCTTAGTCTCTGCTCCAAAGCGCGAGCGCAAAACTTCAAGGCCCCGCAGTACGGCAGTATATTCAGCAATGTTGTTGGTAGCGTCACCAATCGCTTCAGAAATTTCTTCCAACAAATTTTCACCTTCTTTTATCACAACACCAATCGCGGCTGGACCGGGATTACCCCTAGCTCCACCATCGCTCCATACCGTAATTTTTTTCATAGAGATATTCTAGCAAAGAAAAAAGGCCGCCTGTGAGCGACCTTTTGTGACGAATCGGAAATGACTTACTTCGGAGGATGGAAAGTGCCTTCGCACCTAGGGCCTCGGGGTGGATGGACTGAAACCACCTCCCGATCTCCATAGTATGACAATCTGATTCTCGTGCCACATTTGCGGCAAGTTCCCAATGCTGGGTTAGTAGTGGGAAAGTCCGGGTATTCCATTAAGAACATTCTTCTCTCCTTGTTGGCCGGCCGAGATATTAGAACGAATTCTCAATAATGTCAACGATACGTAGGCGGGTTTGCGCTCGGTTCATAAAGAATGACTCCTCGACGTGCGCTATTAGTTGAAGCGGCTGCCCTACCTCTGGAGTAACAGCGTATTGATCGACGGTGGCAAAAAATGCGATAGCCTCCATTTGCCCACGCGGGGTTTCAAAGATGAGTTTCAGATGCTCCTTGGTTTTACCAAACTGCTCTACCTTAAGTGGTGAAACACCAGCAAAACTGAAAAGTGGTTTCGAATTGCCGGCACCAAACGGTGCCAACTGACGCAGATGACCAAGTAGTGACGAATTTATATCAGCCAAATTTAAAGTAGCGTCTATTACTTTTTCGTCATTAGCTAAAGCTGCGGCCCCTAAGTCTTGATGGGCTTGATTTAAGCTTTTAGAAAGAGTGAAAACTGATTCCTCTTTAACTGAGAAGCCGCCAGAAGCGTGATGTCCTCCGTGTTCCAAAAAATGTTCTGAGATCTTGTCCATTAGTCGCACCACAGAAACACCACCGCCACTTCGACATGAACCTTTTATCACACCCTGTCCATCCCGACCCCATAAAAAAACCGGCCTACGATACTCCGAAGAAAGTCCGTTAGCACAAAGCCCGACCAATGCCGGCCGCCATTCCGGATTACCCATTACCAATACATCTGGTATCTCCACCATCTCACTCAAGCGACGTTTCAACTCTTTAGTCATTGACGCGACCACTCCTTTTCGTTCGTTATTTAATTTTTCCAAGTGATTAACCCGCGCACCAGCTTCTCCTTCATCTTGGAGAGACAACATCAGGAAAGCATCTTCTGGTGTATCCATTCTTGAAGCAGCATTGATCCGTGGACCGATAGTAAATCCAATATCGTCTTCAGTCAGACGTCTTTGATCCGTGCGCACCTTGCGCAAAAGCTGGTGCAGACCCGGCCGGCGTGACTTACGCAAAACCTGCAATCCGAATGAAGCCAACACTCTGTTCTCACCTAAGAGCGGCACCATATCACCGACTGTAGCTATACCGACCATATCGAGCCACCACTTCTCTTGGCCAGGTTTCAGAGAAAAATTGCCGCGCTCGATTAACGCTTCAGCTAATTTGAAGGCGACCGCCGCTCCACACAAGTGAGGAAATGGATAACTGTCGCCAATTCGAGGGTTAACAATTGCTACTGCTTCTGGTAACACAGAAGGTGGCTCGTGGTGATCAGTGATTATGAGATCGATTTTGAGGGCAGCGGCCCGCAGACTCGCTGCCCTATCGGACGTGCCGCAATCTATCGTAATGATGAGTTGTACTCCATCTCGATGCATCTCTTCTACTGCACTCTCACTCAAACCAAAGCCGTCAAAGTGCCGATGTGGGATCCGAATTATGAAGTTATCAAAACCAATGGCGCGAAAAAAATCATTCAATACGACGGCTCCGGGAATACCGTCACAATCGTAGTCAGCATAAACAGCAATTTTTTCACCATCTTTAACAGCTTGAAGTACCCTCTCCACAGCCTTGTCCATATCGTGAAGAAGAAAAGGATCATGCCTGTGCTTGTTGTAATCGGGGTAGAGGAAATCCCCAATCGCCTTTTCTTCAGTTAGACCTCGGTTATGTAGGAGTTGCGTCAATAAATCTTCGCTCACCCGCTCCGCCAAACGATAAGTTGCCATACGTGTTATGGGCAATATAATAGCATTTATGACTAATTCGATTTTTTCTAAAATAATCGCCCGCGAAGTGCCGGCACACTTCATCTATGAGGATGATATTTGCGTGGCAATACTCGATAAATTTCCAACTGTATCGGGCCAGTCTTTAGTAATTCCAAAGAAAGAGCTTGATTATGCTTTTGATTTAGACGACGAGACTTACCTACATCTATTCACGGTAGCCAAGAAAATTGCCCGCGCGTCTGATCTTGCACTACAAACCGCTCGTACCTGTTTGGTAGTCGAAGGTTTCGAAGTTCCTCATACTCATATCAAGCTTTACCCGATGCCAAAGGACAATCATGATCTAGGCTCTCTACTTTCTGGAGGAAAAATGGCCGACGATGAAACTCTTGCGGCAATCGCAGAGAAAATAAAGTCCACCCTAGCGTTTTAAAACAGCTTCTATCGCCGGTAATGTTCCGGTCTCTAAGAATGTAAGCATCGCGCCGCCAGCCGTCGACAAGAAACTGAAGTCGTCATCCAAATGAAGTCCATTTATAGAAGCTACAGTATCACCTCCTCCTACAATAGAGTTGGCCTGACTACGAGCTATCGACTTTGCCAAACCTTCAGTCCCATCTACAAACCCTTGTTCAAAATTGCCAAGCGGACCATTCCACAAAATCGTACTGGCGGAAGTGATGTAAGGAGAAAGCATTTCAATAGTCGCTGGTCCAACATCCATTATCATTTCATCTTCTCTTACCTCCTCTGGTTTGACCGTTCGTCGTCCAGACGGACTACTGGTTATCACATCAACCGGAAGAATGATGTTTGATTTTGTTAAAATATCACTCTTGGTGAGATCGATATCTGAGGTCAGCGACTTTCCAACCGGAAGACCGCGTGCCTTGAAAACGTCATTGACTAAAGCACCACCGATAAACACCTGCGTGTAACGAGAGGAAAATTTCTCAATTAGTGGCATCTTAGTTTCAAATTTGGCCCCGCCGATAACAAAAAGAGAAGGTTTGGTTGGTTCCAAGGCACTAGATAAAGCTGTGTATTCTTTTATAAATGATGCGCCAAAGTAACTTGGTAAATACTTTGGAATGCCGACGATCGAACTGTGATCACGATGCGAATCAGCGAAAGCATCATTGATATAAACCTCAGCCAAGTCCGCTAATTCAGCGGACAATGAGTCGTCTCCTTTTACTTCTCGCGGATCGCGGCGGACATTTTCCAGCAAAAGTACTTCACCTTCCCCTAGTCCCTCAGCAAGAAGAGCTGTCTGGCTTGAAAGCTCTCCACCCCATTTAGCGCCGACTGAATCGCGAAGTACTTCATAAACTGGTTCTAAGGATTCTTCCGGTGCGCGCCCAATGTGACCAATAACGATTACCTTTGCTCCCTCGGCTTGTAAGTACTTAATGGTTGGAAGAGCCTGTTCGATACGAAAAAATTCTGCCACCTTTCCATCTTTTACGGGAACATTGAGGCCAGCACGAAGCAGCACTTTTTTACCTCGTAATTCAGAAATGTCCTCAAAAGACGGAAGCTTGGATATAGACACCGATTGTCCCCGTTTAAACCAATTAAGCCAATTTTGCATACTGATCAGATATCTTCACTATCTCTACAAACTTTTTTGCTTCCAAACTTGCCCCACCAACCAAGAAACCATCTATTGCTCCTTGTTTCAGTAATTCTGCGGCATTGTCCGGAGTTACTGAGCCACCATATAAGACACGTATAGCTTCAGCAGTGGCGCGATCATAGAGATCCGTCAAAACTTTGTTGATAAAGAGACGCATTTCTTCCACATCCTCCGGTCGAGCATTAACTCCGGTGCCAATCGCCCAGACTGGTTCGTAAGCAATGACCATACGTTTAACATCATCCATTTTTATATCCAAAAAGGCGCTTCTCAACTGATCCTCAACCACCCCGAAGTAATTCCCGTTACCGTCACGTTCGCTTTCTCCAACACACAAAATTGCTACCGACTTAACTGCAAGCAAGGCGTGTAATTTTTTATTTATACTTTCGTCACTCTCACCTGCCGCCCGCATTTCACTATGACCAACGATGGCGCATTTGATACCGTGACTGCGCAACATGGCTGCACTAATTTCACCAGTATGTGCACCACTTTCGTGCGTCGACACATCCTGCGCCACAAATTCTATCTTTTGCGGACCTGAAAGTTCAGACAGCGCACCAACATAGAGAAGTGGCGGAGCAATCGCCATATCAACTCGTAACGTTTTATTCTTAATAGTTTTCTCGACGTCTACAAAAAGTTTTTCAGCCCTAGCGAGGGTTGCTGGATTCATTTTCCAGTTTCCTACTACCAGTATCCGACGACGCTTTAGCATGAAACAATTTTATCACAGCCTCTAGCTTCTACATTTCAAAAATCCGTTTCACCTCTTCGATGGAGGTTGCACCCCGAGCGGCTTTATAGAGACCATCCTCAAAAAGCGTTGGCATTCCCTCTCTTCTGGCTACCGTCAAAATATCAGCAGCCGAACCATTACTCTCGATAGCTGCCAAAACAGCCTTGGAGTTGGACATTATTTCATGCAAAGCAAACCGCCCCTGATACGCCTCATCCTCGACAACATCAGGTTTTGGCTGATAAAAAGGTACGGAAGTCCAAGTAGCGGCGCCATTCAAAATTCCTTCTTCTTTTAAATGCATCATTACCAAATCCAAATCAGCCTTTTGAGACAACTCTTCCCGATCGGTGGTTTTTAGTGTGTATGGTTCCTTTTCATTTGTGAGCGCCCGGCAAAGCCGTTGGCCGATCGCCAAAGTAAAAGCGTTCGCTAGTCGTGCAGGGTCAACAGCTAAAGAAAGTAGCTTCTTGACCGCGTCCGCAGCACTAGAAGCATTGACTGTGGCAAGTACCAATGTGCCAGTCTCGGCAGCTTGTACTGCTAACCGAGCCGTTTCTATATCGCTTATTTCTCCAATTGCCACCACATCAGCATCACTGCGCAACATCGCCCGTAATCCGGCAGAGTAAGTCAGACCGACATCTTCCCGAACTTCAGTCTGACTGATTCTTGGCATCTGATATTCAATTGGATTTTCAATCGTAGCCAATGATAAAGATGGTGTATTCAAAAGATCCAATAATGTGTAGAGCGTAGTCGTACGGCCGCTGCCTGCAGGACCACCGATTAAAATAAGTCCGCTCTTTTGGCGCAACGCCGTGTAAACCCGTTCAAGCGGCAAGCCGTGGAAACCAATACCTTCCAAGGTAAAGCCGCTTCTATTCTCCCGAACCAAGCGCAAAGTCACTTTCTCACCCTGAAATACTGGCAAGGTAGAGACCCGAACCGAAATTTTTTGTCCGTCTATCTCCATCTTAAAACGTCCTTCCTGCGGACCACGACGATTAACTGGATCAATACGTGCCAATGTTTTCAGTCTAGAAATCAAAGCCGCATCAACATACCGCGGTAATGTCAGGCTATTACGAAGAATTCCATCAATACGGTAACGGATAAGAATTTCTCTTTCAGGCGCTTCAATATGAACGTCTGTAGCTTCCTGAATGAGCGCGTGTCGCAAGAGAGCATCTACAATCCGTGCCGAAGAAGGCGCATTACCTAGCTTAAGCAGTACGGCGTCAGTAATCTCTGTGTTGCTGTATTCATTAGAGAATTCCTTAACGGCACCGGCGATAACGTCACCAAACTGGTTCTTTAGGGTTTTTTGATATTGAAGCAAAGCTCCTCTGATGCTTTCTGTAGAGGTGAGGCGTGGCAAAAGGCGTAATCCGTTTTTCTTTCCTACAAATTCCACGGCGGACAAGTCGGCGATACTAAGGAGAGCGACTTCAAGCGTCCCGTCTGTTCTTTTGAACGCAACGATGTTATGGTCACGAGCAATCGGCTCTGGGATCAGAGATAAAACAGAGAAATCAATTGAATGAGGATCGAGCGTGACGAACGGGATTCCTAAAATGTAAGCCTCAACGCGACGCATATCGTCCTCATTCAGGTAACCCATAGAAAGAAGCGCTTCGCCCAAAGAGCGACCACTCGATGTTGCCATCTGTTCGGCTGCCATCAGGTCCTTTTTAGTCACCAAGCCGGCAGACGAGATAAAACGATGTAGTTGTGAATCTTCTATAGCACTCATTGCAAAACTCGAATTTATTGTATCACCTCGATATGGTTAACGACCAAAAGAAAGATGTGGGCTATAATCATACGATGATACGAACTGTACACGGCCAAGTAACCGAAGTCCGACCACCCGAAGTGGTGATTGAAGTTGGTGGAATCGGTTATTTGATACACACCAACCGTCCCGCTGATACTATGCCACTCGGCATACCGGCTCTCTTTCACACTTATCTAGCCGTACGAGAAACCGCGCTTGATCTTTACGGTTTTGAGACTCGTGATGAATTAGAAGTTTTTCAACACCTCATTTCTCTGCCAAAGATCGGTCCTAAGACAGCTCTCCAAATAATGCTGCAGGCTGATGTTGGTCTTATTAAGGAGGCGGTAGCCAATGATGATCCGGTTCGACTCTCGAAACTCTCAGGTATTGGCAAGAAAAGCGCAGAGAAGATAGTTGCCGGTCTGCGTGAAAAATTTGAAGACGAGGCATTGGTTGGCACAAATATGACTGGCAGTAGGTCGGCAGACCATACCTCCGACACGATCGATGCCCTAATATCACTCGGTTACCCCGCTACTGACGCTCGGCGCGTGACTATACAGATCACAAGCGACAATCCCCAAGTATCGACTTCAGCCGAAGCTCTGAAGTTGGCCCTTAAACTCCTGAACACTCTATAGACCCCTAGTTTGAATTTATAAGGGCGTGTGTTATAGTGTAAACACGATTGAAATGCTCGGCTTCTGGCCGGGCCTTCATTTTATTTAAAAACCTAGAACCTAGATTATTATGTTTGATTTAAAAGTAATTAACGCAGTACTGGCCGAGATGGAGGAGGAGCGCGGCATTCCGCGTCAAAAGATGCTTGAGGCAATCGAGCAGGCCTTAGCTACCGCCTACAAAAAAGAATTTGGTAAGCGTGGTCAAATCGTGCGGGCTGTTTTTGATATTGGAAGCGGCACCACCTCCTTTGAGCAAGTGAAGCTTGTTGTTGATGAGTCTATGTTGAAGGCAGAGACCGACGAAGATGATGAGGAAGAAGCCCAAGAAGACACTCTGCAGATAACTGCTGACAAGAAGGTACGTTTTGATCCTGAGAAACACATCATGATCGACAATGCCCGTCTTATCAAAAAAGACGTAACCGTTGGCGGAGAAATGATCTTCCCTCTCGAGCCTAAGGACGACTTCGGCCGCATTGCTGCTCAGACCGCTAAGCAAGTGATCATCCAAAAGGTACGCGAAGCAGAAAAAGACGCTGCTCTATCAGAATTCGGACAGAAAGAAGGCGATATCGTTATGGGTCACGTTCAACGCTTTGAACGCGGCAATCTTTATGTAGATCTCGGCCGTATCACAGCAGTGATGCCTTACGAAGAACAGATACCCGGCGAACGTTTTCGACCAGGAGAACGCGTACGTGCCCTACTTTTGGAAGTCGACGAAACGTCTCGCGGTGTGTTTCTAAAACTCTCACGTTCTCATCCTGATTTTCTAGCCGCCTTGTTTGCTATTGAAGCACCCGAACTTCAGAGTGGTGCTGTCGAGGTTAAGGCAGTGGCTCGTGAAGCTGGTAGCCGATCTAAGATAGCTGTTATGGCACGTGATCAACACCTAGACCCAGTTGGTTCTCTAGTTGGACAACGTGGAGTACGTGTCTCAACTGTAATGAGTGAACTTGGAGGTGAAAAAATAGACATCATCGAATGGTCTTCTTTGCCAATTTCATTTATTGAAGATGCTCTCTCCCCGGCTCGTGTTTTGTCAGTCAAAATAGATCAAGAGCCTAATGACGAAACTGGTGAACACGGACGTGCTACCGTCGAAGTTGCACCTGACCAGCAATCTCTAGCCATTGGACGCGGCGGACAAAATGTACGCTTAGCAGCAAAACTGACCGGTTGGAAGCTAGATATCATATCTACTAAGGGTGAAGAATTGGCTGAGGCCGATGCAGAAAACACCGCGCCAGAGTCTGCTACCGTAGCAGAAACCGAAGAGGAGACCGAGACTTCAGTAGCCATCGACGATACAGTTGAAGCTGTTGAAACCGAGGCCGATGAACCGACTACTGACCGTGACGCGATCGCCTCCGATGAGGAGGGTGAAATCGACACTCCTGAAGAAGCCGAGAAAGAATTAGGTTAAGATATTCGTAAGTAACTTTAGTATCTAAATTCACACTATGAATCTATTACACGACATTGATCCAGGAAGCGCTGACGAGATGAATGTGATTGTTGAGATTCCAAAATTCTCAAAAAATAAATACGAAATAGATAAAGAGACTGGCATCATTGCACTTGATCGTGTTATGCATTCGGCCCAGGATTATCCTTTTGACTACGGATTTGTGCCACAGACATTATTCGACGATGGTGATGCCCTCGATGTCGTACTAATAACGACTCACCCACTGGCACCAGGTATATTGGTAAAAGCTCGACCGGTCGCCATTATGGAAATGATTGATGGTGGAGAGCGCGACGATAAGGTGGTGGCTGTACCGGTTGACGATCCTCGTTTCGAAAACGTGCGAGATATTGCTGACTTGAATCCACATTTCCAAAAAGAGATGACTCATTTCTTCGAAACATACAAGAAAGTACAGAACAAAGAAGTAACAGTTGGCGCTTGGCATGGCGCTGCTGAGGCAAAAGCAGCATTCGCAAAGAGTCGCGAAATGTACCAAGCAGCTAAGAACTAAACTGCACTGATTGTGACGTTGTGTATAAAACGGCTGGGAGCTTCGCTCCCAGCCGTTTTATAATATACAAATGAAACGCGCCGCCTTGCGGTTAGCTTTCGGTATCAAAAATAACATCTCGCTACGCACCTTCAATTCATTTAGATCCATATAAATTATGTACAAACAACAAAAACCTCTAAGCCTATCGTCGAGCCTCTGGGCAGGCTGCATCACTGCCCTAGTATTAGTGATTGCTAGCGCTGCCAACGCACAGGACACGAGCACCAGCAGCGACGCTACACAACCGATCATAAAACGTGATGCCGTTGAAGCGCCACGAGCCGCCAGAGCTGCCGACGCAGAATCTAGACAAGCTGAACTTGATGCGAAAGTAGCCGAGCGAAAAAGTGCTATGGAAGCTAGCCGACTTGAACGCGAAGAAAAAATGGCTGCCCGTAAGACTGAAATGGAAACCAAGCGAGCTGAATGGGAAACCAAAATAACTGATCGTAAAGCAACGATTGAACAAAAACGTCAGGAAATGGCTAGCAGTACTGCTGCCCGAAAAGCCGCTCTCGAAGAACGTGTACAAAAAAAGATCGAGCAGGCTGGAGCACGAGTAACGGAGGCTTTGAATCGGGCAATTGTTAAGATTGGAGAACTAAACGCCCGTCTACAGGCACGAGCAGATGGACTTGCTGATCGTGGAGTGGACACTAGTGAGGTCAACGCATTGTTAGAAGAAACAGATAGCACTCTAGACGCGGCTAAAGCGGCTTTAGCCGGCATTGATGTAAACGTAGAATACGCCGCTACTTCAGATGACCCACGTACTGACTGGCAAGATACCAAAGCACAATTCCAAGAAGTGCGTGAGCTTATTCGTACAGCACACTCTTTACTACGCGAGGCTTTAGCAGCTCTTAAAACAGCTGTATCGGAGTCTAATCTTGAACGTGGTGTAAGTGAAGCCACTCGACAAAACAATACTGGGAGCACTAGCCCCGAGCAGGAGTAAATTACCAATCAATCGAAGTGATCATTAAACTATGGATAATAATCAAAATCAGCAACAGGCAGCACCTGTACCAGAAATCCCAACTGGCGAACTGAAGATGCCGGCTGAAAGTGTACCCGCAGAAGCAGCTACGATTCCAGCACCAAAGCGTCACATATCACCACTCTTGGTTATCTTACTTGTGTTTTCACTTGTTCTGCTAGGAGCAGTGATTGTATGGGGTGACAAAATAATTGAAACTCTAATTCCTATGGAGCAAGTCCCAGCAATGGACGCGGCGATGGATACCAGCACTTCCACTGACAGCGACGGCGCATCCACACAAACAACCGAAGAAGAACTTGCGGAAATAGAAGCCGAGGCATCAACAACTGAAGAAGAACTTAATGAAGCCGACGCAGAACTAGATGCAATCGAAGCAGAGATTGACGCGGAATTGGAATAAATTAGTTAGGGTTATAAAGCGGCGGGGCCTATGGCCCCCGCCGCTTTGCTTTTTCCCGGTCTCAATGCTTTAATGCGGCACTATGTCTAATGATTTTGTTAAAAACTTTTCTATTACCAAAGAAGCCGGCTCCCAAATTAAGGTAGCTGGGGAAATACCCGAAACTGAACTTGCAAAACACCGCTCCGCTGCGCTTAAAAAGCTTGGCGAAAACGTGAAAGCAGATGGTTTCCGCCCCGGACATCTTCCGGAGAGTGTGCTTGTCTCTAAAATTGGTGAGCTCAATATAATGACTGAGATGGCCGAGCGAGCCTTGGCCTCTGTGTACCCTCACATCTTGTCTGAACACAAAATTGACGCCATTGGTCATCCACAAATCGAAATCACTAAGATAGCCGCCGGCGATCCGCTTGGTTTTATCATCACTATATCTGTGATGCCTGAAATAACTCTGCCTAACTACAAAGCTACTGCGCAAGAACTGAATAAAAACAAAACCGAAGTCTTAGTTACCGACGAAGATGTCGATAAGCAAATTCAGGATATCCTACGACAAAAGGCTGCTTATGAACGTTTGCAAAAGAAAGCCGCTGACGGAGTGAAGGAAACGCATACTCACGACGATGGCACAGTACACGAAGGGCCAGCGCATGACGACGAAGGTAAACCAATTGAAAATATCGAAGACCTACCGATACCAGAGTTGACCGATGACTTGGTTAAAACCTTGGGTACGCCGGGACAATTTGAAACCGTAGATGATTTCAAGGCTAAGTTGCGTGAACACCTAGCTATTGAAAAAACCCGTGACGCCGCGGCCCTACACCGCGCCACCCTGACCGACAAAATCATCGCAGACAGCACTTTTGAATTGCCTCAAATTATGATTGACGGAGAACTCAATCAGATGTTTGCGCAAATGGATGAAGATATCAAACGTGCTGGTCTTAAAATGGATGATTATCTGACCCACATTAAGAAAGACCGTGAAGACCTGAAGAAAGAATGGACTCCTGCGGCCGAAAAGCGCGCTCGCCTACAATTGGTATTGAACGAGATTGCCAAACAAGAAAAGATTGAACCGGAGAAAGAAAAACTAGAGGAGGAAGTGAAAAACCTACTCGAACATTACAAGGATGCCGACCAAAATCGCGTCCGCATCTACGTTGCTTCTGTTCTACAAAATGAAGCGGTGATGAAATTCCTAGAGAGCCAATAGAAACTCAAAGATAAACTGAACAAAAGAAAAGGCGATTGCACATGTGCAATCGCCTTTTTAGAAAGAACTCTGGCTAAATTAGCCTAGCCTACCCAGACAAACACCAGCACTTTTATAGCTAAAGAACGTAAGTACGTCTGGATCCTCAACTACTCCCTTTTCCTTCGACGGAGCATGAATTACCGTTAAGTCGCCAGTAACAAAACCAACATGCCCAACAGCAAGAGTTGGATCATCAAGATACTGCGGCTGATGTCCAGTTCTAAAGATCAAATCCCCTGCCCTTGCTTCCAAGGGATCGAATACAATTTGGTTACAAAAATGTAACTGCTCAAATGCCAACCTAGGCAAAGCAATTCCTTCCAGAGAAAGCAGCCATTGTACAAATGACGAGCAATCTACTACTCCTGGAGCTTGTGTAGGATCTGCTTTTAATTTATAGACAGAAACCCCTATGCAAGCTCTGGCCTCGTTAGTAAGCCGATTGTTATTTATTTTCCTTTTCATTTTACCCTCGCTTTTTGGTCCTCCCGAGACAGAAAATCCGCCTCAGGAGGCGGATTTTAATTACAAACATTAAAAGCTACCTCCTGCTGCGGATTATTTGGTAGTTATTTTGGCAGAAGCTACTCCAAGTGGAGAGGGTGTTACTAAGCAACATGGTGTTCCGATTATAAACCTGCCGATTAAATTGGGCAATTTTATTTTCTTTCTCAAACCTGCTACTATGCGCTCGTAGCTAAATTGAAAATTTGAATTTGAAATATGGAAATTAAAAATACAGACATCCAGAACCAACTGGTGCCGATGGTGATTGAGAAGACGATTGGCGGCGAGCGAGCCTATGACATTTACTCTCGCCTGCTCAAGGAACGAATCATTTTCGTTACCGGCGGGATTGAGGATCATATGTCTAATCTGGTGGTGGCTCAACTTCTCTTCCTAGAAGCTGAAGATGCGAAGAAGGACATCTACCTATATATAAACAGCCCTGGCGGAAGTGTCAGTTCTACACTGGCAATGATCGACACAATGCATCACATCAAGCCTGATGTGGCCACTGTGTGTGTCGGTATGGCAGCTTCAGGCGGAGCGTTATTGCTTTCACAAGGAGCTAAGGGTAAACGATTTATCCTGCCGAACGCTGAAGTAATGATTCATCAGCCACTTGGCGGAGCACAGGGACAAGCGACTGACATCGAGATCACTGCACGGCACATCTTGAAAACTCGTGATCGTCTAAACAAGATGCTAGCTAAAGCCACCGGCCAGAAACTAGCGCAGATCGAAAAAGACGTTGAGCGTGACTTCTTTATGGATGCTGAAGAGGCCAAAGCCTACGGCATCGTCGACGAAGTTTATAAATAAGAGGTGTTTGAAGTAAAACCGACGCCGCGGCCCTTTGGGCCGCGGCGTCGGTTTTCAATTATTTGATTTAATGCTACCCTGAAATGGCTTTTTGGCTGTCACGATAGAAACGACTGGAAAGAGGATTATTCATTTAGAAACGACCCTATGCCGATACCGGTATTACTCGGTGCGGCACTCGTAATTGGTCTTATTGTCGGTTACTACGTAAGATACCGACACGCCCTGTCCCTGCGCTCCTCCTTGGAGCTGGACCTCAAGGAAAAAGCTCTTGATGCGGAAGAAAAAGCCCTCAAGATCATAGAAAAAGCAGAGAACAAGGCTGCCGAATTGGAAAAAGAGACTAAGGCCGAATGCCGTGCACTCGAAGAGAAGCTGGATAGTAAGGAAAACCGCCTAAATAAACGCGAGGAATTACTTGATCAAAGACAAATCGACGTTGACTCACAGGTTGAAAACGTAAGAACAAAAATCGAGGAGGTAAAAAGCATCAAAGCCCGACTTGATGATCATGCGATGGAGCTAGATCGTAAGTTAGAGGCCGTAGCTGGATTGTCTCGCGAGGAGGCTTATGCGCGTTTGACAGACGCTCTCCTGAAAGAGCGCTCTGAAGACCTTCTTGGTCGCCTGCGCAAACTCGAACAAGGCAACGAAGATCAATATGAAGAAAAGGCTCGCAATCTGTTACTTGCAGCTATTCATCGTGTCGGTAACTCCATGCCAGGCAACGTTATGACGGCCAGTGTCGAACTAACAAGCGACGACATCAAGGGAAAAGTGATCGGCAAGGAGGGCCGTAACGTTCGTGCATTTGAGCGATTAACCGGAGTTGATGTGCTCATTGATGATACTCCTGGTTACATCGTGCTCTCCTCTTTCGATCCGATCCGTCGTGAAATTGCCCGCGTAGCACTTGAGATGTTGCTCAAAGATGGCCGTATCCAACCTGCCAAAATTGAAGAAATGGTTGAAGAAGCCCGTAAGGAAGTCGCTAAAATGGTGCGCCAGATGGGCGACAAGGCTGCTTACGAAGCCGGAGTACAAGGTCTCCATCCTGACCTTATTACGATTCTTGGACGACTACATTTTAGAACTAGTTACGGGCAGAATGTGCTTTGGCATTCGGTTGAAATGGCTCATATCTCCGGCATTATTGCTAAGGAAATTGGCGCCGATGAAAGTGTTGCCCGTGCTGGCGCCCTTCTTCATGACATTGGCAAAACAGTCAGTCACGAAGTACAAGGCACTCACGTTGAGATCGGTATTCGCATCTTAGAAAAGTATGGTGTTGATGAAAAAGTGATCCTAGCAATGCGCGCTCACCATGAAGAGTATCCGTACGAAACCCCTGAGTCGATTATTGTGCAGGTAGCCGATTCACTTTCTGGTTCTCGTCCGGGAGCACGCCGTGATTCAATCGAAAATTACATTAAACGCTTGTCTGAGTTGGAGTCGATTGCTACCCATCTACCTGGGGTTGAGAAAGCCTTCGCTATTGCCGCCGGCCGCGAGGTGCGTGTGTTAGTCAATCCAGAAAAACTTTCGGATTTAGAAATGCACGAGCTGGCACGCACTATTGCCACAAGCATCGAAGCGCAGTTGCGCTATCCGGGAGAAATCAAAGTACACGTTATTCGCGAGACACGAGTGATATCGTACGCAAGATAGCAGAAACAAAAAACCGCCACGTGGCGGTTTTTTGTTTTATTCGGCCAATCGTGTGGCTACTACAAAAGTAGTGTAGTTATACTTAAGATCCTGAATGGACTCTTCTAAAATATCTAGACCATAAAGTTCAGCCGCGCGACGCGAGGCTATGACAGCAGTAGTATCGGCCAATTCGCCAGCGTGAAGCGCATTAGCAGCTGCTGCAGTGTCTTTAAACGGTAAAATGTCGGCGTTTGGCCAAACGCGCTTCAAGTACATCCGACATTGTTTCAATGCCTGATCGTGAGAACTGATGCTTTTAATATGCGAGGCGGTAATTCCCTTTTTGACGAGCAAATTATGATGAACGTCTAATTCAAACATCTTTTCTATGACGAAACGATGCTTGGCCATAGCGTGCACCGCTTCTATCACAATCCCTCCGTTACTGTTTTCAATTGGAAAAATACCTTTACCACACAAGCCTTTTTCAAGACCATCTAACACAGCCTCGGCAGTTACTAGAGTTAGTATTTCTGCATCAGATAAAGACTCTTTCTTTATATATTGTTCGCCGGCCATTTCCGAAAAACTGCCGCGATCACCCATCACTCCGATCTTGATAGACATAGCCGAAAGATTAACATAGGTAGCCCTCTCACCAAAGAGAGAAATTTCAACACACTTTATTCGTTACACAAGTCGTTGCGACCGAAAAAGCTTGCTATATAATGCTTTGTAAGCCAACGAATAGGCATTATCAACTCACATCACATTTTATGAACAAGGCAGACATAATCAATAAAGTGCATGAGAAGATCGGCGTCACTAAAGCCGACGCTGAACGCGCTGTTGAGTGTATGATCGACTCCGTCGTTGATTCTCTCAAACGAGGACAGGAAGTTTCAATTGCTGGTCTTGGTATTTTCTCAGCCAAGATGCGCGAAGCCCGCACTGCTCGTAACCCTCGCACCGGCGAGTCTATCGAAGTACCGGCGATGCGCGTGCCAAAATTCCGCGCTGCAAAGGGACTTAAGGATGCGGTGAAGTAGACCATTATTCTGCAGAACAAAACCGCCACGACTATAGTCGTGGCGGTTTTGTATATAAAATCTAAAGAACAAAATAGGCAAGGTTAATAAAAAAGAGGATAAAACCAATAAATGAGAGGATGGGGAGTCCTATAGCTATCACCGCCAGTCTATTATCTCGTCTATGCTGAGACATGACGATTAAAACGGCCATCAAGAATATAATGGCGACCCAAAATAGTAATAAGATTGAGGAAAATGAACTAGATGACGGGTTGTTAATAATACTCTTTATAAACAATAAAATTGGAATGGATACGATCAACGAGATGATATTTAATATCCCAATTAACCACCTGCTACTTTGTTTAATGTTTGGTTCCATGTGAGCCTAACTATATCAGCATAAATACGAAATGGTTTATGCGGGCAGGGGGAATCGTTCACCGCTCGCGATTATGGCTGTTCGCTTCGCTCCAATATTTTGGAATCGACCCAGAATAGCGGCTGTTTTATTTCGCTCCGCTTATAAAACAGGCTCGCGTTCTTGGTCGGTGTCTCCTCGTTTTTCTCGCAAGGGATGCGAGAAAAACATCGTCCGACGCTTCGATTCCCCACGCAAGAGCCTCAATGGCTCTTGCTCTGCCCGCACCGCATATGCAAAAAGCTCCCAGCTGGGAGC
>MFKO01000008.1:85216-153122 GCA_001779595.1 Candidatus Kaiserbacteria bacterium RIFCSPHIGHO2_01_FULL_46_22
AAGGCAGTTGTTTAACCACTAAACTATGCCCGCGATGCACGCGATTCTAACACGCCCGAGCGATCGCTTCCAGACCTGCGTTTTGGAAGCTCTATATAAATGTTAGATTATGGTGATGTCACTTCTTTCTACTATTCTGACGTTATTTGTCTCACTTGTGGCTTCTGTCGGAGGCTGGTGGTCAACAATTATTGACCAGAATGTTGTCGTGGCAGAAAAGGCGGCCATTGTGGCCACCGCTTTGCACGGGATTGCCGAACCAGTTACTGATGATGGACGCTACTCTTCCCTGATTGATATCATCAACGCTTCGCTACAGAGGATTAAGGATGGGGTTCAGTCAACCACAACGAACCATGCCATATCGACCACTGAAGAAACGGCTGTCACTGAAGATGTTTCAGCTGAACAAGATCTGGCAGAAGCGATAGTCAATATTTATTGCACGACCAAAACTTCTGACTACAAGAAAATCATTTCGGGCACCGGATTTTTTATTAGCGACCGCGGCGTGGTTTTGACTAACGCACACGTTGGACAATTTCTTTTACTTGAAAAGTATACCGATGGATCGGAGACTAACTGCCAAATCAAAACCGGAGAATCTGCTACAGCGGCCTATGAAGTAGATTTGTTGTACATATCACCGACATGGCTCATTGAACACGCCGATCTTATCTCAGACCCAGCTCCGCAAGGCACTGGCGAAAACGATTTCGCTCTTCTTTATGTAACCAGTACCGTGAGCGAAACAAAACTGCCAGGTCGTTTCCCTTATTTACCTCCCTCGACCAATTCTCTTTCCACTGAATATCAAAACGAGAGTGTAATCTTGGTTGGTTACCCGCAAAGTGCAGTTTCTTCAGGCTTACGAATCACCTCCACTACTACAATTACTAATCTCTACACGTTTGATAGCGGATATGCTGACGTGATTACTCTCGCCTCTTCCCCACTCGGACATAAAGGTGCGTCCGGTGGTCCCGTGATCGATCATTTAGGCAGAGCGATCGGCGTAATCACAACTAAAGATTCCGGTTCTACCATCCTAAATGCGATTACCTTGTCTCATATTGACCGCGCGCTCAAGAACGAAACAGGATTTGACCTAGCGACTACCCTACAGGGCAATCTGGCTTTTAAAGCACAGATTTTCAACGAAACTGTCTCCCCTATTCTGCAAAAATTATTGACGAACAACCTAGAATGACGTTATCAACAATATAAACTTTGGCCGCTTAAGACAGTACGATAGGATACACATTCGTGCTCATTAAAATGAACACGAAAAGTTCTTTGTCTCTAGCTAGAGAGCAGAGAAAAGCCGCCCCATATGAGCGGTTTTTCTTGTTTTTGAGCTAGCTTGCAAATCAGTTATCTTCTCCAGGCTCGTCTGTACTGACAGGTACTTCAATCTCGATTCCGAGCGCGATAAGGTTGTTTAACAATCCTTTGGCCAAGTCTAGCGCGTCAGCAGCAGAACTTTCAGCAGCAACTAGGTCATTAGACGCCAACGAAGACGTTGCTGACATTTGTAGTTCGTTGTACTGTTCAAGACCCTCCGAAAGCTCAATATAATTACTGGAAGTTGTAGCCAACTGACTAATCCCGATCTCTACCTGATTGATAGTATCCTCCGCCTCTTCTAGACGCAGCTGAAGAGTTTGGCGACGTTCTTCGTCAGTCGGTGTAACCGGCACAAGATCCTCTATATTGACGTTCTTTCGTACGTCGAGATTGGTCATGAAACTAATAATCTTGCGCGTGCTGCCGAGAGCCTCTACGAACAATTTCGAAGATGTTGCTTGATCTGTCTGTGACAAAGTCGAAGCCGCATCGACTTTGGTCTTTACATCAGACAAACGACGATCGATATCGTCCTTCTCCTCAGATGAAATTACGCCATTCAAGCTGTTGAAATACTCGTAAGCACGGGTAGTTTCTGCTTCTAGACGAGCTTGCAACTTTTGATTGGAGATAATTTCACTATCTCCATGATTAACTCTGAGCTTTGCCTCATTAACAGCTGTCGCCAAAGCTGAAGACGGTGAAGTTCCCGACGCTTCGCGCTTTACTAGTACTTCAGACTGTACTTCAAGTGCCGAAGATAAGTTTATCTCAGCCAAGGCAGCGTCATCGCTGTCACTCTTTCTTATATCAGCAATACTTTGCTCAGCTGCCTCGCTGTGTTGTTTGATTGCACGCGCTACCTCTGCTTCCGCATCCGGAGTGAGCATACCGGCATCAGCTAGCAAGTTGGCCTCAGCTAAACGACGTTCGAGACGTTCAGTTTCCCACTCAATCTTTTCGTACGGCGAAGAAACGAGCGCCCCACGTACCTCTTCATTAAAACGTAGCTTTACTGGATATAAAATTTCTCCTGGTAAAGCCTTCTCTGCTAGGGCCGGCACTATTACAAAACAAAACACCAAGGAAGCGCTGGCGATTTTGCCAATCATCCAGCCATTCCATGCTGACAAACGCATAGCCAGCGATCGTGCACGAGAAGATTCTTGTACAAAACTACTTGTACTCTCTGAAAGCGGATGGTACTCCATATACGCCAAAAGACGCTGACGTAACTCATGCTTTTCATCAGACCGCAAACGAATGCTGTCGGCTTTCTTTTTTAGTTGTTCGGAAAATTTCTTCATCTCTATAGTAAATTTCGTTCTTGCTCTAGTTTGACTCGACCTGCTTGATCTCCTGCCTCGATCGCGGCCCGTAGGGCCCTGAGAGCTCTGTGTAGGCGCACCGACACCACGTTCTCCGTTTCCTCTATCAGTTCAGCAATCTCTTTTGGTCCTAACCCGTCTACGAAGCGTAGCGTCACAACTTCACGGTATTCATCAGGCAGACTATCCAGCAATTCAAAGGCCTGACGACCATCCAGCGTTGCTGCAATTGACTCTGTCTTGTCATCGATCAATTCATCAAAAGAACCTTCGTTCACCCCCTCTATCGCAAGCAACGCATCCAACGATGACTCACGACGTTTTCGGTATTCATCAACTATTAAGTTGTTGAGTACCTTATATAAAAATGGGCGAAAGGACTCTATCTCGTGACCGGAGCGCAAATATGACCAGACTTTGGTATATGTGTCATGCACCAGGTCTATTGCGCGCTCACGGTCACTGACGCGAATAAACGCGTGACGGAATAGGGCGTCCCCATATTCTTCAAATGCTGCCAGAAAGCGCTCCTCCCCGCTTGCGCGGTCGGACTGACTTCCACCTATGTTGCCTTTTTTACTAGGACCAACCATGTGGAAACCATTATATCCAAAGACGTACCAAATGCCGATGTCTTTCACGCACTCCCTATACCTCGACACTTTATTACCAAGAGGCAAATTGATACACTGGGGTATGAATTTTTATATTGCGACACGGTTCAGTAACGAGGACTTCAGACAGCAAGCGTTGGAAATTAAGGATAAATTGGAGGCAGCCGGCCATAAGATGACGTTTGATTGGATGAATGGCAAGACACTCAAACCCTATTCTGAAAATGTCGAAATCACCCGCGAGGCTTCACAAATGGCTTTAAATGGAGCTTTAGAGGCAGACCTATTCATTTTGATACCGGAACCTGGCGGCACCGGCATGTATGTGGAATTTGGAGCGGCGTTAGCCAAGAGCTTGACTGACAAAAACCTTAGGATATATCTTCTGGGTCCATACAAGGACTACGTATTGTTCAATTATCACCCGTCTGTAGTTTGGAAAGACAGTATCGAAGAAATTTTGGCCGAAATATAGATATTAAGATCTCGCAATTTTTTCTCTACAATGCTATGATCTTAGCCGTAAATGGGTGTTTACTGATTCAGTGACTCATTTCGGGGCGTAGCATAGTGGTAGTGTTCTCGGTTTGGGACCGAGTGGTCCGAGTTCGATTCTCGGCGCCCCGACTAGATTCAGCTTACAAAAGTAAGTATAAAAGACCGGCTGTCCTTTAAAGGACAGCCGGTCTTTTATAAAGGACACCCCTATTCTGCTATCACGTTGGGTATATATTTCACCGTTGCGTACTTTTCACGGGGAACCATCCGCACGGCTATCACGTCAATTTGTATCCCTCCGTCCCAATTATGCTCAAAGGCCCATGTTTCTAAAGTCTTTCTTATCTGATTTAGCTTGAAACTGTGAACTAACTCCTCTGGGCGGTAAGTTTCATGTGAAACTGCCCACTCCAGCATCTGCTTGGTTTCATATGAAACGCTTTTGATCTCCACAAAGTGCACTATTTCCAATGTTTCATATGAAACATTGGCGTTTGGCTCACTATTCCCTGTTCCACGTGCAACAATATCTATTTCACCCCACTTTTTTCGATAGTTACGCTCAATTATAGAAAAACCCTTGTTTTTGAGGTATTTTGCAGCAATTTCTTCACCTAAGTCCCCTGTTTTCTTATTTCCTTGTTTTTTGGGCATGTTTTGCTAATTATAGCCTGGTGTTACAGCAGTCAAGGCAAATGTTTCATATGAAACGCTCCAATCTGATGTTTCACGTGAAACATATCATCCTTTCAGCATTTTTGATAAAAGTCAAAAAAGACACCATTGTTAGCCATATTTCAAGATTTTCGAGACAAATTTGACTGTCCCTTATCCACCTATCCACTTATTTATCCCCTTCGCGGCTTTGACTGAAGCCTGACCCTTAACTGTGTATAACTGGACTGTTTTGCTAGGGTGCAAGGGGGTTTTGCCTACAGCTTATAAGTTTACTGGTAGGGAAGTGTGTCTTTTAGAACAGGGTTCGGAGAGAATCGACCCAGAATCGCGGCTGTTTTGTGTCGCTTCGCTCATAAAACAGGCTCGCGTTCTTGGTCGGCAGCTCGGGTTTTTGTTCGCTTTGAAAGCTCACAGAAACAACCTGCGGCGCTTCGATTCTCTACGCAAGAGCCTCAATGGCTCTTGCTCTGGCCGCACAGAATACAAAAAGACGCCCTGAGGCGTCTTTTTGTATTCTGTGCGGCCAGAGAGAATCGAACTCTCGACCTATCGTTGGCAACGATATGTTATACCACTTAACCATGGCCGCAACCGCAATTGAGCTCAACCATTTAATACTATTCGGGGCAAACGGTCAATCCACACCAATAGCTTTTTTTTGGCTACAGCCTCATTAACGATGGTGAGATGGGGCTTGGAGTAGATTTCTGTCCGTTCCATACCAAGAAACTCATTCAAAAATCGTTTGAAAATCTTGTGGATAGAAGTTCTCTGGTTTGGTAAGCGAATCTGCGTGGGGTGAATCAAGTCACCATCAGCTATATAAATCGCTAGGCCCGTCAGAAAAAGGGGAGACGCCTTAAAGTGTTTGAACTCTGTCTCAGCACTCTTGATGGCTTCTTTGTATCGACTGGAGCGCTCTGCATTGCGAGCCTTATTCACGAGCGAGACCCGCTTTACGTTGTCTCGACGAGCTTTTAGTTCGTTATCCTTGCGAACTTTCTTGGAAAAGGATTGCTTGCCAAACCAATTGCTTACAGTAGCTTTAGATATACCAACAATCTTAGATATTTCAGAGTAAGTAAAGCCTCGCTGCCGAAATTCCTTTGCTTTTAGGTACTTTTCTTTGTTTTGAACCATAGAGTGAATATATTATATACATAAACGACGGTTCAATTCAGAGTTATCAACAACGATCTCCGGAGCTTCGAGTCCTGACGCAACAGTACGCAGGTACTGTTGTTGTGGGCGCACATATAAAAATCGGCGGGCATATGCCCGCCGATTTTTATATGTGCGCCTGGCAGGACTCGAACCTACAATAACTGATCCGAAGTCAGTTGTGATATCCATTTCACTACAAGCGCGAGTGTTAACGATACATTGCATCCAATATGAATCTCACACCGATGCAATGTGCGCTTATCATACGTCACAAAGGCGAAAACGCAACGTTAATTTGCTAGAATGAAACACAATGATAATCCGCGAGGAAATACCAAAAGAAGTCGGGGATGTGGCCGATATTCTAGAGAATGCTGGCTTTGAAGCATATCTAGTGGGCGGGTGTGTGCGTGACCTTCTACTAAATCGTGCGCCTAAAGATTGGGATCTCACTACCAACGCTAAACCAGAAGAGATTCAAGCGCTTTTTCCTGAAACCTACTGCAATAACGACTACGGCACAGTTGGTGTTGTGAACGGGGAGACAGACGACCTTCGACTCAAGGTCGTGGAGGTAACGCCTTACCGCAGTGAGAGCGAATATTCGGATCGTAGACGGCCAGATAAGGTTGAATTCGGAGTATCTCTTGAAGAGGACTTAAAAAGACGCGATTTCACCATCAACGCCTTGGCCTATCGCATAAGCGACCAGAAATTTGTAGATCTGTTTGACGGGGAAGGGGATTTGCGCAAAAAACGTCTTAAAACCGTTGGAAATCCGGACGAACGTTTTGGAGAAGACGCTTTGCGAATGATGCGTGCTGTGCGCTTGTCTGCAGAATTGAATTTCGCCATTGAAGCTGAGACGATGACCTCCGTGGCAAAAAACGCCGACCTTCTCAGTCATATTTCGATCGAACGAATCCGTGACGAATTCCTTCGTGTCATCAACTCCAACAATCCCATGCTAGGCGTCGCAATGCTTGAGAAGCTAGGTCTTTTAAAACACATTTTGCCAGAACTCAGGGAGTCTATTGGCTGCGAACAAGGCGGCATACACGCCTACGATGTGTACGAACACCTCTTACGATCCCTTCAGGCGGCTGCAGACAAGAACTATTCGACCGAAATGCGTCTAGCAGCGCTCCTGCACGACATCGCCAAGCCGGCCACTAGGCGTGAGGGTGGCAAAAATAAGCGCTATTCCTTTTTTGGCCATGAAGTAGTGGGTGCTCGTATGACCGCCAAGATAATGAAACGCTTGAAAATGCCTACGGAAATGGCTAATAAAGTCGAAATGTTGGTGCGTTGGCACATGTTCTTCTCAGACCCTGACGCCATTACCTTGTCAGCTGTTCGTCGGACAATTGCTAGGGTGGGGGAGGAAAATATGGAAGATCTGCTAAATCTGCGAGTTTGCGACCGGGTTGGCACTGGCCGACCTAAAGAGCAACCTTTCCGCTTCCGTAAATACAAGGCCATGGTAGATCAGGCTCGTCGCGATCCGGTATCTGTAAAAATGTTAAAGACTGATGGGGATAAAATCATGGTACAAACTGGGGAAAAGCCGGGTAAAAAGCTGGGATATATACTGCACGCACTATTGGAAGAGGTTTTGCAAGATCCGGCTAGAAATACCGATGAATACTTGGACGGTCGGGTCGCTGAATTAATCAAATTGGACGAAAATAGCCTTAAAAAGCTGGGTGAAGCTGGAAAGGAGCGGCAACTGGCTGAGGAAGAGGCCGCCATTAAGGAGATCGAAAGGAGTCATAAGGTCGGGTAATAGAAAGCCACCAGAGTTCTGGTGGCTTTTGCCATAAATTAATGGCTAAGGGCAATCTAGTGGCACTCTGCAGCTAAGTCGTTGAGGAAGGCGCTACGCTGCGCCTTTGTACTGCCTGCATTCACCTCGACATAGAAGGCAAAGACTTTGCCGACAAGCACGTTGCCGAGAAACAAACGGCCATTGGGGAAATGAGCTTCCCACAACCTGACCATTTCCTCTTCGGCAGGAAATCGTGTTTTCGGCCCAGCAGTTTTGATCAACCATCTGCCCGAGGGCTTATGGTATTCCATCGACAGTTCAACCTTACAGCGCACGGTGTACCTCCTCTTTGCGAAACAACCCGTAACACTACCTGAATAATGAAAAATGTCCATTTCTGGCGGTAATAGTTTGGTCAGATACAAAAAAGGTCTGGAGGGGTGGAAAGAAGATCAACATTTGATCATCTGCCTACCTCTCCAGACCTTGTGCACATCTCTCGACGTACAAAGAACGGATGGTTGAGCCCTTTTATAGCGGAGGCAATAGCCTCAAATGGAACCCTCTATGGGGTGATCCTGCGCAGACCGGGTCTCTAACGTTGTACTTGTCTTGTGTATGTAGGAACCTATAGTAGGTTCCTTAAGAAATTCACTATTTAGTATATTTTCGAGCACGCGAGCCGAAAGGAAGGGTCGAGTAGTCAACCACTCTTTGCGGCTCACAAGCCCAAAACGTGAATTCCTAATGAGTATGGCTAAATACTCGTTGTGTGGGAATGTGTGTTATGAACGTTGTTAGATTTTGGAGGTCTAACTTATTTGTGAAACGATCTCTTTAGGACCTTGCGGTGCCCGCCCTTTCTGGACCTTCCACAATTCTATGTCCTTTATAAAATAGTGTAAAGGACATAGTGTGTGGATAACTTCATAACTTGTCCTTTATAAAGGACAAGTTATGAAGTTATCCTTGATTAAAGGGATATTTCTATGGAGACTGGACAATGATCTGAACCAAATACATCTGGATGAATGGCGGCTTTTTTGATCAACGAACTAAGATTTTTGTCCGCCATCACATAATCAATACGCCAACCTACATTTCGTTCTCGAGCTTGAGCGAAGTGTGACCACCAAGTGTAATTCCCATTGTCTTGATTGAACAAACGAAAAGTGTCTACGAAGCCAGCAGACAGCATATTTTCGATACCTTTACGTTCTTCTTCGGTGAAACCCTTCTTCCCTTTGTTCTCTTTTGGACGGGCGAGATCCAGTTCGGTATGTGCCACGTTGAGATCACCGCAAAAAATGACTGGTTTCTCACTTTGCAGCTGTTTCATATATGTAAGGAACGCCGCGTCCCAACGTTCCCGGACCGGCAGGCGAGACAGGTCGTCTTTGGCATTTGGGGTATAGACCGAGGTAACGAAAAAAGTCTCGAATTCTAGAGTGGTAACCCGACCTTCACTGGCGCTGTCACCGTAAGAATCCTTTAAATCAAAGGCTTTTTTGATATCTTCAGGCAAACCTCTACGCTCGGACTCCGGTGCTATTTTAGTGAAAATAGCCGTGCCGGAGTAGCCTTTTTTGTCGGCCGAGTTCCAGTATTCGTCATATTCCGGAAGATCTACCTCGCTCTGGCCTTGTTCGGCCTTGGTTTCTTGAAGGCAAAGGATGTCCGGCTGATGTTTCTCAATAAACGGGACAAAAAGCCCTTTCTTGTGCACTGCTCGTATACCATTCACATTCCAAGAGTAGATTTTCATAAAGGCATTTTAACATTTCTTAGTAACGCTGTGCCGGGATAGGTATGCATTTCTTAATTCCAAGGTTGAATTTGTTATAGTAGAGGTCACTGAAGCTAAACATATGCAAAAAAATAAGTTCATTTTCTACAACCTGCTAGCAAATTCTGCCCTTGCGACTATCACCAACGCTTTTGTCTGGTTCGCTTTGACCTTCTGGGCATTTCTCACTACCGAATCCGTACTAGTAACCTCCTTTATTGCAGGTACTTTCGCGGTATTCAATATGCTTTGTGCCTTTCTGTTCGGCAGCATCGTGGACCGTTATCGCAAACATACAGCCATTATCCTTTCGAACGTATTGTCACTAGTGGCTTACATCATCGGCGCCGGTTTCTTTTTTCTGACACCTCGGGAGGTGTTTGCCGATCCAAGTTCTCCAGAACTATGGATTTTGATTGTTATCTTGATTGTAGGAAGTGTTGCTGGCAACCTGCGTACTATTGCGCTAGTGACCTTGGTGCGAGGATTGTTTGAAGAGGACCGAGACAAGGCAAACGGAATGATTGGTGCAATGAATGGACTGAGCTTCTCAGTCACTTCAGTATTGAGTGGCCTGGCGATTGGTTTTTACGGTATGGATGTCGCCCTCATCTGCGCACTCATCGCCACGGTCGTATCAATGCTCCACCTCTTTACTGTGAAGGTAGAGGAGCCGATCATTATTCATACTGAGGAAAAACCGAGCCATTTTGATTTTCGTGGCACCTTAGCAGCGATTACTTCGATGCCGGGACTTTTGGCCCTTATCTTTTTTACTACCTTCAACAATTTCCTCGGTGGAGTATTTATGGCATTGATGGATCCGTACGGTCTATCATTGGTCTCAGTGCAAACTTGGGGAATAATGTTTGCGTTCTTAAGTCTCGGCTTCATCGCCGGCAGCACTTACATTGCTAAATATGGTCTAGGCTCCCGACCACTGCGTAGATTGTTACTCGTAAACGTAGTGCTGTGGATCACTTGTATTTTTTTCACCATACAACCATCCATTATTTTGCTTGGTATAGGTATGTTGTTTTGGATGACTTTGGTGCCTTTTATTGAAGCCACTGAACATACCGTTATGCAAGCTGTCGTACCGTACGAAAGACTCGGTCGGGTCATCGGCTTTGCACAAAGTGTTGAGTCAGCCGCGACACCAATTACAGCTTTCATGATCGGGCCGATCGCTCAACTAATTTTTATTCCGTTTATGACCACCGGGGCAGGCGTCGCATTGATAGGAGATTGGTTCGGAACCGGACAAGCACGTGGTATTGCTCTGGTTTTCATCATTTCCGGATCAATCGGTTTGATAATGACTTTGTTGGCTTTCCGCTCTAGGTCATACCATCTCTTAAGCGATCAATACGCCCTTACTTTGAAAAAAACGTCTGATTAGGCACTAGTCTAGATTTGACTTTGAGTGACCGCACTGTAATCTGCTACCCCAGAGAACAATCGAAGGGGTATACAGATGACAGAGGTCATTCTCACCATTGGTCCACAATACGCGGGCAAATCAACGTTCTGTAAAAAAGTTGTCGAGCTCAATCCGGACATTTACTTCGTAAGCAGGGATGATATCCTCATGGAGCTTTTCGGCACAGTGTGGCTTGGCTCGTACTCTGGTGGTCACCATATCGCTTACGAGATAATGTGGAAAAAAGCTAAGCGGCTGATCAAAAAGAAACCACGACTGCTAATCCTAGACTGCTGGAACGGTCCGACACGGGAGAGACTATGGATCACAGACCGACTAAAGAAACTTGGGATCTCTAATGTTATAGGTTGGTACTTCGTGACTCCGTTCAATCAATGTGTCGAATGGAGTTTAGGGCGTGACCCTCCAAAGCATGAGCGGGAAAAAGAATGGCGGAAAATCGAGTTCAATCATATTTACAACGACTTCCACCGCCAATCCGTAGAAACAGAAAAAGGATTCCAAAATATCGTCAGGATCAATCCTTTGATAGATACGCCTGAGCAGATGGTGGAAAGGCTGAAGGTTTTGGTCTGAAAAAACTCGCGACTGGTGAGCTCGTCAATGACGGGCTCTTTTTTTATCAGCGGCCTTGACCGTAAATTCTGCGGAGGTTAGCTACGTGCTCTTCATAGGTTGCTGAGCAAAAAAACTCATTGTCGTGATGGAAATAGAAAAGGCAATCGGTATTGACCGGATTTAAAGCGGCCACCACTGCTTCCAGTGACGGATTAGAGATCGGTGTTGGTGGTAAACCTTTGTTTTTGTAAGTGTTGTAAGGAGAGTTGATGTACTTATCGGCAGGTATGGGCACGGGCCACCAAGTCGATGTCTCTGGTCGACTGCCTTTGGCATATTGCAAAGTGGCATCAAGCTGAAGCGGCATATTGATGAAAAGACGATTCCAGATGACACCAGAAATCTCGCGCATATCCTCAAAATCGTAAGCTTCTCGTTCTAAAAGGGAAGCAATGATGAGTGCATCAGCCATAGGAAGGATGTCCTCAGCCCCGCTTTGATAACGATCTACTACCTCACCAGCAAAGCGTTCATTTACCAATTTAGATACCTCCTCTGGCGAAGCTCCTATACCCACTAAGTAGCGCTCGGGGTAAAATTTTCCCTCTGTTAAAACTGGTTCTTCAGCCGTGACAAGTGCAAGAAACTGAGCCCTTTCGTCCCGACTCCAGCCTAAAATATCACCGAAGTTTTTTGCCACTTCCTCTTTACGCTCTCCGGGGAAAATGACCAACAAACGACCTCCAGGAATGGCCATTTGATACCAAGAGGAGTTGGTTAACCGAGCCAAGAATTGTGCAAACCGTCCTTTAGGAATGAGTGACGGGAACTGCCAGCGCAAGCGTCCGGAATTGGCGAGGAAATTATCAAGTGACGGATCTTCCTTTATTGTCTTGTTACTAGGATCAACACTGACAGGGAAGGGAGCGACTTTTTCTTCTGGTTCGCTGGCAGGAAAAGACAAGGTTGCGACCGTATAAACAGTCAACGCGGTAAAGAGGACTACTGTCAGAATTACTGCGCCGTACAAAAAACGTACAGCTAGACGAAATCGAACAGGAAAGACTGGACGTCTTAGATTGCGGAGCGCTCTGGTGTAGAGAATACGTTGTTGTACTTTGCGCCAAGCACGTTTAAATGAGCGTTTCATTGATGAATATATTTTAACCCACAAACATTTTCAAATGCCTACCAAAACGGCGATTTACGTGTATAGAGGAACTACACTTGAATAAGTGGGCGGGGCGTGCTTTAATGATCAGGCAAAGCAGTTCTCCTTGGACCACTTTCAGTTCGCGCGAGCGCGGACGGTCGCGAAAGTCAAAAAGAAGGAACAGGTAGAAGAACTTTGTACGGGGTAGTGCTAACGCATTACTCCGAGTTACAAAAATAAGCAGAGTAGAATGACTGGAACTATCGCACGTCTAACTGACCGAGGTTTTGGCTTTGTTAAGCCAGATCAAGGAGATAAAGACGTATTCTTTCACGCTCGTTCTCTCGTAGACGTCATGTATGACGACCTACGTGAGGGTGAAGCAGTCACTTTTGATGTTGAAGAGGGCCCAAAGGGTCCTTCAGCCATCAACGTGAAGCGCGCCTAATAAAAGGCCGTAAACACTCCGCCCCCGCATTTATGCGGGGGCGGAGTGTTTTAAATTTATGATACAATGGCCAAGTTGCTAGTATTAAGAACAACTCTATGAACGATGTAGTGAATGAAAACAGCAGTCGCGGTAATAATAAAAGCCTACTGATATTTTTTGTGCTGCTAGTTTTAGCTGCAGCCGGCATAGGTGCATGGTTTTATTTTGAAAAAGGCCCAGGCAGTCCGATGACGAACTCTGAAAATACAAATAATGAGGTAGTGGCACGAGTAAATGGGGTAGAAATTGATCGTGAAGCTTACGAACGCAGTCTCGAACAACTACGGGCCGCTTATACAGCTCAAGGAGTTGATGTATCAACCGCTACTTCTAGCGAGCTTTTGAAAGAACAGGCTGTAGAGGCCTTGGTTAACCGTCAGCTAATAGTAATGGCTGCCGAGGCGAAAGGGCTGACCGTTGAAGCGGCCGCCATTGATACTGAATACCAGAATGCTATCCAGGGTGCTGGCGGTAGCGAGGCATTCGCTGCAGCACTAGCTGCTTCCAACTTGTCTGAAGAAATGGTGCGGGCAGATATCGCAAACGGCTTACTGATTCAACAATACCTTTCAACTGAATTGCGTATTAATGAACTAACCGTGACAGATGCGGAAGTAGAGAGTTACTACAACACCGTTAAGACCACCAACCCCGAAGTACCGCCTTTGGCTGAGGTCAGCGCGGCGATCCAGTCCCAGTTGCTAACTATGAAACGCGACGAGGCTGTAAATACCGCCCTACAATCCCTCCGAGCCAACGCCGAAATTGAAGTTTTGATCTAAATTGCCAAAAAAGCGGCCTCGGGCCGCTTTTTTTGTGCTTATTAGACCCATTCGTATAGGGAGTTGAAAAATTTCGAGATTATGCTATAGTGTTACCAACCTTCGCAGGTTATGACTCTGGTCTGCATATCTAGCAGACCCTTCATTTAAATTATGTTAAGCAAACTTCAGAAACAGCGGGCCCTCAAAGATACTCGACGCCATGATGCTGATACCGGTTCACCGGAAGCACAGGTAAGTATTTTGACTAAGCAAATCAACGCATTGTCCACACACCTGCGTCAAAACGCCAAAGACTTCCACTCACGTCGCGGCCTCCTACAGATGGTAGCTGATCGTCGTAAGCAGTTGCGTTACTTAGAGCGCAAGGACAAGAAGAGCTACGATGCTTTGATCAAAAAACTTGGTCTAAAGAAGTAGATCGTTTAATTAGAAGGATGCGGCGGGGCCATAGGCCCCGCCGCTCTGTTATAGTTAACGCGAAGGTTGAATTTTAATAAAAGAACTCATTCAAATTTTATATGTCAGTTATTAGACATCCTGAACAACGGGTAGCTATCCTTATTGATACCCAAAACCTTTACCACAGTGCAAAAAATCTTTACCGTTCAAAGGTTAACTTTGGAGCCGTAGTAAAGACCGCGCTCCAAGACAGAAAGCTCATCCGTGCGCTTTCTTACGTAGTTAATACTGAAAGCGGGGAAGAGACAGCTTTCTTTGAAGCCCTCGAAAAACTTGGTATAGAAATTAAGACCAAGGACTTACAGATTTTTTACGGTGGTGCAAAAAAGGCTGACTGGGACGTTGGCCTCGCTATCGACGCCATTAAGTTGGCCCACAAAGTTGATGCGATCGTGATCGCCAGTGGCGACGGCGACTTCGTACCTTTAGTTGAATACATCAAGTCACAAGGTTGTCAGGTGGAGGTGATCAGTTTTGGTCGCTCCTCATCTCAAAGACTGCGTGACAGCGTCGATGACTTTATCGATATGGACGAAAAACCAAAAGACTTCCTAATTGGTTACCGTGGTGGGACAAAGCCACGCCGAACTGGAAACACTGAATCTGCTCCAGCCATCAAAACCGTTGGCAGCGACACGGACGATTTATAATTGTTTTAGGAACGATCAAAAAACGGTGCGGCCATTGTCCGCACCGTTTTTGTGTATGAACACGAAATCTATTTGCCATCGTATGCGATAATAAGCGAAATGACGGGGGTTGTTTCCAAAATCAAACGGCTGCGCACTTTTAGCGGCGACGTTATGGACGCGCGGGGTGATTTGTCTGTGCCTGAAGAACCGATGCCGAAAGTGGTACCTGCTGTGAAGGCTCCACCGCTTATTACCGTTATGCCGCCAGTGACAAAAGTCACTCCACCTCCGCCACCACCTCCACCGAAACCTCTACCGCCGGTTGCTCTTGTTAAAAAGTCAGAGCCAGTGGTGACAATTGCTACTCCACCCGTCCAATCAGTACCGGTTTCACACAACCTGAACGAAGAATTATCTGCACTCAATAAAGTTACGCCATCTTCAATTCTTGCGGCGTCTCCTAATCGGATAGACGTTATGGAAGCTGAAAGCAGTGCCAGTGCAGGCAGTATAATCTCTGACCATAAAAACGACCGCTTTAATTTATTCTCTGCTACTTGGCAAGCGCTCAAGGAGTGGTTCGCTACGGAGCGTGAAGAATTCGAAAAAAAGCAAAGCGAAAAAGCCGCCGCCGTTCCTAAGGTTAGGCCAGTAGAAAGTCGAAAGGAGGTAGTATTGAAAGCAGCCAGCCAAAGTGCTTTGGCGCCAAAAGATGATTATCGTAAAGTTGTTTCGCAACACACCTCACTGCCAGTAGAAAAACGATCTGCTCCTGAGGCTGTAGTGACTATTAAAAGTCGTGCTGCCGTTCCTGCCCCGAGCTGGTCACATTTTGAAGGGGAACCTCCTGCAGCAGCGACACCATCAGTACCTCCGCCATCACCGACACCGAAGCCGGTTGAACAAAAACCATTTACGCCGCCAGTTGCAGTCGTTATTCCTCCACCGGTCATTGAAAAACCAGTAGAGGTAGCGGCGGAGACAGTCATTACTCCGATTGAACCGAAACCAGTCGCACCAACACTACCTCCAGCAGAAGTACCTCTGTCTGCTGCAGTAGAAACTGTTGAAAAACCCGTCAGTGTTCCGTCTTATTCTCCAGAAGTTATTGAGGAGCCAGCTGTCGTACAAACTCAAAATACTGCACGAGAAGAAATCGCCCCATCACCCCAGGTTGCTACCCAAAAACCAATTCGCTTTGCCTCCGCTAAGCCATCGCCATTCCCAATTATTCGCATCGGCACTATCGCGGTGATGTCGATCATACTTGGTGTCAGTGCTTCACTGTGGTTATTTGGTGGCGGTAGTGAAGACAACCAAGAGATTGCAGGTCAAGAAGAGACAATCTCTTTGATCAGTGCCGATCAAAAAGTAGATGTACCGGTAACCAATGATCGTGACGAGTTTTTGGAGCAGATGACAGAAATATCTGTGCCGGTAGAAAATGCTGTTACTTTGTTGCGGCCGAGAATTGATCTTTCCGGAACAGCCTCTACGCCTCCGACCGCGACAGTGCTTCAGATTTTGAACCTAAGGTTGCCGGGTAGTTTCACACGTTCAATCGAAACGATTAACTTTGGTCGTTATAACGGACGGTCATTCATAGTTCTTCGCGTTACTTCCTTTGACGCTGGATTTTCTGGACTATTGGAGGGCGAGACTTCTTTAATCAACGACCTACAGCCACTCTTCGGCAGTCCAGTTGAGGGCACTTTCGATCCATCCCTTCGAACCGTTGGGGGAGCAGGCGAACCGTTTTTTGTAGACAGTGCAGTGAAAAATCACGACGTGCGAATTCTGCGTGATGAACTGCAAAAGGAACGTCTGGTATACGGCTTTGTAAACCGCAACACGGTACTAATAGCGACAGACAGTGCAGTTTTTGCGGCCGCGGCAGACAAGATAAAGTGATACAATTTAATTATGAATACTGAACAATACAAAATCCGACTGGAGGCTGATTTGTCCGCTTTAAACAATGAGTTACGCTCTCTCGGCATTCACAATCCAGACGTGCCAGAAGATTGGGTCGAAAAAATGAACGACTCTGACACAGTAAGCGCAGACCCTAATGACGTAGCCGATCGAACAGAAGAGTACGACACACGTCGTGCCGAACTAGCTGCACTTGAAGGACGTTGGAATGATGTGCGCGATGCACTGCAAAAGATAGAGGGTGGAAAATACGGTATCTGTGAAGTGTCCGGTGAGCCGATTGAAGAAGATCGACTAGAGGCTAACCCAGCGGCACGCACCTGCAAGGCACACATGAACGAAATCAATTAATATCGCGACCTGCTTCGTTAAACCTCGGTAAAATAACTCTCACTAAACGATGAAGTTCACTTCGAATTATTTTCCTCGCTTGCCTCGCATGTCATCGATCTTAATTAATTTCGATTAAAACTAAATTTGATTTATTAAGTATGTCGATTGCCCGCATTCACACTGCACAACCCGGAGTGCTGCGTGGCGACATTGTCACAATTGAAGCGGACCTCGCGAGAGGTCTGTATTCATTTGCCGTCGTCGGACTAGCCGGCAAAGCTGTGGAGGAAGCACGCGATCGTGTCAGTGCCGCAATCAAAAACTCTGGTTTCAAAAATCCAAAAAGTGAGAACCAGAAACTTGTCGTCTCCCTTGCGCCAGCCGATTTAAAGAAAGACGGACCACTCTTTGATTTACCGATCGCGATTGCTTATCTCTTTGCCTCTGGCACGCTAAAAGGCAACGTAGATAAAACTTTATTTATTGGTGAGCTGTCATTAGACGGTACTCTTCGACCAGTACGCGGCGTGTTACCCGCCGTGGTGGCCGGTAAAAAAGCTGGTTTCACGGAGATTATAGTGCCTGAAGGAAATCAGACAGAAGCGGCTTTGGTTGAAGGCATTGTTGTCTATGGAGCAAAAACTCTGAGTGAAGTAATCGATCATATTGACCATAGTCGCGAGACCCATCAGTTGCTAAAGCCGGCGGAGGAAACAGAGCTATCCGGAGATTGGTTCGACACTCACATTCGTCTTGAAGACATCAAAGGACAAGAGAGTGCGAAACGTGGTCTCATTATAGCCGCTGCAGGACTACATAATATTTTGATGGCTGGACCACCCGGTACCGGCAAGACTATGTTGGCGCGGGCTTTCCAAGGACTGTTGCCGCCGCTTTCACGGGAGGAGGCATTGGAGGTAACTGCCATCCACTCGCTTGTCGATGGTATGCGAGAAATCACTTCGGCACCTCCGTTTCGCACACCTCACCACACCGCAAGTTATGTAAGTTTGGTCGGCGGCGGAACTTCACCACGACCAGGAGAAGTAACTCTTGCTCACCGTGGCGTGTTGTTTATGGATGAATTTCCTGAATTCGATCGACGAACTCTGGATGCCCTGCGACAACCACTTGAAGATCGTGTCGTAAACATATCCCGCGTGAAGGGAAGTGAATGTTTTCCTGCAGATTTTGTTTTGGTCGCAGCTATGAATCCGTACCGGGGAACAGAGGACGGTAGCACAGACTACGCCGCATCAATGATGAGCACTTACAAAGGAAAAATATCTGGGCCGATTCTTGATCGAATTGATCTATGGCTCAATGTACCGCACGTGGACTACGACACTCTAACCAATGTGCAAGAGGTTGGTGATGAAACTAAACACGCCAGAGAACAAGTCTTTAAATCCCGCGAACGACAACGAAGGCGTTACAAAGACTGCATCGCCAACGTCAACTCTCGGTTATCCAGTCGCGAACTCGAAGCTATGGTCCAGCTATCGAAGGAAATCAAAGAGACCCTCCGTCAGTCAGCGGCCAAACTCAACTTATCCCCGCGCTCGCTTCATCGCCTTATTAAAGTCTCACGCACTATTGCTGACCTAGAGGACTCTGATGAAATACTCACTCCGCACCTGCTTGAAGCGTTACAGTATCGCGTCAAACTTTAACCATGCGAACAGTTATCTTTAGAGTTTTCTCAATTCGTCCGGATGCCACCAGGTGTTAATATTTCTCATATGATACATACGCAACAAAGAATCTGGACCGAGGCTGATGGTTGGTCTGAGCCACAAGGCAATTTGCCAGGACAGCCTCAGCTGGTCTTTGTATTTGGTGATCGAGAATTTGTAGAACGCGAATCGTTGTTTGATCAAGTTCGCCAATTTTACAAAGACTCTTATATTTTCACCGCTTCTACCGCTGGCAACATCACCGGTAATGAAGTACTCGATAAAGCAGTGACCATATCGGCACTATATTTTGAAAAAACTAAAATCTGGTTTGCAGAAACAAATATCGAAAACGAATTTGATAGTTTGAATGTTGGAAAGAAATTGGCAGATTTTTTACCACAAGAAGATTTGGTGCACTCATTAATTTTAAGTGACGGCATATTCGTTAACGGCACCGAGTTGGCCAAAAGTGTAAACGAACATTTGCCACAAAATGTAACCGTAACTGGCGGACTAGCGGGCGACGGTACAGCGTTTGGCAAGACAGTGATCGGGGTCAATAATTTGCCACAATCTAGGCGAGTAGCTTTGATAGGTTTTTACGGCAAAGAACTTAAAATTAATTACGCTACCGGCAGTGGGTGGACAGCAACTGACAACGTGTTCACCATTACACGTTCTAAAGGAAACGTTTTGTATGAACTAAACGGGGAGCCAGCTTTAGATGTTTACAAAAAATTGCTTGGCGACCAAGCGGCTAACCTGCCAGGATCGGCGCTACTTTTTCCGCTTGAGTTACAGCTACCTGAAGAGGGAGTTGTGACACGCACTATTTTAGGTGTCGACGAAAAACAGAAAAGTATGACTTTCGCTGGTGACATGCCTCAGGGTCTTGTGGCACGAATGATGAAGACGACTGCTGGTGACTTGATAGCGCAGGCACACGAGGCCGGCAAAAAGGCTGCCGGTGGTGGTCATGTTGATTTTGCTTTACTTGTCAGTTGCGTCGGTAGAAAACTGGTATTAAAAGAACGCACTGCAGAAGAGGTACTGGCGGTACGGCAAGCTATCGGTTTAGAAACGCCGGTATTTGGATTCTATTCTTACGGCGAACTTTGTCCTGGACAAAACTCTGGCAAACACTGCCTGCTTCATAATCAAACTATGACAGTGACGACTTTCTCTGAAACTTAAATCTACTAAACAATAAAAACCGCCGCACTCCACAAGAGTGCGGCGGTTTTGTTATGAGCAGTCGATAAAGTTCTGCACCCAAAATGAATTATGTTCGAACCCGTTTTAAGATGCTGAGCGAGGCGAACGAGGAAAATGTGCCGAGCCGTATATGGACATACGGTGAGGCTCATTTTGCCGAAGTTCAACAATGCTCAGTGCTTAAAACGGGTTCGAGGAGCCGCGGACTTCGAAGTGGAGGTGCGATCCTGTAGATTTTCCACTATTACCAACTGCACCAATAGTTTGGCCAGCTTCTACAGTCGCTCCAACACTAACCGAGTTGGTCGACATATGAGCATAGAGAGTCTGTACTCCATTAGCGTGTTTCACAACAACATAATTTCCATAACCACCATTCCAACCGCCACTCTTCGAAACAATAACCTCACCCGCAGCAGCAGAGCGGATCGCGGTACCATTTTGAATCGCTAGGTCCACTGCGTTGTATCCATGAATACCCTGGGTGCGGACCGCTCCTGGTACCGGGTGTACAAATCCACCACTGCCAGTCGCTGACCCACCACTGGCGGTCTTGGTTGGGGAACTGGTTTTTTTCTGCGGTGTAGTTGGCGCTGTATGCATCACTCCGCCAGGCACAACTACCGTATCGCCAACATTTATATCAGCCGCTGAAGCAAGTCGGTTATAAGCAAGGATGTCGCTGATCATTGCCTCGGTTTGCTCGTCGTTTTCTGCGCCGTATTTCTTGGCAATCGAAGCCAAGGTCTCTTTATCTTTTACAATGTGTCGAATTCCAGTAATAGGCAAGATGACGAGCTGGTCACCCGGACGAATTAACTTGGGGTCCTTAATATCGTTGGCCCACAATATCGTGTTTATGGAAACGCCGTACATATCAGCAATATGTGACAGCGTTTCGCAACGCTCAGGCGTACATTCACGCACAATATGCACACTGATCTCTCCAGACGAACTGACCGCAGAGACATCTGTGTTAAAAGGTCCTCCCGAAAGTAGCGCGCCCTCCTCGTAAATAATGTCGCCACCACCCTGATTGGTTTTACCGTCCGGACTAACTCGTGCAGAAAGCAACTTCACATCACTAGCTCCAGTATTAGTAATCTGTCGTTCGTAAACTATCGCCTCGCTATTTAAAAATCCAGCAACCGTTCCGAATACGCTGGCATACGCAAAGAGGGGCAAAAAAACAATTAGAAACAATGCGACTGCTTCGGCCAAAGAGACGCCGCGGTTGCGAAAAGCAAGAACTTTATCTGTCACCCGTCGCAGTCGGTTCATTCGACTCTGATCATCGGGATCGTTTTCTGAATTTATCGTCACAAGTTTGGTGGACTCACCGCCTACTCTATCGGTACGGTAATCGCTGCAAACCAATATGATACCGGAGTGAAAAGTGATAGCAATTGACGTATTGCACTTTTTACACCGTTGCTAAAAAACGCTATAAAAGCCAGCCTTTACTTGGTATTTTAGGTATTGACAACTCCTCAATTAAAATTTTTAATTTTTCATCTTGATCTCATATATAATGAACGCCTGATGAAACACCTAGAAGTATTAAATGAAAAGCAGCGCGAAGCGGCCGTTACTACCGAAGGTCCTCTCTTGGTGTTGGCCGGGGCAGGGAGCGGAAAGACGAAAACTGTTACCCATCGAATAGTGCACCTCATCCACCTAGGTATTGCCCCCGAACAAATTTTGGCCGTTACCTTTACCAATAAGGCGGCCAAGGAAATGCGAGAACGCGCTGTCGCACTGATAAAACGTTTTGCAAGACCGGACCAAATGTCGAGTGGCGGCCAACCATTAGTAACGACCTTTCACTCTTTTGGTGTACGCACGTTGCGCGAATTTCACGAGGCAGTCGGACTGCCGCGCCATTTCACGATCTATGATCGTTCAGATAGTGGGCGAGCCATTAAGAAAGCGATCGAAGAGTCTGGTTACAATCCAAAAGAGTTTGAGCCGCGGCGTATGCTTTCCATCATTTCACGCGCTAAAGGTGACGCGTTGTCGCGAGACGATTTTATGTCTGATGCCGCTAGTTACCCCGATCGCGTGGCTGGGGAAGTTTGGGAAAAATACGACAAACAACTAAAAGACGAGCGCGCTCTCGACTTCGATGATTTGCTTTTGAAAACTTTACGAATGCTGGAATCCAGACCGGAGATACGCCAAAAATTGCAGGAACGTTTTCGCTACATTCATATTGATGAATACCAAGACACTAACAAGGTGCAGTACGAAATAGCCCGACTATTAGCAGGGGAGCGGCAGAACATTTGTGTGGTTGGGGACATCGATCAATCTATATATTCCTGGCGCGGTGCGGACATCAAAAATGTCTTGCAGTTTGAACGTCATTTTAAAAATGCCAAAACAGTTTTGTTGGAAGAAAATTATCGATCAACAAAAACTATAATTGATGCGTCGAACAAAGTGATCGTCAAAAACCGCAACCGAGTTCCAAAAACTGTTTTCACTAATAATGATACCGGGGAGAAAATTACTATGTTTGCCGGATTTTCTGGCGCGCACGAGGCTGAATACATCGCTCGTACTGCCAAGAACACAATTGACGCAGGCGCTTCTCCTTCGGATATCGCGGTATTGTTTCGCACTAACTTCCAGTCACGTGCGCTCGAAGAAGCGTTCCTCAACCTGGATGTGCCTTACCAGGTGTTAGGCGTAAAATTCTTTGAACGAAAAGAAGTTAAAGATGTCCTGTCTTATCTTAGACTCGCGTTAAATCCTGGTTGTACTGCGGACTTAGTACGGGTAATCAATACCCCGGCACGCGGTATTGGAAAAGTCACTGTGCTAAAAATAATCGAAGGTAAGCGAAACGAACTTCAAGGTGCAACGGCTGGCAAGATTGAGGCCTTCGAACAGATGATGATGGATATCGCTGACGAAGCTCGCACCAAGAAATTATCTGACACATTGAAATTCATCATTGCGCGAACTGGTATTGAGATGACTTTCAAAAAAGGCGGCACTGAAGAAGATTTAGAGAGACTAGAAAACCTGCGCGAACTGGTTTCGCTTGCCACCAGATATGACGACCGCGCGTCGGAAGAAGCAGTGGAGGCGTTACTAGAAGACGCAGCTTTGCAAAGTGATCAAGATGAAATCAAAGACAAGGAGGAAAAGGATGCGGTGCGTCTAATGACCGTGCACGCAGCAAAAGGACTAGAGTTCCCATACGTTTTTATCACGGGACTTGAAGAAGGACTTTTCCCACACGAACGACTAGATCAAAAGGGAGTTGACCAAGAAGAAGAGCGACGACTCTTTTATGTAGCACTCACCAGAGCGGGCAAAAAAATCTGGCTAACCTACGCACACTCTCGTGTAATCTTTGGTTCCTCACGCGTTAATATTCCTTCCTCATTTCTGGCTGACATAGACGCCGACCTAATCGATATGGAAGGAGGCCTGACAGAAGGTTCTGGTAAACGGCGAGGTTTATTGGATGATTGGGATGATAGTTTTGAAAACGTAATAGAAATTTAACACCTATGGTAGTGAAAAAATTTCAAACCAAAAAATCGCTAGGGCAGCACTTTTTGAACAATCCAACTGTTCCACGCTGGCTTTGTGACGCCGCAGAAATTAAAATCAAAGATGTTGTATTAGAAATCGGACCTGGCACGGGCGCCCTGACACGAGAGCTTTTGTCACGTGGCGCAAAAGTGGTCGCCCTCGAGGCGGACCCGCGAGCAGTCACAGTATTGGAGGAGGAATTTGCATCAGAATTAGAGACCGGCCAGTTTCGCCTCCACCACGTTGACGTTCGACGGTTCGATCCAACTACACTCGACCTCAAAGATCACCACTTTAAGGTAGTGGCGAACATTCCTTACTATTTGACTGGGCAATTATTTCGCATTTTCTTGTCCGGCAAGACGCAGCCTTCATCGCTAGTCTTTCTGGTACAGAAAGAAGTGGGGAAACGGGCCACTGATGGCTGTGAAAAAGGCGGTAAAGAATCTCTCCTCTCTCTCTCAATTAAGGTGTTCGGCGATCCTTCCTATATAAAGACAGTTGGAAAAGGGCACTTCTCTCCACCACCTAAGGTGGACTCAGCTATCGTTAAGGTGTCGAACATAAGTAGGGATAAGTTAAAGGACCTATCCTTGGAATTATTTTTTGAACTACTGCATTATGGTTTTGGCTCAAAACGCAAACAACTAATTGGCAACCTGGCTAAGTATTATCCCCGCCAGACTCTTTTGGAATGTTTTTCAAAAGTTGAAATAGACCCGGCTGCTCGTGCGGAAGACATTCCTTTGGAGACTTGGGTAAAACTTGGACAATATCTCAAAAATGCTGAGCGGAGCTAATAATTAGGCGCGGCTAATTTTGGTTAATAACCAGTCAGAAGGTGACGTCTTGACTGGTATAATTACTCTATATATAGGAATGAGGTTAGATTTTCGTACGATTTTGGCGTTTATTTTTGGCGGTGTTTTGCTCACTGGTGCTTTCTTATTGAAGCCCGACCGAACCAATCTGCACAAAGAGGGAACGAATGACGAATCTGCCGCTACGCGCAACTTCATTCCAGTTAAAGATAGCGACAATAACGGTATTCCAGATTGGCAGGAACCGTTCGCCGTGAACACAATCAACCTGGATGATTTAGGTATGACAAGCGGTGTTAGTACGACAACTGTGACCGGGCAATTAGTTTCATCACTAGCGGATTATTTAGCAGGCGGAGACAATGATCCAAACTCAGTTCTTTCCTTAATCGGAAGTGAGTTAATGACAAGCGCCGTCGACTCACAATACGACGACACTGACATAAATATCAGTGAGGACAATAGCCCTGCTGCTTTGCGTAATTACGGCAATCAAGTAGCTTTGATCGCTAACGGTTATCCATTGCCCGCCGACACCAAAAACGAAATGGTCATACTAAATGATGCATTCTTACACGACGATCCTGAAGCTCTAGAATCTCTTGACCCCATCATCGCTTCTTACGAAGGGATGCGCGACGATATGTTAGAGCTCAGCGTACCGTCATCTCTCAAACGAGAACACCTGTCACTCGCAAATGTGTACAACGCTTTAGCCATCGACATCCAGGGTTTTCGTTATGTCTTCGAAGATGCCATTACGTCCACTCTTCGTTTCCGTCGTTATCCAGCAGATCGATCCGCCTTGCAGGCCGCAATCTCCAACCTATATCTGAAATTGCACCAAAGCGGGATACAATGGAGTGACGAAGACCCAGCCTCTAGTTTTGTGGAGGTAAGATTGTGATATGTCTACTTACAAATTCTTATTCATAATATTGGCGACAGTCGCGTTGGCTGGAACCACTAACCTAGTAGCCAAAGCACAGCTAGTAGATCCCATCACGCCTCCTAGTGATGACGGACTTTTAGGTACTCCTAATGATACGGATGGCGAGCCGGTACGAGTAGTGGACGACATCTCCCAAACCTCAGTTACTTCTGTGATCAGGCTTACTCTGATATCAGAGAACTCTACCAAAATTCTCGAAGGTATTGAGGCATTGGTTGAAAAAGAAAAAACTCTTGACCCCTCTGCTTGGGCAGCCAGCAAAGAATTGCAGCAGCAATTTACGAGCGAGATGTTGAAGTGGCTTGGCGGGCAAGGAGAAGGGCAGGAGGGCAAAGTACCTTTTGTTCAAAACTATGGTGGACGCGGTCAGGAAGGTCTTGATAAAGTTGCTGGCTCTTATCTGTTTGATAACAAAGCTGGAGATTCCAGTGGACAATGTAATGTGGAGTCATCGCACAAAGTGCGAACAGCGGTATACAACGCTTACTTAAAAGCACGCCAAGATGCGACCCAGGGTGGGGCACTAGCTTGCCAGACTGAAGAGTCCAGCGAACAAGACCAAAACCACACCAGCTTGTTGCACAAGTTATTGGGTGATTTTGCTAGTTGCAAGGATGAATTGTGCCAGGCATTCGATGGTCAGCGTGAATTGTATTCACGAGCCGCTGTGGCGGAAGCAGATGATAGGGAGGCGATACGAAATGCCAACGGTTTTATTCCACAACGCGTTTGTAAAGACGCTAGCGATACCAACGGTCAAACACGTCAAGTTTGCGACATTGTTAGTCCGCCTTCACTGGCGGCCGACGCGGCCTCTTTTGGTCTAGTCCAACTTCCTGGCCTAAGCTTGCTCAATGTCGACGAGTTTGACGAGGTGGTTTCCAACACAATGTCCAACCTGACCAATCAACTAATCAATGGACAAAACGGTGCACTTGGACTCACTGGCAATCCAGACTACGGACAAAATACTTTCGGGGAAAATGGAAATCTTTCCTATGCTGACGCGTTAGCCGAGGAGGATGTCTCAAACTACCAAACTAGTGGTGGCGGTGGTAACAATCCAATTGATAACAAGATTCGGGTAGAACAAAGATTCCAATCACTAATGGAACAAATAGTGAACACCATCGAAAGACTGGAGACGAAATTGGAAGACAACCGTCAAGAATTTGGCAGATGCTTTGACTTGGAGTTGCCTAATAGATTGTCTAGCACCAAGCGCGACGCAGTCAATAACTTAGAAGCTACTGTCAGCATCATTGAAGTATTGAACAATCTCAATCAACAGTACCAAGACGCCACAAGCAGTGGTGCACGAAACGACGTGTTGCGGGCTTTTATGCAGCTCAAAAATCAAGGCGTATTCCACACCAACCAGGAAAATCGCGAACTTGAACTAACCTTCATTAACTTGACCTTCAAACAATGGGTCGAGCGTTTCAAATACGACACCTCCCTAGAAAGAAGAAGGTGTGGTGGCGATTTTGATTACGAGGAAGACGAAACCGACGTTGAAGTTGAGATTGAACTATGATGAAGCTACTGCAAACATTTCTGTTTACTACTACCTTTGCGGTTTTACTCGCGGGAGCTCTGGTGTTAGAAGTACCCAGCGCGCAAGCACAAGGTACTGATCCGGCTCCTACGCAACAAAGTAACCAACAACTGGACGAGTCGGGGCAACGGGTGAATATTCCAGAGAAACTACAATTCGGTACCATAGCCGGCTGGGTATACGACGCTCTTAAAACCATAGGTGGTCTATTTGCTTACCTTGGTGGTAGCTTGCTCGACATTAGCCTTTCCTTGTTCGTGATGGATATGCCGGGTACAGCTGAATCTTGGGGGATTAAGACCGTTATCGACGAGATTTGGAAAATGGTCAGAGACATGTTCAACCTTCTGTTCATTTTTGGCATTATTTTTGTTGGCTTCAAACTAATCCTAGGCACCGACGAGACCGGGGCAAAACGCACACTTGGTACCATCATCATCGCCGCCCTTTTAATAAACTTCAGCTTATACGCCACCAAGGTAGTGGTAGATTTTGGGAACATAGTAGCGACGGAAATGGCCACTTTATTGAAAACTGAATCCCCAGAAAACTCTACCGGCACAAACACAGAGAACGAAATTGGCGGACTCAAGATCACCAATATCTCAGACAGTTTTGTAACTAAAATCAATCCTGAACAAATTGTAAATAATTCGTTTGCTTTAGAGCGAAGCGCTATAGAAAAAGCCGAGGGTACTATCGCACTTCAAAATGCCAAAAAAACCGAGCTCGATTTGATGGATGCTTTGATAATGGGTCTGACAACGGCTTTTACTCTAACGCTGGTTGGGTTTGTTTTTGCAGCCGGCGCGTTTTTAATGTTCACACGTTTTATGTACCTGATCTTTTTGATGATGTTTTCCCCAATAATGTTCCTGGGGTTTGTTCTGCCAAACTTTAAAAAAAGAAGCAGTGACTGGTGGCATAAACTCTTTACACAAACATTGATTGGTCCAGCTTATCTGTTTATGTTGTACATTGCCTTGAAATCACTCGAAAATATAGGAGACATTCAGTCTGATAGCACCCTAATCAGTTATGTAATGTTGTGCATCGTTGTATGTGGATTCGCTTGGGCCGCCCTTCTTGTCGCAAATTCAATGGGAGCAATGGGCGCAGATACAGCAATTAAACTTGGATCGGGTTGGGGTAAATCAATTAGAGGGGGAGTTACAGGATTTGCTGGACGAAACACTATTGGTCGTGTGGCGGACAACTGGAATCGCAATGCAGAAAAGCGAGGTATTTCCGAGCAGAATGTATTTCGCAGGGTAAGCTCAAACTTGGCTGGATCAAAATTTGGTGGCTCTGCCTCGAGGACTCAAGTGCGAACTGCACAAGAGAAAGCTGACCAAAAAGGGGCACGTCATACGCAACTAACTAATATAAATACCGCCATCGCAGGAGCCGGTGTTGGTACTACCGAGGATCAAGTGAGGGCGAGTAATGTAGCTATGGAACGAGCCGTTGTTGGTGCCTCTAACGATCAAATTGTTGAGTTGCTTGGGGAACACAAAGCGGGAAGTAAGGAATACGAAACTATTGTAAGAAATATGTCCGCCAGTCAGTTTGACGCGGCAATGAAGGCCAAGCCAGAAGAGCTAGATGACAGTGCCAAAGACCAGATGGCAAAGAGGCGGGCCGAGTTTGTGAAACAAGCTATAGTGTCTGACGAAAACGCCACCGATGCAGCGGCAGTTAGTGCCGGCATGACCGCTAACATAAAAAACGCAAGCGACGCACAGCTTAAAGTACTAGGTACTGAAGAGATTGCAAAATATGCAGGAGCTTTAAAACAATCCCAGTTTGACGACATAATGAAAAGCAAAGACTACACCGAGTCCGAAAAGAAACTTTTCAGAGAAAAACGTGAAGATCAACTACTCACAACATTTGCTCGTGACCCAGCTTCCGTATTCAAAAATTTGCAGGATAAAGATATCGCTAGTCTACCTAAAACTATTTTGCTAGACGCAGAAGGACGTTCTGTTCCGCACATTACCGGTGGGGCTTTACGAAAGATTGCCGACGACGATAAACTTAACCAGGAGGATAGAATTAGGCTTTTAGATCTAATAACCGCACCTGGTAACACAACCCACCCAACAGCCGCTATGTATTTAAACTCCCCAGCAGGCCAAGAAAGATATGGATAACATAAGTAAGCGATCAGAGTTGTATAAAAATGCTCCGGAAAACATCCGGGATATATACGCGGGTGAAAAAACCGGTGAACTACTTAGAAGTGCGGCAGATTCGATTGGTATAACTGATAGGGTAATTTACAAAGACTTTGCTTTAACGGTTGGTGACGTCATCCTTGGCTTATACCGTAAGGAGCAACTCGGTCAGCTTTTGCAGGAACGCCTAAGCTTCACAACAGAGCAAGTGGACAAAGTTTTGATCACTTTAAACGATCTTATAAGATCAGTGCCTAACAACGAGAATGCAGAGCTGCCCACTCCTACCGTTTTGGCGCCTTCTACACCGAGCGTAGTAGTGCAAACACCTATTACCAAACCTCTTCGCACCTTTGCCGAAGACGCCAGTCTAAGTCGAGCGCATGGCTATGGCGCATTTCGAAGTCCTGAAAATACAGAAGGGGCAGGGGCCGAGACCATTCACCGCTCCAATCAGGATGATATAATCAAGCAATGAGGTTCGAAGTTCCGCAATTTATTGAGATTGAAGATAAAATTTTCGGTCCTTTAACGTGGAAACAATTCGTTTACGTAGCTGGTGGCAGCGGACTAGCCGCTGTGCTTTTCTTTTTTACACCCTTTTTGGTGTTCCTACTGCTGGGAATACCAGTTGCAGGCCTGACTTTCTTGCTTAGTTTTTATCCGGTTAATAACCGGCCTTTCTCCATCTTTATGGAATCGGCTGTTAGCTACTTGCAAGGTGCCAAACTTTATTTATGGCGGAAACGAGGCACTGGTGTTTATAGTGGAGCCGCTCCCGACGAGGCAGGTGCCCCGGTCTATATGCCACCATCTCCCGAAGGGAATATCGCTTCCATATCAAGACGCCTAGAACTGAAGGCCATTCAAAAAGACACTCGCTAAACGTCTCGCGAGGGATGTTATTATTATCGGGATGGCGGAGAAAAAGAACACGACGCAAAATTTCGTTCCCTTACGCGACATTAAAGATAATGTTGTCATATTGAAAAATGGCCAAATGAATATGGTGCTTTTGGCGTCATCTATCAACTTCGCTTTGAAGTCGATAGATGAGCAGGAGGCGATTTTGCGTCAGTTTCAGGCTTTCCTAAACACCATTGATTTTTCTCTGCAGTTTTACATTCAATCTAGACGTCTCGACATTCAGCCATACCTCGATACCTTGGCTACACGTGAGAGTAAGCAGGACAATGACTTGATGCGTATTCAGTTACGCGAGTATATGCAGTTTGTTAAAACATTCACCACCGAGGTCGATGTGATGAGCAAGAGCTTTTTTATTGTTATTCCTTACACACCAGTGACCGCGAGCATTCAATCCAACCTTGGTAGCTTTAAAGAACTGTTAGGGGGGCAGAAGAATGTATACTTTGACGATAAGAACTTTGCCGAACACAAATTACAACTTCAGCAGAGGGCTTCTTTGGTTGAACAAGGTTTGTCAGCAGTCGGAGTGCGTACTATTTTGCTTCAAAATGAAGAGCTGGTTGAATTGTATTACCATATCTTCAATCCGGGAGAGACGGGTAATACCGCGCCAGGCAGTAAGTAGAATGTTATGGGAATTTTTGACTTAATCAAACAAAAGAGTGGTATCGGTGAGAAGGTGATAGACACCGAAAGCGCCTTAATGACTCTTGAAGACGTAGTTGCACCTTCAGCTGTCAAAGTGCAGCCTCGCAGTATTAACGTCAGTGGTCAAAACGCTCGAGTGTTCTTTACAGTATCTTACCCACGTTACTTAAACGACGGCTGGCTTGAACCAATACTAAATATCGAGCGTGAAATGGATGTTTCTATAGTTATCCATCCCATCGACACTGCTGAAACCCTAAAGAAATTCCAAAAAAAGGTGGCTGAAGTACAAAGCCAGATCAATATGAACGAGGAGAAGGGTATGGTGCGCGATCCTCAACTGGAAGCAGCCTACCGTAACCTCGAAGATTTGCGAGACAAGTTGCAACAAGCTGAAGAGAAATTATTTGATGTTGGTCTTTATGTAGCTGTATATGGAGCGAACGAGGACATTCTCAATGAAACTGAATCAGAAATAAAAGGTATTCTTGATTCGCGCTTGGTGTACCTGAAGCCTGCACTTTTCCAGCAAGAACAGGGTTTTCGCAGTATCATTCCGACCGGCACCGATGAGTTGACGGTACATAGTAAGTTCAATTCAAGCCCACTTTCAAGCTTTTTTCCATTCACTTCATTCGACCTCACTAGTGATAGCGGGATTTTATACGGAATCAACCGTCACAACTCTTCATTGGTGTTATTCGATCGTTTCGCCTTGACCAACTACAACTCAGTTACTTTTGCCACCTCAGGTGCCGGCAAGTCTTACGCCATCAAGCTAGAAATATTGCGCTCCTTAATGTTTGGTACAGAAGTGATAGTAATCGACCCAGAGAGGGAATACGAGCACCTTGCCGAAGCAACCGGCGGACGCTTCTTCAATATTTCTCTTTCCAGTAGTCACCACATTAATCCTTTTGATCTACCCGATCCACAAGAGGACGAAGCTCCGGAAGACGTACTACGCTCACATATCATTGAATTGATCGGTTTGTTTAGACTGATGCTTGGTGGTCTTTCCCCAGAAGAAGAGACCATCATTGATCAGGCTCTTCACGAAGTGTACGCACTCAAAGACATAAACGGTGACGCAGATTGGAAAGGGTTGGAACCTCCACTTCTTTCCGACTTTGAAATGGTATTGGCCGGTATGGAGGGAAGCGACTCCCTGATCGCCCGTTTGCAGAAATATACAGCTGGTACTTGGTCGGGCTTTATGAACAAGCCAACCAACGTCGACATCCACCAAAAATTCATTGTGTTTAGTCTTCGTGATATGGAAGATGAGCTTAAGACGATCGCGATGTACATCATCACCAATCACATCTGGAATATGATTCGTCGCCGACTACAGAAACGTCTCCTGGTAATTGACGAGGCATGGTGGATGATGAAAAGCGAAGATACCGCATCGTTTCTTTTCTCACTCGCCAAACGTGGCCGTAAATATTACCTAGGTATCGCCACGATCACGCAGGACGTCGACGACTTCCTTCGTTCTCCTTACGGAGTGCCAATGATCACCAACTCTTCGTTACAATTCTTAATGAAACAGTCCGCAACTTCAATTGATCTGGTGCAGCGCACTTTCAACCTGACTGACGAGGAGAAACTTTTGCTCCTGGAAAGCAACGTTGGGGAGGGCATATTCTTCGTTGGACTTAAACACGTCGCCATCAAAGTTATCGCCAGTTACACCGAAGATCAGATCATAACCTCAGATCCGTCACAGATTCTTCAAATCAAACAAGCTCGAGCAGAGCTTCAAGCGGCCAAAGGGTAAGTTATGGAAATAAATGCACAAACTGCGTCTAGAGCCAAGCTGGTCTGGTCTGTTTTTCTACGCACAATAACGTTCACGTCACCCATTTACCTGGCCGCACAACTCTACTTTGCAATCGCAGCGTTAATGGGTCTGGGCTTAGCACTTGGAATCGATAGCTCTTTGATTCTTACCGGACTAGATAAGGCTAGTTTTGAAACTGTTAGTGGTGCAGGTGGGGCACTTATGTTAATTGGGATGACTGGCGCTATGATGTGCGGGCTACTAACTTGTCTTGTATCGATTGGGATTTTTTGGACTGGTAAGTGCCATGTTTTCCCTGGTTTGAGCATTTTGATTCTTGCTATATGCACTATCTGTCTGCTGATGCCCGTTATTAATCTCTTTCCAATAATGTGGTTCTGGAACTGGTACGTGGCTTGGTCAAATCTAAAAGGCTCGTAGAGTGGGCGTGATATCATATTTGGATGAGAGCAGCGATAGTATTGCTATTAATAACTAGCTTCGGTTGGCCATCTACAACCGATGCTTTTACCTCCGGATTGTTTAAACTACTCAAGGTAGGAGGAGATAATGAAGCGAACAATCAAACCAACACTCCAGCGGTTATTGGTCTAGACTTGGTGGTGGAAGCAGAAACCTACACGCCACACTTTTATCGTGGACGAGCTGAACCCACAGCAGGATCAATTATGCGCTTAATTGCGCTACCCGAAGATCCAGGAGCAGTAACTAGGTACCACTGGAAAGTGGGCGGACAAACGATGAATGAGAGCGGACAAACTCTAAGAGTGACGGCGCCGTCTGGTCAGGGTGAGGTAGTAGTTGAGGTCTCCTCACTAGATCAAAACGGGAATGTCATCGGACGAACAACCAATTACATATCATTATCTAGTCCTTCGTTATCGTTCTACGAAGTAAATCCTTTACGTGGAATCTCCAACATTATGATTAAGGATAAGGTTACTTTGATTGGTGACGAGGTGACGGTACGTGGAGAACCGTATTTCATAAACCCTACATCTATGTCGACTATGAATGGGGTATGGAACACTGGGCAGTTAGAGAATGTCCCTTCTAATGACTGGCGCACTCTGACAATACTGCGCACAGATGCTGTTTCGAGCGCGAGGGTTACCTTAGGAGCCAGCAACTTGAATACCTTGACTGATAACCTTAGCAGCGGATTTATATTGGAAATATGAAACGATATATTTTGCTAGCAGTAGTTATATTGATTTGTCCAGTTGTCGTCTTGGCGCAAGCAAATGATTCTACGACAGTCAAAACTTTCACTGAAAATATACCCTTCTTAGACGGTGAACTGACTACTCAGGGATTTGTGGAAGCAATGTACAAACTCGCTATAGCTTTAGCTTCTATCATAGTAGTAATACGTCTAATGATGGCTGGGGCGAAATATATGTTATCGGAAGTTGTTTCCAATAAGGGCCAGGCTAAAGAAGATATTAAGAACGCTCTCTTCGGATTGTTGATAATTTTGGGGGCAGTGTTAATACTTGGCACCATAAACCCTAAACTCGTTGGAGTAAGCTTCATTAACAATGGTGCGCCGTTGAACATACAAGATCCCGATACCGTAGATCAGATAGGTTTCAAACCAGGGGATAACTTTTCCGGAGCAGACATTGCGGCTCGCTGCGGGGAAGGTAACTTAAGTGGCGCACCTCAAGAGGAGTGCGTAAAAAATAACGAAGACGCACTATTACGTAGTTGCAAGCATAATGGTGGCAGTAAGCTTGACTGGGAATTTGACCCTGACGCTAATTGGGGTGGCTACTCTTATTATTCATACACTTGTGTACAGTAGACTATGTCGAAAAAAATACTGATTGCAATCGGGTCCGCCACTATTCTGCTGCTTTTGGGTGCCTGGGTGTATTTGTTTCTTTTTGGCACACCAGAGAGTGTAGGGCAAGCGTTAAACAATCTAAATTCCCCCGAAACGCCTTTTGATCAGCCGATTGTTGGGTCCTTGGATACTACTGTAGCGGTAGGCAATAATAATTTGGCTCAACTAACCACTCGGCCTGTAGCTGGCTTCGTATTAGTAAATACGGGTAGTCAGCCAACTATTCGCTACGCTGAAAAGGGTACCGGTCACATTTACGAAATAAATGTTATCAGTGGTGCAGAAGAACGTCTCGATGGCACAACGTCAGCAAATACTACAGAGGCCTATTTCAGTAAAGACGGGGCGGAGGCGGTATTGGTACTGGCCGACAGCACGGAGCGATCAGTCGTCTGGCGTACTGCAATCGGTTCAGGAAACTCCGTTCCGCTATCATCAAACAGCCATGATTTTTCTTGGAATGAAGCCGGAGCGCTACGCTACACAGAAAGGACCACTACTGGCACTACCGCTTACGAAAACAATGGCGAGAATCTGCAACTGTGGAGTATTCCACTGTCTGATGTGAGTGTTTTCTTCACTGAAAACTCGGCTTTTGTGGCAAATAACCCAGCCGCTCGTTTGTCTGGAAGTTTATACGAGATCCAAGATGGAAATCTAGCTAAGGTTATTGGTCCAGCTTACTCGTTTACCGGTCTACCGGATCCAGATGGTCAGTTTCTTCTATACCGTTATTTTGATACTGAAAACCAGGCCAATGTCGCAAAAATCAAAGATCTTTTCACTGACGAAGAGACAATAGTTCCTTTGTCATCAGTCCCCGAAAAATGCGCCTTTAATTCAGTACGCCGACGCGTCTGGTGTGCTTCGTCTTTTATGTTTCTCGGACAGGATCGCGAATACTTAAACAAATGGTACCGTGGCGAAGTTGTTTCAGCAGACAGAATTTGGACTTCTGACTACGGAAACTGGGGAGTATCTAGCCTAGAAATAGACTTATCAGACGCAGCAGGCTTCGATATCGATGTCATTGATATGACTGTTTCTGACGACGGAACAATGCTTCTTTTCCGTAACAAGATCAACGATGCTCTTTGGATGTACCGTTTAAGTGAAGCTCCACTGGAAGAGTCGGAAGAAACAATCACTGAAACAGAAGCGGCGGCAACAACTACCGATGCTTTCTGACCACAAACTCCTGTGCAATAGCAACCAAATTACTGATTGTGAAGTACAGAGCGACTGAAGCGGACAATGTATAGGCCACAACACCAATAACGGCTGGCAAGACATAGCGCATATTGATGTTCATACTGCGGGCAAAATCAGCCTTCATATTACTTTCTCCCTCCTTTCGTGGTTCCGGCTTAGGCAGTGACAAGTGCGCGTGAATAAACTGCGTAAGTCCTGCCAAGGCGGCCAAGGGCCAGCTTTTACTTGCAATGTCTACAAAACCTAGAAAAATCATGTCAACATTTTCCGGAACCGGTATAAAAGAGTAGAGAAGCTCCACATTTATATTAGGCAAAGTAATACCTCCTCCACTGTATACGGAAAAATAGAGCGCGAATATGATTGGTATTTGTAAAAGCACCAACAAAATACCGGAGAAGGGATTTAGTCCCGCTTCTCGATAAAGAGCCATTGTCTCCCGAGCCAATGCTTCACGGTCATCTTTGTATTTTTCTTTTAAATCTTTTAGACCAGGCTCCAGCTCACGCATAGTTTTTTGCATCTTGGCCGCCTTAATCGAAAGTGGTAGCAAAACAAACTTCACCAATACTGTAATCGCAATAATTGACAGCCCAACGTCACCACCAGGAATTGCATCGATGAAGAAAACCAAACCGTTGTAAATTGGGTCAAAGAAAAAAGTGTGCCAGATGTAACTCATAAATAAATTGGTTTGAAATTCTAAGTCCTAGTTTTTAATGACTGCGTAACGAGAGATTCTAAAGCTTTCTTAAGTTCGTCGAAACTTACCATCCCGGCTTGGGGTTTGGTAAGAATAATATACACTCCGCTTTGTTCACTTTCGCGCGACAAACGGTAAAGAATGTTGTACAGCCGTCTTCTCAGACGATTGCGGTCCACCGCACGTTTGAAAACTTTTTTTCCCACTACGACCGCGCCGTGGAAACTAGTTTCCTGACTATGTATCAAGGTAAAGAGAGGGGAGTGGAAGCGACGCCCAGACGAAAAAAAACGATCGAACTCTTTTTTGGTCAATCGTTCTTTTTTATTCAACATAAAGTAAGTAGGCGGTTGCCAATAGCGGGTAGCCAGTGTTCGCTTTGCGAACTTTTCTTACTACTGTCTACTAACTATTTACTAGGTCTAACAGCAAGCTGGGCCCGGCCTTTACGGCGGCGCGCCTGGAGCACCTTAGGGCCCTTGACGCTATTTTTACGGGCAAGAAAGCCGTGAGTAGTCATTCGCTTCTTCTTGCTTGGTTGATAGGTTCTTTTCGGCATAAATATGAATTGTTGTTGAACAATATACACTAATAATCTATAAAATCAACGACTCAGTACTTATCCCCAAGTTATACACAATTGACGATTATCGCGTGCCGCGGCGGTTTGTTATTTCGAAGTATGTCGCAAAAGTTTACACGCTGAGTGAGAAGGGTATAATTCAGATCACGTTATCACGTAAGTGGTTGCACTGGATATGAATCAAACCTCATCAACGATTACTACTGGGTTTATCGGCACAGCAGAGATAGATACTAAAAAACTCTGGGATGATGCTTTGGTTAATATCGAACTCTCCATCACCCCAGCCAACTTCAAAACTTGGTTCAGAGACACTCGGATTGTAGCGATTGAAGACGGAACTATTACTCTCGGCGTTCCTAGCGTGTTTGTACGGGATTGGTTGCGTGACAAATTTCAGTCAATGATTCTGAAGGTCTTGCGGGATCAAGCAACGTTTATCCGAGGAATTGAATACGCCGTTGTTAGTCGTACCGAAAAACGTCAGGAGAATAGACAACAGAGTATAAACGCGTCTTTACCACTCGAAGAGTATTACATCAACAAAAGCGACAACCTAAACCCTCGCTATTCTTTCGACACCTTCGTAATTGGACCCTTCAACGCCTTGGCACACGCGGCTGCCAAGACCGTCAGTGATCGTCCTGGAATAACCTACAACCCGTTGTTCATCTACGGTAAGACTGGTCACGGTAAAACTCACTTAATTCAGGCTGTAGGAAATCATCTTAAACGCTCTGGCGCCAAGGTGTTTTATGTAACCGCCGAGCGTTTCACTGTGGATTACTTCAATTCTCTTCAGAGCGGAACCGCCAATAGTTTTAAAGACAAGTACCGTCAATATGACGTTCTAATAATGGATGATGTGCAATTCCTAAACAGTAAAGAGAAAACTCAGGAAGAATTGTTTCACTTGTTTAATACAATGCACGACAACAACAAGCAGATCGTGTTCTCGAGTGATATCCACCCATCTTTGTTGTCTGGAATGGAGGAACGACTACGATCACGTTTTGCAGCTGGAATGATTGTAGATATACCAGCGCCAGATCTGGAGTCTCGTGCTGCTATCTTGCGCGCCAAAGCAGCTCAAAACAACATAACCCTTTCTGACGAAGTGGTTGACCACTTGGCAGAATCCATCAACGGCAACATTCGTGAGCTTGAAGGTGCTCTCAACTCGATTATGTGCCAATCACAACTACTGGGCCGCATTCTATCCTTACCAGAGGTTCAAGTAATTATTAAAAACAGCGCAAAACCACGACGTAACCTAGCGGTTTCTGACGTAGTCGATAAGGTGGCTCAGTATTTCAATATTGAACCGGCCAGTATTTACGAAAAAACCCGCCGTAAAGAGGTCGTAAAGCCACGCCAGCTTATTATGTATATTCTGCGTGAGGACTTCGCTGTTTCTTACCCCACAATCGGACAAAAGCTTGGGGGACGCGACCATACCACTGTGATTCACTCTTGTGAAAAAATTAAAACCGAACTCCAGAGAGACTCCTCACTAGAAGAAGAAGTGGCACAGCTCCGCGCACTACTTAAATAAACTAGTTTCGGATATAAAACCGCCGCCAACTTCCGCGGCGGTTTTATCTTATTAAACTGTTTAAATATTGTGGAAAAGCCTAGGTAAAACTAATCAGTCACATCCCCGACAACATGTTAATAAGTCTCGAGATTAGTCATCTACTAACGACACGGGCCCGAGTAACCAGCTCCCTGTACCCAGTCATACCCGTAGCTATCCCCAGCCACGATTTACTGACAGCCTCAAAAAACCCTTATTTACCAACCCATAAACGCTTATCCACCAATCCACAGGGCTAATAATAAAGGCTTAGTTGGGGAATATAAAAAATAAAACACCAGCTACCGTCAAAAAATCCCAGTGCTATAATTGCCTTATGAAAGTGACCTTGAATCGTGATGATTTTTACAATCTGTTGGAGATGGCGGGACGAATCAGCACGAAGCATATTACATTGCCTGTACTGCAGTGTGTGTTGATTGAAGCCAAGGAAGGGAAGGTTGTTTTGCGCGCTACAAATCTTGAGGTGGCAATTGAGGCTGTTTTAAATGCTGAGGTGGTTACAGAAGGCAAGGTGGCGGTTCCGGCATCTATTCTTCTGCAGACTATCAATCTGGTTAATCAAAAGTCTGTAACATTGAGTTTTGTTGATAATAGTTTGGAGGTTGATGGTAGTGGGTCAAAAACACAAATAAAGAGTATTCCACACGAGGAGTTTCCTTCCATCCCACAAGTATCAGGAAGTGGTCAGGTTATCAACGGATCACTTTTTAGTTTGGGTATTAAATCTACAGCCTTCGCCGCATCCCTTTCTTCGATTAAGCCAGAGTTAGGGAGTGTTAATGTGTTTCAGAAAAAGGAACACACTCTAACTTTTGTTTCTACAGACTCTTTTCGTTTGTTTGAAAAAACCGTACCTCAGAAAGGGGTTGTTCTCAATGATGCTGTCTTAATTCCACAAAAAAACGCCATCGAAATTGCCCGAGTCTGCGATGTTGTTGGTGGGGATCCTAAACTCAAAGTCAACGATCACCAGTTGGCTCTAGAGTTTGAAAATGGTGTGACGATAACATCACGCCTGGTTGCGGGCGCTTTTCCTGATTATGAACAGATAATTCCGAAAGAATATTCCACGCATACGACCCTCCTCAAAGAAGATCTGTCACATGCTTTCAAAAAGACAAATATCTTTCTAAATAAATTCTTTCAAGTTAGTCTTAGTTTTACTAAGGACTCTGTAACAGTCACAGCAGGAAACAACGATGTGGGTAATACGACGGAATCAATCAGAGCTTCGACCGATGGGGAAGATCTTTCGTTGAGTTTTAATCAGAAGTATATCGGCGAAGCATTGCCGCATTTCACAGATGACAGTATCACCATACACCTTTCTGGTATTGGTCGCCCGATGGTTATTAAGGGGGTGAATGATACTTCTGTCAGGTATCTAGTGATGCCGATGAACAAATAAAAAGTTGCGAAATCGGCGAATTTCTTCGTTGTGCTTCGGAAAATAACACTCACTGAACAGCCCAAAGTTCACCTCGTGTCATTTTTCTCGCCCGCCTCGAACTTCATCCGATTTTGCAACTTTCTGCCCGCAGTATTGGTTGAAAAACTTTTATAGTTATGGCTCGTGGTGAATTAAAAAAATTATCTTCTCTCTTTGATAAATATAAAGAGAGATTGGTGGCCCCTGAAGGGAGTGTTATCGATGCTTTTGTTGAAGTAGTGAGAGATTTGTTTGAGTTCGAGGTTAATCGTGACAAGATTCGCTACAACCCAACCACTAAAACTTTGTCGATTGTAGGAATGGGGATTTTACGTTCAGAAGTTAAGAAGCGCGAGCAGGAAGTATTCGATCATCTAAGGGGGCGTCTGGGAGATAAAAGTGCCCCAAAACATATTATTTGAGACTGAGGTAAAGAAACGGCCGGTGCCAAAGGCACCGGCCGTTTCTTTTGGTTTGTATCGCACCTGGTTCTCAATCTTAGTTCTGTCTAGTGCCTACCGGTTCTCCTTCTTCATCACGATCGTTGTTGTCCTCAATACTTTCCGTGCTGCTGCCTACCATGTTGCTGAACTGACCACCTTTCCATACCGATACTCCGTATTCCCAGAGATTGTATTGCCCGTCACTAGCTGGGTTGTTTGGATATGGGCCACGTGGGTCGTCTTTGTTTACGTAATGTAGTATCGAGTGGGTGTTTTGATATATAGCGTTTAGAAGCCCCTCAGCGTCCGTGTCGCCGTCTAGTTCCGATAATAGACTGGTGGTGTCAACGAAGTAACCATTGGACCGTAGAACGGGCTTTATGTCGCTTGGAATGGCGGCTGGTTCAGCAAAACTTTCGTTTTCAACCTTTGCTAGCGCCTTGTCCATAAAGGCTCGCCATAATGGTGAGATGATGAGACCAGAAATCTCATTCATTGAGCGGTTGTCGTTGTTACCAGCCCAGGCGCCAACGACTAAGTTTGGTGTGTAACCGAAAATCCAAGCGTCACGTTTGTCGTTTGTCGTACCAGTCTTGGCGGCTACATCTCGATCGCCGAAGTGGAGTTGAGAGTTGGCTCCGTACAGAGGAGTGCGCGCAACGTTGTCAGAAAGTATGTCTGATATCTGGAGGGCTGCGTCACGGTCCATCACTCTGGAACCTTCTGGCACTTCGTCCTCAACTTTCTCTAAAACATTTCCTTGCATGTCTTCAATACGAAGAATGTCACGCGTCGGCTTCTTTACACCTTCGTTAGCCAGTACGCTGTAAGCACCCACCATATCGATCAGTCTTACTTCACCGCCTCCTAGAACCAGAGTAAGACCATATCGTCGCCAATCTGTAAGAGTAGAAAGACCAGCGTCTCTGGCTAGCTTGATCGAGTCCGGAATACCTGCCAAGTAGAGTGTCTTAACGGCGGGGATGTTCAAAGATTGAGCTAGTGCGTTTCGCATTGATACAGGTCCACGGAAAGCATTGTCGTAGTTTTGTGGTGAATAACACCCATCGTCAGATGTGAAGTTGTCTGGTGAACAGGCAGTTGAGAACTGTGTCCTTACATCGAATAGGGTAGTAGCAGGAGTATAGCCTTTTTCGAAAGCCTTAGCGTAAATGAAAGGCTTGATAGAAGATCCTGGCTGGCGATCAGCGAGAGTGATGTTGTAATTACCATCTACCGCTTCGTCAAAGTAGTCGCGTGATCCAACCATAACTAGAATGTCTCCAGTTTTAGGATCCATAGCCACCATACCAGCATTAGAAGCGTTGTACTTCGTTTCGTTTTGGAGAGCGTATTCTTTGATTATCTTCTCGGCTTCCTCCTGAAGCTCATAATCAAGTGTGGTTATAACCTTTAGACCTTTGGTCGCCAAGTCTTCCTCGCCGTAACGCTCGACAAGTTTTTCACGAATATACATCACGAAATGTGGTGCGCGAATTCCGGTATTGGCCGAGGCGGAAAATTTCACCTCTTCCGCAATTGCTGCTTGGTACTCTTCCTCGGAAATGAAATCTAGTTTTTCCATCTGTTCCAGGACGCGTTTTTGTCGCTGGTCGAGTCCGTCTCGGTGATTTCCGTAAGGTGAAAAGTAAGTAGGTCTTTGCGGGAGGGCGGCTAGATAAGCAGCTTCTGCCAAAGTTACATCGGCGGCTGATTTATTAAAGAAAGCACGACTGGCTTCCTCTACACCGTAGATAGTTCCACCGTAGGGTGATTCGTTAAGGTATGTATGGAGGATTTCTTCTTTTGTCATCACTTGTTCCAAACGAAGTGCTAGGATGACCTCCTTAAGTTTTCTGATGTAGGCTTTTTCAGGGGAGAGAAGCGCGTTCTTAATTACTTGTTGAGTAATGGTCGATCCGCCTTGACCACGCAGGTCACCGCCTTGCACGTTGTAGATCATTGCCCGCAAGATAGAAAGTGGTCTCACGCCGTGATGCTGAAAGAATGTGTCGTCTTCGATTGCTACAGTGGCATTCTTAATGTGGTGCGAAATTCGTTCATATGGCACCGCTGTGCGTTTCACGTCCTGGTTTAGGTCGTAGAGTACGACTTCACCAGTGCGATCGTATATTTTTGTTGACTGGAGGATTCGTCGCTGTTCGAAAGCAGAGAGGTCTGGCAGGTCCAAGGTGGAAATGAATACTAGAAGTGCTCCAGCACTAAAAAAGCCCAGAACCAAAGTCACAATCAGGCCATCTGTAGCCCACTCACGCCATTTTTTATCGAGCTTAAATTTAGATTTTCGGTGGTCTCTCATAATACGAATTATTAGTATATAGTATATGACATATAGGCCGTTTTGTGGCTTCTATACCTGTCTGCGAGGGTACTATATACCACATATACAATATATTTTCTCTATGGATTTAGTAAATGAATTAAAGGAACGTGGTTTGGTGGAACACAACTCGGCCGACCTAGAAAAGATTTTTAGTGAAAAAAGAACCGTCTACATCGGCACTGATCCGACTGCTGACTCCTTACATGTTGGACACCTGTCATGGGTAGTCTTATTGAAGAGATTGGCTGATGCTGGACACAAAGTGATTCTGCTAGTTGGTGGCGGTACTGGGTTGATCGGTGATCCAAAGGAAAAGGGTGAGAGGCCACTCTTGACTGAAGACGTGGTCGACGCGAATGCGTCTGCTTTAGAGCGCCAACTTAATGGCTTGGTTGGCCAGCGCGCTGAACTTGAAATGGTTAATAATGCAGAATGGTTGAGAGAAGTGAAGTTGCTCGACTTCTTACGTGATACAGGCAAACACTTCACGGTCAATGAACTTATTAAACGTGACCTGATCCGTCGCCGTCTCGATAATCCAGACGATAGTATTTCCTACACCGAATTTACCTATTCATTATTGCAGGCTTACGATTACCGAGAATTGAACCAGCGTTATGGTTGTGATCTGCAGATTGGTGGCAGTGATCAATGGACCAACATCCTCTCTGGTGTTGATCTGATCCGAAAGACGGAAGGGAAGGAGGTGTTCGCTCTATCTACTCCGCTCATTACAGATGCATCTGGTCGCAAGTTTGGCAAAAGCGAAGGCAATGCGGTCTGGCTTGATGCTGTAAAAACCACCCCGTACCAGTTTCACCAATTCTGGTTGAATGTTGAAGACGAAAAGGTAATTGATTATCTAAAGATCTACACGTTACTTTCGCTTGAAGAGATAGGGGCGATCAAGACCGGATTCGAAGCAGACAAGAGCGGACGCCTAGCGCAAAAACGTCTAGCCGACGAGGTGACACGTTTCGTACATGGTGAGGAAGTTATTTTAGAAACGCCGGTTCATCAGGCTAGTTCTGAGGACACTATTGTGGATATTTTAGTTGCCACTGGTCTCGCTACAAGTAAAAGAGAGGCGCGAGAATTTATTGAAAGCGGTGCCGTAACTCTCGATGGAGATCGCGTCGAAGATATAAATGCGTTGGCTAAAAATGGAACCCTGCAACGTGGTAAACGAAAGATGAATAGCGTTGAGGTCAGGGTATAGTGGTCCTTGTGACAGAAGAAAAGGCCGGAGCTTTTAGCTCCGGCCTTTTCCAAACCCTTCACGCTAGTTCCTATAAGTGATCCTCATCATCGAACGAATCGTAGTCCACATCTTCTGCATCCTCCTCGAGTTCTGCATCAGTCTTTTCCTCAGCGTCCTCTTCCTCCTCCGCTACTTCTCCCGTTACATCTTCTTTGATGTGTCCAAACCCCTCGGGTTCCTCTACCGGCACATCATCGCTAATTTCGTCCAGCATTGCGTCGTCTAAACTGGTCTCGCCTTCGGCGACTTCTTCTTCTACTTCTTCGTCATCGTTACGGGTGTTGTGCAAAAGGGTCATATCCGTTCGTAATTGAAATTTATTTCTACTGAAAATGGATTTTAGCGTAATTAAATTTATGTGCAAGTACTTAGGTGGATATAGGTGTAGATACAAGGCCAGTTAACGCAATAGCAATGGCATCGTACTCGTCGTCAAGGGCGGAAATCGGCAAATTTTTGATCAATCGAGACAGCATTTCAGCCACTGCTCGCTTGTCGCTCTTACCGTAGCCGGTGACGGCTACCTTTATTTCCTGCGGCCCGAACTCCGCGACTTTACAGTTGTGACATTTGGCCAAATATATGACGACACCACGCATCTCAGCTACTGAAAGGGCAGTGGTGCGATTTTGATTAAAGAAAAGTTTCTCAATTGCCAACTGATCGGGTTGGTAAGAAGAAAAAATCTCGGTTAGTCGGTGACCTAGATCATCAATGCGGTCTGCAACGACCAGTTTGCGATCCGATTGAAGACAGGTGGAAAATATCAGAGTCTCTTGGCCATCTATTTTTTCCATCACCGCCACGCCCAAGCGGTCATACCCTGGATCTATTCCTATTACACGCATATTTTAATCGGGGGTTTCATCAAAGGTGTCTGCTGTAGTGAATATATCTTGCACATCATCTTGCTCTTCAATCGCTTCTATCAATTCTGACAACTTAACGCCATCTTCTTCGGATAATTCAACTGGACTTTGAGGCGCATAACCGTCAGCAGTTTTGTTAAATGCCCACATTGCTGTGCCGGGCGTACCTAATTGGTAGCCAGCTTTCGTAAAAGTGTGGCGGATTTCTTGTGAGGTGCGGTTATTGTTGTCTGTTACAGCTGTAATAAGGATGCCTACTCCACCTGGACCAAACGCTTCAAAAGTAACTTCCTGAAGGGCCTCGCCGCCCGCTCCGGCGCCTTTTGCAACAGCGCGGTCAATATTATCTTTTGGCATTGAGTCCTTCTTTGCACGCTCTATCACAGCCGCAAGACCTGGCGATGTAATATCTCCTTTGGCTTTGCGAGATTCCATCGCGATTAAAGCAGAATGTTTTGAAAACACGCGACTCTTTACTGCATCTGTCGCGGCTTTCTTATGCTTTATCTTTGACCATTTGTTATGACCGGACATAAAAACTTAAATTAGGAATCATTAATATGTGAGTATGCGTTCGCGCTGGCGACACGGCCGCGTGGGGTGCGTTCCAAAAGACCAAGGCGGATAAGATAAGGTTCAATCACATCTTCAATAGTGGATTCTTCCTCACCAGTGGCTGCAGCAATAGTGTTGAGGCCAACTGGTCCACCGCCAAATTTGCCGATAATAGCCTCAAGTACGGCACGATCTGACTTATTGAGACCAAGTTTATCAACATCCAGTAAGCCGAAGGTACGCTCAACTATGTCGCGCGACAACGGTACATTTTCTAGTTGAGCCATATCGCGGCATCGCTTCAAGAGATAGTTAGCGACACGAGGAGTAGCGCGACAACGCTTGGCGATATCTTCAAATACATCGCTGTCGGTTTCTACGCCAAGTAATTTGGCCGATCGGATCAAGATCGACTCTATCTCTTTTTCATTATAGAAATCTAGACGAAATGTACCGCCCGAAAAACGAGAACGAAGCGGAGAAGAGAGCAGGGAAATCCGCGTGGTTGCCGCGACTAGCGTAAATGGCGGTAGATCAAGTTGAACGGTACGGGCCGAAGGACCTTTGCCAATGATGATATCCAAAACACCCGATTCCATTGCAGGGTAGAGAACCTCTTCAATGGTTTTCGAGAGGCGGTGTATTTCGTCGATGAACAATACATCGCCAGGGGAGAGGTTGGTCAAAACAGCAGCTAGGTCGCCAACCCGTTCGATTGCTGGACCGGAGGTGATACGCATATTAGTGCCCAACGTCTTGGCGATGAGGTGGGCCAAGGTTGTCTTGCCAAGACCTGGTGGGCCGTAAAGCAGGATATGTTCTGCTGAGTGACCGCGTTCACGAGCGGCGGTCAAAAGAATCCGCAAGTTCTCTTTGGTTTTTGCCTGTCCGATATACTCTTCCCAACTCTGCGGTCGCAGAGTCTGATCTAAGTTACCAGCGCCGTCCTTAGTAAAACCATTTGCCATAGCGCCATTATACCGAAAAACCAGTTATTCCAACGTTGGCGTCTGCCGCTTGACAAATTCCTCAAATATGCTAAGATATTTAAGTTCTTAGAAAAGCAGATAAATAAAAAGCGCCGCAACGATCCCGTTGCAGGCGGCTATTTTTTCTCTTATTTCTATAACAGCTCTTTCGAGACGATAGCTCTCTAAGCAATTGGTTGGTGTGGCGAGGACTTCCTGGTCCTTACCATCGAGTGAGGTCGCTGGGTAGACCCTTAGCGCACCGGTCACTTTTATTTTGAAAGCTTGCTTAGAGAACTATCTTCTCGAACCCCTATACACTGCCACGGACTATATCATGTCCGTGGCAGTGTTCGTATTGAACGCCACGCGATCACGTGTTCTAACCTCTTGTATCGGATCTAACCTTGGTCAGATCAACAACTCGCTCGAGTTCGTCAAGAGAGGTGATACCAGAAAGCACCTTTTCCATACCATCTTCAGACATTAGAGGAATACCTTGAGAACGAGCCGCTTCGACAATAATGTGTTCGCGAGGATCGCGAATTACTGCTTCTTCCACCGCGGTATCAACTTTGATGGCTTCAAATATACCTTGACGACCTTTGTATCCAGTACCGCCACAGATTTCACAACCGACCGCTTCAAAGACGGTGAAGTTATCGAGATTAGCGGGTGGTTTCGGATGTCCGGACAGCACTCGTTTCATTAACACACTTTCTTCAGCGGTGGCGGCCCGTGATTTTTTACACTTCTCGCACAGTCTTCGTACCAAACGTTGAGCAAGAATAATATTTGCCGCGCTACCGATCATTCGTGAGTCAACACCAAGATCGATGAGGCGGGGGAAGGCACCAGCTGCGTTATTGGTGTGCAAAGTGGTGAAAACGAGGTGACCGGTTTGAGCGGCGTGGACCGCAGTCTCGGCCACTTCGTTGTCACGGATTTCACCAACCATAATGATGTCTGGGTCCTGACGCAGAATAGACCGAAGGCCGGAAGCAAAGCTGTAGTCCTCTTCGACTTGTGTTTGCACGATACCTTCGACCTTGTATTCAACTGGGTCTTCGATGGTGATTACTTTCACTTCGGGGGTATGAGCTTGACGTAAAAAGGCGTACAGCGCCGTGGTCTTACCGCTACCAGTAGGACCGGTGGTGATAATCATTCCATTCGGTCTCTTTAACTCCTCGGTCATTACCCCGTACATTATTGGGTTGAGGCCGAGTTGGTCCATATTGAAACTGGCAACTGACGGATCAAGAAGACGCATAACTGCACTCTCTCCCGAGCTTCCAGGAATAACAGAAGTACGAACCTCGATTACTTTTTGACTACTATCAAAAGTGAAACGACCGTCTTGAGCTTCGTTTTTCACATTCAGGATCAGCCCAGCAAGCAACTTAATACGAGCGATCAGACGATCATATACTGCGCGTTCTAGGTCAACTACATCGTGCAGTACTCCGTCCAAACGGAAACGCACTCTAACTTTTACAGGTGAAGGCTCAATGTGTATGTCCGAAGCTCCGAGGCCTAAAGCACCCGCAAAAAGTGTTTCTAAGGTAGCACTCACCCGACGAGCCGGATTCAAGGTGCGAATTTCATCCACGTGTTTCGACACCGCTTCCATAGTCGCAAGGTTTTTCATCAGCTTATCGATCTCCGCCGGATCGATATCCAGAATCCCTTTTTTAACTTCGGTGGTTTGTTTTTGATCAGCGTAACGTCCCCAAGCGTGTTCTAGACTAGCCTCTGAGCACATAAAAACAGAAAGTTGCCAGGCGCTTTCCAGCTCATGGATAATTGCGATAGTCTTTTCTTCGTTTGGATTGCGCACAGCGATAGAGAGTTTTTTGTTAGCTCGCTCAAAAAGCACCGCGCCAGCATCACGGGCACGATCTTCGCTTAGTAGACTGAGCGCCGATGGGTTTATTGAAATACCACGCAAGTTAACGTAGGTGTAACCTTGCTTGCCGGCCAGAGCTTTAACCAGACTCTCTTCCTCGCTTTGTCGAAACTCCTGGTAACGCCGGCCTTCTAATACATGCTCATCAAACTTCAACATATTTTTTGATTATTTCAATTTTAGAATGAAAATATAAAAAGCAGAAAGCACAAAGTACTGGCCAAGGTGAAAAATGGTAGGATGTTCGGATGAATGAACGGCAGTGGGACATCACGGATAAGTCTGATTTAGAACGGGTGACCGGGGATATATTGAGTGAATTAGCCAAAGAACAACGCACATCATCCGCTGTGGTGCTTGGTCTTCATGGTGACCTCGGTGCTGGTAAAACCACTTTCGTACAAATGTTAGCGGATCAGCTTGGTGTTCAGGAATCAGTCACCAGTCCAACTTTTGTGATAATGAAAAAATACCAGACTAAAGATCAGCGATTCTCTACCTTAGTTCACATTGACGCTTATCGTCTAGAAAGTGCGGAAGAATTGGAGGTTTTAGATTTTTCTTCAGAGCTATCGGACGAGAAGAATATTATATGTATTGAGTGGGCGGAAAAGGTGACCGATCTTCTCCCGCCGTTAACGAAGAATTATCGATTTGTTATCGATGCGGATAATCGTCGTACTTTAATACTGGAATGAAAAATAAAAACAGCGACAAAAAAACTCTCGTTCTCCTAGACGCGCACGCCATTTTGCACCGCGCCTATCACGCTTTGCCTGAATTTACTTCGCCAAGTGGTGAACCAACCGGAGCACTTTTTGGAATGGTCTCTATTCTCATTAAGATCGTGGAAGACTTGAAGCCGGATTTTATGGTGGCTTGTTACGATCTTCCAGAACCAACCTATCGACATCATGCGTTCGACGGTTATAAAGCAAAACGAGCCAAGACCGACGATTCGCTCATTGATCAAATTGAGCGTTCACGCGATCTCCTCAAGGTTCTTAATATTCCGATTTATGAACATCCGGGTTTCGAAGCCGATGACATGCTGGGCACGATAGTGAAAAAACTGGAGAAGGAAAAAGACCTGAACATCATCATCGCTTCGGGTGATATGGACACGTTGCAGTTGGTAGAAGGAGAGCGAGTGCGTGTGTTTACACAGCGCAAAGGTGCTGAAGTGGTTATGTTCGACGAGAAGGCGGTGGTACAAAAGTTTGGTTTCGCACCGATCCTTACTATCGATTTCAAAGGTTTGCGCGGCGACGCTTCGGATAATATTCCCGGAGTGCCAGGAGTGGGCGAGGGAAGTGCGCTTAAGCTGGTCGGGATGTTCGGCACGATCGAAAAGATTTTCGCTGCAATCAAAAAACATGGTGTCGAGGAGATAGCCAAACGTTCGGGAGTACAGAAACGCTTTGTGGAAAAAGTCGCTGCTCACGAGGAAGAGGCTCAGTTTTCTAAAATGCTGGCCACAATCCGCACCGATGCCCCAATAGATTTTGCGCTACACGAGCAACCTTGGCGTGACGGAGTAGACACCAATGCGGCCTTGTCACTGATGAGTGAACTTGGTTTTCGTTCACCGACTGCTCGTTTCAAACAACTTATGAACATACAAGACTATGTTCCTCAGACTGGCGAAATTTCGCAGTCCGAAATGGCTGAGGCAGCAGTTATGTTGTGGCTCCTTGAAAGCGATCGTACTAACCCGACGTATGAAGATATCGTTGACTACGGACGATCGTTTTTTGCCACCACGGTTTGGACAGAAATAGTAAAGAAACTCGAATACGCACTCAAAGAACAAGGGTTATGGAAAGTGTTTACAGAGATTGATCGGCCGCTTTTGCCAGTTATAGATAGAATGAACGCGACTGGTATTGTTCTGGATGTTGATTACCTGAAGAAACTTTCTGAATCATTTCATAGTGAATTAACGGTTCTTGAGAAGAATATCTACGAGTTAGCTGGCCAGGAGTTCAACATCAACTCGCCTAAACAGTTGGGTGCAATTGTTTACGATAAGCTCGGCCTGTCACCGGCCCGCGCCAAAAAAACTGCAGGCGGCGCTCGTTCGACCCGCGAAAGTGAGTTGTCACAGATGCTCGACAGCCATCCAATCATTAGTGAGATATTGCGCTATCGAGAGCTGACCAAGTTGGTCTCGACCTATGTCGATAGTTTGCCTAAGGCAGTGGGGGAGGATGGCCGGCTACGTACCACTTTTTTACCTACTGGCACAGTGACCGGACGTATCGGTTCTCGTGATCCAAATCTGCAAAATATCCCGATTCGTACGGAAGAAGGTCAGAAGGTCAGAAATGCTTTTGTTGCGTCACCAGGTTACAAATTGGTTTCGATCGATTATTCGCAAATCGAACTTCGTCTCGCCGCGATGCTTTCTGGCGATGAGAGATTAATTGATATCTTCAAGCGCGGAGAAGACGTTCACCGTGGTGTGGCGGTCAGAGTATTCGGTGTGGCGCCTGACGAGGTCACTCCCGACCAGCGTCGAGCAGCCAAAGTAATCAACTTCGGCATTCTCTACGGTATGGGAGTGAATGCATTGCGACAAAATTTGGGCGAAGGCACGACGCGTGAAGCGGCACAAGAATTTCTCAATGCTTATTTCAATACCTTCACTCGTTTGGCGGAATACCTAGAAGAGACCAAGAGTTTTGCCAGAAAACACGGTTATACAGAAACAATGTTTGGTCGGCGCCGGCATTTCCCAGGCATCACTTCAAGTGCGCCGATGATTCGCGCCAGTGCTGAGCGAATGGCCATTAATGCACCGATTCAAGGTACTGAAGGAGATTTGCTTCGTCTCGCTCTTTTAGCACTCGATCAGTACATATCTGAAAACAAGCTTAACGACGATGTTCGTATGTTGCTTCAAGTTCATGACGAACTAGTGTTCGAGATCAAGGAAGACAAGGTTGAAAAAATTGTTCCGGAGTTGGCAAGAATTATGAGTAGTGTACTTAACGAGAAAGACACCAAAGATGTACCGGTTAGTGTCGAAGCAAAGTTAGGTGACAATTGGACAGAAATGGAAAAATTTAAACTTTCCAATTAAAGTTTTATGTTACGAATATTTTTTGGCAATGATCAAATTAAAGTGAGACAGCGAGCAGTGGCGCTTGTGGAGCAGTTTCGCGAAGAGGGCTTGTTGGTTGAGACAATCGACAGTGATAACTACGATTCCGGGGAGGTGTTGGAGGCAGCACAGAAAGCGTCACTTTTTGGTGGACAGATTATCTACCTCGTTGATACACCGTCAGCCGATCAAGATCTGAATGCAGAAGTGATTAACAACTTCGAGGCATTAGCAAATTCTCCACACACCTTCGTGGTAATTGAAGGGCCGTTACTGGTTGACGAAAAAAAACGGTGGGGCAAATACGCTGAGATTGAAGAAATTAAAAGCGCTGCAACTCCACGTTTTAACACCTTTGCTCTAGCTGACGCATTAGCCAGGCGTGATCGTAAGTCACTCTGGTTAATTTGGAATGAGGCGCGTTTGTCCGGCATCGCACCGGAGGAACTGGTGGGTATTTTGTGGTGGCAGTTTAAGTCTTTGCGTTTGGCTGCTTTAACTAACAGCGCTGAGGAAGCTGGAATGAAAGACTATCCGTACCAAAAAGCCAAGCGCGCCCTTATAAAATTTAAGACGGAAGAAGCAGAAACGTTGTCGCATTCGCTACTTGATACCTATCACCAAAGTCGCTTAGGCGGACTGGATTTGGATTTAGCAGTAGAACGTTGGCTGCTTAGAGTTTAATCACATTTGAAAAATGCACTAGACGCGGGTATAGTGTGCCAATCCCGCCTATAGCTCAGCCGGTAGAGCAGCTCCCTTTTAAGGAGAAGGTCCCAGGTTCGATCCCTGGTGGGCGGACTGAAAAACAAAAAGCCAAACACGCGAGTGTTTGGCTTTTATGTTTTTCCCGCCCACCAGGGATCGAAGACCTTTTGAGATATTTCTGGAGCTTGCGAACAAAAATATCCAAAAGGTGTACTGATCCTGTAAGGATCGATCCCTGTTATTAAGCTGATACTGCCCTGTAAGGGAGATACCCTGGTGGGTGGGTCGAATTTGAGATGCAGTTGCTCGTACAAATTTATGCTAGTATCCCCGGATCAACTTATGCACAAAATAGTCATCCTAGATAACATTCGCAGTGCCCATAACGTCGGTTCCATTTTTCGCACTGCCGACGGGGCAGGGGCAGAGAAGATTTATTTGCTTGGGTACACGCCGGCGCCACGTGATCGCTTTGGACGCGTGTCTGCCGAGATCGCCAAGACCTCACTTGGTGCGAGTGAGACTATTCCGTGGGAGTGTGTAAATACAGAAGACGCAACAACTTTGTTGACGCGTCTTAAGGCCGATGGTTTTGAAGTGGTAGCGATCGAACAAACTTCGGAGTCAATCTCTCTGCAAAATTTTGTGCCTCAACCAAAAGTTGCTTATATTTTTGGTAACGAGATCGACGGTGTCAGTGCGAACCTTATTAAGGAAGCCGATATAGTTGTGGAGATTCCCATGCTTGGAATGAAGGAGTCACTCAACGTTTCTGTTTCAGCAGGCATTGTCTTGTTTCACTAAGAAGTCGTTAGTATCAATTGTAAACGGCCGCCGGAAGCTTTGCTTCCGGCGGCCGTTTACGTTTCAATTATTACTGTACCGTCACCTCCACCACTCTTTCATCCACACCAAACTCATTATTTCTCTGTCCACCACACTCCACTCTATAAGAAGCAGTCCGTTCCGGTACATTGAATCCTTCACTCTCAGTATCACCCTTAAGCATAGCTTTATCCTTCCTGGTTAAAGCATAGTTACCAGCGTCTTGTAGGAAAGGTAGACATTGTTGATAAGCACTGCCGTCCCAGCGGAAGTAGAGGGAGACACTGGAAGAAATGTTAATCGAAGTAGCTGCTGACCAGTCACTCAATATCTTTCCGTCAGCGCCAACCGCTTTTACTTCTAGAACAACGTCGTTCGAAACGTTTGGCACAAACACCGTGTCCTCAGGTACATCTTCCGGAAGACCTTCAGTTGATGTTGAGATGACCTCGGTTTCGGTTGTTACATTGAGGGTCTCTATGCCGGCATCAAAGGTGATAGCTTCTGTGCGGAAGTAGGTTTTATCCGCCAAAGTTTCGTAACTGGCGCCAGTTATACCGAAGTCTGTTGCTAGGTTGTTTGCAGTTTCACTCACTAGAGTAGGGGCGTCACCTTCGCCGCAAAGAGCGGAGGTGATAGTAGTTACTTTATTTTGATCCGTTCGGTCATTCAGTACAGCTATGAACACGTATCCATCCGAATAACCGCCTATTAATGGACAAGGCACTGGTGCGTTCGGATAAATATAGACTGATTCAACGTCATCTACACTAAGGCCGGTAGGGTAGGTTGGTAGATCAATAATAGTGCCGAGAGGACCGTCCCCGGTTCTTTCAGGTGAAAAAGGACTGATAAATGTAGCGACAGTATTTTTAATACCATCTACCAAGCGGCCTACCAGTCCTTGGTCAGCTGGATCTCTAGGTAAGTTCGTGGAGGTACTAACCAATCCGATCACGTCGCCGAAGAATCCAACACCTCCGAACTTTTCCTGCATGTACGACACAGAAGTATATTGTGGCACCAGTACGGTACGAATCGTTCCGTCTTTCAAGGTGATCAGGTAGTCGTAATATTCGTCGCTCGCCACTTCCGAATCAGGGTCTACCAAATCGTAAGTAATAGTCGCAACATCCACTACTGTGAATGTCGAAGAGTCGGTAAATATTCCGCGGGTCATTCCCGTTAGAATATTTTCCGGCAAAGAAGCATCGTTGTTTTCTAGTTGTACTTTGTTGCCGTTTGCGTCTATATACTCCACTACATAGGTGTAGATTGCGTCCGTGGCGGAATCTATAACGACTCCGTTTTCTACCAGTGGGGAATAGAGCCCATTGGAGTAGACAATGTTGCCGTCATCTCCAAAGAGTAAGGCCGGTTCTTCAAACATTTCCAATACACCGTCCAATTCATCGCCGGCGTAGCTGTCTTTATCAGCTACCGCCTCGTCTATGAGATCGTGTCGAGCCAAAGTGATTTCTTTATTCTTGGCGTCTACCACTATTGTTACTTCAGCGTATTCAGGGAAGGAGGTGAGGTCTTCTGGCTCGATGACTGGAGTTTCTTGGTCAATACCAATTATTTTTTCCACCAGTATCTCTAGGTTGCGAAGGACTGCCACATTGGTCATAACTAAACCAACGGTGGCGCCTTGTGTTTCAGGACAAGGATCTTCTAGAGTTGGTCGGCAAGTTTGCTGTTCACCATCGCCGTCGTCTTTTGGAGGAGTTCCTGTAGGTAAGTCACTAACCTTTACGTGTTTGGCTAAAATGGATACCAGAATCGCCAAAGGCATAGGCAAAACAGTCGATAGGGTAGAGGAGATAGCTGCATCGGCCATCAGTGACGCAACTTGATCGCTCACATCAATGCCTAGATTTTTAAGGCCAGTCTGAATCGCTTCTTTGGTCTTTGCGTGCACTGTTTCGGCATCGTTACCGTTGTCACCGTCTGTGTCTGAATCGCTGTCATTGTCGTCACCGTCGTTATTATTGTCGCGTTCGTCTTCAGTGTCGTTGCTGTCGTCAGAATTCGTATCGTCTCTTCCTGTGCCGTCATCGTTGTTGTTGTTAGCGCCGTCTTCCTCATCATCCCCGTCAGTGTTAGAAGGGGAATAGTTGTCTAACTCGTCTTTATTAAAAGTCTTAGCTTCTTCTAGACCATCTGCCAATGCGTCTTTGACCCAGCCAGGAGCATTAGCAGATTCACCACCCGCTCCCCAAGCGGACACGCTTCCACCACCTAGGTGCATGGTGTATGGACCCATGTAACCATTACCAGCTCCGATGCCAGTAACGCCAGCCCGAACCGCTGCCTGCATAAACTCTTTCATTTTGGCTTGGTCCTCCGCATTGTTCATATTTAGTTTATGACCGTTCTCATCAACCAAATAGCCGTCAGCAGCATTTCCGTGATCGTGTCTATTAGATCCGGTACGCTCACTTAATTTGGCAAGTCCTTGTCGGATGTCGGCTTTTGACGCTTGTCCGCCAGAAGTAACGACAAATGTTAAGCCGGTTACTTTAGAAGCGTAAGCCAATTGTTTCTCTAGGGTCCCAGTAATATCCCGCTTGCGGTGTTTGGCAGTGGTGTCTTGTTTTTGAACAACCAGATCGCTGGTATCGCTACTTACTTTTTCGGCATCATCTGAGTAAGTAGGGGCGGTTTTGTTTGCAGCATCCTCCAAGTTAGCTTTCAATAAATTTTCGGTTGGCGTCAACGTAGAGATTTTGAAGTCGTTTACATTCTCAATCGGCGTCTTTGTCAGAAGATTGGCGGACCGAGCAGTAGTATTTTCCACGCTTTCTTTTTCTGGATTGATTTCACTTTTTATGTAACCGATTGTGGTTTTGTTGTATTGACCAACTTCAACTGAGGCCGACAGGTCGTCAGCCCAGTCTATGCTGTCTTCAGCAAAGCTGGCGTAGAAGTGATTAGCCTTGATCGCTGGTGCCGCTACAGACAACCCTCTTTCTTTTGCAATGGTGCCGTCAGTCAACTTTTCGGTCAGCGCGGACAAAGCTTCGCGGCTATCTTCCTTGGACATTTCAGTAAACGCTTTTTCATCTACAGTGACTGAGGACAGGTAGTTCGGATGGGCTATTTGTTGTGCGATTGAACGATTAGTACGAGATGCTTCACCGGCTATGGCGTTTAACATTCCTGCCGCTTCGGATATGTCCTCATCAGATAGAGTTTTAAAGCTGGGGTCGTTCTTGTAAGCAGACACGATGTTGGCCCTGGTCTTCGCGTCAATTTCATAAGCTATGGCGAGAGCAGTGATGGTTTTTGAATCGTTCAATTCAAACCCAGCTTTTTCTGCCTTCTCTTTCAAAGAGTCCGGCGCATCACCGATGTCTGTCTTACCGGTTGCTAGATCTGTGGAAGGTGTGGACTGAATTGTTTGGGTGCTTTTAAATTTGCCGAGATCAGCTTTTGTGAAGCTACTAGCTTTGCCTGGTAGGGAAGGGTTACCGGCGTTTGGTATTTCGTTCCCGGTCGTACCGTCGTAACTTTTTTTGTTGCCCGTTTTTGTATTCAAAACCGAAACGGTATTGGTTTTGGTATTTATTGAAACAGCCGAATGTGGCTCAGCTTCTTTAGCGATTCTGTCCACTGTTGTCGAGTTCGGAACGCTTTTCGCATCTACTGTCTTTCCATCTTGTGCGCCGGTGAAACTTTTCGTCTTAGGATCGTAAGAATAGGAATTGTTTTGAGTCTTCGTTTCGGTTGTTTCAGTAGAGTCGTTAGAATCATCCGCACCTTGCTTGTTATTCATCATGTCGGAATAGCTCGGTACATCATTAGGAGTCTTCGCTGTCGCAGTTTCCTTGCTATCGTCTTCGCTACCGGCAGTATCACTTTTAGTATCAGCCTTGTCAGTCGTACCGTTACCGGCAGTGGTGCCGGTTTTGGTTCCTTCTACTGCGACATTGTGATAATTGGCCGCATCGGGACCAAAAGAGCTAGTTTTTTTATCCTCGTAGGTTTTTTCATAGCCACTTATCTTTGCGTCCAGTTCCGCCGCTGACAAAGTTTTGTCGTCATAAGCAGCGTTGATTTGCTGGCCCAATTCTGTGCCAAGCTTGGTGAGCTCGGCTACCTTAGCCTGATTTACTGGAGTGTTGGCTACAGTCATGGTCTTAGTGTGGATGGCAATCTCGGCAGTTTCTTCCGTACCCGCGTAAGCTCCTTTAATACCGATTACTTCTGTTGCCGCATAGGCCGCTGCATTAAGAGCTGCCTTAGTATTATTGACTGCGTTGATGCCCATATTGCTGAAGACGTTCGCAATGTTGCTGGCAGGTACCGTGCTTTGAGTGAGTCCGGTACTCAGATTGTTCACCACGGACTTAGTCACTGACGCCGCGATCTCGGCCCTGACCACATCTGCCGCTGGACCGATCGCACCGGTCAGGTTGCCAACTACTTCTCCTGGGGCAACACTCCCGTCTTGATATCCAGCATGAGTCGCTGCGTTATCGACGGTGTCTCCTCCACCAATTAGCGCTGCGTCACTAATCGCATCCGCCGCCGCGGCCCCAGCACTCAAACTCTGCACCGTCCCGTCACTCATAGCCACCTGATCATTATCAATGGTGCCACTCATACGAGCGTCCGCCGTCGCATTAACATCCACATCCCCAGTCATACCGTAACCAGCAGCGGTTTCCGCATCAGCCGCTGCCTGATTAGTCGCTTCAGCATCAGCTCCACCAGCACCCGGTCCAGGACCACTCTCACTCGGTGAGTCACCAGTACTGCCACCAGCGTAGCCGCTTTCTCCACTACCCATACCAGGTCCAGGACCACTCTCGCTCGGAGAATCACCGCTAGCTTCACTGCCATCTGTTTCTCCTTCCTGAGCAATGGCTAAGCTTGGAGTGATGAGAGAGGTGATGAGGAGGAGGGCGGTGAGGCTATATAGAGTTGTGAAGCGATGCATAAAGAACGGTTGGATAATTTAATTAATGTTTTCATTATAAGCCCCGCCTCTAGACTAAATTGCGGCTTATTCACTCATTAGACACAGAGGAGGTTCTATAGTGGACAAAAGTAGTGTTTTGTGGTATACTAAAAACAGTCAAATCAACTCAACTGGAGTAAGTAGGATGTCGATCTTTGTCAAAGTTGCAGCACTGCTGCTCGTCGTAATTTCGGTGTTGGTCTCTAGCAACAGAGCTATGGCCTCTGAAGGTATCAATCCACTCGGGATCGGACCTCGGACGGATATCGTGAATCTGACGAGCCGTAATAATGACAAGCTGAAAGAGGTGCAGAAAGCTTTCTACGACAGGGGTTTCGATGTCACGGTAAGTGGCAAACTCGGTAGAGAGACTATAAATGCCTTCGTTCAGCTACAACGTGCATTGAAAGAACCCATTACTGGTCGCTTAACTAGCGGACAGTGGAAAAAGTTGTTGGCGGAATCTCCGCCAACAAGTTGGGGGGCACTAGCTGTGTCTACGGATGGCACTCATGCTGAGGCCCATAGTCAACAAACTCGAGCATTGGCTGAACAGATAGCGCTTCGGAACTGCCTATCCAAGACGAAGTCAGACTGCTGGGTTCGGTCTGCACCAAACTACTACTGGATAGTTTCCGGTTGGTGCAGGCTTGGTAATCGAACGACTGTATTCCTTCGGATAGATGGTATTAGTTCTGACAAGGCCTTTGCCAAAGCCAATAAGGCGGCTATCAAGGATGGCTTTGATCCGTATAACGGCAAAGACTGCTTTCAGGCAGTGGCTGTCCACGCAATGTTCGGTTACGAACATACCCTCACCGAGAGGGAAGGGTTCGAAGTCGAACATCAAGCCGACGGACAGCTCGTGGACGTACCAAACTGAAGAAATTGAGGCCGGAGCGTTATACGCACCGGCCTTTGCTTTTTTCGTCAAAGTGTGGTATTGTAATAGTGCTGTGTCGCACTGGGGCGGCATGGTAAACAAAAGGAAGAGTCCAATGACAATGATACTCCTCGCGATTGCACTTCTGGGCCAGCTCTCCAGCACGCAAGAGACGACGTCTCTCCAGTGCTTTGATCTGGATGAAAACCAGCGAGTGTGTATCGGGGAAGAGGAAACACTGTCGGCCTCCGAGCCGGTGGATAAGTTTCCCATCATCAAAGAAGAGGTAGAGAAGATAACTTATCGTTACATCTAGTAGCGAAAAAGAGTCATCTCGGGTGCGGGGCGGCAAGCCGCCCCGCACACCCTCTTGCCATATTTCAGCAATGGTGTATGGTAAACGTAGGTCTTGGACAACCTTTTGTTTCAACCCCAGTACGATCCGCCGTGATCGTCTATACAGCCGGAGCGCATCACCCCCAGTGGTTGCCTCCGGTTTTTTTTATTTCCATGCAGGCTCGCTTGACAATCAGTGATAGTCGTGTATAATAAACAGCAGTAAATCAGAGGATAGCTTCTGATTGATCTCGGCTAAGGAGGCCAAACCAATGACCAAGTTTTTTGCAATCGTTCTCGCCACCGCCGCCTTCGCTTTTCTCGCTGTTGCACCCGCAACGGCGGTTGAAAACGTGTTCTTGCTGAAAGGCAAGACAACAGTGACCGTTTACTATAAAGACGGTCGGGTGATAAAAAAGAATATTTTCTCCCCTGGCACTTACAAAGGCAGGCACGTATGGATTCTGCGGGTAGGCGCGCCCGTAAAAAAGGTTTGCATTGGCAGTCTCTGCAACACCCAGGACGGCCTGCGCAAGAACATGATCTTCAAGTAACGCACACGTCGACGGGGCGTGTATGACAAAAAAGTCCCAGCGATCAATTCAAGAATGGCCCAGGAATACGAAAGTGTTTCCCGGGCCATTATTTTATAAGATGAAATTGCATTCATAGTTAAAGTAGTCTCCGAGCAAGGTCAATTTTGTTACTTCCGCACGCCCAATCCAGCTGGTAATTTACGGTTAGGTTGACAATTCCTGTTAGTTGTGTATAATAAACAGCAGTAAATCAGAGGATAGCTTCTGATTGATCTCGGCTAAGGAGGCCAAACCAATGAACAAGCTCATCGCAGTTGCAATTGCCGCTACCTTCGCAATCCTTCCTGTCGCAGACGCCTTCGCAGCGATTGCTTCATGCAAGACTGTCTACGTCAAGAAGTACAAGGTCACTCTGCAGAATCGAGGGGAAAGCAATACGAGACTGGCAGGCTTCAGCGGCAAGGTCAGCGACACGAACCGCCCGAGGTGGTTCATCACGCACACGCGCACCGGGAAGTGCGGGTGGGCCAGACACTGACAGATCATCGTCGACGTACATATATCTCTCAGATACCCAGTTGCTGATTTCAGCGATTGGGTATTTCTTTATCAACAGATAAGCGATCAACATTTTTTTGAGTGGCGTATTATGTATCTAATATGTCAACTAATAAGAAAATCAAAAACAATCTTCTCAAACTTTTTAGTAATGGAGCTGTGCTCGGTACAGCATTAACGGCCACCCAAGTTAAAGCTGGAGGTGAAGGAGGGGGAGGAGGCGGTGGTGGTGTTGGAGATTACAGCGACACAAGTGTTACTAATTACAACGCCGTCGAGGGAACGGAGGCTGCTGACGGACTGTCAGTAGGCTCATACGAAGCAGATTTTGATGATGATGGCACTGTGGACGCCACAATGGACGTCAGGGCGGCACCGTCAACCCCGTTTCTTGCTGTTTGGAATGGCCAACAGTATGTGCATGAAAATGATTTTCTTTTTGGTAAACCAAATACCGTCTTCGCTAACTACAAGATGGGTGTAAAAGCCTACGAGCAAGGAATTGGTGGTGACACATATCTTCTTAGTGACACTTTGCGCGCGGATGAGAAGGGTGAACTACGTATGCAGATTCGCGAGCTCGAACCCGAAGAGTCATATATAGACAAGTTCTCCATTAGCGCTTTAGACCTCAAAGAGAATGAACACTTTGTAGCTGACGGTAATCTGGAAGACAGTTATGTTTTTGATACCACAGAGGCCAAGGTTGTAGATGGTGTAATGAATCATTATCACGCCAAGCAAAATGATTTCACATCCGTATCAAGTACTTACACTACGTTAACCCCGAAAGAAGGAGAGAGTGTAACGATGCAAACAGGCGATGAGTTGGTCATCCGTGTACCAAAAATACAACTCGATTCTTCCAAGGACACTTTTGTTTTGATCGATTCCCACTTCCGCGACTGGTCATTGGGTAACCAAGTGCCGTTCTCACGCTTGGAAAAATTTATGATCCAGAGTGTTGCTTTAGGTCGCAGTGGCGCAACCACTTTGGCTGGAATAGCATTATTGGCATCGGTAGCCTTTGTTGGCCTTAACAAGGCAGATTCTGATGTATTAGCCAAACTTCTAAGCGTGCCACACAGTTATGCCGACTACACAATAGGTTCCATTACTAGATCATTGGTTATTTCCGCCGGAGACAGCTTTGGCCAAACGTATTTACAGACACTCTTCCCACGCTACGTACAAGCCACGCAGGAAGTAGTGCGTATTCCAAAAGAAATAATCGCTAGTCTAAAGGACGAATTCCTTACTCTTCGCATTAAGGCCACCAAGAAGCATAAAGTCCGCGCGGCTTTTGCTTTCCAAGGCACTGCGCTCACTCCAGCAGTAAATGCTTTGTCTATACAAAAAGTTGTTAATCCTAAGACAGGAGCTGACTACACGGAACAGATAAAAGAAAAAAATAATGTTTTCTTGCATACTATTCCTGGAGATGTGATGGACGTAGTTATCAAAGATCTACCAAAAGTTAGCGGTACTAGCCGTCGCTACGTTCTTCGTGCTAATGGTTTTTATACCAGAATGTCTGCCGCTACAGCAGCAACAATCGGAAAGAATTGGTTGGAACGTTTGGCACCTGAAGATCGAACCTTGCTCAAAGATCTACGGTTGTCTTAAGAATTAACTCATTATTATTTTTATGCTTGAAGGAATCAAACAAAAAACACCATCCCTCACTTCTATTGTGGGTATGGTGGTAGCGGTAATCGTAGTGCTACTTGCTTACGGAGCGTGGCAGGTTATTTGGCCAACACTCGGTGTTGGTAAACTTGAATTAAAGGACCTCTCGGGCCGATTGGTTTATAGCGGTAAATTAGAAAGCGAAATAGCACCAAAAACTTACAGTCTTAATTTGACCAATGGTTCAATGCAGGTGGTGAATGAGAGTGAGCGCTTCGGTTTCTTTTCAACTAGTGCAATTGAATTTTCTTCGGCTGAAAATGATAGCAACTTCTTCTTCCGGGCAGTGGCCGTTGATAATACTTCAGGCACAACAACGTTGGTAAAAAGAGTAGTGCACGCGGTATTGCCTGATCAGGTTAAGGTTTTAGCTCAGGAGTCTACGGATCAGTACGGCACAATGTCTTGGTCCGAAAGTAGCAAAATGCTCGCACGGTCTGTCGTGGGTGAAACTGTATCTGGAACAGAGCGCGCAATTACTTCGAATTGGAAAACCTTAATCAGCAACGAAGCAGGGGAAGTACAGTCAGAAATACCCGACGCAGCGCATCCAACCTGGATGCCAAATAGTGATGTATTGCTGTACCTTCGATCTGACGGTATCTATGCTTATGATATGGATGTTGGAGCCGAATTACGTTTGATTAGCTTCTTGGAACGCGGAGAAGTGTTTACGTCCGTAATTGGTATCATGTTTGAAGTATCACCGGATGGTCGTCGATTGGTGGTAACTACTCCGGGCAGAGGAAATGTTAGTGTTTATGAAGTGACAGCTACTATGGATGTGACCAAGTTATATTCACGTGATAATGATTCAGTGAGTTACTCTTGGCCGGTAGTGTCTCCTGACGGAATGTCTTACGCTGTGATTGCTAGAGATATTGTGAACGAAGCTTTAGCTAATCCCCGCATTGAGTTTTACGCAATGGATAATGATCGGCAAGAGGTTATTGCTACACAGTCTCTAGCTGATTTTGATCCAACTCTAGTTTATCTAGATGATTGGATTAAGTAGTTAAATTTCCTAATAACAAAAACGCTGCGTCAGACGCAGCGTTTTTTGTTATGGGTCATTCTTTATTCAGCCAAAGCAGCTAGTTCTTCTTGCACAACTTCGGCATCACTCCATTTTTCCCGTGTGTTGTTAGGCCCCATAATATAAGGATCGGTACCTTTACCAGAAATGATCACGTAGTCGCCATTTTTGGCCTCCTTAAACGCGGTGCGTATGGCGAGCCGGCGGTCCATTATGATATCTAATTTAGATTTATCTGCGATGCCATTGGCCATTTCTTCCAGTATTTTTCTAGGATTTTCGTCGTAGGGATCTTCATTGGTGAGAATTATTCTGTCACAATAATTTTCAGCAATAGCACCCATTTCAGGCCGTTTCCAACGATCGCGACCACCGCCGGTGTTACCTAAGATGCACACCTTAGGCACGTCTTTAAAGGCTTGGTATAGCTTTTCTAAGGAATCAGGTGTGTGGGCATAATCCACTACAACGGTGATTTGTTTAGACGATCCAGCAGGGCTGTAAAAGTGTTCCACCCGACCGTGAATTGGAGGCAGAGTACCTAAAGCCTTTTCGATCGAACGCCAAGGTATGTCCAGTCCGCGGGCAAGAGTTATTGCGGCCAATGCGTTATAGACATTGAACAAACCAACCAGGGGTACGCGAATAGTAATTTCTTCGCCTCCGTCTTTAAAAATCAAACCGATGCTGTCCTTGTGTAACGTGTGAAGGTTTAAAGTGTCTAAAGAAAAAGGTATTTTTTCTTCCACATCGATGTTTAGAAAATCTTTGCCGTGCTCGTCGTCAATGTTGGCTATTACATAGCGTGGTCGCTTCGGTGATTTTTCTAAAGCGCTTGCAATTGATAGCTTAGCTTCTTTATATCTGAGAAATGAACCGTGTGACTCTATATGTTCAGGCGTTAGGTTGGTGAAAACCAATGCGTCTAATTCAATAAATCGGTGACGATACTGCTTGGCTCCTTCGGAAGTCATTTCCAGTACGGCGTGTGTGCAACCAGCTGTTGCTGCGTCGCGTAGAAATTTTTGTACGAAGAAACGACCAGGAGTGGTCATTTTGTAAAGATTGGGGCGAGCGTCATTACCGATCTTGAACTGGATAGTAGAAAGGGAAGCGGTGTTTATTCCGGCAGTAGACAAGATAGCGCTTATCAATTCCACTGTGGTGGATTTACCTTTAGTGCCAGTAACAGCAATGACGATTAATTCGCGAGAAGGATGATGATAAATTTTGTCCCCGAGCCAGGCTAGGGCTAGGTGATAGGGAGGTCGTAGGTAATTCAGAAATTGTCCAGGTAATATCCGCTTGCTCCAATATAAGATCGTATCCATAAAGACAGTATAAAATGAAAATCCACCGGCGGCGAATTTGTCTGGTTAGAGTAGAATGTGTGCATGCGATGGTTCGTTTGGCTTTTGTCAGGCTTGTGTCTGGCTCTCATCTCCGTAAATCAAGTGTTTTGGTGGTTGGCCTTCCTTGGTTTGTTTTTGTTTATTTACGCCATCACCAGAGCACTTAGCTGGCACGAAGCCGCTCTCGGCGGACTTTTGGTGGGTACTTTGAAAGCGATGGGTGGATATGCTTGGGGTTGGTCTGCTTACCCGATGGTTTGGGTAACGCTTGGTAAATTGGGGCAAATACTGCTTATCAGCGCATATTGGTTATCTACTTCCAGCTTTGCGGGTCTCGGTATCGCAGCCGCTACGGTCTTGTTGTTTTTAATCTGGCAGAAAAACAGAATATTCTTCTTCGCGCTAATTCCAGTGCTGTGGTTGGCGGGGGAAATACTCGGCTCCTTCACAGCCTCAATCATTTTACTCGGTCCGAATGTGCCGCTAAACTCCGATGTCGTACACGGTTATGTAGGGATTGCTTTGGCCAACATTTCCTTGTTTTACCCTTTCTCTTCCATTACTGGAATATATGGACTGACTGTAGTCGTGGTGGCTTTGAGTGCGTTCGGATACTTTGTTTGGACTCATGCGGCTTGGGGTTGGACCAGAAAGGTTTTTTGGTACGGATACTGCGCCACCGCACTGTTGATTTTTTATGTAATTTTTCCAACAACTCCACTACCGGCAGTTGAAAAAACCATTGTAGCTATAGATACCAGATTTAGCGTGAATTTACTTCATGGACCGGATGGAGAGAAGATAAAAGCGAGTAATGAAATAACAGCGGTTTTGGCTGCAGCCAAAACCGCCCCCGATATAATTCTACTTCCTGAGGACGCACGTTTGACGGATTATCTTGGTGGGACTGAAGCCGCTCTGACTTGGTTAGATTCCAGGATAGATACTGATGTAGTGGTGGTTGATAGTGTGAGAGTGGAAGATGAGGAAGGGGCAGTTTTACGGGCGGTTTACTATGATCTTGGCAAACAGGCTGTTTATATGACCGATAAGCAGTTCCTGATTCCACAAGGTGAATACATCACCTATCCCTTCATTCTAGGCTTAAAATTACTAGGACGAGATGAAGACTGGAGCAAGATATTGAACAACCAAAATTATCATCCAGGCAAACAAGCTGGCTATGATAAATTTCCAGCCGACATACCAGGTGTTTTATTTTGCTCTGAGAGTTCTTATATTGGCGGTATTTCAAGAATTGCTAACCTGAGGGAAAGTCCGGTCGTGTTGCACGTCATTTCACACGCCCGTTTTAACGACCCTGACATATTGTGGTATCAGTTGGACGCAATGATTCGGACGCAAGCTATTTATACAAAAAAAATTGTTATATCCTCCGGCAACGTAACCCCGAGTAAACTTTATGGTCCAGACGGTCGCATAGTCAGAGGGGAAGTAATCCTCAGTACCGAATTTTTTGATCTGGTAGAATATAATCTTTGATACATTCTTATAGTTATGTTCTTTCTCACTTCGGCCATTCAAAAAAAGGAGTTCAGAAAACTATTTGTTGGTCTGCCTACTGCGGTCAAGCTGGTGCCGGTTTTAATCGGCGTGCTACTAGTTGGCGCGTACGGTGTGTGGGTTGATTCGCCTAGAACCACTGACGCCTTTTTACAGGGTGAGTATTACTTTAATTCATTCAACGTCCAAAATGGAGAGTATGACCTCAAGTTAGCGAGACAGTATTACACAAAGGCGATTGAAGAAGGCTCAGATAATCCATTGGTTTGGTATCAGCTGGGTCGTATTGATTTTTTGGAAGGTAATTACAGCGCCGCACTCTATAAATTTGATAAACAAATCAATCTACACGGCGATATTAAACCGAATGTGTACTACATGCGGGGATTGACCTATGGGTATAAAGCTCGTAAGAGTGGAGGTGCGGAAGATTGGCAGAAAGCCGAGGAAAACTTTTTGAAATTTTTAGAGTATGAACCCGAAAGTCCTTGGACTCGAACTGATTTATCCTGGGTGTATTTCTCGCAAGGTAAATTTACTGAAATGATTCCATTGCTTGAGGAAGGGCTGGCTTTTGCACCTTACAATCCGTGGCTCTTAAATATGTACGGACTAGCACTGATGAACACTGGCAGAAAAGATGAGGCCCGTGAGCAATTTTTACAAGCTAGGGAATACGCAGGTTATTTAACAGTAGAGGATTGGGGACGAACATATCCTGGTAATGATCCGGCGGCTTGGTCCCAGGGACTAGAGGAATTCCAGTCGTTGATAGAAAAAAATCTGGAATTAGCTAGCGAATAGACAAGATTGTATTTCAAGTTAATCACAGGCGGCGTTATGAATTGTAGTATTAACTAGTTATCATAATGAGTAATGACAAAATCTAAATTAACATTAATTGCTGGGGCGGCGGCTTTGTTCGGTGTTGCAGTTTTTATTATCAATTCGCAACCAGAGCAACAACCTTTTCAATCAGTCGAATTAGGTATAGCAGAGGTGTCGCCACTTGGCGCATCTGGGGGATACGCGATTCCAGCATCGGGCAACTCAATCACTGTTTTTGTCCCTGGGGCTAAAATCAGTGATACGAAAAGCCCTACCTATTGGGAGGAAGAGTTTAAAATCTGGTTTGGTCCAAAGACAAGTAAGGATCACCAGAGAGCTGACGTTTGTGAGCTGTATAGAAAGAGTCCTAATGGTAACAATTGGGACAGAATCGAAACCGCAGGCGCAGGCAACACGAAATCAAAGAACCAGTCACTGGCTGGCTGGGGTACATGGCGCTACCGCGCTCATTGTGGCGTGACTGTGAATATGTGTTCCGTGTCAGACAGTACTTTTGACGGGCTTCATTCTTATCTAGTCACTCCTAAAGTGCTAGGTCTAAATTTTGCAGTGCCCCACGCAGAAGCTGCGGGTTGTTATCAGACAGCTTGGGGAGAATGGGCTTACTTGAGCCACCCCGTAGTACCACGGCCTCCAGTAGCTGCAATATCGCAAAATAAGGCGGTAACAGAGCCAAACGAAAATTTCTGGCTCCATTTCGGACAAAAAACAACCGGTTGGACTGGTGGCAATGCTGATAAATGTGTTTTGCAAAGAAAAACTCCAAATCAGGTTGACTGGGTAGGGATAGATGAAAATGGAGGTGGTACTGCAAATAGACAGTATTCACCGGCGGCTCTGGGTACGTGGAAATACAGAACCAGATGTAGCAACGACGGCGGAAACTCCGCTTGGGTTAGTCTAGATCACTTGGTTACTAATGACGCAGATGCACCAACTGCACAAATTGAGGTGCGGAATATAACCTTGGATGACTCGTGGACTAGTGATGACATCACCATAGCTAGTGGTGACCAGATAGAGCTACGTTGGGAATCAACCAATGCCTCAAGTTGTTCAGGAGGTAACTTCGCTACGGGTGGGTTAACTAGCGGCACAGATAGTAATGTGACAGAGCCAGCCGCTAATGCCAGCCTACCTTACACAGTGAGCTGTACTGGAAGTAATGGCAATGCCACCGACGTTTTGGTGGTAACAGCAGGAGAGGGTGTTGTTGGCGAAGTGACAGTAGATCCAAGCATAGTACGTAAGGGAGATAGTGTTACTGTAACTTGGACTGGCGCATCAGCCGCGTGTTCCCTCACTGGTCCAGGGGTGAGTATGGCTGCTCTGGCCGACTCCTCAGGCAGTACATCGGTAGTTGTAAACGGAGAATCCACCTTCACTCTAACTTGTCCAGGCGGAACAGATACCGCCACAGTGAAGGTGTTGCCTGTAATACAGGAGACTTAAAAGTCCAAACTAGGAACTCCATCGGAAAAAAGCAAGTCGCGGCGGGGCCA
>MFKO01000008.1:153138-190951 GCA_001779595.1 Candidatus Kaiserbacteria bacterium RIFCSPHIGHO2_01_FULL_46_22
TTTCTGACGTTATGGCAATTACTAAAGGCGCCAAAAAGGCCAATCGATCAAGCTTGCGCAAGCGTGTATTTAACTTGCGTCGCAAGAACGCTTTGACTGATTCAGTCAAAGAGGTACGCAAACTAATTGCTACCGGAGCCAAGGCAGAAGCAGAGAAAAATTTGGCAGCTGCCTACCAGGCTATCGATAAAGCCGCCAAGCGAGGTGTTATCAAGTCCAATACCGCCGCTCGCAAGAAGTCACGATTGGTTGCAGCAATCAATAAGATCAAATAACAAAAACATCGCGTCAGACGCGATGTTTTTGTTTGTGTAAACAACGGGGGTGTTAGAATAATGGAATGCCAGAAGACCGAACACGCGCCATTGTTTGGGAAGCACCTGAACATCGCCACTTTAACAAAAATGCAGATTGGTATTGGGCGCTTTGTATAATTGCGCTCTGCGCTGCAGTGGCGGCCTTCTTTTTTGGCAACTTTATGTTCGCCGTATTGATACTGGTTGGTGCGGCAGTAATGGCGATTCAGTCTGCAAAACCACCGCGCACGGTCCCTTTTATGGTTGGAACCCGCGGTGTGCGTGCCGGGAATCAACTCTTTACTTACGGCTCGTTAGAGGCCTATCACATAGACGAAGAAGACTCTTGGGGACCACAACTACTCTTGCGCTCCAAACGACTCTATATGCCACTCATCGTGATACCGATTCCGGAAGAGTATATGTACGAGATTGAAGATCTTTTGCGTGAGCGACTAAAGGAAGAAGAATTGGAAGAACCTTTGGCACACAAAGTGTTGGAAATGGTTGGTTTCTAGTGTATATTTGCTCGGTCTGGACCCAGACTAAGATCAAATGCTCCCGTAGTTTAATGGATAGAATTTAGGTTTGCGGTACCTGAGATCCAAGTTCGATTCTTGGCGGGAGCACATAAACAAAAAGCGGCCATTGGGCCGCTTTTTGTGTGTCTGTCGTTTAGTTAAGGTTGCGCGGGATTAAGTTCAAAACCAGCTCATTAATGCTAGCCACAAACGGGAGAATATCCCGAGTGGGGAAGTGGGCGTCGACGGATTGGTGTCCGTAGCAGTTTCGAATTGAGCGCTGGCAGGTGCTGGTTCTATATTTTTGATCTCACCATCCAATGGTTGGTATTTCTTTTCAGAACCTACTTGAGGCGGGGATACAGGGTCTTTAGAGTCTTTGCCGAGTTCTTCGTCGGTACACAAACCTTCGTGAACGAAAGTCGCGCCTTCGCTCTCCAGTACACAACGATTGCCGTAAGTCGCATACTCGGTGCAGACTGCGTCCCGTTCGCCTAGGCCGTAGGTCATATCAGGTCTGATACAGCTTACCTGTCTGGTGCCGCAAACCGGACGATATTCCATTGTGCACATTCCAGCCGCCTGCGTTGGCACACTGAATGCTGTCATATGGACAGTAAGGGTGAGCAATAGAACTGCTCCCAAAAGAAGGTATTTCATATACTTAGCTATGACGTAGAACTCTGGTTTGTATTACGCCAGTGCTAAGTATGTTTTGCGGAAGCGGTGAGATTCGAACTCACGGTCCCCGTTAAGAGACTCCTGTTTTCAAGACAGGTGCAATCGACCACTCTGCCACGCTTCCGTGACATCGATACTAGCAAAAAATATCAATTATCCAAAATGTGATAATCTAACCGGATGCGAATTATGGGAATTGATTATGGCACCAAGCGGGTCGGCGTGGCACTTACTGACGAGAGTGGCCGGATGGCTTTTCCGCATATTGTCCTTAATAATGACAACAAACTTCTTGAAAGTTTGGAGAAAATCATTGAAGAAAGGGGTGTAAAGGAGATTGTGATCGGGCACTCACTCGACCGGTCGGGGCAACCAAACATTGTTCATAGTGAAGTGGAAGAATTGATTGGCGACCTCACTTTGCAGGTTGGTTTGCCGATCCATCTAGAACCGGAACAGTATTCCACTCAAGAAGCGTTACGTGATCAGGGTCGCACTTCACAGACTGACGCGTCGGCTGCTGCCATCATACTGAATAGTTTTATAACCAAGAAAAAATGATAAGTTACGAAGATTTTGCGAAGCTTGAGATTAAAATCGGCACGATCATTGCTGTTGAGGTAGTTGAGGATGCTGACAAACTTTTGAAATTAACAGTTGATTTGGGTGAAGTTGATGAGGAGGGTAATTCAAAACCTCGTCAAATCGTTTCTGGTATTCGTCAGTATTTTGAAGACTCGCAAGAGTTGGTGGGAAAACAGTGTCCTTTCCTGACCAATCTCGAGCCGCGGGTGATACGAGGTTTTGAAAGCCAGGGAATGATCTTGGCGGCCAGTGCTGATGATAGTTTTGCGTTACTACACCCAAGTACACAGTTGTCGGCTGGCTCTAAGGTAAAATAGCAAGATGGAAGTGGAAACTAATAAGCGGTCTCCTACCAAGGCCGAATTCTATTCGGCCTTGGTTTGGATATTGGCCGGCGCTTCACTGGTAATTTTCTGTGTTTTAGGATTGTTAAACACTTCGGTTCCTGGAGTCAGGGAACTGATTGGTATCTTATCTTCAATTGACGGCAAGTATGTTTATTTAGCTGCCTTCGTTTCTATTTTTATTGAAGGGCTTTATTTCGTCGGTAGTTTTTTTCCGGGGTCAACTCTCATTGTGATTCTGGCGTTACTCTCACAGTTGTCCGGTCCGGCAGTTTTTGTCGGTACTATACTGTCGATATTCTCTGGTTGGTGCTTGGCGAGCTTGGTTAACATTTGGCTCGCTAAAACCTACCATCTCAAAGTCGCCCGCTTGGAAGAAAAGATTGACTACAAGATTGAGGATCGGCTTTTGATTACTTGGTTTCCAGCATTTAGAGCCAACTATGAAGTGGCCCAAGTCACAGAAGGAGGTAATCCCACCAAAGTTTTTTGGTCCTCGGTTCGAGTGAAGTTTTGGGCTAGTGGAGCGGCGGCGATGGTAATGTTAATTGTTCCGCTTTTTATTGACATCAATGAAGTAAGTAACGAGGAGGGATTCCTATCTGTCGCAGCGGTAGCAGTAATTAGTTTCGGGGTGGGGTTTTGGAAGTTACGTAGGTATTTTAAACAAGCGTAGCGTAGGTTTTTGAATATAGGCTTCTGCAGGAAGTTCGGTCAGGAGTCGGGTGGTTTTATAATCGCTGACAACCGGAGTTTTTTATGTGGGGTCAAGTTGCTAAGTATAATTCCTCGTTACACTCGAATTCTGCTAAGCACTTCCTCCCCGGGCTCGCCTATTTTTGCTCTAGGAGAGGAGCAAAAATTACGGCTCCGCTTGGCACCAAGACACGTAAGTGAAGCAGTTCACTTACTATGAAGAAAATCACCCATTAATTAATGGGTGATTTTCTTCATGTCTTGGTGCCCCCGCTAGGAATCGAACCTAGAATAACGGCTTAGAAGTCCGCAGTTATATCCATTTAACTACAGGGGCGAACGAGGAGGTAAATGAAAGTTTACTTGCATTTAAGCTCCGAGTGAAGACCCTGAAAGAAATTTTGTTAAGCATTAGCGCAAGCAAAACTTTCTTACAGGGGCAATGAAGTCCTTGAATGAATTGTTCATACAAGGGGCAGATGAACAGGCAACGGTATTACCCTAACAGATTTTTATGTTTTATAGAATGGCAGCGATGGGGTAGTCTCTATTGACTTTTATGCATAAATATGCTATTATATAGAAAGTGTAAATGGCTGATTGTAAGGAGTAAAAGCCATGTTGAAGTCTATACAGAATGCTGTCTTCACAGAGTCCGGCATGATCAGAGTGCGCTGGTGGTGGTTGGCTCTGCCAGCAGCCTACGCAGCACTCAACGTCGTAGCGGCGTGGATGATCCTGCTTGGGGCTGGAGGAAGACCAGATCCGTTCTGGCACGCACCGCTCTACTTGATGTTCGGCTAAGGTTGAACATTCAAAGGCCGACAATCGTAAGATTGCCGGCCTTTTATTTTTGTCGAAAACGCTGATGAGGGATTTAGTCAGGAGTCGACTAATTTCATAGTCGCTATCGCTCCTTGAAATTATGTCGCTCACGACCCTGACTCGTTTGTGATAAGTCACATAGCTCCGTCCTTCAAATCCCTCCGCAACAGTGCGCAGGCACTGTTGCTCATCGCCCACAAATAAAAACCACCGCGCATGCGGTGGTTTTTATTTGTGGGCGATGAGGGATTTGAACCCCCGACCTTCGCTGTGTAAAAGCGCTGCTCTACCAACTGAGCTAATCGCCCGACTTGGACCGCTCCATAGTACAAGTTTTTTGAATTATTTCAATAAAGGAGGAAACTCGTATAGTATTTAGGCGAATCGCTATGTTAGAGATACAGTGCATAATCAATGGTAAGGTACAGGGTGTGGCTTATCGTACCTATGTGCAAGATTCTGCTACGGCGCTTGGGCTGGTTGGTTATACACGAAATTTACCCGACGGTACGGTGGAGGTTGTTGCACAGGGCGACCCTTCAACACTGAAGGAGTTCATCGAGCATCTGCACGAAGGTTCGTTAACGGCGGTTGTGGAAGGTGTGGCAGTCGAGTGGCGCACGGTAAGAAAAGAATTAGACGACTTTTCCATCCGGCACAATTAAAACTTATGAATGAACCACAAGTAATTTCTGAAAACGACGACATCTTGGTAATTAACAAACCAACTGGTTTGGCTGTGCATGGTGAAGGGGTTGATCCGACAGGTACAGTAGTGGAATGGTTTTTAAGCCGCGTGCCGCAGGCACGCGGCGTCGGCGAGCCACGCATCGGTAAGGATGGCAAAGAAATCGAACGTAGTGGCATCGTGCATCGTCTTGATCGCGACACCTCAGGCGTAATGGTTTTAGCCAAGACCCAAACAGCCTTCGATCATTTAAAGAGTGAATTTTTGGAAAGGCGGGTTAAGAAGGAATATCGCGCGCTCGTTTATGGTGCTATGAAAGAACGGTGGGGAACGATAAATCGTTCGATTGGACGGAGTACCAAGGATTGGAAACTTCGTTCTGCAGACCGTGGAGCGAAAGGACACTTGCGCGAAGCGGTGACTGAATGGGAGTGTATTCAAATCGGACAGTATGAGGACAAGTCGTTTTCGTATTTAAGACTGCGCCCGAAGACTGGTCGAATGCACCAGCTTCGAGTTCATCTCAAAGCTATTGGTCGCCCAATAGTGGGGGATCAACTTTACGCAGGTAACCAACTAGGCGAAGGTGGTGACTTAAAACTGGACAGGTTAGCTCTGCACGCTTTCTCTTTGGTATTTGCTTTACCGTCTGGTGAAGTTCAGACGTTTGAGTCGCCAGTGCCGGCGGAGCTTAATGCCGCTATTGAACTTCTGGGTTAATAGTGTTAGAGTACGCCCACTTTTTAAGACAGTATTATGAATTCTACTTTTCTGACAGGCATTGCCATTTCCCCGGTTAACATGGCCGATCGTAAGGCGCTCGGCATTCGTGCTGGCGACACCGTTCGTGTTCACCAGAAGATTGAGGAGAAGGGCAAGACTCGTCTACAGATATTCGAAGGTGTTGTATTGGCCCGCAAGCATGGTGATGAACCAGGGGCTACTTTCACTGTACGTAAGGTTGCTTCGGGTGTAGGTGTAGAAAAAATCTACCCACTTTACTCTCCCTTGATCGACAAGATCGAGATCGTAAAGCGTTCTAAGGTGCGTCGCGCCAAGCTTTACTTCATCCGTGATAAGGTAGCCCGCGAGATTAAGCGTCAGATGCGTCGTATGACTATGGTTGTGATGGGTACTGAATCAGAAATGGAAGCATCCGCTCGCGCCGAACAAGAAGCTAAGATTGCCGCAGAGGCTGCTAAGCAGGCAGAAGAAGAGGCAATGAAGGAAGTTGTTGTAGAAGAGGCTCCTACTGAGGAGACTCCAGTAGTAGAAGAAGGAGAGAAGAAGGAATAATTTTTTTAAAATGAAAACAAACCGCGTTGCCTTAGGCATCGCGGTTTGTTTTTGGCTTGAAAATACAACGAATGTTGCGTACAATCGGCGGGTCGCTTCTGCATCGCCCAGGTGTTGAAATTGGTAGACAAGCTACCTTGAGGTGGTAGTGCCGAAAGGCGTGCTGGTTCAAGTCCAGTCCTGGGCACAAATGGAAATAGATATAACACCCGCGTTGGTTTGGCCGGCGATTGTTACGTTCGGCGCGCTGGGCCTGACGATTATTGTTTTGTTGTTGCTTTTAGCAATACCAGCTAGGCATAGAGCTAAAATTAATGACACAACAGTTAACATTGCCAAATTGTTTTTTTGCTTTGTCTTAATCGCAGTTTGTCTCTGGTTTATTAAACTGAATTAGTGAGTCTAGATCGTCGCACTAAACGGAGTACACAAAAATCCCGCAACTTGTGCGGGATTTTTTACTTATCAACATCAACTAAGTGTTTGAGGTAAGTTGTGAGATGTCCTTCTGAATCGTCACCGTGTCCACTCATACGTCTGATAGCTTCCGGTCCGAGAACGTTCAAAGCCAAACCAAAGCCTTCTGGGGATTCCTTGATGCGAGGCAAGGCGGTGCGACGGATACCAAAACAAACCAAAGCAGGTTCCTTGGCGTCGCTTTGGCTGCCGGCATAATGACCGGACAGTGCCAGATCAGCACCTTTTTCAAATGAGTCGATCAACTCTTTCAGTAGGCCAGGCGGCTCTCGGAGTTCTCCGTCGATGATAATAAGCACTTCTCCTTTGATACGGTCCAAGTCCTTGGCTACTTCTTTAATTTGAGAACGATCAATTGCCACAATCTCGTAAAGCTCTTCAGTTTCACTGTCGAAGATGGCGCTCAACGATTTGATTTGGTTATCCAAAACAGACTGGTCTTCGACCCAAGGAATGATTAGAGAATAACGAGGATTTGTAGAAGCTTCCATTACTTAAATTATATGTCGAAACGGACAGTGTGGGTTTCGTCGTGGGGGATAAGGGAAAGGGCCTTTGGCTTGATAAAAAAATCCTTTGTCGTATAGTCCGTGCTAGACGCTCATTTACAAGGGAGAATGAAATGTCAGCAAACACTGAATCTGAGGACGATATCAAGCTTCAGTATCTCTGCTTCTGCGAGAATCCTCTACGAAGCACTGATCAGATCCTGCGCGACTACGAAGTGCTCAAGGCTCACCCTCGTGTGACCGGAATCGCTTTTCATAGCCCGTATGTCCTGATGATAGGAACCGACGAAATTGTTGTTACCGAAAATCACAAGAAACGTTTGATCGGTGAATTCATCATATTCCTGATTCGGAAGAAAGTGGAAAGTTACTGGGAAATAGACTTTCGCTTCTGGAACGTCACCAACACACTCACCGTATCCGTCGAGGGGAATGAGTCGGTATATGTTCACCCACACATATATGTGACCGACGATGACTTCATTGGCTGTCCGAGTGGCCAGCTCTGCATTAATCACGGTCAGTTCGATGTCTATCAGTACATCAGAAGAGGAGAAATGCATTATGCTGCCCCGCGTCTTATTGAGATTTTGGAGACGTATCCGACGGGTACTGCGTTTCATGGTGCGGACAATTGGCCATTGTGGAGAAAGAAAGATGCTTGATACAAAGAGACATAAGCAAATCTTTAATCCGGAGTCCTTTTCGATGCCAGTCCACATTGTTGGCTGCGGCGGAATGGGTAGCCGGGTTGCGGAAGGAATGGTGCGCATGGGGGTTGGCGTTGCTGACAAGAGTCCGATTCATCTCTATGACGCGGACATATTTGAAGCGCACAATCTAACCAACCAGTGGACAACTTCTTCCCGTCTTCATATGAAAAAAGTGGAAGTCGTTCGTTCTCTGATGTTGGAGGTCAATCCCCAGGCATCGATCATTATTAATCCTGTGCGTTTGCAGGAGGAGACGGCACTGTCTGGAGTCGTATTCATTTGTGTGGATTCGATGAAAGACCGCCAGGCACTGATTGAGAAGGTTATGAAAAAGCCTTCAGAAGTGCATTGTGTGATCGAAGTGCGTATGGATGCCGGAGTAGGGGTAACTCACTGTTTCAACCCAAACAATCAAAAGCAACTGGATTGCTGGCGATTGTACTGGTTTCCTGACAGTGAAGGAGACAATATGCAAGGCTGCGGCGGCGCGCAGTCGATCATATCAGCGATCTACGCGACGACGGCAATGGCGCTCAAGCAGTTTGAGCACTTTGCCCGCAGTAAAAACACTATCGATATGCAGAATCGGGTCTATCAAGACTTTGATGCCTGTACTATAAAGTCGGAACAGTGGCCAGCCGCTTGACGCAACTGTAACTTGCTACTAGAGTAATGATTGGACCGCAGGTTGTGGTTCATTGTTGAACGCTGAAAGGAGAACAGCAATGCGTATGCAAGAAGCTCTTGCCGCCCGTGCCAGTGGACAGATCGTGGACACTCGCTCGATCCCCCGTGCGCCCGCGGATGTCGGCGGTGGAGGATCGTCCGTCACCCAGAACGACGGCACCAAGGAACGGTCCGTCACTCTCGGCTGAGCAGTACTGACTGTCAGTCTCATAAAACAAAAACCCTCGCGATGGTATCGCGAGGGTGTTTTTATAATTTTGATTGGATTTGTAGAATCGACCCAGAATCGCGGCTGTTTTATTACGCTATTCTTATAAAACAGGCTCGCGTTCTTGGTCGGCGCCTCGGGTTTTGTTCGCTTTGAAAGCTCACAAAACATCCTGCGGCGCTTCGATTCTCTACGCAAGCAAAATTATTTGCTTGCTCTAGTCGCCCAAAAAATAAAAGGCCCCCCAAAGGGGCCTTTTATTTTTTGGGCGACTAGAGAGAATCGAACTCTCGACACAGGATCCACAAACCTGAGTTTTGCCACTAAACTATAGTCGCCATACGGCATGATTTATAACTGTTTTTGCGAGAATAGTCTAGTATAATCGTAACTAACTATGGATGAAGAAGGACGCAAACTGGCGATTATAATTCTTTTTGTTTTCGGCGCGGCTGTCGGGTTTTATTTGTCGCGGCTATTTTTTTAGAGAGGAGCTGAAGCTGCTTCGTCATGATTTTCTTCTTCGTGACCATGTCCAAATGTTTCGTGTGTATAGATGAGTACGCTTGTCATTAAAGCGAAGCCGACAATCATCGACACAAGAGTGAACCAGAAACTCTGATAATTTTTTAGATTGCCGTGTACACGGGGAAGTAGGTCGGTGGCGGCGATATAGAGCAGGTTGCCAGCCGCGATGCCGGTGATTATCCAAACATATTCATCTAGGGTGTTTGCTAATACAACTGTGAGAGCAGTACCTACAACTATTGAAGAAGCTGAAAGAAGGTTGCGCCAAGCCGCTTCAAAGCGGCTATAGCCACCGCGGACCAAAACGCCGAACTCAACAATCTCTTGCGGAATTTCGTGGAGAGCGAGACCGATTGCGACCGCCACACCAAGAGTTGGATCAATCAAGAAAGCGCTACCTAAGATAACGCCGTCAGCCAAGTTGTGGATGGCGTCTCCAATAAGGAGTAGGGTAGCCGCTCCTTTCTTATCACAGTGTGGATCATCACCTTCGCGCTTGTGAAAGTAACGGTGTAGTTCGTAAGAGAGGAGGTAGAACAAAATGAAGCCGGCAGCAACAGCTACGCCGCCCCATTCTTCGTTGGCTTCTAAAGTCTCTGGAATAAGCTCAAACAGCACCAATGACAGAAACACACCTACTGCGGCTGGGATGACATAACGCTCTATGCCCTCTAACTTCCGACTATTGCCGAAAAATAACGCACCAATCAAAGAACAAAGCGCCACTGCGCCGGCTGCAAATATCGCTTCAAACAACATAATTTTGGTGACAATTTATATTAATGCAAATAACTTGCACTAAGAGTAGCATAGGTAGCCATTTTTGCCAGCCCTCTTGCATTTTGATGGGGAAAAGGTATAGTGTGCCGGTCTTAAAGACCTAAGTTCGATGAGAGGTGGCTTGCTGCCTTGAGAACCAATGGGCACTACAGCGCGTTTGCGGGCTAGTGTCTCCGCAAACGCGTTTTGTGTTACGGTCCCTAGACATTTATTAACTAACCTAAATAAATGAAGTTTATTTTAGGAACCAAAGATCGAATGACTCAGGTCTTCGACGAAAAGGGAAAGTGCTTTCCAGTGACTGTGCTCAGAATTGAGCCGCTTACTGTGACAGCTATTAAGGTTACCGAAAAGGATGGCTATGATGCCGTTCAGGTGGCTGCCGGTACACAGAAAGAGAATCGTCTGTCTAAGGCAGAATTGGGTCACCAAGGTGGTGCTGTTCGTTACGTGAAAGAATTCCGCGCTCGCGCTTCGCAGGGTGAGAATTTGGATGGTCTTGAACTTGGTCAGAAGATCGAAGCGTCAACATTTGGCGCTGGAGATACTGTGACCGTAGCAGCTATTTCCAAAGGTAAGGGATTCCAGGGCGTGGTGAAGCGTCACGGCTTTGCCGGCGATATGGCTTCTCACGGACGTAAGCACTCTGCTCGTGCGCCAGGATCAATCGGCGGCGGCGGACGTGATGGTGGTCGTGTTATTAAGGGTATGCGAATGGGTGGCCGAATGGGTGGCGATCGCATCACTGTTAAGAACCTCACCATTGTTCAGGTAAACAACGATGAAAATATAATCCTCGTAAAGGGAGCTATCCCTGGTCGAAAGGGGACTTTAGTAGAAGTACGCGGTATCTCCGCCTAAGTCTTAGACTAAAAATACTTAAATATGAAAACTCAAGTATATAAGCAGGATGGAGGCAAGGGCAGCGAAATTACATTGTCCGAAAAACTTTTTGGGCAGAAGTGGAACGCTGACTTGGTTCATGAGGTGGTGACCGCAATGACTGGTAACGCCCGCGTTACTATTGCTGATACTAAGGACCGCGGCGAAGTTCGTGGTGGTGGCCGAAAGCCATGGAAGCAAAAGGGAACTGGTCGTGCTCGTCACGGTTCACGTCGTTCACCGATTTGGACTGGTGGTGGTGTCGCTCACGGTCCTATTTCTGAAAAAGACTACAGCCGTAAAATCAATAAGAAGGTACGCGCTAAGGCTTTTGCTGTAACCCTATCCAAGAAGTATGCAGATGGAGAAGTTATCTTTGTTGAAGCGATGTCTTTCGCTGCTCCGAAGACTACTGAAGCCAAGGGTGTTATCAAGGCGCTTGCTACTGCTTCCGGAGAAGCTTCTCTTGCAACTAAGCGCAAAAATGCAGGACTGATTGTTCTTGGTGCTCGTGATGCTGCTGCTGAGAAGAGTTTCCAAAACTTCAGCAACTTCGAAGTCATTAACGCAAAGGATGTGAGTCCAGTCGACCTCCTCACTTATAAGTATGTCATCGTATCCGACGCCGAGGCCTCTTTGGAGATCTGGGATAAGCGGGTCACTAACTAAAACATATGGCACTCTTTAATCGAACAACAAAGGCCAAGAAAGCCTCTCCGAAGAGTAAGGCTGTGACTGTTCCTTCGACAGTACGTGATTTGTCTGCGACACTTCTCGCGCCACACGTTACCGAGAAGGCAATGCGCGGATCTGAGAAGAACGTTTATGTCTTCGAAGTGGCAGCCAACGCTGATAAGCGCGCTGTCAAAGAGGCAGTCAATCGTCTCTTCAGCGTCACGCCGGTCAAAGTTAATATCGTTAACAAGACTCCTCGTCAGTACAAATCACGTGCTCGTGGCCGTATGGCTCTCGAACACGGAATGAAGAAGGCGTATGTCTATCTAAAGGAGGGTGATTCAATCAGCCTTGTCTAGATCGCAATCTCTTTGAGAGAACAATTAATTACACGTATGGGTTCTAAGGACCCGCAAAGTAATCGCAAATTATGAAAAAATATAAACCAACTTCAGCCGGTCGTCGCGGGATGACCGTGATTGAATACAAGAAGAAACTTTCTTCAACCAGTAGCAAGCCTCATAAGGCGCTGGTGAAAGGCAAGGCTGCGACCGGTGGTCGCAACAGCCAGGGTCGTACCACCATGTGGTATCGCGGCGCTGGCAACAAGCGTAAGTATCGTGAGATCGATTTCCGTTTCAATAAGAAGGAAGTCCCAGCTAAGATCGAATCGATTGAATACGACCCTTTCCGCACCGGCTTCATTGCTCTTGCGCTCTATCAGGATGGTGAGCGTCGCTACATCCTAGTGCCGCAGAATATGAAAGTAGGGGACACCTTTACCGTGTCTGAAACAGCGAAAATCAAAACCGGCAATCGTTTGCCACTCGGGAAGATCCCAGTTGGTACTTTCGTTTACGCTGTGGAATTGAAACCTGGCGCTGGCGCACGTATCGCTCGCGCTGCTGGTAACTACGCCGAAGTAGTGGCGCAAGACGCTGGTTACACTCAGGTTCGCCTACCTTCGACTGAAATCCGCAAGGTGATCGCCACCGCTTGGGCTTCAATTGGTGAAGTTTCAAACGAAGAGAATCGTCTCGTCTCAATTGGTAAGGCTGGTCGCGCTCGCCACATGGGTCTTCGTCCGAAGACTCGTGGTACCGCTAAGAATGCCGTCGATCACCCACATGGAGGTGGTGAAGGTGTTCAGCCGCGTGGTCACAAGCGAGCTCGTACTGCTCAGGGCCGTCCGACTGGCAAGGGCCAGAAGAGCCGTCGCCCAAAGAAGTACTCAAACAAGATGATCGTTTCTCGCCGCAAGCTAGGTCCACGAATGACTTCGAAGAAGTAATTCTTCCAAATTCACAAACAAAAGCCGCCGCGTCTGAGACGCGGCGGCTTTTGTTAACTGGTCAGTTATTTGCTTTTTTCTATTATCTCCTTAATTTGTTCGTTGATTTTCTTTGATTCTTCTTTTAAGCCGTCTACCATCTCTCTAAACCCTTTACCTTGCCAGTTCTCGCCAAAGAAAAGTTTAATGTTTTCAGTCAGAGAATCTACATCCTTTTGACCATCGAAGATATGGTGTGCAACTTCTCGTCTTATGGTGGTGTTGAAACTAGTAAGTGAACTGATTAATGCTGTTTTACCTATAAATTTTTTAAGAACGCCTATTAGGCTCCCTAGTGGAGCATCCTCTTCGATCTCTATTTTAATCTGTGACTGAGGGTCATTTTCGTTTAAAATCGTCAAGATTTTTCTCTTTACCAGATGACCTTGAATTATGGTTTTTATATAGTGTTCAATAGTTTGAGAATGAACAAGCACAATCTCTAAATAGAACTCTTCTTTCCATAACCTATTCATTCTTGGATTAACTAAGCTAAAAGTTTTAAGGATCAAGGCTCTGCGAGCTTCCCACTCCTTCACTTCCCAAGATATTTGTAGCTCCTGTATTTTTGACTGAGTCATGTCTTTACTTCGTGATACTCGTTTCTTCTTGTCTTGTCAAGAATTTCAAGAATCAAAAGTTGACATTTTTCACACACTCCCGTAGTATTGGCCCCGTTCCGAACTGTTGCCCGATTAGCCCCTGGCAGGGCCTTCGGCACAGCACTCTATAGTCGGGGACTTGTGTGGGGTAGGCCGTTACCTTCTTCCACACAGGGTCCGGACTTTTCTATCAGAAAAGGCTACACCCTAGCGTTTTATCTATATGTCACGATCAGTATATAAAGGCCCTTACGTAGACGAACGTCTGCTTAAGAAAATTGCCGACAAAAAGCCGAGCACTACTGGTGTCATCAAGACCTGGTCGCGCGACGCTGTGATTTCACCTGAAATGGTGGGATTCACTTTCGGTGTCCACAACGGCAAAAGCCACATCGAAGTGCTAGCGACAGAAGAAATGGTTGGTCACAAGTTGGGTGAATTCTCACCGACCACCAAGTTCATCCGTCACGGCGGTAAGATGCAGAAGGAGCTCGAGCAGAAGAAGAAGGACGCTGAGATCACTGCAGCCAAAGCTGCTAAAACAGCTCCAGCCGCTAAGAAGTAGTTAATTTTTTATGAAAGCAATTCTAAAAAACTACCGCCAGTCTCCACGTAAGGTTCGCCTGATTGCTGATTTGGTGCGCGGCAAAAAAGTTACTGAAGCATTGCGTCAGCTTAGCTTCGTTAACAAGCGTTCGGCTGCGCCGTTTGCTAAGGTGATCAACTCCGCGGTAGCCAACGCCAAGAACGCTGGTCGTTCTGTGGAAACTCTCAAGATCGCCAAGGTTGCGGTCGACAAGGGGACAACCATTACTCGTTTCATGCCTCGCGCGCGCGGCTCGGCTTCACCGATCAATCGTCGATCGAGCCACATAACCGTTGAATTGAAATAATATGACTCACGTTGCCCATCCATTCGTTCAGCGCATCGGTATCAACCGAGATTGGCGCAGCCGCTGGTTCGCCACGGACAAGAAGCGTTTTCGCGAGTATCTTCGTGTTGATGCGGCTGTTCGTCGCATGCTAGCCAAGCGTCTTAAGGGGATGTCAGTCGACGTGATTGAGATTGAGCGTGATGAGAAAGCCCTTCGCATCATTGTGAAGAGCGCTCGTCCTGGTCTCGTGATCGGCCGTAGTGGTGAAGGTGCTACTAAGCTCAAGAAAGATGTCGATCAGCTTTTGCGCACTTTGAAACTAGCTGAAAAGCCAGAAATTAAGATCGATATCGAAGAAATCCGTTCACCAGAACTATCAGCCCAGTTGGTTGGTCAGATGGTGGCTGAAGGTCTCGAGAAGCGTATGCAATTCCGCCGCGTTTTGAAGCAGACTATCGAGAAGGTAATGGCCAATCGTGATGTGCAGGGTGTGCGTATCATGATGTCAGGTCGTCTTGGTGGCGCTGATATGTCTCGCGTTGAAGAACTTAAGAAGGGTCGTATTCCACTACAGACTTTGCGTGCTGATATCGACTTCGCTCGAGTTCGTGCCAACCTACCATACGGTGTGATTGGTATTAAAGTTTGGATCTATCGAGGTGAGGTATTCGTAGATCGTCGCGCCGGTGCCGCACCACGTGCTCGTGAGGGTGCAGAAGAGAATACTTCTGCCCGCACTCCGAGTCGATCTGCCGCGCCGCGTGGTCGTAATTCCTAATTCGTATGTTGTTTCCTAAGAAAGTAAAACACCGCAAGTGGCAAGTCGGTCGAAAGAGCGAAGCGCAATTACTGCGTCCCGATACTCGTGGCGTTACTGTTGCCTTCGGCGCTTACGGTCTCAAGGCTACTTCGCCAGCACGTGTGCGTTCTAGTCAGATCGAGGCAGCCCGTCGTGTGATTTCTCGCACACTTGGCAAAACTGGTCGAGTTTGGATTCGTATTTTCCCTGACCGACCGATGACCAAGAAGGCTGCTGAAACCCCGATGGGTAAGGGTAAGGGTGATCCGGACCACTTCGTTTTCGAGGTTTCTCCAGGGCGCGTTCTCTTCGAGGTTGATGGTGTTACTGAAACTGTAGCCCGTGAGGCAATGCGCAAGGCGACCGCTAAACTTCCGGTCAAAGGTCGCTTCGTTACTCGTGAAGACACGCAAGCCTAAACATCGCTTATGAATAAAATGAATGACATCCGAAAAATGAAAGCCGACGAGCTCAACACGCTCGTTAAGGAAAAGCGCGAAACTGTGCGCGGCTTCCGTTTTGGTACCGGTGGTCGCGATGTGCGTGCCAAACGATCAGCGAAGAAAGAAATCGCCCGCGCTCTTACCGAATTAACAGCCCGCACTCACCAGGATAAGCCGGTAGAGGCCTAACATTGTCTTATGTCAACAGAAATTTCAATGCAGGAAAACGGCAATGGACGCGTACTCAAAGGTACGGTGGTGGCCTCTAAGATGCAGGACACTATTACGGTTGCCGTCGAACGCTACACAAAGCACAAGAAGTATAAGAAATTCGTCCGCTCAACCAAGAAATATTTGGTGCACGATCAAGGTAATACCGCCGAAGTAGGTGCTAAGGTCGAAATTATCGAGACTAAACCAATAAGTCGTCGCAAGCGCTTCGTACTTCTAAGCAAATAGGCTTATGATCCAACCACAAACTTTAGTTAAGATCACAGACAACTCCGGCGGTAAAGTCGGCCGGGTTTTCAAAGTGCTAGGCGGTTCTAAGAAGCGATACGCTGAGCTCGGCGAGATGGTGGTTCTTTCTGTGCAGACTGCCGAGCCACGCAAGTTGGTAAAGAAGAAGGATGTTGTGTACGGTGTAGTCGTTCGCCAGAAGAAGCCTTTCCGTCGCGCTGATGGTTCTTACGTTAGTTTCGATGACAACGCCGTTGTCTTGGTAGACAAGGAAAAAAAGGAACCACGAGCTAACCGCGTGTTTGGTCCGATTCCACGTGAGCTTTCCGAAGCTGGTTATCAGAAGATCGTATCTCTAGCACCAGAGGTAGTCTAACCTTCTAAATTATTATGAAAATCAAGAAAGGAGACAACGTGATCGTGATTGCCGGCAAAGATCGCGGCAAGACAGGAAAAGTAGAAAAGGTTTTTACTAAAACCGATATGGTTTTGGTTGAAGGTGTGAACGTGATCACTAAACACCAGAAGAATCGTCGCTCTGGTTCTCAAGGTCAGGTGGTGAAGAAAGCTGCACCGGTGCATGTTTCTAACGTTGCACTCAGCGAGGGTGGCAAGCCAGTGCGTGTTGGCTACAAGCAGGAAGGTGAGAAGAAGGCGCGCGTTTCTCGTAAGAGCGGCAAGACGATTTAATCTCTCACCTAATTCACTTTATTTATTATGGAAAATATCAAGACAAAAATCACCAAAGCTTTCGATGCCCTCAGCGGCACGTTTGGCTACAAGAACGTGATGCAAGCGCCTCGACTCGATAAGGTGGTGGTGTCGGTTGGTATCGGCAAGATCGATGATAAGGCTAAGCGCGAAAAAATTTCACAGCGTCTAGCACTCATCACTGGCCAGAGACCATCTCCGCGTCCTGCAAAGCAGTCAATCGCATCGTTCAAGCTTCGTCAGGGAGACATCGTTGGCTATCAGGTGACTTTGCGAGGTGCTCGCATGCACGCTTTCTTGGATAAGCTGATCAACGTTGCATTGCCGCAAACTCGCGACTTCCGTGGTCTTAAAGCTACGGCAATCGATGAGATGGGTAATATCACTCTTGGTATTAAGGAGCATACAATTTTCCCAGAAACAGCCGATGAAGATATTCGCGACGTATTTTCTCTCGCGATTACCATCGTAACTACCGCTAAGACCAAGGCAGAAGCCGAAGCTTTCCTCAGACACCTAGGACTACCTTTGAAGAAAGACGAAGTAGAAGCATAGGTTTGGAGCAAAAAACACAAGGGGCGGGCCCGAAGGCCCGCCCCTTGTGTTTTTTGTAGTTCAGTGGTATTTTACGGAGTAAGTAAGCCGCCCGAAAGGGCGTTTTAATTTAAGTTAATGTTATATTATTCGCAATATGGAAAGACTATCTAGATACCTGCGTGACACTGTGGCTGAGATGAAGCATGTTAAGTGGCCTACTACTAGCCAAGCTGCAACTTATACTGTTTTGGTTGTAGTGATCTCTGCCGTTGTAGCTCTAACTCTGTCCGGTTTTGACTATCTGTTCACCAACCTTCTTGAAGTAGCAATCTAATAGTTGCGCGCTTTTCGTTCAATCTTTACCAATTTTCAATTTATTAAACTATGGCTAAACAACATTCAACTGGTGAGCGTCGTTGGTATGCTATTCATACCTACTCTGGATACGAAAATGCTGTGTCTCGTAACCTCAAGCAGCGTATCGACTCACTCAACATGAACGATCAGATCTTCAATGTGATCGTGCCGACCGAAAAGAAAATTCGTGTCAAAGGCGGAAAGCGCGTGACTGAGGAAGAGCGCATTTACCCGGGCTACGTTTTGGTAGAGATGATCGTAAATGACGAGTCTTGGTATGTGGTGCGTAATACACCGCGTGTGACTGGTTTCGTTGGTAGCGGTACTCAGCCTGTCCCGCTTTCTGAAACAGAGTTGCAGGCTTTGATGGGAAGAATGACCGATGACACTCCGAAGCACAAGGTGGACCTTTCTGTTGACGATATCGTAGTTATCACTGATGGTCCGTTCAAGGAGCTTGAAGGTAAAGTGGCCGAGACTGACGAGGAACGCGGAAAGGTAAAGGTTCTAGTTTCGATGTTTGGTCGCGAGACTCCAGTCGAGTTGGACTTCCTCCAGATTAAAAAAATATAAAACTCCCAAAATTGGCGCATACGCACCAGTTTCGGAAATTTTTCTCGGTCAATGTAGGACATCTACATCTCTCTCGCAAAGTTTCCTCCAACCGGCACGTCTGCATCCAATTTTGAAAGTTTTCTGACGCAGGTTGATTTTATCCATAATTCTTGTAAAGTAACGCCACTGTTACGCGAGAGAAGCTTCAAATTAAATTCTCAAAATGGCAAAAAAATTAGTAAAACAAATCAAGGTACAAGCTCCAGGTGGTAAAGCCACCCCAGCTCCACCTCTAGGTCCGGTACTCGGCCAGGCTGGTATCAACATCGGCGAGTTCGTGAATCAGTTCAACGAACAGACTCGTGATCAGATGGGGGAGATCGTTCCAGCAGTGATCAGTGTCTTTGACGATCGATCATTTAGCTTCGTTCTCAAGACTTCACCAGCATCTCGTCTTATTCTTAAGGCGATTGGTAAGGACAAGGGTTCTGGAAAGAACCTGACTGCCAAGGCTGGTACTATCACTCGTGCCCAGGTACGTGAAGTAGCTGAAAAGAAGATGGTAGATCTAAACGCTGCTTCAATCGAAGCTGCAATGAAGACTATCGAGGGTACTTGTCGCTCTATGGGGGTAACCGTAGTGGACTAAGACAAAATTTTTAAAGAAAAGCAAAGGGCAGGCCATATGGCCTGCCCTTTGCTTTTTCTGTTTTCTGTGTTACAATCCCGGCAATCTGGTCAATTTCGGTCAGATAAGCAAGGAGCGGCTTAATGCCTTCAAAAGAGTTCTTTACAGGAAATACGGCGACTTTTGCCGACAGTCGCGTGACTGCTGAAAAAATGATCAGCATGAAAACGAGACAGGTGGTAGCAGTTATTCTGCTGGCACCAGACGGCAAGCGGTTGTGTCTGATTATGCCGGAGGCTGCCAAGGAGGATGGCAAACTCAATCTGTCCTCACCGCAAGGTGAGATCGAAGATTACGAGTCCATCTGGTCTGCCGCCAGTCGACACCTCTACAACGAACTTGGTGTGGACATGTGCGGTCCTGTTGTATATCTGGGCAGCAGCCATCGCCGGCTGCCGACAGACCACCATCGAGCCCAGCAGTACCGACACTATCGGTATCACTGGGTTTCGGCTTACGCGTCTGGTCACACATTGCACCCGAAAGTCCAGCTGGCTAAGGCCAACTGGTATGACATCGGTGCGGTTGACTACCTGAGTAAATGCATGTCGGACCAAAAGGGAGCGATGTTCAAGGGCGCCGTGACTACCTTGCAGAAAAAAGTCAGTAACAACCATCTGATCAGGAAATCGATTCTGGAAAATGATCCAGATCGTCTGCTGGGTACCGACACGATGCAGGCTGTCGCCTGACCACAATTGTTCTTCGCCGGCGGGAATTCGCCCGCCGGCTCAATCACCACTACTAGTTAGTGGTTTTATTTTGTCCGCTCGAAGTCCGCCCATTCGTATTTAAGGCCTTCGTGTTCGCGTACGCCGTGGCGGACGACTTCTTTGAAGCCGTCCGCATATTCAGGAAACACGGTATCTCCAGCCCGATCATCATCGAAGAGTGTTAGATACAGATTGTCCACATAAGGCAGGGCCATTTTATACATTTCTGCACCACCGCCGATATGGATTTCTTTGGGGTTTTCATTGGCAGCTAAGTCAAAAGCCTCTTCAAGAGAGTGGGCGGCAAATGCTCCCTCGTGAACATAGTTAGTATCGCGAGTGACCACGATATTAGTACGTCCGGGCAAGGGTTTGCCTAGCATCGCTACGATAGATTCAAAGGTCTTGCGGCCCATAATGACCGGATGGCCCATTGATAACTCCTTAAAGCGCTTTAAGTCGTCAGGGACGTGAAAGAGAATCTGATTGCCTTTACCGATAGCACGGGTGCGTTCACCGATGCCAGCCACTATCACTACAGGGATGCCTTTATAACTCATTTCGGTCAATTCTATACTAAAAGACCGCCTGAGGTATAATTCTCTCGATGAATACTTTTGAGATAGAGGTGAAAAGCTTACTGGGGGAGGAAAGTAAGGCTAAAGAATTGCTAGATAGAATGGCTGCGCAAGATCCTGATTTTAAAAAAACTAGCGCCAATAAACAGCTCAATCACTATTTCGAAGGGGGAGATATGAGGAAGTTAATTGAGAGTGTTTCTTCTCACTTGAACGAAGAGCAGTTTGCAAAATTGCAGCATATCGTTGAGACAGGAAAAGATTTTTCAATTCGCACCAGACAGAAAAACGATGAAGTGTTGTTAGTGGTTAAGGCGTCAGTGGATGAAGGTACCAGCGCCAATACTGTTTCTAGATTAGAGTTTGAAGAGAAGGTCAATCTATCTCTTGATGCGCTTGATGGATTGGTACAAAGTGCTGGCTTTAAATACCAGGCCAAATGGTCTCGTGAAAGAGAAGAGTATAAGTACAAAGGTATGACGGTTTGCCTTGATAAAAATGCCGGTTACGGTTACTTGGCGGAATTTGAAAAGGTCATTACCGATGAGGGAGCGCTCGCTGACGCTCGCGCCGAGATAGACACTGTTATGAAAGAATTGGGTGTAGACGAATTGCCGCAAGATCGACTAGAACGGATGTTTTCGCACTACAATCAAAATTGGCCCGATTATTACGGCACTGACAAAGTTTTTGTAATTGAATAAATTATGTTTCTCTCCGATAAAGATATTCATGCTGCGGTAAAGAAAGGTGAGATCACTCTCGAGCCGTTCAACCCTAAGCAGTTGCAACCAGCTACTTACGACATTCGTCTCGGTAATACTTTTATCGTTAACGATGCGCATTCCACGAAGGCCATTGATCCAGTCAAAGGTATTTACCCGAAGACGCAGAATGTTGAGGTGAAGGACGGCGAGGAATTCGTACTCCATCCCGGCGTTTCTATTCTCGGTTATTCCAAGGAAAAATTCGGCAGTGAACAGTATTTGATCGAGGTGAATGGTAAATCGAGTTTGGCGCGAATCGGTCTGATTGTGCACAATTCAGCCAGCATCGTGAACCCTGGACACTTCCTCAATATTGCGCTGGAGCTTTGCAATCTAAACAACGTGCCGATTGTGCTCCGGCCAGGAATGGAGATTGCTCAACTTACTTTCTCAACCTTGTCTTCTCACACGAAACGAAGTTATCAGCAAACCGGCCGGTACAACCACAATAATTTTGCTTCGTACATCCCACCCAAGACTGGCCCGTTAGCTAGAAAACGTTCAAAATCTAAAAAGAAATAGCTATGAATAACACACACCCTGAACACCAATATCTCAAGTTGATGCAGAAGTTGATCGACTCTGGCGATAAGCAGACCGATAAAGGAACGGGTGTGGTTACGTACAGCTTGTTTGGCGAACAGATGCGCTTTGACCTTTCGGCTGGCTTGCCACTTTTGACCACCAAGAAAGTTTACTGGAAGGGAGTACTGCAGGAACTCTATTGGTTTATGTCCGGCCAGAGCAATATTAAATATTTGGTGGATAACAACGTGCACATTTGGGACGATTACCCATACAAAATCTACAACGAAAAGGTAGAGAAGGGCGAAGTACCAGCTTTAACCAAGGATGAATTTATTGCCAAGATTGGAGGCGATGAAAATTTTGCCAAAGAACACGGAGAACTCCCACACATTTACGGTGAACACTGGCGTCGTTGGCAAGCACACGATGGCAGGGAAGTAGACCAGCTCGGCTGGGTGATTAGTGAGCTAACTAAAGACCCTGATGCGCACAATACCTTAGTGAACAGCTGGAATCCGGAATATATGTATGCGATGGCCGCTCCAGGTCAGGCCGCGCGTTTTCCGATCTGTCACAATATGTATCAGGTCAATATTAAGCACGGTAAAGTCTGTCTGCATCTCTACCAGCGCTCAGCCGACATCTTCCTCGGCGTGCCTTTCAATATCGGAAGCTACGCGCTTTTAACTTGCGTGATTGCAAAGATACTAGGTCGCGAACCGGGCGAATTCATCCACACCTTCGGTGACGTGCATATTTATGAAAACCATATTGAACAGGCTAAGGAGCAGCTGACCCGTGAGCCGTTGCCATTCCCACAAGTGAAGATTAGTGACGAAGTCACCTCGCTAGACAACTTCCGTCCTGAACACGTTGAATTGATCGATTACCAGTCGCACGACGCCATCAAGGCCGAGCTGACGGTGGCAGGTGGATATAACAAAAACCTCCATTCCTAATTTTGCCCGTAAGAGTATAATTACCCGTATGATCTGATGTAGTTAAAAACCAGCGGTTATCAGAAAGTAATGATTTTTAACTATGTACGACTACATCAAGAAGCAAGACGAGGAAATTTTTAAAGCGATTGAAGGAGAAGAAGAGAGACAATCAAGTGGAATTGAGCTGATTCCAAGTGAGAATTATGTCTCAAGAGCCGTTCGCGAAGCGAACGGCTCTATCCTGACCAATAAATATTCAGAGGGCTATCCGGGCAAGCGCTACTACGGAGGACAGGAATTTACAGACGTGGTAGAAACGATCGCAATCGAGCGTGCCAAAAAGCTTTTTAATTGTCAATTTGCCAATGTGCAGTCGCTATCTGGTGCACCTGCCAATGTGGCAATGTATTTCGCATTGATGGAACCGGGCGATACCGTGCTTGGTATGGACCTTGGCCATGGCGGTCACTTAACTCACGGTCATCCGACCACTTCGATCAATAAAGTTTTCAACTTTGTTCGATACAAGATGAAGGATCCGGACACAGGTGAGATTGATTACGATGAGTTGCGCCGCGTGGCTCTGGAACATAAACCAAAGATTATTCTGGCGGGCTTCTCTGCTTATAGTCGCGAATTAGACTATGCAAAATTTACCGAGATCGCAAAAGAGGTGGGTGCATACACAGTAGCTGATATGGCGCACATTGCAGGATTGATTGCTGGTAAGGCAGCACGTAATCCTTTTGATGACGGCTTTGATGTAATTACCACCACTACCCATAAGACATTGCGTGGTCCACGCGGCGGTATGATCCTTACCCGTGAGAGCGAAGAGATTGCGACCAAAATAAACAAGGCGGTGTTCCCAGGGCTACAAGGTGGTCCTCATATGAATGTGGTGGCAGCAAAAGCTGTCTGTTTCGGTGAGGCACTCACACCTGCCTTCCAAGAGTATGCTGGACAGATACTAAAAAACGCCAAAGCAATGGAGGCGGTACTACATCGTGAAAATGTGCGAATGTTAGGTGGCGGAACTTCCAACCACCTGATTCTTGCTGATGTATTTGACAGTTTGGGTGTGCCAGGTAAAGAAGCCGAGACCGTACTTGATGAGGTTGGTATCACGCTCAATAAAAATATGATCGCAGATGAGCCACGCACAGCGATGGATCCTTCTGGTATTCGTTTTGGTACACCGGCCATGACAACACGTGGAATGAAAGAAACCGAGGCAACTAGACTGGCTGAAATAATGATTGAAACCCTACGTCACAAGGATGATGTTGCAAAAAAACAAACACTTCGCGAGGAGGTTCGGGCAATGTGTGAGAAGTTTCCAATTCCAGAGAGTTTCGTATAAAAGGTTGACACTAGCCGCTTCAGTGACTACTATTCCCGACGGTAATAGGAGATCTTACTGATGTCAAAAGAATACCGTGACGTGCGCTTCAAGAATGATGATGAATTCGAGAAGTATCACAAAGAAGAGGCGAAGAAGGGCAGTGAAAAGTCACAAGCCATTCTCAGCACTCGTTCACGTATTTTGTTAGCGGAGAAGTTCAGAGCTTCGCAAACCGTTATCAAGCGATCACGCAAGTGATAAGAATTCAGGGCACGCCTACGGCGTGCCCTTTGATGTTACAATCGATTTATGGGGAACGGCTTAAAAACAATACGAGAATCACGCACCGCTCATCACTTGCGACGGCACTGGCTCACAGTCGCTTTTGTGGGCGGTTTTATTACAGACTTCCTACTCCTCAACCAAGTTGATAATCTGCTCGATAACTTAGTGTTGCTTTTTTATGTAACACTAGCGATGGTAAGTATTTTGCTTCTTTACGCCTCTACGGCCGGCAAACTACCAGAGGATTCAAATCCACTTCTTCGCACTTATGCACCTGTCGCGATGCAATATGCTTTCGGGGGTCTTTTGTCCGGAATGCTAATTTTCTATGGACGCAGTGCATCTCTGCTCGATAGCTGGCCGTTTTTGCTGATCATCGCTACCATCATCTATCTCAACGAAACAGTGCGCGATCGTTCGGGTCGCTTAGTGTTAACTCTTTCGATGTTTTTTGTTGGCTTGTTTTCGTATGTGGTGTTGGTTGTACCGGTTTTGCTTGGTCAAATGGGCGCATGGGTTTTTATTGCAAGTGGCCTGCTCGCTCTGGCTGTGATGTATCTCTTTTTAGGCTTGCTTCGTCTCATCATTCCGAACTTTTTAGCCATGCAGATGAGGGTGATTGTTTTTTCGGTGGGTACGATTTTTGTTGGTTTCAACTTCCTTTATTTTTTAAACATCATTCCGCCGATTCCGCTGTCTATTCAGGAGGTTGGAATTTATCATTCAGTCGTTCGTTTTGAAAACGGAGACTATCAGTTGAAATATGAAGAAGGGGAGTGGTGGCGGTTTTGGAAGCAGTCCGATACCGTGTTTCATCCCGAGTCGGGAGGAAATATTTATTGTTTTGCTAGCATCTTTGCTCCGACCCGTCTCGCCACTGAGATATACAATCGTTGGGAATTCTACGACGAGTCCAAAAAAGAATGGGTGACTTCAGCACGTATAAATTATCCGATACACGGCGGACGGAGCGACGGTTATCGCGGCTACACGCAGATTGGTAATTTTAAACCAGGGGAATGGCGTTGTAGTGTAGAGACCGCCAGAGGGCAAATACTTGGCCGTGAACGCTTTAGTGTGGACACCGGAAGTCCTCCGGCTGGGCTGGTGACGAGAGTTGATTAATTCTGTATTTTGTGCTATAATGCAAATGCACACCTAAGTCAAGGCGTGTTTAATTCGGAGGACCAAGAAGATGGAACGTGGGGAAAATACGGCAAATCTGCCGAGAAAGGTCGCGCACTTGGCGGAGCGCCAAGTGCGCGACCATCACAACAACAGTGTCTTCTCGCCGCGCTGGAAAGGGACAGAGGACACCCTCTTCCGCGTAGCAGAAGCGGATATGTCAAAGGTCAAGGTGGCGACTGCACGGCGCCGTAAGACCAAATAGATTTTGTACTTTTGAAATGGGGCGGCGCTCGCAATTTAGCGAGCGCCTTTTATTTTGGTATAGTGGGGACGTATGCAGGATGTGATAAGGGCGGCAATAGATGAATGTCTTAAAGAGGTGGGATTACCCACGGTGGATTTTGTCGTGGAACATCCGTCTGAACTATCACATGGTGACTATGCCACTAATGTGGCAATGGTAGCGGGGAAGTTGGCAGAGAAAGCGCCGCGGCAATTTGCGGAGCAAATTGCCGCGGCGCTTGAAGGCCAGATCGAATATGTCGACCGGATTGAAGTGGCTGGTCCAGGGTTCATCAATTTTCATTTATCGCGTGATTTTTTCGCGCAGGAAGTAGCTCGCGTCGTTACTCTTGGTGACAGTTGGGGTAATAACGACCATTGGCAAGGCAAGACTGTGTTGGTTGAATATACCGATCCTAATCCATTCAAAGAATTTCATATTGGGCACCTCTTCACTAATGCCGTAGGTGAATCAATTGCGCGACTTTTTATGGCGCAAGGCGCAGACGTAAAGCGTGTTAATTACCAAGGCGATGTTGGACTACACGTAGCGTGTGCCATTTATGGGATGAAGGAGCTTGGCTTAACACCTGAAAAAGATTTCACCGCTAAAGATTTAGGTCGTGCCTACGCACTTGGTGCTACTGCCAACAAAGAAGATGAGACGGCCGCGTTGGAAATCAAATCCATTAACAAAGCAGTCTATGAAAGAAGTAATGAAGAAAACAATGCGCTTTACGATCGTGGCCGTCAGATTTCATTAGATTATTTCGAGACCATTTACCAAATGGTCGACACTAAGTTTGATCACTACTTTTTTGAAAGCGAAGCGGCTCCGAAGGGGAAAGAGTTGGTGATGAATAATTCAGAGGTCTTTCCAGAGAGTGAAGGCGCACGAATTTTTAAAGGTGAAGATTATGGGCTTCATTCGCGCGTTTTCCTAAATTCGGAAGGTTTACCAACCTATGAAGCGAAGGAATTGGCCTTGGCAAAGCTCAAAGCAGATTACGTCACTTACGATCACTCCGTCATTTCGACAGCCAAAGAGATAAGTGAATACTTCAAAGTCCTCTTAAAGGCGATGAGTTTTGTCTACCCAGAGTTGGCGGACAAGACCGAACATATCGGACACGGTATGGTGCGACTTTCAACTGGAAAAATGTCTTCTCGAACAGGGGACGTGATTGCTGCTTCAGATTTTATTAACGAAATCAGCGAAGCGGCGACCCTGAAGATGAAAGAATCGGGAGTAGTAGAAGTGAATGAAGCTTTAGCAAGAGATATCGCTATTGGTGCGATTAAATACGCCACCTTGAAGGGGAGTATTTATCAGGACACTGTTTTCAATAAAGAGCAGGCCCTTTCTTTCGAAGGAGCTTCTGGACCATATCTTCAGTACACACACGCCCGAATAAATTCGGTGTTGAAAAAAGCTGAGGATATCGGAGTAGTTCCTACGCTAAAAATGGAGTCGCTACCAACAGAGGCTTACGAGGTAGAAAAACTACTTTATCGTTTTCCTGAGGTTGTAGAAGAGGCCTTTGAAGATCGTGAGCCACACCAGATAGCTACTTTCCTTATAGAGTTAGCTGCTTCTTTTAACACTTTTTACGCCAATCAACGGATCGCCGATGCTTCTGACTCAAATGCGCCATACAAAGCTTTGATTGCTACTTCTGTAATGCAGACAATCAAGAATGGTTTATGGTTGCTTGCCATCAAAGCTCCAGACAAGATGTGATATGAAGACGATAAAATTTACACCTCCTCTGGTTTCGAAAGTTTTAGATGGTAGCAAGACTGCAACTTGGCGGTTGTTTGATGATAAGGATCTGCAAATTGGTGATTCGGTAGCGTTGGTGAATAAAGACACTTCAGAAACTTTTGCGAATGCTGAAATCATTAATGTAAAAGAGAAGCCGCTAGGAGAAATAGCCAAGAAGGATTTTGATGGACATGAAACTTTTTCTAGTAGAAACGAAATGCTAGCAACTTATCGAAGTTACTACGGCGATAAAGTTAATTGGAACACTATTGTGAAAATGATACATTTTAAGCTTTTATAATGTCTTACTGCGAGTTTTCAAAAACAAATTTGCTACACAAGCAATATCACGATAAGGAATATGGTTTTCCTGTTGGCAGCGACGATGTGCTTTTAGAACGATTGGCACTTGAGATCAATCAGGCTGGACTGTCGTGGGATCTGATGCTGAAGAAACGAGCGGGTTTCAATAAGGCTTTTGCAAATTTTAAAATAGATAGAGTCGCTAAATTTAGCAAAAGAGATGTCGGACGCCTTCTTAAAGATGAGGGAATTGTACGCAATCGTCTCAAGGTTGAAGCAGTCATCCACAACGCTAAAGTCATTGTAGATATACAAAAGAAGCATGGCTCTTTTGTTGGTTGGTTGGCTTTGCAGGCAAAAGATTTAAAAGGTGAAAAGGATTGGGTAAAGCTTTTTAAGAAACAGGGTTTCAAATTTGTAGGAGGAGAAATAATGAAAGAGTTTTTGCAGAGTATCGGGCATCTGCCGATTCCGCATGACAAAAATTGTCCTGTGACTAAAGAAATTTTTAAAGCAAAAGTGTTAGCGATAGTGAAAGCAATTCCAAAAGGACAGACGATGACCTATGGTGAAGTGGCCAAGTCGGCCGGCAATGAGGGTGCCTCTAGAGCAGTCGGTGCTCTGATGAAACAGAATCAGGATAAGCGCATTCCTTGCCATCGTGTGGTAGCTCGCGGCGGTTTAGGAGGATATAACGGTCTTCGAGGAAATAGTAAAGAGAAACTGTTGTTGTTGGAAAAGAAGGCCGCAGTCCAAAAATAGCCGATTTCGTACCTGAAACTCCTTTCACACAAGCTTCATCAAGCCCTCTGTAGTATTGTCCCTAGGTTTGTTTATGTGTTCGTCGCAACCTTCTTGTTGTTAAAGGGGTTGCAAATAAAAGACAAAAAGAAGGAGTTCTTTATGAGTGGTTTCCAGGAAACCAGAAACCAACCGGCGGTCAAAACGGTCTTCTATGATCCGTTTCAGGCCCTATCAAGCCGGAACTCGTTTGATAATCGGATTTTCGAAAACGCATGGGATGCACCAGCTGCACCCGCGGTCGAAACAACCGTAAAAACGAACGAGTCAAACAAAGACCATGGCGAGTAACTCTTGCCGTGGTTTTTTCTTTGCAAAATTAAGGAAAGTGATAGTATGGCAAATGCGGCCTGATACGCTGCGTTTATTGGTCTGATTTACCAAGACAAGTTATGAAAAAAGAGGATTTGCATAAGGAGGCGGCAGAGTCAAAGGCTCTTCCGCAAAAAGGCGAGGTCGCTCTTCGTGAGGAAGAGATTTTAGCTTTTTGGAACGAGCGCGATATTTTTAATAAATCCCTGACCAAGGACGCCCCTAACGGAGACTATGTTTTTTACGATGGTCCGCCGTTTGCGACCGGTTTGCCGCACTATGGACACATTTTAGCCGGCACTATCAAAGACGCTATTCCGCGCTTTTGGACAATGAATGGTTATCGAGTTGCCCGAAAGTGGGGTTGGGATTGTCACGGTCTGCCGCTTGAAAACTTGATCGAAAAAAAGCTCGGGCTTGCGACTAAGCGCGATATTGAGGATTACGGCGTTAAGAATTTTAATGAAGCGGCTCGCGAAGCGGTACTTGAATATCGTGACGATTGGAAACGCATTATCCCGCGCCTTGGCCGCTTCGCTGACATGGATAATGACTACCGCACTATGGATTCCACCTATACGGAAAGTGTATGGTGGGTATTTGGAGAACTCAACCGAAAAGGTTTGGTCTATGAGGGATTTAAGTCGATGCATCTTTGTCCTCGCTGTGGCACGACTCTTTCTAACTTTGAAGTTAATCAAGGTTACAAAGACATCAAAGATATTGCGGTGACAGTCAAATTGCCACTGACTGATGAACCTAACACTTCGCTTTTGGTCTGGACAACGACGCCTTGGACGTTGCCTGGCAATTTTGCCGCGGCTATACACAAAGATATGGTCTATGCCAAAGCCAAAATTGGTGACGATTTTGTCATTCTTGCCAAAGATAGATTGGCTCAACTTGGTGATACAGACTACGAAATTGTAGAAGAGTTCAAAGGTTCAAAGTTGGTTGGTAAGTCGTATCTTCCACCATTTGATTATTGGCAAAAGAGGGAAGTGCAGGGAAAGGAAAATGCCTGGAAGATATATCACGCTGATTACGTTGAGGTAGGCAGTGAAGGCACTGGCGCTGTTCATCTAGCTCCCGCCTACGGCGAGGAAGATATGAGTCTTGCGAAGGAACATAATATTCCTCTTGCACATCACGTTGATGCCGAAGGTAAGTTTATGGACTTCATAAGTGATTTTGAGTGTCGTTTGGTTAAACCAAAAGACGATGATGATGCCAACATTACTCATTTAGACGCGGACATCGAAGTGGTCCGTGCGCTCGCCGCAAAAGGGGTGCTGTTCAAAAAAGAAAACATTACACACAGTTACCCGCACTGTTGGCGTTGTGACACACCACTCTTAAACTACGCCACCACTTCTTGGTTTGTGCGCGTGACTGATATTAAAGATAAATTGGTAACAGAAAACAACAAGGTGCACTGGGTACCTTCACATGTTGGCGAAAATCGCTTCGGTAAGTGGCTCGAAGGCGCACGTGACTGGGCTATTTCACGACAGCGTTACTGGGGGGCGCCTTTGCCAATTTGGCGCAATCCTGAAACCAAAGAATATAAAGTGTTCAGCTCACTTGCTGAGCTCACAGCTCACGCCAAAAAGAGCAATAATACGTATCTGCTGATGCGTCATGCGGAATCAGAAAGTAATTTAAGTGGACTTATCAATGCTCTATCTAGTGGTAATAACCCTTTAACTGAAAAAGGCAAAGCTCAGTGCGTCGAGGCAGCGGAAAAACTTCGCGATGAGAAGATCGATCTGATTTTTCATTCGGGAATGGAACGTGCTCGTGACACTGCGTTGCTCATAGCGGAAGCTCTTGGAATCAGCGAAGATAACGTAATACTAGACGAGCGATTGACTGAGATTAAAACTGGCGAAGCAATGGAAGGCAAGACATGGGACGACTATGAAGCTCTCTATGCGAATTATGAAGAAAAATTTACCAAGACTATAAGTGGTGTTGAAAATCGTTTTGATGTGCAAAAGCGTACCGGTGAGTTTCTCTATGAAATAGACCAAAAGCATCAAGGAAAAAATATACTAATCATCGGCCACGCCGCGTCAGCATTCGCCCTCCGTTCAGCTGCGGAAGGTGCTGACATGAAACGTGCGATCGTGATACGTAAGGAGGGTTATCTAAGTAACGCGGAATACATCAATCTGCCGTTTGTACCACTGCCGCATAACGACTTGTATCAACTCGACTACCACCGCCCTTACATTGATGACTTTGAGGTGTTCGACGAGGATGGAACTAAGCTAGAGCGGGTAAAGGATGTGTTTGATTGCTGGTTTGAAAGCGGTTCAATGCCATACGCCCAGCATCACTATCCGTTTGAAAACAGAGACCGATTCGATAAGGAATTATTTCCGGCTAACTTTATTGCCGAGGGTCTCGATCAGACTCGTGGTTGGTTTTATTCGCTAATGGTTCTGGGCGTAGCCCTCTTTGACAAGTCTCCATATCAGAACGTTATTGTGAACGGTCTTATTATGGCCGAGGATGGGCGAAAGTTGAGTAAGAAACTACAAAACTATTCTGAACCAACAAACTTGGCTGATCGGGTAGGTGCTGACTCAATGCGATTTTACCTATTATCGTCACCAGTAGTCCGTTCAGAAGATATCAATTTTTCTGATAAGGAGGTCGAAGACTTAATGCGTAAAAATATTGGTCGTTTGCACAACGTGCTCTTAATGTACGAAATGTTTGTTAACGATACAAAGGCCAGTGACGAATCAGACAACGTACTTGACCGCTGGATCGTTGCCCGACTCAACCAGCTCATAAAAGAATCAACCGAAGGCTTCAAAAATTACGAGCTCGATAAGGCCACTCGTCCGATCACAGACTTTATTGATGACTTGTCAGTCTGGTACTTGCGTCGTTCCCGGGACCGTCTGAAAGGGGAAGATCAGTCGGATAAAAAACTGGCACTTGGAACTTTACGCCATGTTCTCAAAACGCTCTCTTTGGTGATGGCACCATCGATGCCTTTCTATGCCGATTACTTGTGGGGAAGAGTAAAGGAGGAGGCTGATGAGGAAAGCGTGCATTTGTCTCGTTGGCCAGAAACTGCCATGCCAGACCCGGTAGTATTGGGTGAAATGAGTTTGGTCCGAGAATTTGTGACCTTAGCGCTTGAGGCGCGAACTCGAGCGGGTGTTAAGGTACGTCAGCCGTTACCGCAACTCACCATTAATATCGAGCTGGAACCGGAGTACGCGATCATCGTTGCTGACGAAGTGAATGTAAAAAAGGTGGTTGGCGACGCAGGAATTTCTGAACGTGCGATTCTTGACACGGCTATAACTCCAGAATTAAAAATGGAAGGGGACGCGCGCGATTTCATCCGTGCGGTACAGGAAATGCGCAAGACACAAGGTTTGGAACCAAGTGATCGTATTACTCTAACCGTACAAACATCGGATGGGGGAGAAGCAATCTTGCGTGCTTTTGAATCCGAAATCAAACGAGTCACTGGCACGGACTCGATCACCTTTGGTGATGCCGATGGGGAAGAGATAAAGGCCGGTGACCACTCGTTTACTGTCGAGGTTAAGCGTTAGGGTGTTTATTGACAAGGGAGCGAAAAGGGCGCGGCCGGAGGCCGCGCCCTTTTCGCTTTGAGCTTTCTACTTTAAACTTCTCCTGTGTCTCATAAGATTTACACTACCGAAGCGATCGTTTGCGGCTCGCGAGCGAACAATACCTCCGATAAAGCCTTCCTGCTTTTTACCCGTGACGCCGGAATGTTGTGGGCAACTGCACGCAGTGTGCGTGAAGAAAGATCACGGCAACGATATGCGCTGCAGGATTTTTCGCTCATTAAGGTTTCTTTGATACGGGGCAAAAGTGGTTGGCGCATCGGAAGTGCGGAAGGGGAGTTGAATTACTTTCGAGGAGCTCGAAGTGATACCAGAGAAGCCAGAGCTGCTATCGCTGGTATCGTGCGTCTTTTGCGTCAATTTTTGCACGGCGAAATCTCTCACGGAACTCTCTTCGATGACACCAAACTAGCGCTGGAAAAAGCCAAGGAAGAATCTCTGCAGCATTCCGATCTGTTGGATATTTTTAGTTTGCGACTACTTCACATACTTGGTTATATTGCGGTCACTCCAGAGTTGGAAGGCTACATTACTGCTCAAGAATGGTGGAAACTCCCGTCTTTGTCAGAAACTGCTAGTGCAGCCATAGAAAAAGCCAAACAAGTCAGTCACCTGTGATGTTATAATAGTCCGATGTCGGACAAGCGCTCCAGTGAAAAATTAGACGCTCTGCGAGAACGCCTTTACGCGCGTGGTGACGAAGAACGCCCAAAAACGCGCATGAAATTAGACTCGGAACGTTCTAATACGGAAAATGTCGCACAAGTATTCGATGTGCAGCCGCCGCGTCACGTACCGCCAGCCACTGCGCCGGACACACCTATCGAGCCTGGACCCCCTCTGCCTATCAAAGCGCCGATTTCACGACGTTGGAGAGTTCGTCTCGTGCTTTTTGCACTCGGTTTTTTTGTGCTGTCCCTACTCGCTTCGAGCGTTTATCTTCTGCTTGGACGCAATAACGTAAGTGGCGAGAACATAGAACTTTCGGTCACTGGACCATTCACAGTAGGAGGTGGAGAAGTATTGTCTATTCAAGTGGGAGTAGCCAATCAGAACAATGTACCGGTTGAGTCTGCAACTTTGATATTGGAATATCCGTCAGGTACACGCTCGGTTGATGATGAAGGGAAAGAACTATTCTCTGAACGTTTTCCATTACCAGAAATCGCACCTGGAGAAATTCTTAACCAAACATTTCAGGTCCGTGCATTTGGAGAAGAAAATCAGGAGTCAGAAATTCGCGCTTCGATCGAATATCGTGTGAGCGGCAGCAACGCAACCTTTTTCAAGGAAACAGAACCTTTCAAATTCAAAATCGGCAGCGCTCCAGTGGTCTTAAATATTGATGCTGAAAAAACCATATCATCCGGACAAGAGACAACAATCACTATTGAAGTAGTTTCAAACTCGCCATTGCCACTCAATGACTTATTGATTAAGGCCGAGTATCCTTCTGGCTTCGATTACACTAGTTCAGACCCTTCGCCACACAGTGGTCGTAATATTTGGAAAATCAGTGAGTTACCACCAGAAGGCACAGCAACAATTAAGATAACCGGTATTGTGATTGGCGCAGAGTCAGAGAAACGCGTGATTAAATTTGCGGCTGGTGTTGCTGGTAGTCGAGACGCCAACACATTAGCCTCAATCCTGGCAGTAGCAGAAACAGAGTTTGTTCTTGAAGACCCTTTCCTGTCAGTTGATGTTTCTATAGATGGAAAAAAAGACGAGGTTGTCAGTGTGGCACCTGGAATGCAGACAAACGTCATTCTCGACCTCAAAAACACACTGGACAATTCCGTTTACGATACAGTTGTAGAGGTGGTGCTTTCCGGTAACGCACTGTCTGACACAGAGGTCAGACCAGTGGGTGGACATTACAATTCTTCGAGCCGAACTATTCGGTGGGACAGTAGTTCTAGTGACGCTCTTACAGAACTTGGTCCGGATGGAAATGCTCGATTGGCCTTTACATTACTGCCGCAAACAAACGGTTTGCAGACACCAAACATCACTTTTTCAGTTAAGGTTTCTGGTCGTCGTGTTTCAGAGAATGGCGCGCGGGAAGAAATAGCAGGGACTATTGATCGCACTATAAAGGTGGAAAGTAAACCGGTTGTACAAGCGAGTGCAACTCATACCAGCAGCGACCCTGGTCCAGTACCTCCAGTGGTGGGGCAACCAACGACTTATACGATCGCTTGGAAGGCACAGAGTTCAGCTAACAATCTATCGAATGTTACTCTAACAACTAGTCTTCCTGCTTATGTCACTTGGACTGGTGTGACTAGCGGTTCTGGGCAATGGAGTTACAATCCAACCAGTCGAATTGTAGAATGGAAGGTCGGCTCTATGCAGTCTGGGCGGGAAGCGGACGGTACCTTCCAAGTGTCCTTCTTGCCAAGTGCCTCGCAAATTGATAGAACTCCAGATATCATTGGTGACTCGCATTTGCGAGCGGATGACAGTTTCACTGGGACGGTACTTCGATCAACGACCGGCGCTTTGACCAGCGAGCTTGATGGTGACCGAGAAAGCGGCGTGGTACAGGCTAATTAAAAATCACAAATATCAGAATGACAGATATGGATAACAAGATGGAAAAAATAGTATCGCTTTGTAAGCGACGTGGTTTTATTTTTCAAGGCAGTGAGATATATGGTGGCTTGGCCGGTACCTGGGACTATGGCCCGCTTGGTGTGATGCTCCGTGAAAATATTCTTCGCGAATGGTGGAAGATGTTTGTTACCGATCGAGAAGATATGTATGGCATCAACGCTTCTATTTTAATGAACGAGCGAGTGTGGGAAGCTAGCGGCCATACTGGCGCTGGATTTTCTGACCCGATAACTGAATGTACTAAGTGCCACCATCGCTTTCGGGCTGATCATCTCAAAGACGCTGCTGTTTGTCCGGATTGCGGAGGAATCTTGGGAGAAGTACGTAACTTCAACTTGATGTTCGAAACAAAGGTTGGCGCGGAAGGAAATGTGAAGTCCTACCTGAGGCCAGAGACTGCGCAGGGTATATTTGTGAACTTCAAAAACGTAGTGGACACGATGAGTCCAAAGATGCCTTTTGGTATCGCTCAGGTTGGCAAGGCATTTCGAAATGAGATCGCGCCGCGAGATTTTCTCTTCCGAGTTCGTGAATTTGAACAAATGGAAATCGAGTATTTCGTGAAAGAAGATGAATGGGAGCAAAATTTTGAAGTGTGGCTTGAATATATTCGAAAGTGGTTTGATCGACTTGGCTTGTCGCGTGATAACTTGCGCGAATTTGAAGTTCCACAAAATGACTTGGCGCACTACTCTAAGCGCACAGTTGATTTTGAATACAACTATCCAGGCAAGGGCTTTGACGAAATATCTGGTTTTGCCTACCGCACCAACCACGATCTAAAAAGTCATCAAGAGGCCAGCGGCGCCTCGCTTGAATACATCGAACCGGATGGTACACGTTTTATTCCTCACGTACTTGAGCCATCGTTTGGACTTGGACGCGCTATTACCGCCGTGTTTTCAGAAGCCTACACAGAAGACGAAATGGGTGGCGATGTTCGTACTTACCTAAAACTGCCAGTTCATTTGGCGCCGTATCGCGTGGCGGTTTCTCCACTTCTCAAGAACAAGCCGGAGTTGGTAGAGAAGGCGAGGGAAGTGTTCTTGTTGCTTAAAAAGGAGTTTGGAAACGTCGCGTGGGATGACAATGGCAATATCGGCAAGCGGTATCGTCGTCAAGATGAGATCGGCACGCCATATTGTGTTGTGATCGACTTTGACACGCTGGGGGAAACTCCAGAGCTTACAGACACAGTCACCATTCGTGACCGCGACACTGGAGATCAGAAGAGGGTTGCCATTTCTGAATTGGTGGCTACACTGAAATAACTATGTCCGAAAAGAAAGCTCGCTACCTGACGACTACGTTACCTTATGTAAATGCTGACCCTCATGTCGGCTTTGCGGCCGAAGTTCTTAATGCTGACGCACTTGCGCGCTACTGGCGATTGATTGGCCACGAGGTATTTTTTAATACCGGTACTGATGAACACGGACAAAAGCTGGCTGATAAAGCGGACGAAAAAGGCCAGTCACGTCAGGACTATGTAGATCACTTCGCGAATGAGTTTAGAAAATTAGGCGAAGCGCTGAATCTTTCCTACGATCGTTTTATTCGTACAACTGATGCAGATCACAAAATAGCCGCTCAGGCTATTTGGAAGAAGTGTCTCCTAAACGGCGACATCTACAAAAAGAAGTACAAAGGTTTGTATTGCGTAGGTGACGAAATGTTTTTGCGCGATAGTGATTTGGTGGACGGCAAATGTCCTAACCATCCAAATATGGAGCCGCAGATGGTGGAGGAAGAAAACTATTTCTTTGCGCTTTCGAAGTATCAAGATTATCTAAAAGATTATTTGTCCAAGGAAGGCGTGGTTGAGCCGGAATGGCGACGTCTGGAAGCTCTTAAGTTTGTTGAGGGAGGTTTGGAAGATTTTTCTATTTCACGTGAGCGCTCACGACTCGATTGGGGTATCGATGTGCCCGACGATGAGAATCAGGTTATGTATGTGTGGTTCGACGCACTCACCAACTACATTTCTACACTTGGCTGGCCGGAAGATAAAGACGGTAACTTCAAGAAGTTTTGGGAGGAAGGGGAGACGACTCAATTGGCAGGCAAAGACCAAATTCGCTTTCAGTCGATTATGTGGCAAGCGATGCTTAAGAGTGCCGGAGTGAAGGCGACGGATAAAGTCGTTTATCACGGCTTTATTACTTCAGGTGGGCAGAAGATGTCTAAGTCGCTTGGCAATACCCTTAATCCTTTTGATCTAGTAGCACGCTACGGCACCGAGGCCACACGTTACTTACTATTGCGTCATGTCCATCCTTTCGAAGACTCCGATATAACTATTGAACGCTTGGATGAACTTTACACCGCAGGCCTAGTAAATGGCTTGGGTAACCTTGTAGCGCGTGTGATGAAAATGGCAGAGACGCATCTTGATGAGCCGATCACAAGGCCTGAAGCAGTCGGGTTCGCTAAGGAATATGTTGAAGCTTTGGATAACTTCAATATTCAAGCAGCTGTAGATTATGTGTGGAGTAAAGTAGGTGAGCTTGATGAAAGAATTGCTGAGACAGAACCGTTTAAGCTGGTGAAAACAGACAAAACCGCGGCGATAAAAATAATCACCGACCTCGTAAGTGATCTCTATATTGTGGCTCGGATGTTGCATCCGTTTATGCCAGACACTTCTCGAATAATCAAAGAAGCCATTCTCCAAAATAAAAAACCAGAGAATCTCTTTAATCGGCTGGAAGGGTAAGTTTCAAGTAGTTATGAAAAACGCCATTATTTTGCACGGCATGCCCTCCAAAGAGGAGTATTATTCTGACGAATATCCTTCGGCTAGTAATTCTCAGTGGGTGCCCTGGTTACAAAAACAATTGCTAATCAGAGATATACCGGCCGTTACTCCCGAAATGCCAATTTCATACCTGCCAGACTATGAAGTGTGGAAAAGAGAATTTGAACGTTTCGATATAACTCCAGAAACGATTCTGGTGGGTCATAGCTGTGGCGCAGGTTTTTTATTGAGATGGTTAACAGAAAATAAAGACGTACATGTCGGCAAAGTAATATTGGTCGCCCCTTGGTTGGATCCCGATAAGGAGTTGGCAAATGA
>MFKO01000008.1:190978-207042 GCA_001779595.1 Candidatus Kaiserbacteria bacterium RIFCSPHIGHO2_01_FULL_46_22
ATTTCCAAAAAGAACCTTAGGGACAGTTGTTTTTGACAGTACTAATGACGACGTTATTAAAGATAGTGTTGAAAGAATAATGTCAGTCGTCCCGGACATTAAAGTAGTCGAGTTTCACAACTACGGCCATTTCTGTATTGAAGACATGAAAACGGAGGCATTCCCAGAACTTCTAGAAGAGTGTCTAAAATAAGTCACTAAACTGTAAAAAACGCCCTCGCTAAACCTTTCCATCGATGGAAAGGTTTAGCGAGGAATTCCCCGGTACCGGTCGAGTCCGCCACGGCTGGGCATTATGCCACCTGCGCTCAATATGTTTTCTAGAATATTTAATAACGCCGTATAATCGGTCTTATTTTTACGGAGAAGTTTAAGTAGGTTGTCATAACAACCTGTCTCTAAATTTTTACTAAGCCGGCTTGCTGTGGCTAGACCGACTTTCAAAGTGTCAGCGATGCGATAGAAAGAATAGCCATGGGTGAGCATTACTATGATCGCGATTCGCTTGGCTAACATCATGCGCTCTTCCGGTCCAAGCAACTCCCTTAAAAACATATCAACTTTGTCTACACTCAATCCGCTCAAGCTTTTGTCTAGCTGAGTATAAAGCTTATTTAGCTCTATTTCTTTGAGTTTTGATTTATTAAGACGAACCATAGTTAGTTATTGAATTAAATATAACACAAACCTTTCCATCGATGGAAAGGTTTGTTGGTATGTAGGGGTTTGCGTTATGATGGACGGATCGTATGCACGACTACAAATACATAGACACGCACGCGCATTTGAATATCAATACCTTCAATGACGATGTTGAGGAGGTGATTGATCGTTGTCGAGAGGAAAGTGTAGCGGTTATAAATGTTGGGACACAAAAAGACACCAGTAAAAGGGCAGTAGAGATTGCGACCGAGGCCGATAATTGCTTTGCAATTATCGGCCTACATCCCGTACACACTTCCGCTTCCTATCACGACGAGCAGGAACTGGGTGAGAATATGAAAACGTTCACCTCGCGCGGTGAAGAATTTGACGCTGCCTATTATCGCGATTTGGCGAAGAATCCAAAAGTAGTAGCGATAGGGGAATGCGGCCTTGATTATTATCGGTTGGAAAAAGCTACACGGGCTGTGCAGGAAAAGGCGTTTATCGAGCAAATAGAGTTGGCGAATGAACTCAACTTACCTTTGATGATTCATACCCGCGATGCGAAAGGCAACAGTGCTTCAGCTAAAGCCGATGCTGGGGTAGGGAATGTTTATGACGATACTTACGAAATATTAAAAGCTCACAGTAAGGTACGCGGAAATATTCATTTTTACGCCGGTAATTGGGAGCAAGCCAAAAAGTTTTTTGATATTGGATTCTCAGTCTCTTTCACTGGTGTTATTACGTTCGCGAAGGACTATGAGGAGGTTGTTAAAAACGCGCCACTTGATCTGATTCACGGGGAGACGGATTGTCCGTATGTTGCACCAGTCCCGTACCGAGGACAGCGCTGCGAACCTTGGATGGTAAAAGAAGTTTACAAAAGAATTGCTGATATACGCGGCGATAACGAAGAGAAGGTCAGAGAACAGCTGATGGAAAACGCACGTCAACTATACAAGTTACCTGGCGTGTAGTATCTTCTTTGGCAGGAAGGAGAAGGCGATGTGTGAAAAATGTGACTTCTTGGCAAGTCGATCTGACATTGTTGGGGTGGACCAGTATTCTGTAGCAGAAGGACAAGACTGGTGGATGGAATGTTTGCGTCCCAAAGACCATGCAGGTCCACATCTAATTCGGCGTCATTCAGGCGAATATATTGCCTGGGAGTATGACGAGGAGTGTGACTGCCCAGATTGTCAGAGCGAAGACCCAAATGATCGGTGCCTGTTCTATGGCGAAGTGGAAGAGGCAGAAGCAAAGCTGCTGATCGAATCTGCAACGCGCGGCAGTCCGCACAAAGACGTGGTAAATGACTATTTGCTTTCAGAGCATTTTGCTGAGTGGAGCGACGAAGACAATGCTGAAGAATAATAAGCCCGTGGCGTATAGCGTCACGGGCTTAAATATTTTTTTAATCAAAAATATGGAGCAGGTACTGGTCAATGTCTCGTTGAGGTAGATCGTAGAAATGCTGATTTTTGTCGTGGAGATCTTCAGCCAACTCTTGTCCAACAAATCGCCAGTGCCACGGCTCAAAAACATAGTAAGCATTGCCATCTGGATAGGAAAGAGTGAACCCATACTTGTGAGCGTTTTCAACCATCCATGTATAAGCTGGTGTTGAGGCGAATCCTTCCAAGCCACCGCTTAAACCGCGGGTCGTAAAATCAATGGTAGTGCCAAGTTGGTGTTCAGAGAAACCTTGATCAGCTGAGAAAGTATTAGCACCACTGCCGTAGGTGACAGTGTAGGCTCCTTTCAAAGATGCTTGATCGTAGAACGAACGGTAAGCAGATACGACCCAAATCTCCACGCCATCATCTAAGGCGTCTTCCATCATATCTTCAAAGAAACTGTTGGTCTTACTATGCAGTTTCAATTCTTTATCTTCAGAATATTTCCATTTTGCCTCGATCTCTGTCAGAGATTCTGGAATGTAATGCTCGTTGAGGAAGTAAACCTTGGAGTATTTCTGCAGGAGCTCTTTGTCAGTTTTGGAAAGTTTATCGAGATCGGACACGGTACCAGCCAACTCGTCAATTTGTTCCTCCATCGCGTCGTTACGATCCTTTTCACCGCGGAGTCGGTCTGTGGTATCAAGTAGTTCATCAGACGTCATAGCAAGTTTGCCAGAAAGCTCCTCGATAACAGCACTCTTCAGCGTCAGTTCTTCGTTCCGCTTGTCAATTTCGATGTTGAGGTTGGCTTCTCTCTTCTTAGCTTCCAAATGCTGCCACCAGAAAAAACCACTGCTCCCGATGATAGCTAGGATGAGAAGAATTATCAGATAGGTTTGACCATTGAATCTCATATATTGTCTAGTAATTTTAGCATAATTGAATACAGAAACCGCCGGCCCGAAGGGTCGGCGGTATTGTGATCAACGTCATACTTGACCCATCTCGTGTAGGTCAGGCTGTGCGTCAACGAATATCAGGTCATAGTCGAGTATTTTTCCGCTCACTTGAGCGATCATCGACCGGGCACTGCTCTCGGTCGTGTTGTAGGCGATGGAGACTGCTGTAAGTAACATGTACATAGCCCGGTGCCAAATGATCAAGGCATTGTAATTTGGCCCGTACTGAGCGTTTTTGACATAGTGCTCGCTCTCTCGCACTGCTTTGGCAAGGTTCACTACCTCGCCACTATCCATGAATTCAATCAGGTGCAAGTATATTTTGGCACCTTTCAGCCGACCATTTTTAGGCGGCGGCTTCCTGAGAATGAAACCGATGTCATCAAGAATGGCGCCGGTCGGGGCAAACTTTGTCATGTCTCTGCTTGCTGTCACTGGGACCTTGATCAGTGAGTTATTGTGGCGGCGGAGATGGTAGAAACGCATGGTGATCCCTTCGAATGTCTCTGACTCAATAGCAACAATCTTGCAGAGGCCGAATCTTGGGTAATTGACCAGTTGGTCAATTTTGAAAGAACGCTGTTTCTTAGACATTTTTCCCTCCTGGATGGTTTGTCTGCGCGAACTATAAACCTATTGAATAAGCCCGTCAAACGTGGTATGGTAGCACCCATTAATAGTTGTTAGATATCAAATGTCTGAAGAAATAATGCCAGCGGTTGAGGTAGAGGACGAAGCTATGGACGCCAAAGAGCGTCAAAGCTACGAACTCGCTTTCCACATACTTCCAACGATCGCTGAAGAGGAAGTGCTTGAAGTGTTCGAGGCTATCAAAGCAATGGTGGTCAAGAAGGGAGGTGAGGTTACTGGTGAAGAGGCACCTGAACGTTTCGATCTTGCATATGAGGTGGAGAAGCACCTAGAAGGCAAAAATCGTAAGTTCAAGACCGCTTACTTTGGTTGGGTACGCCTGGAAGCAGTTCCAGAAAGTGCGGTAGCCATTGCTAAGGATATGGATTGGAATAATTCCGTAATGCGCCATCTTCTCATCAAGTTAACTCGTGTTGAAGAGGAAAATCCTTTCCGTTTCCATGATGCGATCCGTGATCAGAAAATGGTAACTACAGTTGAAGACGGAGAAGTAGTCCTTGATTCTGAAGAAGCAGCTGTTGTGGCTGAAAAAGACGAAGAAGTAGACGAAGTTGCTCTGGATAAAGCTCTAGAGGAAAAGGAGGTATAATTAGAGATTATAACGGCTAAATTACCTCTTCTATGTACATTAATAAAGTGATGCTCTACGGTAACTTGACTCGCGATCCCGAGAAGCGGGCGCTACCGAGCGGTCAGGGAGTCTGTTCGTTTGCTATTGCTACCAACCGTACCTACACTGACAAAGACGGCAAGAAGCAGGAGCAGACTGAATTTCACGACATAGTGGCCTTCGGGAAGCTAGCTGATGTAATGGGTCAGTGGCTTAAGAAGGGTCGTCCAGTCTACCTAGAAGGACGTCTACAAACACGTTCTTGGGAACAAGACGGCGTAAAGCGTTATCGCACTGAGGTAGTCGCAGACACCTTCCAGTTTGGCGCAGATGCCGGACGTGGCGGAGCCGCTTCAGACTCTACTGCACCAACTCATAGTGATTCAGCACCGGCTGGCTCAAAACTACCTGATTATCCAGAAGAAGAGATCAACCCAGAAGACATCCCATTCTAAACCTTCCAAAATCGACGAAATTCTTGAGCTTCGAAATTTTGTCTCCCGCGCCGTAGTTCTATCTACGCCTTGGTCGACAAAATTCCTCCAGCTCGTCGAATTTCATTCGATTTAGAAAGTTTTCATTAAAATAATTTATGGAAAAAGAAAAAAAAGACACTCTAAATCATATTGATTACAAAGACATCACCAGTCTACGTGCACAAATCAACCCGCACGCTCGTATTCTTTCTCGCAAGCGAACTGGCCTAAAGGCTAGCGCTCAGCGTGACCTCGCTCGTGCCATCAAGCGCGCTCGATTTATGGCATTGCTGCCGTACGTTTCTCATTAGAGAGAAAAACAAAAAGCGCCGGACCTTTGGTCCGGCGCTTTTTGTTTTTAGGCTTTTTCCATTCGTTCAGAGTAGGTCGCCGTTTCCGTGTTTATAGAAATGATGTCGCCTTCATTTATGAACATTGGCACCATTAGAGTCGCTCCAGTTTCCAAGGTCACTTCCTTTAGCGCGCCTTGTGCGCTGTTGCCTTTAACTGCAGGCATTGCTTCTTTGACCCGAAGCTCTACCTTGATCGGAACTGTAACTCCGATTATCTCATCATTAAAAACCAATGCTTCAATATCAGAGTTGGCCTTCATAAATTTCGCAGACGAACCGATAGTGTCTGGAGAAAGGGCGAAGCGCTGGCTTTTGTCGCTTACATCATGAAACCAATATTCACCCTTGCTTTCGTAGATGAAAGTTATGGTCTTTTTTTCAAGTTCAGCTTCCTCAACAGTCTCGTTTTGGTGGAATGAATTTTCAACCACTCGACCTCCTTTTAGGCTCTTAAGTTTGGTTACGTTGACCGGTTTGCGCTGTTGTTTGCGGAAAACGTGGCTAGAAACAACGAGATATGGCTCATCGTTCCAAAGTATCACTTTTTTCGGAAGAATTTCGTTATAAGATAGTACAGACATAGGGCACAACGATATCCCATTATGCTTGGTTTTTCAACCACTGATCAAACAAATAATCTATCGGATGAGGAGATTCTGATGCGTTCACGACGTGAACCATGGCTTTTCGCGATCTTACTCGATCGTTATCAAGAGGCATTTTTACGCAAAACTCGCGCCATCGTTCGTTCTCCAGAGGATGCAGAAGAGATCGTGCAGGATGCTTTTACTAAGATTTACTTAAACACTGAGAAATTCACTCCGCAAGAAGGAGCGAAGTTTTCTTCCTGGGCTTATCGTATCTTGCTCAACACCGCGTTTACTCTTTATCAGAAGCGAGTTAAAGAAGGTCAGCGGTTTGTGAATCTGGATCCAGAATTCGAACATTTGATCGGAGAACGCTCTCTGCACAGCGGTTTTGAAGAAGAGCGCGATCTGGTTGAGCGGATATTAGTGCGTATGCCTGGCCATTTCGCTAGCGTGCTTCGTCTTCACTACATTGAACGGTGGAGCCAAGAAGATATTGCGGCACAAAACGAGGAAAGCGTTGGGGCAGTGAAAGCTCGTGTACATAGAGCCAAGGAGCAATTTCGGCGTCTTTTGGCCACCGTAACCTAGTCGCGTATTTCGTAGTTAAAAACAATGTATCGTATGGCAAATATTAAACACAAGGTAATGAGGCGAGTGTATTACATCTACACACTACGGCGTCTGAAGCACCCGCTGTTTGTTCATAGTGCCGTGGTGGCGGTCTGTTTCGTTGCGTTATCTCGGGTTGTGTCTATACCAGACGTTTTTTCTAATATGCTTGAAGTAAGGGTGGGGGAGTTGGCTAGCTTTTGGATTGGCGCGTTCGCCAATACCGGTATGTTGCCGTTGGTATTGATAGGCGTGATTATGTTCACAGCTCTCTCATTGCCGTGGCGTTGGAAGAGTCATGAGTTGGATGAACTGACATTCAGATTGAATTAAATACAAAAACCGGCGGCCGCGTTTGACGCGGCCGCCGGTTTTCATTCGATTTTGGGAGTTTTAAGCTTCTTCCTTCATCGCTTTACGAATATGTTTCAAGAGGTCGTTGGTTACCTTAGGGTTTTCGCGTAGGAAAGTACGTGCGGCGTCATAACCGCGGCCTAGTTTAACCAGAGTAGAGTCGTCGCCCCCAGGTGGGGTATAGGAGTAGCTAGCGCCGGATTTCTCCACAAACTTGTACTTTTCACCAAGTGCCAAAAGCTCACCTTCACGACTAATACCTTCATTGTAGATCAAATCAAATTCGGTCGAACGAAATGGCGCAGCAACTTTATTTTTCACTACTTTTACGCGGTGACGGCCACCTACCACTTCTTCACCTTTTTTGATTTGCGCAATGCGACGGATATCGAGACGGACAGATGTATAGAATTTAAGCGCCTTGCCGCCTGGGGTTGTCTCTGGGTTGCCAAACATCACGCCAATTTGCATGCGGATTTGGTTGATGAAAATCACCACTGTACTTGATTTAGCTACGATTGCGGTGAGTTTGCGAAGTGCTTGACTCATCAGTCGGGCTTGTTTGCCAACATGCATCGCACCCATTTCACCTTCGATCTCATCGCGGGGAGTGAGTGCTGCCACGGAGTCGATGACGATTACGGATATCTTGCCGCTTCGGACTAGTGATTCAACAATCTCAAGCGCCTGTTCGCCGTTGTCTGGCTGAGAGATAAGTAGTTCTTCAAGCTTCACGCCTAGCTTCTTGGCGTACTCTGGATCAAGGGCGTGTTCAGCATCAATAAAAGCACAAATACCGCCCTCTTTTTGAGCCTCAGCGACTACGTGAAGCGAAAGGGTCGTCTTACCGGAAGATTCAGGACCAAAGATCTCAATGATACGACCGCGCGGCAAGCCGCCAATACCAAGCGCATCATCAAGACCGATTGAACCCGTTGGCACGGCATCAATATCAACCTTCTGGGCGTCGCCGAAGGTCATAATCGCTTCCTCACCAAATTTGGTTTTAATGCTGCGTAAAGTTTCTGAAATATCGTTTCCGCCGTCTTTCTTCTGAAGGGTTTTCGGTTCCGCAGTCTTCGCCTTCGAACCAAACTTTTTAGCCATAATATGAATTTACTGTTGTTACTTTGACAATGAAAGCTCGCCGGTAGCAGATGAATCGTCTGGCATAAAAACCAACGGTCGTTCAATGTGGACCGCCCGGCCGTAGCGGTCACGAGCGTCGATACTCATTATAGTATAGCCATTTTCTAATACCACCGGTTCACTGAAATTGCCCTCAGGATCAGTGGCGATAGGGCGGCCATTGATGGAAAGTGCGGTGATATTGGTAGCCGTACCGTTTAGTGTCACCACGCGGTCTTTATATACCACGGCTGGTTCAGGAGAAAGAACCACTCGCGGTCCTTCTATAATGAAACGTGCCTGGAAACCTACATACCACACGCTAAGCAACAATGCTGTGCTGATGGCACCGATTTTAACCAGTCGGGGGAGTAAAAGAGGTTTGTATCTGATTGGTGACATACTAGATTTCAACATCATTATCCGCACTACCGCCGGCTCCGAGTACGTCACGTGGTTTTGATCCATCTTGTGGTCCAATTACTCCGCGTTCTTCCAGGATGTCCATAAGTCGGGCAGCACGGGAGTAGCCGATACGTAATTTTCGCTGAAGGTATGAAGTTGAGGCTTTACCAGCTTCGGTCACTGCTTGTTTGGCTTCTTCAAACAGATCGTCATCATCACCGCTACCCATTGATCCAAAGGCCGCCTCGCCACCGTTACCGCCGACGTTATCCAAATCAATGGAGTCCAGATCATGGTCACCAGACTGACTCTTTAAGTAGTCAGTCACACCGTGAAGTTCTTCTTCCGCAATGTATGCAGATTGGAGACGAATTGGTTTAGCCAAGTCACCCGAAAGGAAGAGTAAGTCACCGGCGCCAAGGAGTTTTTCAGCCCCAGCGGTGTCAAGAATAGTGCGAGAGTCGATTTGTGAAGCAACCTGCAGAGCGATACGTGAGGGTACGTTGGCTTTAATGAGACCAGTAATAACGTTGACTGACGGGCGCTGAGTAGAGAGTACTAAATGGATACCGACTGCTCGCGACATCTGTGCCAAGCGAACGATACAGGCCTCTAGTTCACGTGGATACGCACTCATCAAATCTGCCAACTCATCAATGAAGATAACGATGTAAGGCATCGGTTCAGGCATAGCCGCGCGCTCTTCTGGGGTGGCGTTCTTAGACAGTTTTGCCTTTGCTGGTCGGTATATCTTTTCGTGGTAACTACCGACGTCACGCACGCGTTCTGCCTGCAAGATGTCGTAGCGTCTTTCCATCTCCTTGATTGCCCACTTAAGCGAAAGAATGGCTTTCTTGGCTTCAGTAATTACTCCTGTTAAGAGATGAGGAATACCATTATATAGAGTGAGCTCAACTCGCTTCGGGTCAATCATAATGAAACGAAGTTGTTCAGGACTATTACGGAATAGTAGCGATGCAATGAGTGCGTGAATAGTCACAGACTTACCGGAGCCGGTTGTACCAGCAATGAGACAGTGCGGCATCTTGGCCAGGTTTGCGAAATGCGGTACGCCGGTGATGTCTCGGCCTAGTGCGACCAAGAGCGGTTTAGGGCTGTCTGCGTACTCGGCACTACCAAGAAGACTAGCGAGACCAACGGTGGTTTTTTGGGTATTCGGTACCTCGATACCAACTAGAGACTTGCCAGGAATCGGTGCTTCGATACGAATCGGAGAAGCGGCTAGAGCTAGTTCCAGATTGTTCTGAAGACCAACAATTTTTGAAATACGCACACCTTCGGCAGGTTTGAGAGCAAAACGTGTAACAGAAGGTCCAATCGATACTTCGTCCATCTCCACTTCAATGTTGAAGTTTTTGAGGGTGCGTTTAATTATGTTCGCGTTTGCCTTTACGTCTCCACTTTGTGATTTTCCTTTATCTTTAGAAAGTAGGGAAAGTGGCGGCGGGTTATAAAGACCTTCGAAAGCCGATATCGTGAAATTGGCTCCTGTGTTTGCAAGACCAAGTCTTTCACTAATCTTAAGTTTTTCCTCCGGCTTTTTTTCTTCCGTCGCGGCAACAGCTTCATCCTGATCTTCCTCCGACACCGGCAGGTTGTTGCTCATTATAGAAATATCAAGGTCTTCTTCGTCGTCCACTGCGTCAGCACGACGAAGGAAGGCAGGTAAGCGGAAACCGATGTCGAAAGTAAGGAATAGACCAACCAATGCAAAAGCACCCAGACTGACGCCAGCTGTGATGGTTCCAAATAAAAGAGATAGAGGGCTTTCGATCAGTGTGCCTGCAAGTCCTCCCAAGTCTTCCTGATACAAAGCAAGAGAACCCAGGGCAGACAGAAAGATGAGTGTGATACCAATTATTTTGGAGACACTGACCCGCTCGTCTTCGCGCGGACGCATCATTGCATAAACATAAAAAAGACAGGTAAGCGGAGCCAGGTAAGCTCCACTACCAAACACTGCTTCGAGACCCCACTCAGTCCAGTGTCCAGCCACCCCAGCCATGTTAAGTAAAGCCAGAGTAAAGAATATAGCCAGTACTACAAAAACAACCGCGCCGATCGCTTGTTTGGTATGCGGGGACAGGTCGTCAAAAAATGATCCTGAGGCGACTCGCAACTGATGCTGCCTTGAAACCGGTTTCTTCCTTCTAGCCATAGATAAAAAGCGCGAACAAATTCATAACTTTCACACGTAATTTTAGCACGCGGGAGAGACTATATTTGTGTATAACGCGTCTCTGTAAATAAAGATGTTGACGGGGCCTGCTAAAGGAATATACTGTCCTTAAGAGTTGTCTTATAAATGTTTAGGACAAATAAAAGGACACAATTATGGACACAAGAGACATCATAAAGGCCACAGAATCTACTAAAAGACTTGTTCAAGATGAGTCGTATTATAAGTATATTTTCAAAAAGACAGAAAGAATTGTCTCTGTGGTGTTTTATGTCGCTAACAGTTTGGAAAAAGACAATCGGACAGAACCACAGCTAGAAGACATATTAGAGACATCGCGAGAGGTGCATAATGCGATTTTGCGCACGCTCGAGACTCGTTCTCATTTAGCAGAGGAGTCAATTCGTAACGCCGCTCATTCACTCATTCGTCTAGATAGTAAATTGAATGTGGCCGCCGCCAGTAGTGTAATTGCTCCGGAGGTACTGCACGTCATTACTGCCGAAATTGATGGAGTTTTGCGTGGTCTAAATAAATACCTTGTGCGCACTACAGCCTTCGATGATCTGGATTACAAAGTTATGCCAAGCTCAACAACAGCACGTGAGAGCGCTGGGCGAAAAAGCAGGGAAGACGAAGGAAGGGAATCAGGATCGTCGGATAAAGTCGAATCAAGTAAATCAGAAGCAGATCGTCGTGAACGCATCAAGGTCGTTCTTTCTGCTAAGGAAGAAGCAACCATTAAGGACATATCTGACATAATCACTGACGTTAGCTCCAAGACCATTCAGCGCGAACTAAACTCTATGATTGAGGACAATCTAGTTAAAAGACAAGGAGAGCGCCGTTGGTCGAAATATTCGCTTGTTTAATACGTACAAAGTAGAGACTTACAAAAGTGTCCCTGAACTTTTATAAAGGACATTTATAAAATCAAGGACAAAAATGGTGAATCTGTGCCCAAGATCAAAAAACGCTTATTTTTCAACACCCTTTACTACTTATCCATTGCGTTTTCTAATAATTTAGTAGGTAAGATGAACATTATGAAGTCGTCATATATGGCAGGTAGGTAAGGCGTTTTTTTGTCGTGTTGGATTGACCGAAACGGCAATTTAACGTAGTCTTGCTTGGTTTTCTTGGGCAGGTTGTCCACAGTAAACTAGACGTACAATATCTTGCGTAAGCTATATAATGTACGGAATGTGCTCTAGCACGCTTTTTTCATAAGAGGGAAGCAATAGGGTATGTGTTGTTTGAGAACTGAATATTTACTGACTTTCTGTTTATTCCACTCTACATAGATATATGTAGAGTACTCGCTGTGATTCTGAAACTCCCTTCAATCTATCACCGGATTGCGCATTGGTGTCGATACCTTGCGATCGCGTTTGGCGATTAGGTCAGCCCTTCTAGGAAGGGCTGACTTTATCGCTGGACGTGCATCGCGATGCGCGGCTGGCATATTCTCGATCTGATTTAACCGATCGGATCGTTAATATGAATTAATTCATATTATAAGCCCTAAGTTAACCCCGGGATTTATCCCATAACTTTATAAAGTTCAATTATGACTTTAACCCACAATATTGTAGCTAAGGCCGCTGTGGCTTTCGTTGCAGTAGCACTAGCGTTCTCTTTGGTTGCTCCGGCAGCTAAGGCTCAGGACGTTTCTGCAATGAGCCTTGAACAGCTCGTTGCATTGGTAAATCAGCTACAGAGTCAGCTTTCTGGCTCTTCAGCTACTACCGGCTCTTGCTCTTACACTTTCACCCGTTCCCTTTCAACAGGTTCAACTGGTGCTGATGTAATGAACTTGCAGAAGTTCCTTAACATGAGTGCTGATACTCAGGTATCAATGTCTGGCGCAGGTGCTCCAGGTATGGAGACTTCTTTCTTCGGTCCAGCAACAGCTGCCGCAGTATCTAAGTTCCAGACCAAGTACAGCGCTGACATCCTAGTACCAGCTGGTCTAACAAGCCCAACTGGTTACTTCGGCCCATCTTCAATGGCTAAAGCTAACGCACTTTGCGCTGGCGGCACTACTGGTGGTGGTTCTACCTCAGGCGGTGACCTAGAAGGCGGTGCTGGCTCTATCGAAGAGACTGACATCGTTTCTGGCCTTTCCAACGAAGAAGTTGGTGAGGGCGACGAGGATGTTGAAGTTGCAGCTCTCGAAATCGAGGCTGACGACGGTTCTGATATCGAGATCACAGCTGTAAAGCTTGACTTCGATGATGAAGGAACTGCTAACAACGATGACGACTTCGAAGAATACGCTTCTGAAGTATCCATCTGGTTTGGCGACGAGGAAGTTGCTCGCGTTGATGCTGATGAGTTCAACGATGACAACGACTACGGCAAGACCATTTCTCTAGACGAGGGTGTTATCATCCGCGCTGGTGAGACTGATGAGATTACTGTAGCTGTTTCTGGCCTTAGCAACATTGATGATGCTAGCGCTGGTGACTCTTGGGATGTTGACTTCGAGCAGGTTCGCTTCCGCGACGCTCAGGATGCAACTATCACTGAGACTGTTACTGAAGACAACGTAGTCTTCACTTTCGAGTCATTCGCTACCGCTTCTGATCTTGAATTCAAGGTTACTAACGGTGACGATGAGATCAACGACGCTCGTTCAATCGAAGTTTCTTCGACTACTGAAACTGATGGCGTAGAGATCCTTTCCTTCACTATTGAAGTTGAGGGTAACTCTGACGTTACAGTTGATGAGCTTCCAGTTATCTTCACCTCTGTTGGTGCTGATATCGACGCTATCGCTCAGGCTGCGGAAATCGTAGTTGACGGTGACGTTGTTGGTTCTGAAAACATCGCTTCTACTGCTACCACTACTTCTACCGTTGTCTTCGATAACCTTAACTGGGAAATCGCAGCTGGCGAGTCTGTAGATGTTGTAGTTCGTGTTGATGCCAACGAGTTGGCTGGTACCTTCACTGCTGGCGACACTTTGTCTGCCTCAGTTAACCCAGATCACGTATCTTGGGACATCGAAGATGAGGAGGGTGAGAACGTAGAAGCTGGTGACAAGACTGGCTCTGCTTCATCTGACGCTCATGCATTCTTCGCTGATGGTATCCAGGTATCATTGGTAAGCACTGACGAAGAAGTTGTTGCTGGCGACGGCAACGATGACGACTACGTCAAGTTGACTATCAAGTTTGACGTTACCGCTTTCGGCGAGACCGTCTACGTTGATGACACTATGGCTAACAAGGTTGGTTCTTCTACCGCTGGCAGTGCCTACGGTGTAGACCTATCTGATGCTGCTGGTACTTACATTGCTGCTGCTTCAAGTACATTCGCTCTATCATCAACTGCTGATGATGAGGGTGATGGCTACGAAGTACAGGAAGGTGAGACTGAGACCTTCACTCTCGTAGTAACCGTACAAAATGCTGCTACTAGCACATTCGACGGCGACTACGCACGTGTAGTTCTTACTGGTATCGGTTTCAACACTGATAACACCTCAACATTCTCTACTTTCACTTCAAACCTTGCTAACGAGTTCAAGACAGACTTCGCTTTCATCGCGAACTAACCTGACTTGATCGTTCGTACAGTTTGACTGTGTGACGAGAAGTGCAAAAAGCCCCTCCGGGGGCTTTTTGCGTATTTAAACAAAACCGCCGCCTGGCTTTGCCAGGCGGCGGTTTTGTCATGTTAAAATTTCACAATGTTTAATAAAACTTTTTACAAATTCCTCTGGAGCTTCTTACTCGTAATAGTCATCTCCTTGTTTCTCGTCCTAGTAGTCGGCGCCACCGGTTAGAACAAAAAACTTCTGGACGCTTAAAGGTTGCTTTTCCTTCATAATCTGATAAATTGGTCCCTGACAGGTTCAGAGACAGTCGGTTCGGTGTCGAAAAGGGCATCGATTGAAGAATCACTTGATTCGCCGGCCTAGGCCGTACTCCTAGAACATTTGGATACGTGGTCGAGCCGTCCTTAAACGGCCTGTCGAAATTCCATAAAATATAATGGCAATTACTAAAGCAAAGAAGCAGGACATCCTGGCTAAGCTTGAAGGTGTTAAAAACGATTCAGATTCGATCGTTTTCGTATCCTTCAAAGGCTTGCCGGTAAACGATGCAACTGCAATGCGTGCAGATCTCCGCTCCAATGGAGTTGGTTATTTTGTCGCCAAGAAGACCTTGATGAAGCGCGCCTTCGATGGTGCCTTCACTGGCGAAATGCCTGCGCTTGATGGCGAGATCGCTGTTGCGTACAGTGCTGACGCTATCGCTCCGGCCCAGAACATTAAGACTTTCGCTACCAAGTACAAAGACAACTTGTCTATTGTCGGCGGTGTTTTCCAAGGAGTGTACAAGAATCGTGAGGAGATGACTGAAATCGCTTCGATTCCACCACTTCAAGTACTTCGTGGAATGTTCGTCAATGTTATCAATAGTCCGATTCAAGGATTTGCAGTCGCCCTCAATGCAATTGCAGAGAAAAAGTCCGTTTAGATTTAAAATTAATTCATTATTATGTCTGAAGAAGTAAACAACGAAGTAGTCGAGGAGACCACTGCGGCTCCAGCTGAAGAAGAGAAGGCGGAAGTGCCAGCTGAGTTCAAGAAACTCGTTGAGCAGGTTGAAAAGATGAGTGTGCTTGAGCTTCACTCACTTGTGAAAGTACTCGAGAAGCACTTCGGTGTTTCTGCACAGGCCGTTGCTGTAGCTGGTCCAGCTGCTGCCGGCGCTGCCGAGGAAAAGGATGAGTTCACTGTTGAGCTTACTGAAGCAGGTGCTCAGAAGATCGCCGTGATTAAGGTGGTTAAGGAAGTTCTCAACCTAGGTCTCAAGGAGGCTAAGGATATGGTTGATGCCGCTCCTTCTGTAGTGAAGGAAGGTCTAAAGAAAGATGCTGCCGAAGAGCTTAAGAAGAAGCTTGAGGAAGCGGGCGCTAAGGTTACCCTTAAGTAATCTCAGTTCTAAAGGAAAAACGGGCTGAGCGTAAGCTCCGCCCGTTTTTCCTTTGTGCTATAATCGCGGACACCGATATGGCTACTGATTCGCTCGCAATTCTGTTTGGAAGTATAGCCAGAGTAAAATTGCTCCGTTTCTTCCTGTTTAATCCGTCCAAGGAATTTACCTTTGATGAGATTAGTCGTCGCGCTAAGCTCGTACGACGTACTGCACGTACCGAGATGAACGCTCTCGAGCGAGCAGACATCATCAAGAAAAAACAAATCTACCAACAGCTAGAAGGACGCCCTACTAAAACTCGCGTGCATGCCTACGCTATCAATAAAGATTTTGGTGAGTTGCAGGCTTTACAGACTTTTCTCTTTGAGACTGCACCAATAAACGGCAAGACTCTTCTAAAACATTTGCGCAAAGCTGGGCCACTAGACTTCGTCTGTATCTCCGGCGTTTTTCTGCGCGAGTTTGAACATCGGCTGGATGTGATGGTGGCAATGAGTAAACTGTCTGATACCAAGGTTGAGAACGCTATTCGGTCCCTTGAGTCGGAACTGGGAGTTGAGATTCGCTATGCCGCCTTTAACTCTGAAGACCTCAAATATCGGGTGGGACTGTACGATAAATTGACCCGCGATGTGTTTGATTATAAGCACCAAATCATCGTCGATAAGCTTGGTATTCGGGACGAATTACACGGACTTAGGGGGTAGGGCGGGAGGGAAGGGCGGGTGG